>NZ_DATFAN010000184.1:0-120740 GCF_035254525.1 Ideonella sp. | reverse complement strand
GGCCACGCAGCCCGTGTCAGCCGGCTGGGTCTCGCCGCGCCACGGCGAGCAATCCGCCGGCGAGCCGGGCGCCGCGCCGCTCGTCGAGTCGATCGGTGGCCAGTGGCTGATGCGGCTGATGGTCGAGCAGAAGGTGCTGCCCTCGGCGGTGGTCAAGCGCCGTGTCGAGGAGCTGGCGAAGCAGGCCGAGGCGGCCACCGGGCGCAAGCCCGGTAAGCGCCAGGCCAAGGAGCTGAAGGAAGAGGCCGTGCTCGCGCTGCTGCCGCAGGCCTTCACCAAGCAGGCCTCGGTCAACATCTGGCTCGATCCGAAGGCCGCGCTGCTGATGGTCGATGCCGGCAGCGCCAAGCGCGCCGAGGAGGCCGCGACGATGCTGGTCAAGTGCCTGGACGGGTTGGCCCTGCGCCTGGTGCAGACCACGCTGTCGCCCGCCGCGGCCATGACCGCGTGGCTGGCTGAGGGCGAGGCGCCGTCCGGCTTCAGCGTCGACCGCGAATGTGAGCTGAAGTCGGCCGACGAGATGAAATCGGTCGTGCGCTACGCCCGCCACCCGCTCGATACCGACGAGGTGCGCGCCCACGTGCTGACCGGCGGCAAGCAGCCGACCCGGCTCGCGCTGACCTGGAAGGGCAAGGTCTCGTTCGTGCTGACCGATGCGCTGCAGATCAAGAAGCTCAGCGTCGACGACGGCCTGTTCGACGCCGGCTCGCGCCATGCGGGCGACGAGGGCTTCGATGCCGACGCGGCCATCGCCACGGGCGAGCTGCGCCAGCTGATTCCCGATCTCGTCAACGCGCTGGACGGCGAACTGGCCCCCGCCTGACCCCGCCAGCGCCTCGACACGCGCGGGCTCGATCTTCATGACGCTGTCGCTGAAGATCAAGGCCGCGCTGGTCACGGCGCTGGTGGTCATCGGCGCGGTTTCGCTGGCGGGCGGGTGGCTGTATCGGCAGCAGGCGCGCGACCACATCGCGCTGCTGCGCCAGCAGCAGGATGCGCTGGCCACCGCGATGGCCGCCAACATCGACGACAAGCTGGCTGCCCACATGGCGGTGCTCGAGCGCGCCGCGCGCCGCGTCGACGCGGCGCTGCTGGCCGACAAGGCCGCCCACTCCCGCTTCATCATGCAGAGCGCGCTGCGGCCGCTGTTCAACGGCGTCGCGCTGGTCGGCGCCGATGGCATGGTCATCACCAACGACCCGCCGAACCCCGGGCCGGTGAACATCGGCGACCGCGACTACTTCCGCCAGGCCCGTGTCATCGGCCGGCCGACGATCTCGGCACCGCTGCTGTCGCGCGTGGACGGCCGGCCGCTGGTGCTGATGACCGTGCCGTTGTTCGATGCCGAGCACCACTTCCTCGGCGCGCTGGCAGGCGGCCTGGACCTGCTGGCCGACAGCGCGCTCGGTGACCTGGCGCGCCGCCGCATCGGCGAGGCCGGCCGCTACGAGCTGGTCACGCACGACGCGTCGCCGGTCTACGTGCTGAATGCCGACCCCGCGCGGCTGCTCAAGCCGGCGGCCGACCTGACGATGCTCGACGACTTCGACCTGCAGGCCGATTTCGTCACCCGCCGCACGCTGCAGGTCGCGCCGTGGGAGCTGCGCATCGTGATCCCCGCCGGCCAGGCGCACGGCCCGCTGCTGCGTGCGCGCCATGCGCTGCTGCTGTCGCTGGTGCTGCTCGGCGTGGGCACGGTGCTGGCGGTCAGCGCCGGGGTGGGCTGGCTGATGCGCCCGCTCGACACGCTGTGGCTGGCGATGCGCGAGCAGCGCCGCAGCCCGGACCGGGCGGTGGCCATCGACACCAGCACGAACGACGAGCGCGGCCTGCTGGCACGCGAGTTCGAGGCGCTGATGCGCGAGCTGCGCGCGCAGCGTGCCGAGATGGCGGCGGTCAGCGACACCTCGCCGTTGGGCCTGTTCCGCGCCGGGCTGGACGGGCGCCTGACCTACGTGAACGGCGCCTACCTGCGCATCCACGGCTTCGCCAACCGCGAACAGGCGGCCGAAGGCTGGATCGACCTGCTGCCCGAGGCCGAGCGCGAGCCGGCGCGCCAGGGCTGGCGGCAGATCGTCAACGAGCCGGTCGGCATGCACGTGACGCGCCGGCTCAGGCGTGCCGACGGGCGCGAGATCGTGCTGGTGGTGCGCAGCGCACCGATTGTCGTCGACGGCATCGTGCAGGGTCACGTCGGCACCGTGGCCGACGTGACCGAGCGCATAGAGGGTGAGCGCGCACTGCGCACCCAGGCCGCGATCTTCGACGCGACAACCGACTTCGTGCTGCAGACCGATCCCAAGGGCAGGCTGCTGTACGCGAACCCCGCCGCGCGCCGCATGCTGGGGCTGTCGCCGGACGAGCCGATCGGCCACCTCAACGCGCTGGCGTTCAACCCGCCCGAGACGGTGGCGCGGCACGCGGTCGAGATCGTGCCGGCCGCGCTCGAGAAGGGCGTGTGGGCCGGCGAGACGCTGCAGTGGGATGCCCAGCACCGCGAGCTGCTGGTCAGCCACCTGCAGATCGCCCACCGCGATCGGCACGGCCAGATCGAGCACTTCTCGGCGATCCTGCGCGACATCACCGCCCAGCGCGCTGCGCAGCAGGCCTTGCACCGCAGCGAGGCGGTGTGGCGTTCGGTGGCCGACGTGGTGCCGATGTCGATTGCCGTGCTCGACACCGCGCAGCGCTACATCTTCGTCAACCGCGGCTTCGAGACCTGGACCGACCAGCCGCGCGAGCGCGTGCTCGGCCGCACGGCCGAAGAGGTGCTGGGCTCCGCCGAATACGCGTTTCGCCGGCCCTGGATCGAGCGCGTGCTGGCCGGCGAAGCCGTCAGCTTCGAGCGCGACGACCCCAGCCGCGAGCGGCATCGCCACGTGCGGGTCGACTACCTCCCGCTGTTCACGCAGGCCGGCACGGTCGAGGGCTGCGTCGCGGTCGCGGCCGACATCTCGGCCAGTCGCGCCGAAGAGCGCCGGCTGCGCGACCTGGCCCACACCGATGCGCTGACCCAGGTGCTCAACCGCAGCGGCTTCGAGCGTGCGCTCGACGAACTGGCCGCGCGCCCGCCGGCCGACGGCGCGGCCGGCCTGGTCGCGGTGCTGTTCATCGACCTCGACCGTTTCAAGCCCGTCAACGATGCGCACGGCCACGCGGTGGGCGACCGGCTGCTGCAGGCTTTCGCGAAGCGGCTGCGCGGCCTGGTGCGGCCGAGCGACACGATCGCCCGGCTGGGCGGCGACGAGTTCGTCATCGTGCTCGACGGGCTGCACGAAGAGGCCAACGCGATGATCGTGGCCGACAAGGTGGTGGCCGCCGCCGCGCAGCCCTTCGAGCTCGACGCCGGCCAGCCGCTGAGCGTGGGCGCGAGCGTCGGCGTGGCCTACTGGCGGCCCGGCCAGGCGCGCTGGGCCGATGCGCTGGCAAAGACCGACGCGATGCTCTACCGCGCGAAAGCCGCCGGCCGCGGCCGCGTGGCCGGCTCTGCGGGCTAACCCTGAGAGTCGCACACCGCTGGTGCGCGCCCGCACAGGCTTGGTGACCTGAGCGACGGCCTGGAGGGCCCGGCCCGGCACTTCGGCCCAGGCTGGTGCGCCGACGCCGCCCGGCGTGGGTGCGGTTCTTGAGAACAGCCTGGGGCATGCCGCCTCGCCCCGCCGCCCTGCCACAGCACGTGATTCCGATCCGGCGGGATTACAACGCCTGGGTGGCCAGCGAATCCATCGAGGACTACGCGCTGCGCTTCACGCCGCGCGCCTTCCGCAAATGGTCGGAATGGCGGGTGGCCAACACCGCGTTCGGCGCTGCCTCCTTCCTGGTGCTCGAAGCGGTCGGCGCGACGCTGCTGGTGCGCTACGGCTTCGTCAATGCGTTCTGGGCCATCGTCGCGACCGGGCTGATCGTCTTCGCGGCCGGCTGGCCGATCAGCGTCTATGCCGCGCGCCACGGCGTGGACATGGACCTGCTCACGCGCGGCGCCGGCTTCGGCTACCTCGGCTCGACGCTGACCTCCCTCATCTACGCGAGCTTCACCTTCATCTTCTTCGCGCTCGAGGCGGCGGTGATGGCCTATGCGCTCGAGCTCGCGTTCGACATCCCGCCGGCCTGGGGTTACCTGCTGTGCGCGCTGGCGGTGATCCCGCTCGTGACCTACGGCGTCACCTGGATCAGCCGGCTGCAGGTCTGGACGCAGCCGCTGTGGCTCGTGCTGCTGCTGCTGCCCTACGCCAGCGTGCTGTGGCTGAATCCGCAACTGCCCGCCTCGCTGCTGTCGTATGCGGGCGAGCAGGGTACGCCGGGCTTCACGCTGGCCGGCTTCGGCGCCGCGCTGACGGTGGGCATCGCGCTGATCACGCAGATGGGCGAGCAGGTCGATTACCTGCGCTTCATGCCCGAGCGTACCCGGGCGAACCGCCGCCGCTGGTGGGCGGCGGTGATCGTCGGCGGCCCGGGCTGGGTGTTGCCGGGCGTGGCCAAGATGCTGGGCGGCGCGCTGCTGGCCTACCTGGCGCTCACGCACATGGTCTCGCCCGACCGTGCGGTGGATCCGAACCAGATGTACCTCGCGGCCTGGGAGCCGCTGCTGCCGCACTACGGCTGGGCGGTGGCGGTGACGGCCCTGTTCGTCGTCGTGTCGCAACTCAAGATCAACGTGACCAACGCCTACGCGGGCTCGCTCGCGTGGTCGAACTTCTTCTCTCGCCTGACCCACAGCCACCCGGGCCGCGTGGTGTGGATGGTGTTCAACCTGCTGATCGCGCTGATGCTGATGGAGCTGGACGTGTTCCAGGCCCTGGGCGGCGTGCTGGGCCTGTTCTCGAACATCGCGATCAGCTGGATCATGGCGGTGGTGGCCGACCTGGTGGTCAACAAGCCGCTGGGCTTCAGCCCGCCGGGCATCGAGTTTCGCCGCGCCTATCTGCACGACGTGAACCCGGTGGGTGTGGGCGCCACGGCATTGGCGTCGCTGCTGTCGGTGGCGGCCCACCTGGGCGCTTTCGGTCCGCTCGCGCAGGCCTTCTCGGCGATGATCGCGCTGGTCACCGCCTTCGCCACCGCGCCGCTGATCGCGTGGGCGACGAAGGGGCGCTACTACCTGGCACGGCCCGTGGAGCCGGCGGCCGGGGATGGCCAGGGCCGTTACGCCCGCCTGACGCCGCAGCGCTGCATCGTCTGCGACCGCGACTACGAAGCCGAGGACATGGCCGGCTGCCCGGCCTACGGCGGCCCGATCTGCTCGCTGTGCTGCACGCTCGATGCGCGCTGCGGCGACCGCTGCAAGCCGGTGCCGCGCTTCGTCGACGAGGTCTGGGCGCGCTGGTCGGCGGGCCTGCGCCGGCTGCTGCCGCGCCGCTTCGCGCCGCAGGTCGAATCGGGCCTGGGCCAGTACCTGCTGCTGATGGCCTTCATCGTGCCGCTGCTGGCCGCGCTGTTCGGCCTGCTGTACCGCCAGGAGGTGACGGCGATGCAGCTGCGCGGCGCCGCGGTGGCCGAGTGGCTCGACCCGGCGCTGCGCGCCGGCTTCGTCAAGGCCTACGCGGCGCTGCTGCTGGTGGCCGGCATCGTGGCCTGGTGGCTGGTGCTGGCGCAACAGAGCCGCCGCGTCGCGCAGGAAGAAAGCCTGCGCCAGACCGAGGCCCTGCAGCGCGAGATCGACTCGCATCGCCAGACCGACCTCGCGCTGCAGCAGGCGCGCCGCCGCGCCGACGCGGCCAACCGCGCCAAGACCCGCTACATCACCGCCGTCAGCCACGAGCTGCGCACGCCGCTGAACAGCATCCTCGGGTATGCGCAGCTGCTGGAGGACGACCCGGCGATGCCCGCGCACCGGCGCCACGCAGTCAGCGTGATCCGCCGCGGCGGCGACCACCTGCTGGGTCTGATCGAAGGCACGCTGGATCTGGCGCGCATCGAGGCCGGCAAGCTCAGGCTCGAGCTGAAGCCGATGCGCTTTCGCGACTGCGTCGAGGAGATTGCGGGCCTGTTCGAGCTGCAGGCCACCACCAAGGGCATCGCCTTCTCGTTCGAGAGCGAGGGCGCGCTGCCCGCGCTGGTGCGCGCCGACGAGAAGCGCCTGCGCCAGATCCTGATCAACCTGCTGGGCAATGCGGTCAAGTTCACCAGCCAGGGCGAGGTGCGCTTCCGGCTGAGCTTTGCGCGCGAGATCGCCCGCGTCGAGATCATCGACACCGGCCCCGGCATGAGCGAGGACGAGCTCGAGCGCGTCTTCGAGCCCTTCACCCGCGGCTCGTCGCCCGGCAGCGTGGCGGCCGGCGGCACCGGGCTGGGCCTGACGATCAGCAAGATGCTGACCGACCTGATGGGCGGCGAGATGCGCGTGGCCAGCACGCCGGGCGTGGGCAGCACCTTCACGCTGCGCCTGTTCCTGCCCGAGGTGCGCGCCGGCGCCGCGCTGCCCGAGCTGGCGCCGACGAGCCTGCGAAGCGGCTATGCCGGGCCGCGCCGCACCATCCTCGTGATCGACAACGAAGAGGCCGACCGCCAATTGCAGGCCGACCTGCTGGGCCCGTTCGGCTTCGTGATCGAGACGGCCGCCAGCGGCGAAGAGGGGCTGGCCCGCGCCGCTGGGCTGAAGCCCGACGCGGTCTTCGTCGACCTCGCGATGCCCGGCATCGACGGCTGGGAGACGATCCGCCGCCTGCGCGCGAGCAGCGACCCGGCGCTGGCGCGCGTGCCGCTGGCCATCGTGTCGGCCAACGCCTTCGACCAGGGCCTGCCGAACGACGTGGGCGTGCCCGCGGCCGACTTCCTCGTCAAGCCGGTGCGGCTGGCCACCTTGCTCGACTGGCTCGGCCGCGAGCTCGCGCTCGAGTGGCTGCCCACGCTGCCGGCCGCCGCACCCGGCCCATCCCCTGCACACGACACGCCCACCGAGCACTTGCTTGCCACCGCGCCCGACCCGGGCAGCCTGCCGCCCGCCGCGCAGCTGCACGCGCTGCGCGAGCTGGTCGGGCTCGGTTATGTGCGCGGCATCGTGCGCAAGCTCGACGAGATCGAAGCCGCCGACGCCGCCAGCGCGCGCTTCGTCGCGCGGCTGCGTGCGCTGGCGCGTGAATTCCAGCTCGATGCGATGAACCGGCTGCTTGCCCAGGCCCTCGATGACGCCCGCCCCTGATCCCATGCCCAACCCCGACACGCCACGCCCCGCGCCCACCGAGCCGCTGCTGGTCGACTCCGGCGACGTCGTGCTGATCGTCGACGACGTGCCCGACAACCTCGCCGTGCTGCACGACGCGCTCGACGAATCGGGCTACACCGTGCTGGTGGCCACCTCGGGCGAGGCCGCGCTCGCGCTGGCTGCCAAGGCGCCGCCCGACATCGTGCTGCTCGATGCGGTGATGCCGGGCCTGAGCGGCTTCGAGGTGGCGCGGCGGCTCAAGGCCGACCCGGCGACCGCGGCGGTGCCGATCATCTTCATGACCGGCCTGACCGAGACCGAGCACGTGCTCGAGGGCTTCGGCGCCGGCGGCGCCGACTACGTGACCAAGCCGATCCGCCCGCGCGAGGTGCTGGCGCGCATCGCCGCCCACCTGAACAACGCGCGCAGCCAGCGCCAGGCCCGCCAGGCGCTCGATGCCTTCGGCCACGCGACGCTGGTCGTGCGCGATGGCGACGACCGCCGCATCTGGCAGACCGCGCTTGCGCGCGAGCTGCTGACCCGTTACTTCGGCGACCTGCCCGACCACCAGGCCCCGGCCGAGCTGATGGCCTGGGTCGGCCGCCAGGCAATCCGCCAGCGCGCCGGCGCCGAGGCGCAGACCATCACGATCAGCCGCGGCGCCGGCCGGCTCACCTGCGCGCTGCACCCGCTCGAAGACGCGGCCGAGGGGCAGTGGCTGATCGTGCTGCGCGAGGCTTCCGAGGCCGCCATGCTCGCCGCCTGGGTCCAGGCCTTCACGCTGACCACGCGCGAGGCCGAGGTGCTGTACTGGGTGATCCAGGGCAAGACCAACCGCGACATCGGCGACATCCTCGGCGCCAGCCCGGCGACGGTGAAGAAGCACCTCGAGCGGGTCTACGGCAAGCTGGGGGTCGAGACGCGGACGGCGGCGGCGAGCCTGGCGATGAGCCGGGCGAGGGGGTAGCTAGGCACCGTCCGGCGCGCCGGGCGTGATCACCCGCACCTGCTGGTCGAACTCGCCTTGGCGGGTCGTGATCGAGGCCGGTTCGAGAGACTTCAGCATGGCCGAGAAGGTCGTGAACTTGAACTCCTTGGGGTCGAAGGTCGGGTCCAGGCGTTTGACCATCTTGAAGATCGGCGCCTTGTTCACCCAGGGGTCGCCCTGGGCTTCGGCCAGCAGCGTGATGGCCCGCAGGATCGTCTCATTGGCTTCGTCCTGCGGTGTGCGCACCGGTGGGGCGACGGCCGCCACATTCGACCCTGCGGCTTCGGGCGGGATCTCGTCGTCGACCAGGCTGTCGTAGTAGCGGAAGTCGTGGCAGCTCCTGGCCCAGTGCCGGTTGGTCGAGCGCCTCGTGCCCACGCCCACCAGCGTGCGGCCCGCGGCCTTGATCTTCTGGGCGACGGGCATGAAATCGCTGTCGCCGCCGACGATGAGGACGGTGCCGATGTGCGCGAAACGGGCGATGTCCTCGGCGGCATCCAGGCAGAGTTTGATGTCCGCGCCGTTCTTTGCCGACTGCCCGGGCGGGAACAACTGGATGAGCTCGACCGAGCCTTGCAGCAGCGCGTCGCGATACCGGCCGAAGAACTGCCAGTTGCAGTAGGCCCGGTTGATGGCCACGGGCCCGTAGGACGCCGCCAGCTCGATGACGGCCCGGACGTTCACCAGCGGGTCCTGAACCTTGAAGCGGCCATCCGGCTTGGCATAGCTGCCCTCGCCATGGCGGGCTTCGGACAGACTCGCGTGAAGATTCTCGAAGTCCCAATACAGGGCAACCGCCCGGGTGTCTGGGGTGTCGGTCTCGTTCATCCCGCCTCGGCTTCGTGTGTGAATCGGCCGATCATGCCGCACTGGAACGCCAGCCGCTTCAGGCCTGATCGGCCGCGTCGGCGCCGCGCCGGCGCAAGGCCTGCAACGCGTCGATCACCACCTTCACGCGCGAAGGCAACAGCCGGCTCGAGGGGTAGACGATGTGGATCGGCATGCTCTGCGGGCGCAGGCCCGGCAGCAATTCCACCAGCTCGCCCCGCAGCAATTCATCGCGCACGAGCAGGTCGGGGACCTGGCACACACCGCAGCCGAGCTTGAGCGCCTCCAGCAGGCCCTCGGTCTCGTTCACCCGCATGTGGGCCTGCGGCAGGAAATCGAGCATCACACCGCGCTGGCGGAACTGCCAGGGCCGGTCGCGCCCCGTGGAGGGCAGCCGGAACACCACGGCATCGTGGGCCGACAGGTCTTCCACCTTGCGAGGCGCCCCGCGAAGCTTCAGGTAGCCGGCGCTGGCACACAAGACCAGGCCTTGCTGGTCCACGCGACGCGCGACGAGCGTGCTGTCGCGCAACTGGCCGATGCGTACCGCCAGATCCACTCCGTCACGCACCAGGTCCACCTGCGCGTCCGTCAGCCGTATGTCCAGATGCAGGGCCGGGTACTGCCTCATCACCTGCGCCAGCAGCGGCATCACGAAACGCTTGCCGTAGAACACGGGCAGGTCGATGCGCAGCACCCCGGCCGGCGCGAGGCGCGAGCCCGAGGCTTCGGCCTGCAGGCTTTCCACCTCGGCCAGCACACGCTGGCAGCGCTCGAAGAGGCGTTCGCCGTCGGGCGTCAGCGTGACCTGGCGGGTGGTGCGGTGGAACAGCTTGACGCCCAACGCGGCCTCCAGACGCGCGACCGCCTTGGCCAGGGTGGACGGCGCGACGCCCTGCTCACGCGCGGCTGCGGCGAAGCCGCCATGGCGGGCCGTTTGTGCGAACGCGATGAACTGCTGCAGCCCTTGCATGGCGCCTCCCGAAAGCGAAGTGCCGACACGCATTGCCGACAAAACGTCGTCAATGTTACGGCGCTTCAAGGTCTTCTCGAATCGACAGGTCGGGCCGAGACTTCATCCATCACAGCGGTCAAGCTGGCGGGCACCGCCCCAACGCCCGCCCACGAATGAAGGAACCCACCATGCAAGTCATCGAGCAGATCCAACCCGAGGCCAGCCCGATTGCCGGCATCGCCCACGCCACCTGGGCCGGGCAGGCCGAGGGCCTGAGCCAGTTGTCCGTGTGGCGCCAGACGATGGCGCCGGGTGCGGCCACACCACCGCACAGCCACGATTGCGACGAGGTCGTGCTGTGCCTCGGCGGCTCGGGCGAGCTCCACGGCGACGGCCGAATTCAACGCTTCGGCGCCAATTGCACGCTGGTGCTTCCCAAGGGACAGCTGCACCAGTTCTTCAACGTGGGTGCCGTGCCGCTGGAGACGCTCGGCATCTTCGCGTCCACCCCGGTGGCCACCCGCCTGCCCGAAGGCCAGGCGCTGGAACTGCCGTGGCGCAGCTGAGCTCGCTCGCAAGCGAGCTGCCGCACCTGCTGTTCGGTGCTCAGTGCCAGTTGCTGATCTTCAGGTCACCGGGCGCCGGCTTTCCCTTCCCGGTCTCGACGAAGTCCCGCAGGCTCAACAGGAACGTGGCCCACTTCGTGCTGCAGTGAGCCATGAACTCAACCTCCTCCCGCCAATGCCGGTGGCCGAACATCACGATCGTGTGCTCGTCCTGCCGAGACAGGAGGAACTCGATCTCCGTGCCGACCCACTCCGCCGGCCCGGCCTTGACGCGCCATCGCACCTTCTGGTCTGGCCTGAGTTCGAGCACGTCCATGTCGAAGCCGCCGATCTCGTCGCCCGTTGCCGTGTGGAAACGAAAGACGATGGTTCCGCCGACCTTCGAGTCGCCGGTCGTCGCGGTGGTCCACCAGCCCGCCAGGCCCTCGATGGTCGACAGTGCTGCATAGACCTTCGAGGCCGGCGCCTTGATTCCGACCCTGTGAACGATATCCACCATGGTGATCTCCGATTGCTTGCGTTGAGCGGTTGCCATCACACGAGCCCGGCTGGGCCCTCGGGCAAATCTACGTGGGCGGCAGCGCGGCAGGGAGTAACAAGATCGTCGTGATTCCGCCTGGCGATGGGGGTTGGGCATCCATTGCAACGAAGCGCGAACCGAGGCCCGCGCGGCGCTTGATGGCCAGCAAGGTCTGGTCACGGGCGGCGGCGCATGATGAAATCGCCTGCGGACTCTTCTGCAAAGGGCGGTTCCACCATGAAGCGACACGCTCACAACGTCCTTGCGGTGCTCGGCGCCGCGCTGTTCACCTGGCTCGGCTACGGCTGCGCGCCGGCCCCCGTGGCAGGAGAAGACACTGCGGGGTTCGACGCGGTCAAGGCCAAGTCGCTGGCCGCTGAGGACCGGTGCCTGCGCTGCCACGGCCTGTCCAAGAAGAAGGAAGGACCGTCCTACGCGGAGATCGCCGCGAAGTACAGGGACAGGCCCGATGCCGAATCCAGGCTGTACGAGCACCTCATCTCCGGTGAGGGGCCGATCGCAGCCGATGGGCACCGGGAGCCTCACATGATCATCAAGGCCAAGAGCCCGGACGAGATCAGGAATGTCGTCCGCTGGATCCTGGCTCAGTAGGCCGTCGTCGACAGGCGTGGCGCGATGGGGTTCGCGCCTGCGCCTGCCCGCTCCGCCAGCAAGCGGCTCGGCGTCATCCCGATCAGCCGCCGCACCCTGAACGACAGCGCGCTGGGGCTCGTGTAGCCCACCGCCGCCGCGCTCGCGCTCAGCGTTCGCCCTTCTGCCCACAGTGCCACCAGGCGCGCCAGCCTGAGCTGCAGGCGCCAGTGGCTGAAGGGCAGGGCGAGCTCCTTCTGGAAGCATCGCGCCAGCGTGCGCATGCTGGTGTTCGCGGCCTCGGCGAGCGCCTGCAGGTTGCAGTCGCCGGCGCCGTCGCGCAGGGCGGCTTCACACGCCCTGCGCAGCGTGGGCGAGTGCGGCAGGGCGACGCCGATCGGCAGCGGCTCGGCGCTTTGCACTTCTTCGGCGGCCAGCGCCAGCCCGAGCTGCTGGCGCGGCGTGACGGGGCGCTCGCCGTTCGTGCCGTCGAGCGTGTCCGCCAGCGCCGCCAGCAGCGGGCCCGCGACCGTGACGCGGCATGAGGCCGGCGCCGTGGCGCAGACGACGCCGGCAGGCAGCGCCAGCCCCACGCGCCGCAACTGGGCACCGCCGAGCCCTTCGACCTCATGCGGCACGTCCTGCGGCACCCACAGGGCGAGCGTGGGCGGCAGGACGTGCAGGCTGTGGGCCGAGCGGCAGCGCAGGGCGCCGCCGTCGGCCAGCCACAGGATGCCAGCGCGGGGCTGCAGCGCGGCCCCGCAGGCGCTCACACCACACCCACCGCGTGGTAGGTCGCGATCTGGTCGGGCGTGTAGCCCAGCTCGGCCAGCACGTCGTCGGTGTGTTCGCCCAGCAGCGGCGAGGCGGTCACCTCGGGCTTCAGGTCCGAGAACTTGATCGGGCTGCCGATCGTGAAGTAGCTGCCGCGCACCTTGTGCGGCACCTCGACGATGGACCCGCTCTTGCGCAGCGATTCGTCGCGCAGCAGCTCCTTCATCGACAGCACCGGCGCGCAAGGAATGTCGAACTTGCGGAAGATGTCGACCGCCTCGAACTTGGTCTTGTCCTTGATGAAGTCCTCGATGGTGGCGAAGATCTTCTCGATGTGCGGCTGGCGGGCCTTGGCGGTGGTGTAGGCCGGGTCGGTCTTCCACTCGGGCTTGCCGAGCGCGTCGCAGATCGGCTCCCAGGCGTGGCCCTGGACCGTGAAGTAGATGTAGGCGTTGGGGTCGGTCTCCCAGCCCTTGCACTTCAGGATCCAGCCCGGCTGGCCGCCACCGCCGGCGTTGCCGCCGCGCGGCGTCACCTTGTCGGCGAACGCTTCCATCTCGTGCGGGTACTGCGGGTACTCCTCGAGGTAGCCCACGCGCTCCAGGCGCTGCTGGTCACGCATCTTCACGCGGCACAGGTTCAGCACGGCGTCCTGCATCGAGACGGCGACCTTCTGGCCCTTGCCGGTCTTCTGGCGGCCGACGTAGGCGGTGAGGATGCCGATGGCCAGGTGCATGCCGGTGTTGGTGTCGCCCAAGGCGGCGGCCGAGATCGTCGGCACGGAGTTCTCGCCCTTCCACCAGCCGGTGGTCGAGGCCGCGCCGCCGGCGCATTGCGCCACGTTCTCGTAGACCTTCAGATCCTCGTAGTGGTGGCCTTCGCTGAAGCCCTTGACCGAGGCCAGGATCATGCCGGGGTTCAGCTTCTGGATGACCTCCCAGGTGAAGCCCATGCGGTCCAGGGCGCCGGGGCCGAAGTTCTCCACCATCACGTCGGAGCGCTTGATGAGGTCCTCGAGCACCTTCTTGCCGTCGGGCGTCTTGGTGTCCAGCGTCAGCGAGCGCTTGTTGCTGTTGAGCATCGTGAAGTACAGCGCGTCGGCGTCGGGGATGTCGCGCAGCTGGTTGCGCGTGACATCGCCCGAGCCGGGGCGCTCGACCTTGATCACGTCGGCGCCGAACCAGGCCAGCATTTGCGTGCACGCGGGGCCGGCCTGAACGTGGGTGAAATCGATGATGCGGATGCCTTCGAGGGGTTTGCTCATGGTGGGCTCCTAAGGTGAACGACGTTTACTTGTTGATGGCCGCTTTTTGCGGGTTCAGGCTGGTGATGCGGCCACTCTCGGTGCCGGCGGTTTCGTCGATGACAGCGTTGATCAGCGTGGGCCGGCCGCTCGCGACCGCTTCCTGCAGCGCGCGCTTGAGCTCGTCGGGCGTGGTGGCGACGACGCCCTTGCCGCCGAAGGCTTCCATGAGCAGGTCGTAGCGCGAGTTCTTGACGAACACCGTGGGCGCCGGATCCTTGCCGCCGGTCGGGTTGGCGTCGGTGCCCTTGTAGACACCGTTGTTGTTGAAGATGACCACGCACACCGGCAGGTCGTAGCGGCAGATCGTCTCGACCTCCATGCCGCTGAAGCCGAAGGCCGAGTCGCCCTCGATCGCGATCACCGGCTTGCCCGTGGTCACGGCAGCGGCCACGGCGAAGCCCATGCCGATGCCCATGATTCCCCAGGTGCCGCAATCGAGCCGTTTGCGCGGCTCGTACATGTCGACGATGCTGCGCGCGAAGTCCAGCGTGTTCGCGCCTTCGTTGACGACGATCGCGTCGGGCCGCTGCCTGACCACGTCGCGGATCGCGCCGAGCGCGCCGTGGAAGTTCATCGGCGACACGTCCTGCGTCAGCATCGCGGCCATCTTGGACAGGTTCTTGTCCTTGCGCTCGGCGATCGCGCCGGTCCATTCCGCGGGCGGCTTCTTCCAGCCGCTGCCGATGCCGGCCAGCAGCGCCGACACGCAGGAGCCGATGTCGCCGATCAGCGGCGCGGCGATCGGCACGTTGCTGTCGATCTCGGTCGGCGAGATGTCGATCTGGATGAACTTCTTCGCCAGTTTCTGCGCATCGGGGCCGCCCCAGGTCTTGCCCTTGCCGTGCGACAGCAGCCAGTTCAGGCGCGCGCCGACCAGCAGCACCACGTCGGCCTCGGCCAGCACGTACGAACGTGCGGCGGCGGCCGATTGCTCGTGCGTGTCGGGCAACAGGCCCTTGGCCATCGACATCGGCAGGTAGGGGATGCCGGTCTTCTCGACCAGCGCGCGGATCTCGTCGTCGGCCTGTGCGTAGGCCGCGCCCTTGCCGAGCAGGATCAGCGGGCGCTTGGCGCCTTCGAGCACCTGCAGCGCGCGCTGCACCGTGTCGGGCGCGGGCAGCTGGCGCGGCGCCGGGTCGATCACCTTGATCAGCGACTCGCGGCCCGCCACGGCGTCCATCGTCTGCGAGAACAGCTTGGCCGGCAGGTCGAGGTAGACGCCGCCGGGCCGGCCCGACAGGGCGGTGCGGATCGCCCGGGCGATGCCGATGCCGATGTCCTGCGCGTGCAGGATGCGGAACGCGGCCTTGCAGAACGGCTTGGCGGCGTTGAGCTGGTCCATCTCCTCGTAGTCGCCCTGCTGCAGGTCGACGATCTCGCGCTCGGAGGAGCCGCTGATGAGGATCATCGGGAAGCAGTTCACCGTCGCGTTGGCGAGTGCGGTCAGGCCGTTGAGGAAGCCCGGTGCCGAGACGGTCAGGCAGATGCCGGGCTTCTGCGTGAGGAAGCCCGCGGCCGCCGCAGCGTTGCCGGCGTTCTGCTCGTGGCGGAACGAGATCACGCGCATGCCTTCGGCCTGGGCCAGGCGCGTGAGGTCGGTGATGGGGATGCCGGGCAGGCCGAAGATGGTGTCGATGCCGTTGAGCTTCAGCGCGTCGATCACGAGATGGAAGCCATCGGTCTGTGCGCGGATCGCTTCTGCGGCGACGGCAGGTTTGCTGATCGTCGGTGGGTTGTCGAGAACGGTGGACATGTCTCTCCTTCTGCTCGCCTCATGGGAATTCAGTGGCGTGCGACGACTATCATTCGTGCGCGTCGATTCCTCCGTTGACTGCGGTCAATTTTCAAAAAATCAAACGCTGCTCATGACCTTGCTGGCGAACCACCCCGAAAGGAACGTGATCCGTCTCGAGCTCAAGCACAACGAAGTGCTGAAGGAGCTCGACGATGTCGATCGCGAGCAACTCGAGCCGTACATGTCGGTGTTCGACGGCAGCAAGGGCGATTTCCTGCTCTACCAGGGCGTGCGCGAGATGGAGCAGTACTTCATCATCGACGGCATCCTCAAGCGCGTCGTGTCGAACCAGGAAGGCAAGGAGATGATCCTGCGCTTCGCCGACAAGAACGACATGGAGACGAGCTATGCCGCGTGGCGGCTGGGAACGCCGACGCCTTACGGCATCGTCTGCGTGACCAAGGTGCGCGTGATTCGCATGCCGCTGAAGGAGTGGGTCGCGTTCCTCGATGCGAGGCCGCGCGCCAAGGCCGCGTTCGAGCTCGTCGTGATGCGCGTGATGAGCGAGATCATGGCGCACACGATCACGCTGCACCTGCTGGATGCGCCGGGACGGGTGCATCGTTTCGTGCGCAAGCACCCGGATCTGGTCGACCGGATCCCGCAGAAGCAGCTCGCTTCGTACCTGAACCTTTCGGCTGAGACGCTGAGCCGCTTGCGGCACGCAGGGAAGATCTGAAACGAGAACGCCGCGGCCTCGTCGGCCGCGGCGCCCTTGCGTCAACGAGTCGTCAGTCGACCGGCTGTTCGTCGGCGAATGCCGGCTTGGGCTTCGGGCTGCGCACCAGCGCGATCAGCTTGGAGATCAAGGGCCAGCACAGCATCGTCAGCGCGAGGGTCGTGATCGTTCCGACCAGTGAGTTGGACCACATCACGCCAACGTCGCCCTGCGACACCAGCATCGCCTGCCGGAACGAGTCTTCGGCCTTGTCGCCCAGCACCAGCGCCAGCACCAGCGGCGCGAGCGGGTAGTCGAGCTTCTTGAACACGTAGCCGATCACGCCGAACAGCAGCATGAACCAGACATCGAGCATCGCGTTGTGCACCGTGTACGCACCGATCGCGCAGATCACGATGATCACCGGCGCGATGATCGAGAACGGAATGCGCAGGATCGACGCGAACAGCGGCACCGTCGACAGCACGACGATCAGCCCGGCCACGTTGCCCAGGTACATGCTGGCGATCAGGCCCCAGACGAAGTCCTTCTGCTCGGTGAACAGCAGCGGGCCCGGCTGCAGCCCCCAGATCAGCAGGCCGCCGAGCAGCACCGCCGCGGTGGGCGAGCCGGGGATGCCGAGGGCCAGCATCGGCAGCAGCGCGCTGGTGCCCGCTGCGTGCGCTGCCGTCTCCGGCGCAACGACGCCTTCGAGCTCGCCGGTGCCGAACTTCGCGCCGTTCCTGGACATCTTCTTCGCCAGGCCGTAGCTCATGAACGAGGCCGGCGTCGCGCCGCCTGGCGTGATGCCCATCCACATGCCGACCACCGAGCTGCGTACCGAGGTCACCCAGTAGCGCGGCAGCTGCTTCCACGTTTCCCACACCACCTTGGGGTTGATCCGCGCCGACTTGCCGGAGAAGTTCAGCCCCTCTTCCATCGACAGCAGGATCTCGCCGATGCCGAACAGGCCGATCACCGCGATCAGGAAGTCGAAGCCACGCATCAGGTCGGGCAGCCCGAAGGTCATGCGCAACTGGCCCGTCACCGTGTCCATGCCGACCGTGGCCAGCGCGAAGCCGAGCGCCATCGACACCAGCACCTTGAACGGAGAGCCTTTGCCCATTCCGACGAAGCTGCAGAACGTGAGGAGGTAGACGGCGAAGAACTCCGGCGCGCCGAATCTCAGCGCGAACTTCGCGACCAGCGGTGCGAGGAAGGTGATCATCAGCACCGCAACGAAGGCGCCGACGAATGACGACGTGAATGCTGCCGTCAGCGCTTCGCCCGCCTTGCCTTTCTGCGCCATGGGGTAGCCGTCGAAGGTGGTCGCCACCGACCATGGCTCGCCTGGGATGTTGAACAGCACCGAGGTGATCGCGCCGCCGAACAGCGCGCCCCAGTAGATGCACGACAGCATCACGATCGCCGACGTGGGCGACATGGCGAAGGTGAGCGGCAGCAGGATCGCGACGCCGTTGGCGCCACCGAGGCCGGGCAGAACGCCGATCAGCACACCGAGCGTGATGCCGATGAACATCAGGCCGATGTTCATCGGCGTGAGCACCACGGCGAAGCCCTGGAAGAGGGCGGAGATTTCATCCATTTTGGGTCTGCTCCTTCCTGGGGATCAGTAGCCGAGGAAAGCGAGCGGGTCCAAGGCGCCCTTGAACAGCGGCACCTTGAACCAGATCTCGAACATCGCGAAGAAGAGTGCGTTGACGGCGATGCCGAGCACGGCGCTCTTGAGCGGGGAGTACTTGCCCAGCCACACCATGAAGATCGCGATGAAGATGGCCGACGCGACATACTGGCCGAGCGCCATGATCGTCGCCACGTACAGCACTGCCGGCACGAGAACCGACAGCACGCGCTTGAACTGCTCCTGGTCGACGAAGATGCCGGAGTTGGCGGACTTGGACAGCAGCGACTGGTACAGGATGCCGACGCCGCCGACGGCGAGGATGGTGCCGATGTAGAAGGGAAAGTAGCCGGGGCCGGGGCCGTCGCTGGTCCAGCCGGCACCGAGCCGCCGTGCCTCGAACACGACGACCAGGCCGACCATCGTCAGCAACGCCGCCACCAGCGCGTCGACCCGGCTGTTGCGCGCGAGCGGGCGCGTGCCCGCCGGCGCCAGGGGCTGTTCATGAGCCATGGTTCGCTCCAGTCAGTGATGGTGGATCGACGGCTGAGCTACTGCTGGGCAACGATGAAGCCGGCATCGGTCATCAACGCCCGGTGGGCCGCCTCGGCGTTCGCGAGCCACTTCTGGAAGTCGGCGCCGGTCATCGCGGTGGTGTTGAAGGCGCCCTTCTCCATGTAGTCCTTCCAATCCGGCGTCTCGCGCACCTTCGTCATCAGGTTGACGTAGTAGGCCTGCTGCTCGGGCGTCACGCCGGGTGCCATGAAGATGCCGCGCAGCATCACGTAGTCGGTCGGTACGCCGGCCTCCTTGCAGGTCGGGATGTCGGCCCACGACTGGGTCTCGGTGACCTTGGCCTTGTACGGCATGCGCTCGTGGTCGAAGACGCACAGCGGGCGCAGCGCTCCCGCGCGCCACTGCGCCACTGCCTCGATGGGGTTGTTGACGGTGGAGTTGAGGTGGTCGCCGACGAGCTGCACCGCGACCTCGCCACCGCCCTTGAACGGCACGTAGATGAACTTCGTGCCCGTGGCCTTCTCCAGGCCGACCGTGATGATCTGGTCTTCCTGCTTCGAACCGGTGCCACCCATCTTGAACTTGCTCGGGCCGGCGGCTTTCACGGCGCTGATGTACTCGCCGGCGGTCTTGTACGGCGACTGTGCATTGACCCACAGCACGAACTGGTCGAGCGCCATCATCGAGACGGGCGTCATGTCCTTCCAGTTGAACGGCACGCCGGTGGCCATCGGCGTCGTGAACAGGTTGGATAGCGTGATGATGATCTTGTGCGGGTCGCCCTTGGCACCCTTGATGTCGAGGAAGCCCTCGGCACCTGCGCCGGCGGACTTGTTCACGACGATCATCGACTGGTTCATCAGCTTGTGCTTGACGATGATGCCCTGGATCAGTCGCGCCATCTGGTCGGCACCGCCGCCGGTGCCCGCGGGAACGATGAACTCCACCGGCTTGGCGGGTTCCCAGGCCCAGGCCGGTGTCGTCGCGGCCATGGTCGCGGCCGCGGCCGCGAGAGCGACACGCACCACGGTGCGCGCCTTGATCGAGAAGGGGGATGCAGCTGCGTTCATGTCATGTCTCCTGAAAATTCTCCCGAGGGAGTCGCCTGTCAGCGTGGAGACATCGTCGTTCTGGCGTCGACAAAACGCCGTTGACCGCAGTCAAGATTTCCGGAACGCCGGCTGCGCGTTTACGCCGATGCGTTGCCGAATGATGGGCTCGTCTCCCGACGAGCCAAGAGAGTGTGGAGAGTGCAGGGAGGGGGCGAGAGGCTCTATCGGCCCATGCATGCAGCCCGATGGCGCAGCACGGCGGCGCGAGCCGGTTGCGTGGCTTCGATGCGGTCGGCCTCGAGCTGCATCGCACGCATCGCCTTCACGTCGGCGATGACTTGATTCGGGCTCAGCAGGGCGCCGAGCAGCGTGCGCGTCTCGAGCGCCAGCGTCTTCAGCGCGTGGCGCACGCGGCCGGATTCGTACAGGTGATACAGCGCGAAGGCGGTGTGCAATTCAGGCTCCCGGTTTGATAACAACCGGGAGCCATTTTATTAGGGTTTACCTGTACGTGGCCTGACGCGGGTCAATGACCGCAGGGCATTGTTGGCACGAGAGCCGAGCTTGTCGCCCACGCCTACGCCTGCGCCTCGTCGGGCGATGGATCGAGCGCCGACTCCGCACTCCCACGCGATGCAGCGCGGCGCGCGAGCCAGGTGCCCAGGGCCACGACGCCTGCCGCCGCCACGATCGGTGCCAGGTGGTGCAGCACGGGCCACTGCGCGTCGATCCAGCCCCTGGCCACGGGGTCGCTGACGGCCATCTCCCCGGCGACCCAGCCGAGCAGCGCCGCACCGAGCGTGATGATGATGGGCCAGCGCGTCATCAGCTTCAGCAGCAGCGTGCTGGCGAACACGACCAGCGGGATCGAGATGCACAAGCCGATCACCAGCAGGGCCGTGCTGCCCTTGGCAGCCGCCGCGACGGCGATCACGTTGTCCAGGCTCATCACGAGGTCGGCGAGCAGGATGGTCTTGATCGCCGAGGCCATGCCGCTGGCGGCGCGGCCGATGTCGCCGTCTTCTTCGCTCGGCAGGAGCAGTTGCAGCGCGATCCACAACAGCAGCGCGGCGCCCACCAGCTTCAGGTACGGCAAGCGCAGCAGCTCCACCGCGAGCAGCGTCAGTGCGATGCGCATCACGACCGCCGCTGCGCTGCCCCACATCACCGCGCGCTTCTGCCGTGCGGGCGGCAGGCTGCGTGCCGCCAGCGCAATGACCACCGCGTTGTCTCCCGACAGCACGATGTTGACGCCGATGATCTGCATCAGCGCGATCCAGAATTCGGGGCTGGAGAAGGTCATGGCGGTGCGTTCGGGCGTTCAGGAGGCACTCAGGCGCGCGCACCCTGCGGCGCCGATTCGACCCGCGACTTCCCGGCGGCCGGCACGAACTGCGCCTCGGCCATCTGCCGCTGGCGCAGTGGTCGCAGCACGAACCAGGCGAGCAGGGCCGCCGCCGCGTTCATGAAGCTGGCGGCGATGAACACCGCATGCCAGTTGCCGGTGGCGGACATCAGCACGCTGGACAGCGGCACCAGCAACGAGGCCGTGCCCTTGGCCGTGTAGAGCATGCCGGCATTGGCCGCGGCGTACCTGGAACCGAAGGTGTCGGCACAGGTCGACGGGAACAGGCTGTAGATCTCGCCCCAGGCGAAGAACACGAGGCCGGTGAGGATCACGAAGGCCACGGGGTTCGCGCCGAACTGGTACAGCGCGAGGATGCCCACCGACTCCAGCGCGAAGCAGATGAACATCGTCTGCTCGCGGCCGATCTTGTCGGAGACCCAGCCGAAGAACGGGCGCGTCAGGCCGTTGAGCACGCGGTCGATGGCCATCGCGAAGGTCAACGCGGGCAGCACGAGGCCCATGATGTTGACCGGCACGTCCATGATCTTGAAGTCCTTGGCGATCGGTGCGAGCTGCGCGGTGGCCATCAGGCCGCCGGCTGCGACCATCACGAACATCGCGTACATGACCCAGAACACCGGCTTGCGCAGCACCTCGGCGGGGCTGTAGTCGCGCCGGCTCTGGGTCAGGTTCGAGGCCGTTTCGGTGCGCTTCGTCACGTACTTGTTCGGGTCGACCAGCGCCAGCGCGAGCAGCATCACGACCAGCCCCTGGCCGATGCCGAAGTACAGGAACGCAGCCTCGTAGCCTTGCGACTTGATCAACATCGTGATCGGCAGGATGGTCAGCGCCGAGCCCGCGCCGAAGCCCGCGGCCGTGAGGCCCGCGGCGAGGCCGCGGCGGTCGGGGAACCACTTCAGCGCGTTGCCCACGCAGGTGCCGTAGACGGCACCGGCACCGATGCCGCTGATCGCTGCGGCGACGTACAGCACCGACAGCGAATCGGCGAACGAGTTGATCACCCAACCGAGGCCGCACAGCAAGCCGCCGCCCAGCACCACCGGGCGCGGCCCGAACTTGTCGACCAGGTAACCTTCGATCGGCACCAGCCATGTCTCGGCGAGCACGAAGATCGTGAACGCGACCTGGATCGCGGCGCGCGTCCAGCCGAACTTCTCGGAAATCGGATTGACGAACAGTGTCCATCCGTATTGAAGGTTAGCAATCATCGCCATGCAGACGATGCCCATCACGAGCTGTCCCCATCGGAACCGTGGGCTGGATGTGTTCTGCGTGGTGCTTGAAAAGGCAGGGTTGGCTTGGCTCATGGACGTGTATCTCCTGGCTGGGCGATAGCGGCGAGAGGGGCTATCGAATGCCGGTCCAATGTCTCGCCAGGGGCCTCGGATTTCTATTGACCCGAGTCAACTTTCCAGGATTGGACCTTGCCGTTTACCCGCACGCTGATCGTGACCTTCGTCACATGCGCTTCGTGCGAGAAGTCCTCTGCGGGCGGTGACCTTCCGCTGAATGCACGGCCCGTGGCGACGCCTAGAGTGCAGTCGCATGAAGTACCTGTTGACGAACCATCCGCAATGTCACTTCCTGCGCCTGCAGGTGAAGCGGCATCCGCTGTTGAGCGAGCTCGACGACGCTGCATTGGAGGAGCTGGCCGAGATGCTCGTCGTGCAGGACGGCCAGCGCGGCGAATGCCTGCTCGAGCAGGGTGAGCACGAGCTGCGCCAGTACTTCGTGCTCGAAGGCCTGCTCAAGCGCATCGTCACCAGCCCGCAGGGCCGCGAGATGACGCTGCGCTTCGCGGGCGAGGGCGACTTCGAGACCTTCTACGATGCCTGGCGCCGGCGCGATGCCGCGCCGTACTCGGTGGTGTGTGCTGCGCGCAGCTGCATCGCCTCGCTGACCATGAGCGAGTGGTGCACTTTCCTTGCGCGCCACCCGGCCGCGCGGCAGGCCTTCCATGACCACGTCGTGGCGCTCGGCGAGACGCTGGTGGAGCATGCCGTCGGGTTGCTGCTGCTCGATGCGCCGGCCCGTGTGGACGCCTTCTCGCGCCAGCACCCGCAACTCATGGAGCGCCTTGTGCAGAGGGATCTCGCCTCGCACCTGAACCTGTCGGCCGAGACCTTGTGCCGCCTCTCGCGGCGCGCCGAGTGCCGCGTCGCCAAGGTGGCGGCTTAGGTCCCCGGGCGTTCGGCCTGCTCGTCCAGCAGCCGGTGCCGCATCGGCCGCAGCACGAACCAGGCGAGCAGCGCGGCGGCGGCGCTCATGCCGCTGGCGATCAGGAACACGGCCTGCCAATCGCCGGCGGCCGTGGCGAGCACGCTGGACAGTGGCACGAGCAGCGACGCGACGCCTTTGGCCGTGTACAACAGGCCCGCATTGGTGGCGGCGTACTTCGAGCCGAAGGTGTCGGCGCAGGTCGACGGGAACAGGCTGTAGATCTCGCCCCAGGCGAAGAACACCAGGCCGGTCAGCAGCACGAACAGCAGCGGGTGCGCGCCGGACCGGCTCAGCGCGAAGATCGCCAGCGCCTCGAGCGCGAAGGCAACGAGCATGGTCTGCTCGCGCCCGATCCGGTCGGACACCCAGCCGAAGACCAGCCGCGTCGCGCCGTTGAGCACGCGGTCCAGCGCCAGCGCGAAGGTGAGTGCGGGCAGCACGAGGCCGAACAGGTCGACCGGCACGTCGGCGATGCCGAACTGCCGCGCGATGGGTGCGAGCTGCGCGGTGGCCATCAGCCCACCCGCGGCGACGAGCACGAAGATCGCGTACATCACCCAGAACACCGGCTGGCGCAGCACCTGGGCCGGCGTGTAGTCGTGGCTGGACTGGCGAACCGGCCACGCCGGCGCCGGCAGGCTGATGTGCGGCAGCAACTCGTGCGGGTTGTCCAGCGCCAGCGCCAGCGCCATCACCACCAGCCCCTGGCCCAGGCCGAAGTAGACGAACGCGGACTCGTAGCCGCGCGCGGCGATGACCATCGTGATCGGCAGCACCGTGAGCGCCGAGCCGGCGCCGAAGGCCGCGACCGTCAGGCCGACGGCGAGCCCGCGCTTGTCGGGAAACCACTTCAGCGCGTTGCCGACGCAGGTGCCGTAGACGGCGCCGGCGCCGATGCCGCCGATGGCCGCCGCGACATACAGAAGGCCCAGCGAATCGGCCAGCGCGTTCATCACCCAGGCGATGGCGCACAGCAGGCCACCGGCGAACACGACAGGGCGCGGGCCGGCCTCGTCGACCAGGTAGCCGGCAAACGGGACGCAGCAGGTCTGCGTGATGACGAAGACCGAGAAGGCGACCTGGATCGCCGCGTGGCTCCAGCCGAAGCTGTCGGACAGCGGGTTGACGAACAGCGTCCAGCCGTACTGCAGGTTGGCGACCATCGCCATGCAGACCAGCCCCATCACCAGCTGCCCCCAGCGGTGGGCCGCTCCCGGCACGGGGATGCTGTCGAGGCTCGGGTCCAGCGGCGTGACGGCGATCTCGCTGCGTTTCATCGGTTTCACTCTACGCCAGCGCGGCGCCATGATTGCCGCCCGGACGCGGATCGTGACCATCTTCACTGCCCGCGCGCATCTCGGGCCCGACGCGCAAGCGCAGCCGCAGCCGCGCGCCCGCGCCGGGCTCGCTGTGCAGGTCGAGCTCGGCGCGGATCAGTTGCGCCAGCTCGCGGATGCCGGTCACGCCGAAGTGCCCGGGGTGCGGCGCCTCGGGGTCGAAGCCCACGCCGTCGTCGGCGATCGTCAGCTCGATCGCGCCGTCGCCCGCGTCCTTCAGGCTGACCTGCACGTGCGTCGCGTGGGCATGGCGGTCGATGTTGCGCAACGCTTCCTCGGCGATGCGGAACACGGTCTCGGCCCGCGGGTCGGCGAAGCTGCCGGCCTGCGGGTCGGCCTCGTAGTGCATGTCCAGGCCGGTGCGTTCGGCGAAGCGCGCGACCGCGCCGCTGAGCGCGGCGCCGAGGCCGAGGTCGCGCACCGCGTTCAGCCGCATCTGGCTCACGGCCTCGCGCGCTTCCTTCAGGCCGTCGCGTGCCACCTCTTCGGCGCGTTCCAGCTCGGCGGCCAGCCGCTGCGGGTCGTGCGCGTGCAGCATGCGCAGCGTGCGCACCTCGACCAGCATCTCCATCATCGAGTGCGCCAGGGTGTCGTGCAGGTCGCGCGCCAGCCGCAGGCGCTCGCGCACCACGGCCGCGTAGCGGCTGTCCGCGGCCAGGCGCTCGACCTCGCGGGTGCGCGCCTGCACGCGTTGCTCGAGCTCGCGCGTGAGCAGGTCCAGCTCGTCGCGTTCCTGGCGCAGCGCGCCCAGCAGGCGCCCGAAGGCACGCCCGAGCACGGCGACCTCGTCGTGGCCGGTGGGCTCGACGATGCCCTCGGCCGTCTGGTTCGCCACCCGCTGCGCCTGCACGGTGAGGTCGGAGAGCCGCCGCGTCAGCCGGCGCGCGAACGCCACGCCGATCAGCGCGGCGAAGATGCTCAGCAGGATCGAGATGGCGGTGAGCTTCTCCTGCAGCGTGCCGCCGTGGCCGCTTTCCTCGCTCGGCTGCACGACGGCCACCCGGATGCCGAGCGCACGCAGCGTGGGCGCGGCATCCAGCGGCGCGGCGACGACCACGACATGCTGGCCGTTGCCGGCCACCTGCAGCGAGTTGCCGGGCATCGCCAGCGGCACGTCGGACGCGCCCGGCGGCCGCTCGAACAGGATGTCGTGCCGCTCGTCGAGCAGCATCACGCGGGCGCGCGGGTCGGGCTTGGCCTGCTCGCGCACCGCGTCGACGAGCCGGGCCAGCTGCTCCCTCGCCGGCAGCGCGGGGACCCGCCCCTCGTCGGCGGCTGCGCGCTCGAGCTCGGCGGCCAGCTGCGTGGCGAAGCGCATCATCTGCGCGTCGCGTTGCGCGAGCATGCTGTTGAGGGCGAAGTCGCCGACCGTCAGCAGCGCCAGCGCGATGGCCAGCGACAGCACGACGGCGAACCAGGCCACCGCCGTGGCCAGGCTGCGCCTGGGATCCAGGGCCTGCAGGTATCGGGACATCCGTTGTAAGTGCCGGCGATTCGGTCCGTGGCGCCGGTCATCGTCTCCTCGCGGCCCGCGGGGCTGTCAGCGCCGGGGCCACTGCCGTATATTGCCTTCAAGGCCGCACGGCGGCCATAGCACAGGCCCTAAGACCGCGCCACGCAGCATGACGACCACCGAACGAGCCGCCTCCCAGCGCATCCGCGTGCTGATCGTCGACGACCAGGCGCTGGTGCGGCGGGGGCTCGCGCTGATGCTTTCGCTCGAGCCCGACATGGAGGTGCTGGGCGAGGCCGGCGACGGCATGGAAGCCGTGGAGATGGCCCGGCGCCTGCGGCCCGACGTGGTGCTGATGGACCTGCACATGCCGCGCAAGGGCGGCGTGGCCGCCACGCGCGAGATCACCGCGGCGCTGCCGCAGACGCGGGTGCTGGTGTTGACCACGCTGGAGGCCGAGCAGAGCGTGTTCGATGCGCTGCGCGCCGGCGCGCTGGCCTACTTGCTGAAGGACGCCACCGAGGCCGAGGTGCTCGAGGGCATCCGCGCGGTGCACCGTGGCGAGTCGCGCCTGACGCCGCAGGTGGCGCGCAAGGTGCTGGACCAGTTCCGCCGCCTGTCGGAGCTGGCCCCGAAGCCCCAGTACCGCCCGCCGGTCGAGGACGACCCGGTGGCCTCGCTGAACGACAAGGAAACCAAGGTGCTGCAGCTCATCGCCGAAGGCAAGAGCAACAAGCAGATCGCCGGCCTGCTGTTCCTGGCCGAGGGCACGGTGAAGAACTACGTCAGCCGCATCATGGAGAAGCTGCACGCCGGCAGCCGCACCGAGCTGGCCGTGATGGCCTTGCGGCAGCGCCGCGTGGAGTAGGCCCCTGCGCCACCTTCGGCGTCGGTCCCCCGGGGGGGGATCAGTCGCCTCGGGGCGGCCCGGCGACCGAGGCAGGCCCTCCTCACTCGTGATGCGCGAGCGCACGCACGACATCCGACTGCGTGATCATGCCGGCCAGGCGGCGCTCGCCGTCGATGACCGGCACGTGGTGGTGGCCGGTGGTCGAGAACAGCGGCAGCAGGTCGCCGATCGGCCGGTCCTGGCTGACGACGCGGACCTGGCGGGTCATGATCTGGCCGACCACCTCGACCTTGTCGCCATGCGTCGCCCCCGACGGCCGGATCAGCGCCGCCAGGCGCCGCTCCCAATCGGCCCGCGCCCCGACGCGCGCTTCGCGCATGAAATCGGCCAGGGTGACGATGCCCACCACGCGCTGCGCGCGGTCGGTGACGGGCAGCGACTTGACGCGGTGCTGGCGCAGCAGCGCCCAGGCCTCGTGCAGCGGGGTGCCGAAGCTCACCGAGATCGGCGGGGCCGACATCACTTCGGCGCAGCGGACCTGGCCCGAGCGCCGGCGCCAGGCCTGCATCTGCGCCTGCTCGAGCAGCATGTGCAGGTCCTCGCGGCTGATGTCGAGCACCTGGTTGTAGCGTGCGAGCACGGCGTCGAGGTCGGCGTCGGTGAACGAGCGGCGCCGCGGCTCGTCGACCTTCGGCCCGGCCACGCCGCGCTGCGGGTAGGCGCGGCCGGTGAGCCGGTTGTAGGCCACGCCCGCCAGCATCAGCAGCACCGAGTTCAGCAGCACCGGCTGCAGGGCGAAGGACGGGTCGGCGACGCCGCCCAGCACCATCAGCAGCGCGCAGGCGCCGCCCGGCGGGTGCAGGCAGCGCAGCGCGAACATCACGGCGATGGCCAGCCCGACCGCGAGCGCGGCGGACCAGGGCGCGACGCCGAGCAACTGCACGCAGGCGATGCCCACCAGCGCCGACAGAGTGTTGCCGCCAACCACGCTCCATGGCTGCGCGAAGGGGCTGGCGGGCAGGGCGAACACCAGCACCGCGCTGGCACCGATGGGCGCCACCAGCCACAGCGGGCTGGCCTGCGCCGGCACGAGCGCATGGCACAACCAGGCGGTGAAGAGCACGCCCAGCAGCGCACCGGCCGAAGCGCGCCAGCGCTCGTGTGCGTCGACCTGTTGGTCCGGCGGCAGGAAATCGCGCCAGCTCGCGGCCGGGAGCCGCCGCAGGCCGAGGCCACCGGCCTTCATGCCGTCGCTCACGCCAGCTCCGCGCGGTGTTGCCGCAGCGGCTCGGGCGTGGACGAGTCCTCCAGGCCGAAGTCCTGCGGGTAGTGGTCGAGTGCCGAGAGCACCGGGTACGGTGTCATGCCGCCCATCGCACACAGGCTGCCGGCCAGCATCGTGTCGCACAGGTCGCGCAGCAATCGCACCTGCTGGGGCCGGTCGTGGTTCAGCACGATCTTGTCGATCACCTCGACGCCGCGCGTCGAGCCGATGCGGCAGGGCGTGCACTTGCCGCAGGATTCGATCGCGCAGAACTCCATCGCGAAGCGCGCGAGCTGCGCCATGTCCGCGGTGTCGTCGTGCACGACGATGCCGCCGTGGCCGAGCACCAGGCCCTTGCCCGTGTAGACGTCGTAGTCCAGCGGCAGGTCCCACTGCGATTCGGGCACGTAGGCACCGAGCGGCCCGCCCACCTGGATGGCCTTGGCCGGCCGACCGCTCCTCGTACCACCGCCGATGTCGAACACCAGCTCGCGCAGGCTCAGGCCGAACGGCAGCTCGAACAGCCCGCCGTGCCGGATGTTGCCGGCCAGCTGAAAGGGCAATGTGCCGCGCGAGCGGCCGCTGCCGAAGTCCTTGTAGAACTCGGCGCCCTTCTCGAGGATGGTCGGCACCGCGGCGAAGGTCAGCACGTTGTTGATCACGGTCGGCCGGCCGAACAGGCCCTGCACGGCCGGCAGCGGCGGCTTGGCACGCACGATGCCGCGCTTGCCCTCGAGGCTCTCGAGCATCGCGGTCTCTTCGCCGCAGACGTAGGAGCCGCCGCCGACGCGCACCTCGATGTCGAAGGCCTTGCCCGAACCCAGCATCGAGCGCCCCAGCACGCCGGCGGCGCGCGCCGCCTGCAGCGCGCGCTCGAAGGCCGTGACGGCGTGCGGGTACTCGGAGCGGATGTAGACGAAGCCCTTGCTCGCGCCCACCGCGAGCGCGGCGATGGCCATGCCCTCGATCAGCAGGAAGGGGTCGCCCTCGAGCAGCATGCGGTCGGCGTAGGTGCCGGAGTCGCCTTCGTCCGCGTTGCAGACCACGTACTTCTGCGTCGACGGCGTCTGGGCCACCGTGCGCCACTTGATGCCGGCCGGGAAGGCCGCGCCGCCGCGCCCGCGCAGGCCGGAGTCGAGCACCTCCAGCACGATGTCTTCGGCCGCGATCTCCAGCGCCGTCTTCAGGCCGACCCACGGCACCGGCGCGAGCGGGTCACCGAGGCCGCAGCGTGCGAAGGTCAGCCGCTGCTGGCGCTTGAACTGCGGGATCTCTTCCGTGGGGCCGAGCCGCAGCGGGTGAGCGCCGCCGTCGAGCCAGCCGGCGTCGAACAGCGAGGGCACGTCGGCCATGCCCACCGGCCCGTAGGCGATGCGGCCGGTGGGCGTCTGCACCTCGACCAGGGTCTCCAGCCACAGCAGGCCACGCGAGCCGTTGCGCACGATGTCGACCGGCAGCCCGCGCGAGCCCGCCTGGCCCGCGATCGCGGCGGCCACCACGTCGGCGTCCATCGCGATCGCCGCGGCATCGCGCGGCACGTGGATCGTGGTGCGAGCAGGGCGGCTCATCGGAAATCTCCGGCCTCGGCGAGCAGCTCGTCGAGCCGCTCGGGCGTCACGCGGGCATGGAGCTGGCCCTGCAGCATCACCGCAGGCGATTGCGCGCACAACCCCAGGCAGTACACCGGCTCGACCGTGCAGCCGCCGGCGGCGTGCGCGCGCTGCAGCAGCGCCTCGCCGCCGACCGAGCGGCACGATTCGGCGCGGCACACCTGCAGCACCGGGCCGCGCGCCGGCGCCTGGCGGAAGTGGTGGTAGTAGGTGATGACACCGTGCACCTCGGCACGCGAGAGGTTCAGCGCCTCGGCGATGGGGCCCACGGCCTCGGCCGGCACATAACCCAGCGCATCCTGCACACCGTGCAGCACCGGCATCAGCGGGCCGTCGAGCTGGCCACGCTCCGCGATCACGCGGGCGACCAGGGCGTCGTTGTCTCTCATTCGAAATCCTTGCGTTGTCTCAAGGTGGGCGGGACTATCGCGCCCCACCTCGTCGCGCGCCGTTGACCGCCATCAAGATTCGAAGAACCGCCGCAGCGGCCGCGCGCCCCACGCTTTTTCCAACTCTTGACTGCGGTCAACGGCGAAAAGACCGGCGCAGCCCGACGATCCTCCCCGTGACACGACTGGCCACAGGAGGCACGAGATGGCGAAGATGAGAGCCGCGTTGGCGGCGGTGCTGGTGATGGAAAAGGAAGGCGTGACGCAGGCCTTCGGCGTACCGGGCGCCGCGATCAACCCGTTCTATGCGGCGCTGCGCGAGCGGCAGTCGATCGGCCACATCCTGGCCCGCCACGTCGAGGGTGCGTCGCACATGGCCGAGGGCTACACCCGGGCCCGCGCCGGCAACATCGGCGTGTGCATCGGCACCTCGGGCCCGGCGGGCACCGACATGATCACCGGCCTGTACTCGGCCGGTGCCGATTCGATCCCGATCCTGTGCATCACCGGCCAGGCGCCGCGTGCCCGCCTGTACAAGGAAGACTTCCAGGCGGTCGACATCGAGTCGATCGCCAAGCCGGTGACCAAGTGGGCCGTCACCGTGCGCGAGCCGGCGCTGGTGCCGCGGGCCTTCCAGCAGGCCTTCCACCTGATGCGCTCGGGCCGGCCCGGCCCGGTGCTGATCGACCTGCCGTTCGATGTGCAGATGGCCGAGATCGAGTTCGACATCGACACCTACGAGCCGCTGCCCGTCTACAAGCCGGCGGCCACGCGCAAGCAGGTGGAGAAGGCGCTGGACATGCTGGCCGCTTCGAGCAAACCGCTGGTCGTCGCCGGCGGCGGCATCATCAACGCCGATGCGAGCGCGCTGCTGCAGGAGTTCGCTGAAATCACCGGTGTGCCGGTGATCCCCACCCTGATGGGCTGGGGCAGCATCCCGGACGACCACCCGCTGATGGCCGGCATGTGCGGCCTGCAGACCAGCCACCGGTACGGCAACGCGACCATGCTGGCCAGCGATTTCGTGCTGGGCATCGGCAACCGCTGGGCCAACCGCCACACCGGCTCGGTCGACACCTACACCAAGGGCCGCAAGTTCGTGCACGTGGACATCGAGCCGACGCAGATCGGCCGGGTGTTCATGCCTGACCTCGGCATCGTCAGCGATGCGAAGGCCGCGCTGGAACTCTTCGTGCAGGTGGCGCGCGAGCGCCGCGATGCAGGCCGCTTGAACGACTACTCGGACTGGGCCTTCCGCTGCGCAGAGCGCAAGCGGCTGATGCACCGCAAGAGCCACTACACCGAGATGCCGATCAAGCCGATGCGGGTGTACGAGGAGATGAACAGCGCCTTCCCGCGCGCCACGACCTACGTCTCGACGATCGGCCTGTCGCAGATCGCTGGCGCGCAGTTCCTGCATGTGTACGGCCCGCGCCGCTGGATCAACTGCGGGCAGGCCGGCCCGCTGGGCTGGACGATCCCCGCGGCGCTGGGCGTGGTGGCGGCCGACCCCACGCAACTCGTGGTGGGACTGTCGGGCGACTACGACTTCCAGTTCCTGATCGAGGAGCTGGCGGTGGGGGCGCAGTTCCGCCTGCCCTACGTGCACGTGCTGGTGAACAACAGCTACCTCGGCTTGATACGCCAGGCGCAGCGCAACTTCGACATGGACTACTGCGTGCAGCTGGCCTTCGAGAACCAGAACATGCCGGCCGAGGCAGGCGACTTGCGCGGCTACGGCGTGGACCACCAGGCGGTGGTGCAGGGGCTGGGCTGCAAGTCGCTGCGCGTCACCGACCCCGAGAAGCTCCAGGGCGCGCTGCAGCAGGCGCAGGAGATGGCGCGCGAGCACGCGGTGCCGGTGGTCGTCGAGGTGATCCTCGAGAAGGTGACCAACATCGCGATGGGCACCGAGATCGACAACATCATGGAGTTCGAGGACATCGACTGCCGCCACCCCGATGGCCGCCTGGGCCTGGAGATGGCCGGGCTGCTGGCCTGATCAAGGAGAGACCGACATGCCCCGTTTCGCCGCCAACCTCACGATGCTGTTCAACGAGGTGCCTTTCCTCGACCGCTTCGAGCGCGCTGCCCGCGCCGGCTTCACCGCCGTCGAGTTCCTGTTTCCCTACGCCTGGCCGGCCGCCGAGATCAAGTCGCGCCTGGACGCCAACGGCCTCGCGCTGGTGCTGCACAACCTGCCGGCCGGCGATTGGGATGCCGGCGAGCGCGGCATCGCCTGCCACCCGGACCGCACCGAGGAGTTCCGCGCCGGCGTCGACCGGGCGATCGAATACGCCCACGCGCTCGGCGTGCCGCAGCTCAACTGCCTGGTCGGCAAGGCGCCCGCCGGTGTCTCGGAAGAGTCGTTGCGCGCGACGGTGATCGCCAACCTGCGCCACGCCGCCGCGAGGCTCGGCCAGGCGGGCCTGCGCCTGCTGATCGAGCCGATCAACCGCTACGACATCCCCGGCTTCTACCTGCACCGCACCGACCAGGCGCTGGCGATCCTCGACGAGGTCGGCGCCGACAACGCCTTGCTGCAGTACGACATCTACCACGCGCAGCGCACCGAGGGTGAGCTGGCCGCCACGCTGCACAAGCACCTGGCCCGCATCGGCCATGTGCAGCTGGCCGACAACCCGGGCCGCCACGAGCCGGGCACCGGCGAGATCAACTACCCCTTCCTGTTCCAGCACCTGGACCGCATCGGCTACGCCGGCTGGGTCGGCTGCGAATACAAGCCTGCCGGCACGACCGAAGCCGGCCTCGGCTGGCGCCAGCAGATGGCGCTGTGACCTCTTATTCGAACCCTTTGCAGAAGGACCGCGACATGACCGACAGACCCCTCAAGATCGGCTTCATCGGCCTGGGCACCATGGGCACGCCGATGGCGGGCCACCTGATCGCCGCCGGCCACCAGCTGTTCGTCAACACGCTGGGCAAGATGCCGGCTTCGATCGCCGACAGCAGCGCGACGCAGTGCGTGTCCGTGCGCGGCGTGGCCGAGCGCGCCGACATCATCTTCGTGATGGTGCCGGACACGCCGGATGTCGAGAAGGTGCTGTTCGACGACGCCGGCGTGGCCTCCGGCCTGTCCAAGGGCAAGGTGGTGGTCGACATGAGCTCGATCTCGCCCATCGCCACCAAGGAGTTCGCCCAGCGCATCAACGCGCTGGGCTGCGACTACCTCGATGCGCCGGTGTCGGGCGGCGAGGTCGGCGCGAAGAACGCGACGCTGTCGATCATGGTCGGCGGCGACGAGGCGGTGTTCGAGCGCGTCAAGCCACTGTTCGAGCTGATGGGCAAGAACATCACGCTGGTCGGCGGCAACGGCGATGGCCAGACCGCCAAGGTGGCCAACCAGATCATCGTGGCGCTGAACATCGAGGCGGTGGCCGAAGCGCTGCTGTTCGCCGCGCGCGCCGGGGCCGATCCGGCCAAGGTGCGCGCCGCGCTGATGGGCGGCTTCGCGTCGAGCAAGATCCTCGAGGTGCACGGCGAGCGCATGATCAAGCGCACCTTCGACCCGGGCTTTCGCATCGAGCTGCACCAGAAGGACCTGAACCTCGCGCTGGCCAGCGCCCGCGCGCTGGGCGTCGCGCTGCCCAACACCGCGACGGCGCAGGAGCTGTTCAACGCCTGCAGCGCGCACGGCGGCAAGGCCTGGGATCACTCGGCGATGGTCCGCGCGCTGGAGAAGCTGGCCAACTTCGAGATCGGCGCGCCGCGATGAAGGTGGCCGGCGGCGAGTTGCTGCGCCGGATGTTCGACGCCGCCATCGCCTCGGCCCAGCCCGACCTCTGCGTGCCGCCGCACCTGCCGGCGCCGCCGCGCGGGCGGCTGTTGGTGATCGGCGCCGGCAAGGCTTCGGCGGCGATGGCGCGCGCGGTGGAGCGGCACTGGCCGGGGCCGAAGGACATGCTGGGGGGCCTGGTGGTGACGCGCTACGGCTACAGCATGCCCTGCGAACACATCGAGATCGTCGAGGCCGCGCACCCCGTGCCCGACGCGGCCGGCCTGCAGGCAGCGGCGCGCATGCTGGCGCTCGTGCAGGATCTTGGCCCCGACGACCTCGTGCTGTGCCTGATCTCGGGCGGCGGCTCGGCGCTGTTGCCGTTGCCGCTGGAAGGCGTGACGCTGGCCGAGAAGCAGGCGCTGAACCGCGCGCTGCTGGCCTGTGGCGCCACCATCGCCGAGATGAACTGCGTGCGCCGGCACCTGTCGGCCATCAAGGGCGGCCGGCTGGCCGCGGCCTGCCACCCGGCGCGCGTGCTGACGCTGGCGATCTCCGACGTGCCCGGCGACCACCCGGGCGACATCGCCTCGGGCCCGACGGTGCCCGACCCCAGCACCTGTGCCGACGCGTTGAGCATCGTGCGCCGCCACGGCATCGAGCTGCCGCCGGCCCTGCGGCAGGCACTCGACAGCGGCCGCGGCGAATCGGTGAAGCCGGGCGACCCGCGGCTCGCCGGTGCATCTTTCCGCCTGATCGCCACGCCGCAGCTCGCGCTCGAGGCGGCGGCGCGGGTGGCGCGCGAGGCCGGTGTCGAGGCCCACATCCTGGGCGATGCACTCGAGGGCGAGGCGCGCGACGTGGGCACGGTGCTGGCCGGCATCGCACACCAGGTGGCCGAGCGGGGCCAGCCCTTCGCGCCGCCCTGCGTGCTGCTGTCCGGCGGCGAGACCACGGTCACCATGCGCGGTGCCGGCCGCGGTGGGCGCAACGTGGAATGCCTGCTCGCAATGGCCATCGCGCTCGGCGGCCACCCGCGCATCCACGCGCTGGCCGGCGACACCGACGGCGTCGACGGCAGCCAGGACATCGCCGGTGCGCTGATCGGCCCCGACACGCTGGCGCGCGCGGCCGCGCGCGGCCTGAAGCCGCGCGAGGCGCTGGCCGACAACGACGGCCACGGGTTCTTCGAGGCGCTCGGGTGCTCGGTGGTGACCGGCCCCACGCGGACGAACGTCAACGACTTCCGCGCGATCCTGGTCGAGTCGCCCTGACCTGACCGTCGAGGCGAATTCATGCTCGCGGTCAAGCGGAGAGCCTAGGGTTTGCCCTATGCTGTCGCTGTTCCTGCTTCCCGTGGAATAGCCCGCATGAGTTCAACGGTCACGCCAGCCAAGCCCCTCGTCGCCGCGCCCGCCGCTGGCTTCGCATCCGATACCCGGAGCGAGCTCGTCGCGGCGATGCCCATCGTCATCTTCTACCGCGCTGTGCGCGAGCTGTTCCGCCAGCGTGCCCACAAGCGTGCTGTGCTCGAAGCCTCCCGTCGCTGAAGGCGGCGCCGGGGGGCGCCAGGGCACGATCCGCTCGATCAGCGCGGCTCCCTCGTTGAGCAGGAAATCCTTGAACGCCTGCGCCACCGGCGGCAGGCGCTTGGTGCGCCGGTGCACGACGTACCAGTTCAGCATCAGCGGGAAGCCCTGCACGTCCAGGGCACAGAGTTCGCCCGCCTGAAGCTCGCGGCTCACTGTGTGGGCCGACAGGAAGCTCAGGCCGAAACCGGCCATCACCGCCTGCTTGATCGTCTCGGTGCTGCGGATCTCTATCGCCACGTTCAGGCCCGACAGGTCGCCGCCGAAGCCCTCGCACATCGAGCGCCAGGTGTCCGAGCCCTTCTCGCGCACCACGAAGGGCTGGCGCATCACTTCGGCCGGCGCGATGCCGCGCCGCTGCACCATCGGGTGCGCGGGCGGCGCGACGATCACGTAGGGGTGCGGCGCGAAGGCCTGGTTCAGCGTGTCCAGCTCGGTGGGCGGGCGCACCATGATCGCCAGGTCGGTCAGGTTGTCGGCAATGTGGTCCAGCAGCTCCTCGCGGTTGTGCACCGTGAAGTTGAGCACCACGCCGCTGTGGCGGCCGATGAACTCGACCAGCAGGCGCGGAAAGAAATAGTCGCCGGCGCTGATCACGCCCACGTTGAGCCGGCCGCCGCACACGCCCCGGAACTGCGCCATCGCGGACTCGGCCTGCTCGAACTGCTGGATGATGGCGCGGCTCATCTGCAGCAGCTCGGCGCCGGCCGGTGTCAGGTAGACCTTCTTGCCGAACTGCTCGAACAGCATGTTGCCCGCATGCTCCTCGAGCTTGCCGACCTGCGTCGACACGGCCGGCTGCGTGAGGTGAAGCTCCTCGGCGGCGCGCGAGAAGCTCAGGTGCCGGGCGACGGACTCGAACACCTTGAGCTGGCGCAGCGTCGCATGCTTCATCGTTATTCGACGGCTTTCACCGCATCCTCGACGACCTTCTTCGCATCGCCGAAGACCATCATCGTCTTGTCCATGTAGAACAGCTCGTTGTCCAGGCCGGCGTAGCCCGCGGCCATCGAGCGCTTGTTGACGATCACGGTCTTGGCCTTGTAGGCCTCGAGGATGGGCATGCCGTAGATCGGCGAGCCCTTCTGCAGCGCGGCCGGGTTCACCACGTCGTTCGCGCCGAGGATGATCGCGACGTCGGCCTGGCCGAACTCGGCGTTGACGTCCTCCATCTCGAACACCTGGTCGTAGGGCACCTCGGCCTCGGCCAGCAGCACGTTCATGTGGCCCGGCATGCGGCCGGCGACCGGGTGGATCGCGTACTTGACGTTGACGCCCTTGTCGCTGAGCTTTTGCGCCAGCTCCTTGACCGCATGCTGCGCGCGCGCGACCGCCAGGCCGTAGCCCGGCACGATGATCACGCTCTCGGCATTGCCGAGGATGAAGGCCGCGTCGTCCGGGCTGCCGCTCTTGACGCTGCGCTGCGCGGCCTGACCCTGGGCCACGCCCGCCTCGCCACCGAAGCCGCCGAGGATCACGTTGATGAACGAGCGGTTCATCGCCCGGCACATGATGTAGCTGAGGATCGCACCCGAGGAGCCCACCAGCGAGCCGGCGATGATCAGCATCGGGTTGTTCAGCGAGAAGCCGATGCCCGCCGCCGCCCAGCCCGAGTAGCTGTTGAGCATCGACACCACCACCGGCATGTCGGCGCCGCCGATCGGGATGATGATCAGCACGCCCAGCACGAAGGCGAGCGCCAGCATCACGCCGAAGGCGAGCGGGTGCTGCGTGGCCATGAAGCCGAGGCCGGATGCGATGGTGGCCAGGCCCAGCGCGAGGTTGAGCAGGTGCTGCCCGCGAAACACCACCGGCGCGCCCTGGAACCAGCGCAGGCGGTAGCGGCCCGAGAGCTTGCCGAAGGCGATGACCGAGCCGGAAAAGGTGATGGCACCGATCGCCGCGCCGAGGAAGAGCTCCAGCCGGTTGCCGACGGGGATGGGCTCGCCCTTGGGCAGCCCGCTCAGCAGCGCCGAGGGCTCGGCCACGGCCGCCACCGCGATGAACACCGCCGCCAGGCCGATCATGCTGTGCATGAAGGCGACCAGCTCGGGCATCTTGGTCATCTCGACGCGGCGGGCCATGACGGCGCCGGCCGAGCCGCCGACGAGCAGGCCGAGCAGCACGTAGCCCAGGCCCAGGGCCTGCCCGCCGGCCAACTTGACGATCAGCGCCGCGGTGGTGAACACGGCGATCGCCATGCCGGCCATGCCGAAGAGATTGCCGCGGATCGAGGTCGTCGGATGCGACAGGCCCTTCAAGGCCTGGATGAAGCAGACGCTCGCGAGCAGATAGAGCAAGGTCACGGCGGTCATGCCTTGCGCTCCTTCTTGCGGAACATCTCGAGCATGCGGCGCGTCACCAGGAAGCCACCGAAGATGTTGACCGAGGCCAGCGCCACGGCCAGCACGCCCATGCTCTTGCCGAGCGCCGTCTCGGTCAGCGCGGCGGCGAGCATCGCACCGACGATGACGATGGCCGAGATGGCGTTGGTCACCGCCATCAGCGGTGTGTGCAGGGCCGGCGTGACGGTCCAGACCACGTGGTAGCCCACGTAGATGGCCAGCACGAAGACGATCAGGTTGGTGGCGGCGGGGGAGATGGCGTCCATGGGGGGTTCAGGCCAGGCTGGGTTCCTCGGCGCGCGTCACCAGGCAGGCCGCGACGATGTCGTCGTCCGCCGGGATCTGCAGCGCGCCGTCGCGGGTGAGGATGAGCTTCAGGAAATCGAGCACGTTGCGCGCATACAGCGCGCTCGCGTCGGCAGCCAGCAGCGCCGGCAGGTTGGTCTCGCCGATGATGGTCACGCCGCGGTGCACGACGGTCTGGCCGGGCGCGGTGAGGGCGCAGTTGCCGCCGGCCGGGGCGGCGATGTCGACGATCACCGAGCCGGCCTTCATGCTGTGGACCATCTCCTCGGTCACCAGCCGGGGCGCGGGGCGGCCGGGGATCAGCGCGGTGCTGATCACCACGTCGGCCTGCGCCACGCGCCTGGCCACTTCGAGCTGCTGGCGCGCCAGCCACGAATGCGGCATCGGCCGTGCATAACCACCTTGCCCTTCGGCGGCGTCGCGTTCTTCCTGCGTTTCGCAGGGCACGTCGATGAACCGGGCGCCGAGCGACTCGACCTGCTCCTTCACGCTCGGACGCACATCGGAAGCCTCGATCACCGCGCCCAGCCGCTTGGCGGTTGCGATGGCCTGCAGGCCGGCCACGCCGACGCCGAGGATCACGACGCGCGCCGCCTTCACGGTGCCGGCCGCCGTCATCAGCATCGGGAAGAAGCGCTGGTACGTGTTGGCCGCCATCATCACGGCCTTGTAGCCGGCGATGTTGGCCTGCGAGCTCAGCACGTCCATGCTCTGCGCCCGCGTCGTTCGCGGCGCGGCCTCGAGCGCGAAGGCGACGAGGCCGGCTGCCTGCAGCCGCTGCAGGCCGGGCTGGTCGAAAGGGTTGAGCATGCCCACCAGCGCGGTGCCGGGCGTCATCAGCGCGACCTCGTCGGCCGACGGGGCGCGCACCTTCAACACCAGCTCGCAGCCGAAGGCGCCGGCGCGGTCGGTGATCTCCACGCCCATTGCCTGGTAGGCCAGGTCGGGCATGCTGGCGGCCACGCCGGCACCGGACTGCAGCCGCAGCACGTGGCCCTGGGCGCCGAGCTTCTTCGCCGTCTCCGGCGTCACGGCGACCCGCGTCTCGCCCGGCAGCGTTTCGCGCGGGATGCCGATCAGCATGGCGCCACCCGGTGCACGTGCAGCAGGTTGGTGCTGCCGGCGCGGCCGAAGGGCAGGCCGGCCACCACCGCGATGTCGTCGCCCGACGCGGCAAAGCCTTCGGTCTGCGCAGTGCGTCCGGCGCGCTGCAGCATTTCGCCGACGTCGTGCACGTCATCGTCCACGCGCACGGCATGCACGCCCCAGGCCATCGCGAGCCGGCGCGCCGTGGCCAGCGAGGGCGTGAGGCTGAGCAGGGGCACGGCCGGCCGCTCGCGCGCGGCACGCAAGGCGCTGAAGCCCGAGGCGGTGTAGGTGACGGTCACCGCCGGCCGCAGCAGCTCGGCCACCTGGCGCAGCGAGGCGCACACGGCATCGGCGGTGGTGGCCTCGGCCGGCTGGTGCGTGGCCTCGATCCCGGGCCGGTAGCTCGGGCTCGCCTCGACCCGCGCGATGATGCGGTCCATCATCGCCACCGCCTCCTGCGGGAAGCGGCCCGAGGCCGACTCGGCCGACAGCATCACCGCGTCCACGCCCTCGTACACCGCATTCGCGACGTCGGACACCTCGGCGCGCGTCGGCGACGGAGCCTGCACCATCGATTCCAGCATCTGCGTCGCGACGACCACCGGCTTGCCCGCGCGCCGGCAGGCCTGCACGATGCGGCGCTGCATCTCGGGCACGCGCTCGGGCGGCAGCTCGACGCCGAGGTCACCGCGGGCGACCATCAGTCCATCGCACAGCGCGACGATGCCGTCGAGCTGCTCCATCGCGGCGGGCTTCTCGATCTTGGCCATGATCCACGCGCGCTCGCCGATGATGGCCCGCGCCTCCTCGATGTCCTCGGGCCGCTGCACGAAGGACAGCGCGACCCAGTCCACCCCGAGTGTGAGGCCGAAGGCCAGGTCGTCGCGGTCCTTGGGCGTCAGCGGCGACAGCGGCAGCACCACGCTGGGCACGTTCACGCCCTTGCGGTCGGACACGGCGCCGCCGACCAGCACGCGGGTCTCGGCGAAGTCGCTGCCATGGCGCTCGACGCGCAGGCGCAGCTTGCCGTCGTCGAGCAGCAGCTCGGTGCCGTCGGCCAGCGCGGCAAAGATCTCCGGGTGCGGCAGCGGTGCGCGGCGCCCATCGCCGGGCGTGGGGTCCATGTCGAGACGAAAGGCCGCGCCGGTTTCCAGCACCGCCTTGCCGCCGGCCAGTGTGCCCAGGCGCAGCTTGGGGCCCTGCAGGTCGAGCAGCACGCCGATCGGCCGGCCGTAGTGCTGCTCGAGCCGGCGCACGGTGCGCAGGCGCTGCGCATGGTCGTCGTGCGTGCCATGGCTGAAGTTGAGCCGGAACACGTCCACACCCTGCTCGAACAGGGCGCGCAGCGTGGCCTCGCCGGAACTCGCCGGCCCCAGCGTGGCGACGATCTTGGTGCTGCGAGCTCTTCTCATGACGACACCCTGCGGCCTTCGGCCGGTCCCTCCGAGAGGGAATGAGCCCCTACGGGCGGTCGGGCGGGGCTCATGCCGCCCTCGCCTCGAGGCGGGTGCCGGCTTCGCGCAGGCGCACGTGGCCGCGCTGGTCCTGCATCGTGCGGGCCAGCAGCTTGACCATCGCGTACACGCTGTCGATGTGCGGCGTCGGGGTGCTGGTCAGCCGCGCCAGCTCGACCACCGAGCCCAGCAGCGCGTCGATCTCCAGCTCGCGGCCGGCCTCGACGTCCTGCAGCATCGAGGTCTTGTGCTTGCCCACCTTCTCGGCGCCGGCGATGCGCTTTTCCAGCGGCACGCGGAAGCTGATGCCGAGCTTGTGCGCGACCGCCTGGGCCTCGCTCATCATCCGGGCCGCCAGTTCGCGGGTCAGCGGGTACTGGCAGATGTCGACCAGGGTCGAATGCGTGAGGCTGCTGATCGGGTTGAAGGTGAGGTTGCCCCACAGCTTGAGCCAGACCTCGGCGCGGATGTCGTCCAGCACCGGCGCCTTGAAGCCGGCGTTGGCGAAGCAGGCGGCGATGCGCTGCACGCGCTCGGTGTCGGTGCGGCCGTCGAGCTCGCCGAGCGGGAAGCGGTCGCCTTCGATGTGGCGCACCACGCCCGGCGCGACCAGCTCGGAGGCCGGGTAGACGACGCAGCCGAGCACCCGCGCCGGGTCGATGGCGGCGGCGATGCGGCCCTGCGGGTCCACGCTGGCCACGCGCGTGTCCTCGTGCGGGCCGCCGTGCTTCTGGAAGTACCAGTAGGGGATGCCGTTCTGCATCGGCACGATCGTGGTGTCGGGGCCCAGCAGGTGCGGCAGCGAATCGACCACCGCCTCGAGCTGGTGGGCCTTCATCGCCGGAATCACCAGGTCCTGCGGGCCGGCCTCGGCGTAGTCGTCGGTGGCCCGCACGTGCAGCGCGGTGTGCTCCTGGCCGTCGGCGGTGACCAGCTTGATGCCGCGTTCGCGGATGGCGTCCAGGTTGCGGCCGCGCACGATGAACGTGACGTCCTCGCCGGCCAGGGCGAGCTTCGCGCCGACCAGGCCGCCGATGGCGCCGGCGCCGATGATGGCTATCTTCATGGTGGAGTCCTCGAGTTGAAAATCTGTCGCATCAGCCGTAGCGGTTGGCGAGCCGGCCGATGCCGTCGATCTCCACCTCGACGAGGCTGCCCGGCTTCATCGAGCCGACGCCCACCGACGTGCCGCACAGGATCACGTCACCGGGCAGCAGGGTCATGTCGAGCGAGATGCGGCTGACGAGCTGGGCCACGCTGAACGTCATGTCGCTGATGGGGTAGTCCTGCCGCACCTGGCCGTCCAGCAGCGTCCTGACGCGCAGCGCCGTCGCGTCCAGCCCGGTGGCCACGACGGGGCCGAGCGGGCAGAAGCCGTCCAGGCCCTTGGCGCGGGTCCACTGGGGGAACGAGGCGTCGCGGAACAGGATGTCGGAGGCCGTGACGTCGTTGCCGCAGGTGTAGCCGAACACGTGGGCCATCGCGTCGGACTCGGTCGCTGCGCTGCAGCGCTTGCCGATCACGATGCCCAGCTCGCCCTCGAAGGCCACCTTGCCACCGCCATTTCCACCACGGGGCAGCGGGATGGCATCGCGGTGGGCGCTCCACGAGTTGGGCGATTTCAGCAGGTACAGCGGCTCCTCGGGCAGGGCCGCCCGCAGCTTCTCGCGCAGCTGGCCGAAGTTGTTCCACAGCGCGATCACCTTGGTCGGCTGCACCGGCATCAGGACCTGCACGCGACTCAGCGGCACGCTGCGGCCGGTGGGCGCGTTGTCGCCGAAGAAGTCGCCGCGGTGCTCGTGCACCTGGTCGTCGACGAGCGTGCCGAAGGCGTCGAGGCCGTCGAGGCGGTAGCGGAGCCAGCGGGTGTGCGTCATGGTCGGGCCAGGTTCAGTCGAAAGGCAGCCAGCGCGTGTCCACCACCGAGGCAGTGAGCTCGCCGAGCATCGAGGGGTTGCGGGTCATGTGCGCGCCGGCTTGCTGCCAACGCGCGCGCTGCGCCTGCGCCGGGTCGGTGTCATCGATGAAGCCGACCACCGGCTTGGCCCGGTGTCCGGCCAACCAGGCCAGGCATGCGGCTTCGTCTTGCTCGTCGAGCGGGCCGATCAGCAGCACCGCGTCGGTGACCGGATCGGCATCCAGGCGCATCAACAGCTCCGGCACGGTGAGGCCCGCGGGCAGGCCCTCTTCCAGCACGACGACCAAGGAGGGCGCGAGACCGAAGCGCCTGAGCTGGATCGCCAGCTGCGGGACGAGGGCTGCCGAGCGGGTGACGATGCCGATGTGGCCGTCGCCAAGGCGGCTGCCCCCGCCCTGCAGGGCGTCGCGCTTGCGCTTGTTGAAGAGAATGGCCATCGCGCGGTTTCCGCTGCCGGCCTCAGATGCCGAGCTCCAGCGTGGCCGCCTGCGCCCAGTCGAAGGGCGCGCGGGCGCAAGGCTTGTACTGGCGCGTGCGTTCGTGGATCGCGGCGGCGAGGAAGTCGGCGTCGTAGGCCTTGAGCAGATGGGGATGCCGGGTCTCGACGTAGTGGCGCAGCCGGATCTCCGGCTTCGGGCTGTAGCGCAGCAGCTGCGAATAGGTCTGGCTGTCCCAGTGCCAGTGCAGGCCGAGCTCGTAGAACGCCGCGTTGTAGGCATTGCGTTCAGCGTCGTCGTGGCCGAGCTCGGGGGGCAGGTCGTTCATCATGATCGTCTCCTTGGGGAGTGCTGGTCAGAGGTGCCAAGCCACTGTAAGAAGCGCTGCCGATCAATGACAGTCAATTGTTTTTATGCAGACCATCAGCCGCGCGTGATGGGTCTGCCCCGCCGTTCTCAGATGGCCTTTTCGGCGCGCAGCAACTCGAGGTCGGCGGCGCCGTAGCCGAGCTCGCGCAGCACCTCGTCGGTGTGCTCGCCCAGCAGCGGCGCCCGCGTCACCTCGGTCGGGCTGTCGGACAGCTTGATCGGGTTGCCGACGGTGAGGTGGCGCCCGCGCGTCGGGTGGTCCACCTCGACCACCGTGCCGCTCTTGCGCAGCCACGGGTCCTCGGCCACCTCCTTCATCGACAGGATGGGGCCGCAGGGGATGTCGTACTCGTTCAGGATCTCCATCGCCTCGAACTTGGTCTTGGTCATCGTCCACTGCTCGATGCGCGCGAAGATCGGCTTCAGGTGCAGCAGCCGGGCCTGCGGCGTGGCGTAGGCCTCGTCGTCGATCCAGCTCTCCTCGCCGATCACCTTGCACACGGCGGGCCACACGGCGGCCTGGGTGATGAAGTAGATGTAGGCGTTCGGGTCCGTCTCCCAGCCCTTGCAGCGCAGGATCCAGCCGGGCTGGCCGCCACCCGAGGCATTGCCGGCGCGAGGCACCGCGTCGCCGAACTTGCCGTCGGGGTACTGCGGGTACTCGTGCAAGGTGCCGGTGCGCTCCAGGCGCTGCTGGTCGCGCAGCTTGACGCGGCACAGGTTCAGCACCGCGTCCTGCATCGGCGCCAGCACCTTCTGGCCGCGGCCGCTGTGCGTGCGCTGGTACAGCGCCGCGACGAGGCCCAGCGCCAGGTGCAGGCCGGTGCCGCTGTCGCCGATCTGCGCGCCCGTGACGACCGGCGGGCCGTCGTCGAAGCCGGTGGTCGAGGCGGCGCCGCCGGCGCACTGGGCAACGTTCTCGTAGACCTTGCAGTCCTCGTAGCGGCCCGGGCCGAAGCCCTTGACCGAGCCGACGATCATGCGCGGGTTCAGGCGCTGGATGTGCTCCCACGACAGGCCCATGCGCTCCATCGCGCCGGGCGCGAAGTTCTCGACCAGCACGTCGCAGTGCTTGATCAGCGTCTCGAGCACCTGCTTGCCCTTGGGCTTCTTGGCGTCGAGCGTGATCGAGCGCTTGTTGTGGTTGAGCATCGTGAAGTAGAGGCTGTCCACGCCGGGGATGTCGCGCAGCTGGCCGCGCGTGGCATCGCCTTCGCCGGGGCGTTCCACCTTGATCACGTCCGCCCCCAGCCACGCGAGCAGCTGGGTGCAGGTGGGGCCCGACTGCACGTGGGTGAAGTCGAGGATGCGAACGCCGCTGAGCGCCTTGTTGTCCATTGCCATCTCTCCAGGTCGGTTTCGGATTCGGTCAGGCGTCGTTCAAGCGGCGCTGCGGGCGGCGACTTGCTCGAGCTCGGCGAGGCGCCGGCGCAGCGCCTTGTCGTCATTGAAGCGGGCGGTCTCGTCGCGGATCACCGCGGCCACCCCCCCGACCTGGCCTTGCGAGCCGGTGAGCAGGGCCACCGTGAAGGCGATCGACAGCGTGTGGCCGTCCTTGTGCAGGGCGGGCACGCGCAGCAGCGAGCTGCCGTAGCGCGTGATGCCGGTGTCGACCGTCTTGGCATAACCCTCGTTGTGGCGGCTGCGCTGGCGCTCCGGGATGATCAGGTCCAGCGAATGGCCGAGCGCTTCCGCCTCGCTGAAGCCGAACAGGCGCGTCGCCGCGGCGTTCCACACCACGATCGCGCCCGAGGCGTCGGCGACGATCACCGCGTCGCCCATGGCACGCACGAGTTGGCCGAAATCGATGGAATCAATCGAAGAGGTCACCGCTGTCTCCTTGCCGTGTTGCCCTCTGCGGGGTGTTGAGCGTGGACAGACTGTGCGGTGACGCGGTCGCGCGCGCCGTTGACCGCGGTCAAGATTCAAAAAAAGGTGACGTTCGTCATCGGCAGCGCGGCGCCCGACCGTCAGGCGCCGATACTTGCCTTCACGGAAGGGCCCCCTTGAAACCACTGCACGAAGCCATCCGCCGGACCATGCTGTTCCCTGCGCTTCGCCTGATGCGCGCGCAGATGAAGCTGATTTCGGACCCGGTGCACCTGCGCCAACTGGCTGCGCGGGTGGACGCACTGGGCAGGCAGGCGCCCGACGTGCACACCGAGCGCGTCACGGCCGGCACGGCCCCGGCGACCTGGGTCGACGTGGCGGGCGCGCGCCGCGACCGGGTGGTGCTGTACCTGCACGGCGGGGCTTTCGTGGCCGAGACGCCGCGTTTCCATGGGGCGCTGTTGGCCCGCATCTGCCGCGAGGTCGGCGCGCGTGGCTTGATGCCGGGCTATCGGCTCGCCCCCGAACACCGCTACCCGGCGGCGCTCGATGACTGCATCGCCGCCTATCGCTGGCTGCTGGGCCAGGGCATCGAGGCGAGCTGCATCATCGTGGCCGGCGACTCGGCCGGCGGCAACCTGACGCTCGCGCTGCTCCTGCGCGCACGCGATGAAGGGCTGCCCTTGCCCGCCGGCGCGGTGGCGCTGTCGCCGGTGGCCGATCTCACTTTCAGCGGCGACTCGGTGCGGCGCAACGACGGCATCGACGACATGTTCAGCGCCGACCTGATGGACGCGCTCGTGCCGGTGTACCTGCCGCAGCCAGACCTGTGCACGCACCCGCATGTGTCGCCGGTGTTCGGCGACTACGCCGGCATGCCGCCGCTGCTGCTGATCGTGGGCAGCACCGAGCTCCTGCTCGACGATTCGGTGCGCGTGGCCCAGCGTTGCCCGGGAGCGCAGTTGCTCGTCTGGCATGGCATGCCGCACGTGTTTCCGGGCTTCGACTTCCTGCCCGAGGCGCGCGAGGCCACCGGGCGAATCGGCCGCTTCGCGCGCGAATGCCTGGCCAGCGAGCCCGAGCCGCAGGCTCCGGTGGAGGCGGGACACGCAGCGCGCCGTCTGGACGCCGTGGCCCGGTTTTACCTGGCGCTGGCGGTGCTGACCGGCACGGTGTCGCTGGCCATGCTCGCCTTCCAGCCAGCGCCTGGGCTCGGTGCACTTCTTCCAGGGATGGGCTTCGGGCTCTCGATGCTCCTGTTCCTGCGCCGGCGTCGCCGAGGATTCTTGCGATCCGTCAACGGGCGGTCGGCGCGCTGATCCTCCAATGGGATCGAGCGGCAACCATGCCGCATGGCCGCCGCTACCGGAGCTTGTCCGATGACTGAGACGTCCGAACGCATGTCGCGGGTCGACACGGCTTGGTTGCGAATGGACAGCGAGCGCAACCTGATGATGATCGTGGGCGTCTGGCTCCTGCGGCCGGCGCTCGACCCCATGGCGCTGCGCCGACGCCTGGAGGCCAAGCTGCTCGGCTACGCGCGCTTTCGCCAGAAGGTGGTTCAGGAAGCCGTCCTGTCCTATTGGGTCGAGGACGAGGACTTTCGCATCGATCGGCACGTGGTGGCCGAGAAGCTCGCCCGCCGGCGCGGGCGCAGCGAGCGCGAGGCCCTGCAGCAGCGTGCCAGCGAGCTGGCGACCACGCCGCTGGACCACGCGCATCCGCTGTGGCAGATGCACGTGTTCGATCACTACGAGGACGGCAGTGCCGTGATCGTGCGCATCCACCACTGCATCGCCGACGGCATCGCGCTGAACGCGGTGCTGATGTCGATCATGGATGGCGGCACCGACCTGCGCCCGCCGAGTCAGGAGCCCGCGCCCGGCGGGCAGGGCGGCGGCTGGGTCGCCGACGAGCTGATCAAGCCGCTGACCGGGCTCACCGTCAAGGCGATCGGCCTGTACGGCGACGGCCTCGTGAAGGCGATGGACTACCTGGCCCATCCCGAGCAGTCGGTGGCCGAGTCGGCGGAGCTGCTGCGCAATGGCGCCCGGGTGCTGCGCGACGCGGCGGCCCTGGCGCTGCTGCCCGACGATTCGCCGACGCTGCTGAAGGGCAAGCTGAACGGCCGCAAGGTCGTGGCCTGGTGCGAACCGCTGCCGCTGGATCAGGTCAAGTCGGTGGGCAAGGCGCTGAAGTGCTCGGTCAACGACGTGCTGCTGTCGTGCGTGGCCGGCTCGATCGGCCGCTACCTGCGCGATCACGGCGAAGACCCGGCGGGCAAGGAGATCCGGGCCATGGTGCCGGTGAACCTGCGCCCGCTGGAGGATGCCTGGCAGCTGGGCAATCGGTTCGGCCTGGCGCCGGTGGTGCTGCCGGTCGGCATCGAGAACCCGATCGAGCGGCTGTACGAGGTGCGCGATCGCATGCAGGAGCTCAAGGGCAGCTACCAGCCGCTGCTGGCGTACGCGCTGCTGGCGGTGTCCGGCGTGCTGACCAAGCCGCTGCAGGATGCGATCTCCAACATGTTCCTGCGCAAGACCACGGCCGTGATGACCAACGTGCAGGGCCTGGCGAAGCCGGTCAAGATCTGCGGCAGCACGGTGCGGCAGAGCATCTTCTGGGTGCCCTCGTCGGGCGACGTGGGCGTGGGCGTGAGCATCGTGTCGTACGTGGGCGGCGTGCAGTTCGGCCTCATCACCGACAGCCGGCGTTGCCCCGACCCGCAGAGGATCATCGAGCGCTTCGCGCCCGAGTTCGAGACGCTGCTGCTGATGACGCTCATGCTGCCGTGGGCGACCGAAGCGAGCTATCGCAGCGGGGCGGCGCCCTGGACGCCCCCGGGACTGCGCTGACGCCGGTGCGATGGTCAAGCGTCACCCCCACACCGGTCGCCCCAGGCCTGCGCACTCCTGGCTGGAGCCGCGCGCGCTGCTCGAGCTGGCGGCGCTGCCGTGGTCGCTGCCGGTGCTGGCGACCGCGCCGCGCGGCGATGGGCATCCGGTGCTGCTGCTGCCGGGGTTCATGGGCAGCGAGTCGTCGCTGATCGGCCTGGAGCTGTTCCTGCGCAACCGGGGCTATGCGGCCGAGACCTGGGGCCTGGGGCGCAACGTCGGCTTTCAGACCAAGCACGCCAACGCTCTCGAACAGAAGATCCGCTACCTGCACCACATGACGGGCCGCAAGGTCAGCCTGGTGGGCTGGAGCCTGGGCGGCGTGTTTGCGCTCTACGGCGCGCACCAGGTGCCCGAATGCGTGCGCAGCGTCGTCACGCTGGGCAGCCCGATCTCGGTCGACCCGGAAGGCAGCGCATCGCCGCCGCTGGTCAAGGCGATGTATCGGCTGATTGCCCACCCGATGGGGCCGGCCGCCCACACCTTGCAGCCGCGCGCCAAGACGCTGAGCGCGCGCCAGGCCTTGCCGATGCCGCTGAGCTGCCTGTACTCGCTCGGCGACGGCGTCGTGCCGCCGCAGGAGGCCACCATCGAGGGCGACCCGGCGCTGCACGAGAACATCCGCGTGCCGGGCAGCCACCTCGGGCTGGCCTTCAACGCCGTGGTGCTGTGGATCGTCGCCGACCGGCTTTCGCAGCCGGAAGGGGCGTGGCGCCGGTTCGTGCCGACCGGGCCGATGGGTTACGCGTACCGGCTGCTGACGCGCGGCGAGGCCTAGGCCTGGCGCCGGCCAGCGCCAGGTACTCCTGGAAGCTGCCACGCACGCATTGCGTGAAGGCCTGCGGGTCGGGCATCAGCTCGCGGCACGAGGTGGGCGACACGTTGATGCGCGCGTCGTAGTCGCTGACCGCGAACACCAGGCCCATGCCGTCGGCGATCGGCAGGATGGCCGAGAAGTAGGTCATGCGCGCGCCGTGCAGGTACACCGGCACCGGCGGGCCGGGCACGTGGGTGATCGTGCAGGCCGGCAGCGGCATGCCGGGTTCTTCCGGAACCGGCTCCTGTGCCGAGGTCTGCCCGTGGATCCAGGCCAGCCGCGCCACCGGGTCGGCGATGCTGGTGCCGAACCGGATGCGGCGCGACGTGCCCGAGGGCCCGCGCTCGGCCTTGATGCACAGCGGCACGACGGCCGTCAGGTCGGTTCGCGGCAGTTCCGCATGGGCTTCGAGGTAACGCCTCAGGCCCCCGGAGCACACCGCCAGCACGGCATCGTTGACGGTGGCGCCGGGAACCAGGGCGCGGATGCGCTCGAACTCGCCGAGCGGGAAGCGCCGTGTGTCGAACACGCGATGCGGCGAGACCACGGCGTTGAAGCGCGTGGCGGCCGGTTGGTGCTCGGGGTGCAGCACATCGCGGGCAAAGGCCACCACGGTGGGCATGGCGCGCAGGAGCGGCGCCGCCAGCCGCCAGGGCGTGAACGCGGCGTTGATGCCGGCCCGGGCCAGCAGCTCGAACGGGCCGGGCGCGCGCTGCGGGAACCACGGCGCGGGCGGCGCCGGCTTCGGCGGCCGTCGCGTGGTGTCGTGCAGCACCTCGACGAACTCGTTGCGGCTTTCCACGTCGATCGCGGCGTGGTGGATCTTGGTCAGCAGCGCGAAGCTTCCGGGTGGCAGGTCGGTGATGCTGTCCAGGCCCTCGATCACGTAGATCTCCCACAGCGGCCGGTGCAGATCGAGCGCGCGCGCGTGGATGCGCGAGGCCTGGATGCAGAACTGGCGCCAGTCGCCCGGCTTGGGCAGCGCGATGTGGCGCACGTGGTATTCGAGGTCGAAGAACTCGTCTTCGACCCAGTACGGGTGGTCGAGCTCGAGCGGCACGCGCAGCAGCTTGCTGCGGAAGATGGGTGAGCGGTACAGGCGGCTCTGGATGTGCGCGAGGATGTCCTTGAAACGCAGCTTGCCGCCCGGCACCGTGCTCTGGTCGTAGATCTGGACGAAGGTGACGTTGGCGTTGGCGTGGATGGTGTCCGCGTACAGGAAGCTCGCGTCGTGTCCGCTCAGCTGGCGCATGGGTGGGCTCCGAAGAACGAGGGGTGAGGCATTCAGCGTGTCCGGCTCGTGCGCGCGGCGGGCCGGCTGCGCGCCGTCAGGTCGGCCAGCTCCTGCAGCAGCGCGGCCGAGAGTTGGCGCGGGTCGGGGACGGCCACGTGCGCCGTCGTGAAGCCGAAGCCCATCGTGCCGGCGTAGCTCATCACCGTGATGTTGAGCCCGATGCCGTGTTCGACGATCGACAGCGGCCAGTAGTCGGTCATGCGGGCACCGGCCGCGTACAGCGGCACCTGCGGGCCCGGCACGTTGGAGATCACGACGTTGGCCAGCGGCGGCATCGCCTCGACGATGCCCGACCGCCCGTACAGCGCCGCCAGGCCTTGCAGCACCCACGGCACGCCGATGGACGGGAAGTCGGTCGGGATCACCCCCTTGGCGCGCTGCGCCAGCGCCTTCATCGCACCGGCGGCATCGCGGATCGCGCGCAGCCGCTTCACCGGGTCGGCCATCTGGGTATGCAGGTTCACCAGGGTCAGCGTGGCCTGGGTCCTGTACTCGGTGTTGCCGGCCTGGCGCAGCGAGACCGGCATCGTGGCGATCAGCGGCTTGCGCGGGATGCCGCCATGCTGCGCCAGGTAGCGGCGCAACGTGCCGCTGCACAGCACCAGCACGATGTCGTTGAGCTTGGCCTCGTGCACCACGGCCAGGCGCTTGAGCGTGTCGAGCGGGACGGACACCGCGGCGAAGCCGCGCTCGCCGGTGATCGGCACATTCAGCGGCGTCTTCGGGCCGAATGAGAAGTTCTGCCCGAGTCGGCCGTTGGCCTGGCCCGGCGTGCTGCCCGTCCCGCCCGTTCCACCCAACAGGCCAACGAGCGTCTTCGCCACGTCGGGCAGGTGCCGCACGAGCTTGATGTACTGGCCCACGTCGTGCTTCAGCGCGGCCGCGGCGAGCTCGGCCAGGCCGGGATGCTCGGGATGCGCGGCATGGGGCCCGGCGCCGCGCGGAATCGCCCGCGGCTTCGGCGTCACGTCGAACAGCGCCTGCGACAGCAGCACGCCGGCCTGGCCGTCGAGCACCGCATGGTGGACCTTGAAGTAGTAGGCCACCTGGCCCGATTGCAGGCCGTCGATCACGGCCATGCGCCACAACGGGCGGCTGCGGTCCAGCAGCTGGGAGTGCATGTGGGCGACCCCGTCCTCGAGCTGGGCCTGCGTACCGGGGCTGGGCAGCGTGAGATGCTGCACGTGGTAGTCCAGGTCGATCTCGTCGTCCTCGATCCACACCGGGTTGGCGAACTGCAGCGGCATCGGCGCGAGCTTGCGCGTGAGGACCGGCGCGAGGCGAAGCCGCCGCCGCATCTGCCGCTTGATGTCGGCATGGAAGTCGCCCGCGTAGCCGGCCGGCAGGTCGAAGGCGTGCAGCGACGCCACGTGCATCGGCGTCTCGTTCGTCTCCAGGTGGAGGAACGCGCCATCCACACCGCTCAAGCTCTTCATCTGCCGCCCCAGGCTGGTGATCAGCCAGTAACGCTTCATACCGCCTCGCGACGCCAGCGCCTTGCGCCAGATCACTTCCACGGTGCCGCTCGGGCGCAGACTCGACGCATCATGAGGCGGTCCGCCGAGCGAAGGAGATGCGCATGAATGAGATCCCTGCGCGGTGCCACCTCGTCGGCGGCGGCATCGCGGGCCTGGCCGCTGCGGTCTATCTCATCCGCGATGGCCGCGTGCCGGGCCGGAACATCCACATCCTCGAGGCGTCGCGGCCCGGTGGCAGCCTGGACGCCGCCGGCTCGGCCGAGCAGGGCTACTCGATGCGCGGCAGCCGGATGTTCGGGCCGGCCTACGTGCTGACCTACGACCTGCTCGACACCATCCCGTCGCTCGACGATCCGGCGAAGTCGGTGACGCAGGACACCTTCGAGTTCTGGCAGGCCACACCCTGGCACGACAAGGCCCGCCTGGTCGAGCACGGCCGGGTCGTGGACCCGACGTCGTGGGGCCTGCGCAACCGGGACCGGGCCGATCTCATCAAGCTGATGCTGCAGGCCGAGGACGCGCTGGACGCCAAGCGCATCGACGAGTGCTTCGAGTCGCCGTTCTTCGCATCGAACTTCTGGCTGATGTGGGGCAGCATGTTCGGTTTCGAGACCTGGCACAGCGCCGTCGAGCTCCGGCGCTACCTGCTGCGCTTCCTGAGGCTGTTTCCCGATCTGGAGACGATGCAGATCGTCCAGTCCACCCGGTACTGCGGGTACGACTCCATCGTCCGGCCCATGGTCAGGTGGCTGCAGGCGCAAGGCGTCCAGTTCGAGACCGGCTTCCAGGTGACCGATCTGCATTTCGCGCCCCGAGACGACGGCAAGAAGACCGTGCGGCGCATCAGTGGCCTGCGCGACGGCAGCCCCGCCGACATCGAGGTGGGCGACGGAGACCTGGTCATCGCCACCCTCGGCTCGATGACGGCCGATGCGAGCCTGGGCTCGATGGACACGGCACCCGTGCTGAAGACCGAGGCGGCGGCGGGCTCGTGGGCCCTGTGGAAGCGCCTTGCCGCGAAAGACCGCGCCTTCGGCCGCCCGTGGGCCTTCTGCGGGCAGGTCGACCAGACCAAGTGGGTCACCTTCACGGTGACGGACTCGGATCAGCGTTTCTCCAGCCTGATGGAAGACTTCAGTGGCAGCCCCGCCGGGCGCGGCGGCCTGGTCACCTTGAAAAGCTCGAGTTGGCTGCTGACCTTTCACCTGTACCACTCACCCGCCTACGCCGGCCAGCCCGAGGGCACCGGCGTGTGGTGGGGATACGGCCTGTTCCCGGATCGCGTTGGCGACCATGTGCCGAAGAAGATGTCCGACTGCACCGGACGCGAGATCCTCGTCGAGGTCTACTCGCACCTCGGCTTCCAGCAGCACATGCCGGCCCTGCTTGCGGCGGCGAACTGCATTCCCTGCATGCTGCCGTATACGACGAGCCAGTTCATGCCCCGGGCCCCGGGCGACCGGCCCGGCGTGATCCCGCCGGGCACGGCCCGGTTCGCCGTCGTCGGCCAGTACTGCGAAATTCCCGCCAACGTCGTCTACACGGTGGAGTATTCGGTCCACGCCGCCCGCCTGGCCGTTTCGTCCCTGCTTGGTTTGCAGCAGGAGATCGCCCCGGCCTACGAAGGGCTGGATCACCCCAACGCGCTCGTCGAGGCACTGAGGCGGATCCTGCGCTAGCGTGGGCCGGCCGAATAGCCGAAGTCGTCGTCGGGGCGCCAGCGCAGCGAAAGCCACGCGAACATCGCGCCCAGCAGCGCGCCGGCCACCACATCGAGAACCACGTGCTGCCGGATGGCGACCGTCGACCACGTGATGGCCAGGAGCCAGGCGAGGTTGAGGATGCGCAAGCCGGCGGGAACGCGCGCCGACCTCAGCACCTGCGCCAGCCAGAAGGCCGAGAACACCGCAAACGCGACATGCATCGACGGGCAGGCGTTGCCCGAAGCGTCCAGGCCTCGCAGCATCTCGAACCCTGTCCAGTCGGTCACACCGACCGTGAGCGGCGGCACGGCGGTCGGCCAGAGGTAGAACACGCCCAGGCCGGTCAGGCACAGCCCGGTCGCCCACACCGCGTAGGTCAGCAGTTGCCGGATCGTGAGCTGGAGGCCCGGCGCCAGGCCCACGTAGAACCACAGCGACAGGTAGGGAACGAGCATCGAGGGCTGGAACGGCACGAGCGCATCGAGCGCCGTCAATGGCATGACCGCCACCGGATACACCGGGTGGCGAAGCACGTGAAAGTAGCCCATGAAGAACAGCGTGATCACCGCGGTGATGCCGAAGAGCTTCAGCAGGAACAAGCGACGCATGCGAAGCCATACGTCCGCTGCCCATCCGGGCGCCGGTCGCCGAGCGATGCGGTCGGGTGAGTCGACCTCGAGTCTTGCAGTCATTCGTTCGATTCTGGCTCCTCGCGGCCCGATATCAGGGCCGCCGCAGCCAATGCGCTGGCCAGGGCCAGCAACGCGCTGATCGCCATGATCCAGCGAAACCCCGACACGAAGGCATCGGCCACCGCGCGGTGGATCGCCGCCGCGGCGGTCGGGTCGATGCCTCGGGGCAGCTCCAGCGCAGCGAGCATGCCGCGTTGCGCTTCGACCGCGGCCACCAGATCGCCGGAGAGCCCGGAGGCTGCCAGAGCCTCGTGCAGAACGCGGTCGAAGGCCCAGGCCATCACGCTGCCGAAGACCGCAATCGCCAGCAGCGCGGCCACCCGCGAGACCGCATTGTTGACACCCGATGCCGTGCCCGCCGCATCGGGCCCCACGGCGTTCATGACGGTCGTCGTGAGGGGGGCCACGGTCACCGTCATGCCGAAGCCGAGCACGACGATGGCGGGAAAGAAGCCGGCCCAGTAACCAGCCCCCGTGCCCGCCAGCGTGAAGGCACCGAAGCCCACGGCCGCGATGAGCGGCCCGACCACCAGTGGGCGCCGGGGCCCGAACTGATCCACCAGGCGCCCGGCCCATCGCGACAACACGAACATGATGGCGATGAAAGGCAGCAAGGCGGCGCCGGCGGCGCCGGCCGAGTAGCCCTGCACCTGGATGAGGTTGAGCGGCAGGAAGAACAAGCCGCCGCCGAGCGCGGCGTACAGCCACAGTGTGAGCAGATTCGTGCCGGTGAAGTCGCGGCTGCGGAAGTAGCCCAGCGGCAGCATCGGTGCGCTGCTGTGCCACTCGTTCACGACGAAGCCGGCCAGCGCGGCGATGCCGCCGGCCATCGCCAGTTGCACCGGCGTCGCCCCCCAGCCCTGCGTCGGCGCCTCGACGAAGGCATAGACGACGCCGGCCAGGCCCAGCGTGGCCAGCAGGGCGCCGGGAACGTCGAGCGTCGACGGCGCGTGCGGATTGCGGCTCTCCGGCACGCCGCGCCAGGTGATCAGCAGCACACCCAGCGCGAACGGCAGGTTGATGAGGAAGGCCCAGGCCCACGACAGGTGGTCGACGAGGTAGCCGCCGAGCACCGGGCCGACGGCCGCAGTGATGCCGCTGAAGCCCGACCACGTGCCGATCGCGCGGCCGCGTTCGCCCTCGGGGAAGGCTGCGCTGATCAGCGCCAGGCTGCCCGGCACCAGCAGCGCGGCGCCGACACCTTGCACGGCCCGCGCTGCGATCAGCTGCTGCACGTCGCGCGAGGCCGCACAGGCCAGCGAGGCCAGGCCGAAGATCGCGACGCCGATGGCGAACAGCCGGCGTCGCCCGAAGCGGTCGCCGAGCGAGCCCCCGACCAGCAGCAGCGAAGCGAGGAACAGCGCATAGGACTCGACGACCCATTGCGCCTCGAATGCGCTGGCGTGCAGATCGCGCTGGATCGCCGGGAGCGCGACATTGACGACGGTGCCGTCGATGAAGGCCATGCTCGACCCCATGATGGCGGCCACCAGCACCCAGCGCTTCGCGCCGGCGGCGCAGGGTGAGGCGGTCGCGCCGTGCCGGATGGCGGCGTCGTCGCAGGGGCCGGTGACGGCGGTGCTCAACATCGTCCGCGTCTTATACGCCCACCGTTGCCCGGCTTTGGTGACTTTGCGCTACGGCTGTACGCCATCCGGCGTATTCCTGGGCGGGCCCGCGCTGCCTAACCTGCGGCCTGTCGATCAACCCCGCAGGAGCCGAGACCCTCATGAGCACCTCACGCCCTTCTTCGCCCGCCCGCCGCCGCTTTGCCGGTACCTTGAGCGCTGTCGCCATGGGCGTCGCGGCCGCCGGGCTGCCGATGTGGGCCCAGGCCGCCGACACCATCAAGGTCGGCGTGCTGCACAGCCTGTCCGGCACGATGGCGATCTCGGAGACGGTGCTCAAGGACACCGTGCTGATGGCGATCGACGAGATCAACGCCAAGGGCGGCGTGCTGGGCAAGAAGCTCGAGCCGGTGGTCGTGGACCCGGCGTCGAACTGGCCGCTGTTCGCCGAGAAGGCCAAGCAGCTGATCACGCAGGACAAGGTGGCGGTCGTCTTCGGCTGCTGGACCTCGGTGAGCCGCAAGTCGGTGCTGCCGGTCTTCGAAGAGACCAACTCGCTGCTGTTCTACCCGGTGCAGTACGAGGGTGAGGAGCTCTCGAAGAACGTGTTCTACACGGGCGCCGCGCCGAACCAGCAGGCCATCCCCGCGGTCGAGTACCTGATGAGCAAGGACGGCGGCGGCGCCAAGCGCTTCGTGCTGCTGGGCACCGACTACGTCTACCCCCGCACGACGAACAAGATCCTGCGCGCCTTCCTGCACAGCAAGGGCATCGCCGACGCCGACATCATGGAGGAGTACACCCCCTTCGGGCACTCCGACTACCAGAGCATCATCGCCAAGATCAAGAAGTTCGCCGGCGAGGGCAAGAAGACGGCCGTCGTGTCGACCATCAACGGCGACTCCAACGTGCCCTTCTACAAGGAGCTGGGCAACCAGGGCCTGAAGGCGACCGACGTGCCGGTGGTGGCCTTCTCGGTGGGTGAGGAAGAGCTGCGCGGCGTCGATGCCAAGCCGCTGGTCGGCCACCTGGCCGCGTGGAACTACTTCATGAGCATCAAGAGCCCGGCCAACACCGAGTTCGTCAAGAAGTGGAGCGACTACGCCAAGGCCAAGGGCATTCCCGGCCACAAGGACAAGCCGCTGACCAACGACCCGATGGAGGCCACCTACATCGGCATCAACATGTGGGCGCAGGCCGTGGCCAAGGCCAAGTCGACCGACACCGACAAGGTGATCGCCGCGATGGCCGGCCAGACCTTCAAGGCCCCGGGCGGCTTCACGAGCACGATGGACAAGGAGAACCACCACCTGTGGAAGCCGGTCTTCATCGGCGAGGTGAAGGCCGACGGTCAGTTCAACGTGGTGTGGAAGACGCCGGGCCCGGTGCAGGCCGACCCGTGGAGCGACTACATCCCGGAAAACAAGGGCAAGAAGAACGTCCCCGAGAAGAAGTAAGCCCGGCGAATGATGCGAGGCCTGCGAGTTCTCATCGGCCTGTGCCTGGCGTGGGCGGCGCTGTCGGTCCACGCCCTGACACAGCCCCAGGCGCGGGCCATCGCCGCCGGCGAGACCGACGAGCGGATCGCCGCGCTGGGCGCGGCGGCCGCTGCCGGCGACCCGGGCCTCGCGAAGTTCGTCCAGGCCCTGCTCGACGATGCGGTGAAGCTCACCGCGTCGCAGGTGCTGGTCGTGGAGGGAAATGGGGCGGTGGATGCGGCCACGGGTGCCGCGTCCACCTGGCCCGCCGACGCGGAAGACGTCGTCAACAACAACCGGATGCGCGGCGCGTTGCAGGCCGCGCTGGCCTCGTTGCGCCTGCTGGCGCCGGAGCGCGAGGTGCGCGCGGCGGCCATCGCCGAGCTGTCGAGACAGTCGCTCGACGAATCGCAGCTGCCGCTGATCGAGAAGGCGCTGGCGGCCGAAACCGATGACTCGCTGAAGACGCAGCTCGGCCGCATGCGTGCTGGCCTGCTGGTGGCGGCGAGCGACCCGGCGAAGCGTCTCGAAGCCGCCCGCGCTTTGGGCGAGAGCGGCGAGCCTTCGGTGAAGGCGCTGCTGCTCGAGCGCCTGGCCGATGGCGTCGAGCCCGTCGAGGACGTTCGCGCCGCGCTGCGCCAGTCGCTCGACAGCGTGTCCGGGCGCCTGGCCTGGGGCGAGCGGCTCGGTGTCATCTTCACCGGCGCGAGCCTGGGCTCGATCCTGTTGCTGGTCGCGCTGGGCCTGGCGATCACCTACGGCCTGATGGGCGTGATCAACATGGCCCACGGCGAGCTGATGATGATCGGCGCGTATGCGACCTACGTGGTGCAGAACCTGTTCAGGGCGCACGCACCGGGCGCCTTCGATTACTACCTGTGGGCGGCGGTGCCCGCCTCGTTCATCGTGGCGGCGCTGGTCGGCGCGGTGCTCGAGCGCAGCGTGATCCGCTGGCTCTACGGCCGCCCGCTGGAGACGCTGCTGGCCACCTGGGGCATCAGCCTGGTGCTGATGCAGTCGGTGCGCTCGCTGTTCGGCGCGCAGAACGTGCCGGTCGAGAACCCGGCCTGGCTGTCGGGCGGCGTGGCGGTGATGAGCAACCTGACGCTGCCATTCAACCGCATCGCGATCATCGCTTTTGCATTCCTGGTGCTGGCCGGCGTGGCGCTGCTGATCGCCCGCACGCGGCTGGGCCTGTTCGTTCGCGGCGTCACGCAGAACCGGCGCATGGCGGCCTGCATGGGCGTGAACACCGCGCGCATCGACACCTACGCGTTCTCGCTCGGCGCGGGCATTGCCGGGCTGGCCGGCTGTGCGCTGGCCCAGGTCGGCAACGTCGGGCCGGACCTGGGGCAGAGCTACATCGTCGACTCCTTCATGGTCGTCGTGCTGGGCGGTGTCGGCCAGCTCGCGGGTACCGTGCTCGCGGCGCTGGGGCTGGGCGTGCTGAACAAGCTGCTCGAGGGCTGGGCCGGCGCCGTGCTGGCCAAGATCATGGTGCTGGTCATCATCGTCGTCTTCATCCAGAAACGGCCGCAGGGGCTGTTCGCGATGAAGGGCCGGAGTGCGGAGGCATGAACGTGGTGCGCCCTCGACTTTTGTCGCCGGCCGGCTGGGCCGGCGTGGCGACCGCGCTGGTGGTCGTCGCCGTGCTGGTGCCGCTGGCCAACCTGGTCGCGCCCGAAGGCAGCGTGTTCCACCTGAGCGACTACGCCGTGGGGCTGACCGGCAAGATCATGTGCTACGCGATCTGCGCGCTGGCGATGGACCTGATCTGGGGCTACACGGGCATCCTCTCGCTCGGCCACGGGCTGTTCTTCGCGCTGGGCGGCTACGCGATGGGCATGTACCTGATGCGCCAGATCGGCCGCGACGGCAACTACGCGAGCGAGCTGCCGGATTTCATGGTCTTCCTCGACTGGAAGACGCTGCCCTGGCACTGGGCCGGCTCGGCGAGCTTCGGTTTCCAGCTGCTGATGGTGCTGCTGGTGCCCGCGCTGCTGGCTTTCGTGTTCGGCTTCTTCGCCTTCCGCTCGCGCATCAAGGGGGTGTACTTCTCGATCATCACGCAGGCGATGACCTTCGCCGCGATGCTGCTGTTCTTCCGCAACGAGACCGGCTTCGGCGGCAACAACGGCTTCACCGATTTCAAGCGCATCCTCGGCATCCCGATCGCCACGCCGTCCACCCGCATGGTGTTGTTCGTCGTCACCGGCGGCGTGCTGATCGGCTTCTTCCTGATGGCCCGGGCGATCGTGACGAGCAAGTTCGGCCGCGTGCTGCAGGCCATCCGCGATGCCGAGAGCCGCGTGATGTTCACCGGCTACGACCCGCTGGCCTACAAGCTCGCAATCTGGACGCTGTCGGCCGTGATGTGCGGCGTGGCCGGCGCACTCTACGTGCCGCAGGTCGGCATCATCAACCCGGGCGAGATGAGCCCGGCGGCCTCGATCGAGATGGCGGTCTGGGCCGCGGTGGGCGGCCGGGCGACGCTGATCGGCCCGATCGTCGGCGCCTTCTTCGTCAACGGCGCGAAGAGCTGGTTCACGCAGGTGGTGCCGGAGTTCTGGCTGTACTTCCTCGGCGCGCTGTTCATCGCCGTCACGCTGTTCCTGCCGAATGGCCTCGCGGGCCTGGCGGCGCAACTGCGCCGCAAGAAGAAGGAACCAGAGGCATGACGCCCGATCTGCAAGCCGCAGGCGCCGAGGCGCTGCAGCGCTGGCGCGAGAAAGAACAGACCACCGGCGCCTCGGGCGGCCGCAGCGCCGGCTACGGCCGGCCGGTCTCGGCGCACGAACCTGACTTTGCGCACGGCGTGGCGCTGTACCTGGACGACATCACCGTCAGCTTCGATGGCTTCAAGGCGCTCAATGCCTTGAGCCTGGCAATCAACGTCGGCGAGCTGCGCTGCATCATCGGCCCCAACGGCGCCGGCAAGACCACGATGATGGACGTGATCACCGGCAAGACGCGGCCCGACGCGGGCAGCGCCAGCTTCGGCGCCAACATCGACCTGCTGCGCCTGCGCGAGAACGAGATCGCGCAGATCGGCATCGGCCGCAAGTTCCAGAAGCCCACGGTCTACGAGCAACTGAGCGTGTTCGAGAACCTCGAGCTCGCGCTGGCCGCCGACCGCCGCGTGCGGGCAAGCTTGTTCTCGCGCCTGTCGGGTGCGCAGCTCGACCGCATCGGCGAGGTGATGGCGCTGATCCACCTGCTTCCCGAAGCGCAACGCACCGCGGGGCTGCTCAGCCACGGCCAGAAGCAGTGGCTGGAGATCGGGATGTTGCTGATGCAGGACCCGAAGCTGCTGCTGCTGGACGAGCCGGTGGCCGGCATGACCGACGAAGAGACCGAGCGCACGGCCGAGCTCTTCCTCTCGCTCGAAGGCCAGCACTCGCTGGTGGTCGTAGAGCACGACATGGCCTTCGTCGAGCAGCTCACCGAGGGCTGGAAGAAGGTCACCGTGTTGCACGAGGGACGTGTGCTGGCGGAAGGGCCGTTGGCCGATGTGCAGGCCAACGAGCAGGTGGTCGAGGTCTATCTGGGGCGCTGAATGTTGGTCGTCGACTCCCTGAACCAGTTCTACGGCGGCTCGCACATCCTGCGTGGCCTGAGCTTCGAAGCGAAGCTCGGCGAGGTGACGGTCGTGCTCGGCCGCAACGGCGTCGGCAAGACCACGCTGCTGAAAAGCCTGATGGGCGTGGTGCCGGTCAAGAGCGGCCACATCAAGCTCGATGGTGCCGACATCACCCGCGCCACGCCCTACGAGCGCGCCCGCCGCGGCATCGGCTACGTGCCGCAGGGCCGCGAGATCTTCGGCCGCCTGACGGTCGAAGACAACCTGCGCATGGGCCTGGCGACCAAGCCCGGCGGCACGGCCATCCCGGCCGAGTTGTTCGAGCTGTTCCCGGTGCTGAAGCAGATGCTCGCGCGCCGCGGGGGTGACCTCTCCGGCGGCCAGCAACAGCAACTTGCGATCGCCCGCGCGCTGGCGGCGGGGCCGAAGCTGCTGATCCTCGACGAGCCGACCGAAGGCATCCAGCCCAGCATCATCAAGGACATCGGTCGCGTGATCCGCATGCTGGCCGACCGCAAGACGATGGCCATCGTGCTGGTCGAGCAGTTCTACGACTTCGCCGCCGAACTGGCCGACCAGTACCTCGTGATGGAGCGCGGCGAGATCATCGCCCGCGGCCGCGGCGCGGCCATGGCCGCCGACGGCGTGCGGGCGCGGATGTCGATCTGAGCGCCGTTCAGCCGGCCGCGCCGGTGAACGACCAGTGCGTCTGCACCAGCCGCCAGCCGGCGTCGTCCTGGCGGTAGACCTCGGCGCAGTTCCAGCGCATCGCGTTTTCGTTGCCGCCCCAGGAAACGAAGTTGAAGCTCAGGCAGGCCATGGGCCCGGCCTGGCAGACCAGCGGGTTCAGCAGCTCGAAGCGCGCGGCGCTGATCTTGCCGCGCAGCGCCTCGTAGTGGGCGGTGAGGGCGGGCAGGCCGTCCAGCCGGGTGGGCAGGAAGGGGTCGAAGTAGCTGACGTCCGGCGCGCAGATTTCGAGGTAGCCGGATGGATCGCCGCGGCACCAGCGCTCGAGGGCGGCGGTTTCCATGGCGATGAGCTGGCTGGCGACGTCGGGGGATGAGGTGTTACCGGTCATGACGGGGCTTCTGTCGTTTCCAAGCATTCTGACCGCGGTGATACTCACGTCACGTCACGTCACGTCAAGCGCTTCGAGCTTCGGAGGCACCAGACCATGAGCCACCCGTGTGAAAGCTGCGGCATGCCCATCGAGACCGGCCGCTATTGCCCGCACTGCGTCGACGCCAGCGGCCAGTTGCAGGACTTCGACACCCGCTTCGAGCGCATGGTGCAGTGGGCGCTGCGCGAGGACGCGGGCCTGACGCGGGCGGCCGCCGAGGCGCGCACGCTGGATCACATGGCGCGCATGCCGGCCTGGGCCGGCCACCCGCGGGTGGCCGGCCGGGGCGGCTGATCCCCTCGGGGGGCTGTCAGTTCCCGCAGCCCTTCGCCAGGATGCGGTCGTACGCCGCCTTGGCGCGCACCAGGCCGTAGCCGAACTTGACGTCGCGGCCGGCGGCGCCCAGGTCTTGGGCGGACTTGTCCAGCGATGCGCGCAGCTGTTCGCTGGTGCAGGTCGGGAAGTAGCTCCAGACCAGCGCGGCGACGGCCGAGACGTGCGGCGTGGCCATCGAGGTGCCGTCGAAGAAGGCGTAGTGGCTCGCCTCGACCGAGAGGTCGGCCGCCTGGCCCAGTTGCGCCAGCATCGACGTGCCTTCGGTGTCGGAGGCGCTGACCGAGGGGATGCCCGTGCTCACGCCGCCCAGCGTGCCGGCGAAGCTGCCCGGCACGTTGTTGTAGATCACCGAGCCGACGCCGCCGCTGGCCTCGCAGTTCTGCACCTTGAGCGCGAAGGTGATGTTGCCGCGCTGGGTCAGGCAGACCTTGCCGGCCATGTTCGGGTCGATCACCTCGCCCAGGCCGAAGTCGGCCAGCGGGGCCGACACCGTCGCGTTCGGCGAGCCGTCCATCCCGATCGGCGAATAGGCCGTGCCGCCGACGCTCAAGGTGGCCAGCGAGCCCGTGCCCATCGGCACGGTGGACAGCACCAGCACGCCCGGCGCGGCCAGCTCCACGTCCGAGTTGCGTTGCGAGAACGTCGCCCAGGCCTTGTTTTCATCCAGCGCGGCCACCGAGACGACCGAGCCGTAGCCGGCCGGGTAGGAGGTCAGCGTGTTGCCGCCGTTGCCGGCCGCGGCGACCGACAGGATGCCGGCGTCGCGCAGGTTGTCGAAGGTCTTGCGCTCGGTCGCGTTCGGCAGCGAGCCGCCGAGGGACATGCTGATCACGTTGGCGCCGGCGGCCTGGCACTTCTTGGCCGCGTTGGCGAGCGTGGACGAGTAGGCCCAGTCGCCGGCATCGTTGAAGACGCGCACGATGTGCAGGTGGATCTTCTTGCTCGGCAGCACGCCGATCACGCCGACATCGCGCTGGTTCACCGCGGCGATCGTGCCGGCCACGTGGGTGCCGTGGCCGAGGCCGTCGTGGTCCCAGGGGCCCGCGCCGCCGAGGTCGTCGTCGCCGGTCACGCGGTTGTGCGGCAGGTCGATGTGGGTGTTGTCGTAGCCGGAGTCGATGATGCAGATCGTGCGGTTGCCGGCGTTGTCGTCGAGATTGGGCAGCTTGTCGGCCTGGACCATGGGGATGCCGTAGGGCAGCAACTGGCCCTTGCGGTACGGCGGGCCGGAGGGTTCGGTCAACGACATCGGGTAGCGCCTGGCGTCTTCTTCGACCAGCGCGACGGCGGGGTGCTTCTTCAGCGCCGCGATGGCGGCGTTCGGCAGCTCGACGGCGACGCCCTCGCCGCCGATCAGCTCGAGCTTGACGGTGCCGCCGGCGCCGGCGATGGCGGCGCGGGCCGCCTGGGCCGCCTGCACGCCCGGCTTGAAGGACACGATCACGCGGGTGGTCTCGGCGGCCTGGGCGACCCCCGCGCCGATCAAGCCCAGGGTCAGACCCAGGCCCGCACACCAGCGGGCCAGCGGAAATCTCGTCAGGTTCATTGTCGACTCCGGCCAATGGGTAAAGGACAGGGCGTCGATGATCCTGGCCGCACGGCGGGCCGGCAATAGGCAGCTTAGGGAGGGGGCGCGCTTCAGGCCGCGCGGCGCAACGTTTCGTCACCCATTGGTGGGCGAGCGCGCTCCAGCATGCGCCGGGCCAGTTCGCCCACGCGCTGCAGCGCCTGCTGCTCGGCCGGTCCCCAGGCACGGCCCAGGCCCAGGCGCAGGCAGTGTTCGTAGCGCTGGCTGGTGCTGAACATCGGGCCGGGGGCGATGCAGATGTTCTCGCGCAGGGCGGCCTCGAACAGGTCGATCGCGCGCAGGCCGGCGGGCAGCTCCAGCCAGAGGATGAAGCCGCCCTCGGGCGAGGTGACGCGGGTGCCGCTCGGGAAGCTCGCGCCGATCAGGCGCCGTGCCTGCTGGATGCGGCTGCCGATGGTGGCGCGCAGCTGGCGCAGCGCTGGCTCCAGGCCGGGCTGGCCCAGGGCCTCGGTCATCGCGTGCTCGATCAGCTCGGTGTGGCCGCCGCTCAGGGCCGTCTTCAGCCGCCGCACGCTGGCCGACCAGCGCCCGGCCTCGACCCAGCCCAGGCGCAGCCCCGGCGCGATCGTCTTCGAGAACGAGCTGCACAGCATCACCTGGCCGGTGGTGTCGAAGGATTTCAGCGCGCGCCGGCCCTCGGCGCGCTCGTGCAACTCGTTGTAGAGCACGTCTTCGATCACCGGCAGGTTGCGCTCGCGGGCCAGGCGCACCAGCGCGCGGCGGGCCACCAGCGGCATCGTCGCGCCCAGCGGGTTCGACAGCGTCGGCACCGTCAGCAGGGCCTTGACCGGCTGCGTGTCCAGCGCCAGCTCCAGCGCCGGCAGCGACAGGCCGGTGCGCGGGTGGGTCGGGATTTCCAGCGCCCGCAGGTGCAGGCTTTCGAGGATCTGCAGCAGGCCGAAGTAGGTCGGCGATTCGAGCGCCACCACGTCGCCCGGCTGCGTCACCGCGCGCAGGCACAGGCTGATCGATTCGAGGCAGCCGTTGGTGACGAGGATGTTGGCCGGATCCAGGCTGCAGCCCAGGCTCAGCGCGCGCCGGGCGATGGCCTCGCGCAGCGGCGCCACGCCGGGCGTGAAGGGGTAGCGCGCCAGCGAGGCCTGGTGGCGCTGGGTGGCGCGGGCGACGGCGCGGCGCAGGCGGTCGGTGGGAAACAGGTCGCCGCCCGGGCAGGCCGCGCCGAAGGAGATGATGGCCGGGTCGGTTGCCGCACCCATCACCCGCTCGACCAGGGTGCTCACGCCGACCGCCTGCGATTCGGCCGGCGGCCGGGTGATCTCGGGCACCGCCAGGGCCAGCGCCGGGCGGCGGCGCGGCGCGGGCGCGGCCGCCGCGACGAAGTAGCCCGAGCGCGGCCGGGCCTCCGCCAGGCGCCGGTCTTCCAGGTCGCGGTAGGCCTGCAGCACGGTGGACAGCGACACGCCCTGCTGCTGCGCCATGTGGCGCACCGAGGGCAGGCGGTCGCCGCGGTGCAGCGCGCCCGAGGCGATCAGCCCGGCCAGGCGGTCGCTGAGCTGGCGGTACAGCGGGGCTTCGGGGGTGGCGGAGGGCGACGGCTCCATCGCTTCATTGTGCGGTGCGTCAACGCGGCCGAACCGGTACAGATGGGCGCAGTGGCGACCGGTACAGATGCGTTTCCGGCCTGCGCGTTCGACCGTCCGGGCCGGCACTGTGCCTTGGCGTGAGCAGGCTCGCCACCTACCGTGGCAGCCATGAACCACCTGCTGCCGACCCCCTTGGAGCGGCCCCTGCACCTGGCCTTGGGCCGTGTGCTGCCGCTGTGCCCGCTGGCTCCGGGCGCCGACCATCTGCGCTACGACCCGCGCCGCCTGCGCTGGTGGCCCGGCGCGCCGGTCGGCGGCATCACGCTGCAGGTGCTGCGCGGCGCGGTCTGGCTGACCTGGCCGGGCTGCGAAGACGATCTGTTCCTGCACGCCGGCCAGGCGCTGCAGCTGCCGCCGCCGCACTGGGGCAGCGCTTTCGGCGTGGTCGACGGCGTGCTGGTGGAGACCGAGCCCCGCCTGTCGCCGGCCCCGGCCGTGGTGAGGCTGGTGGCGATTCAGACGCTGGCGCCGAACACCACCGCCCGCGCGCGGCCCTGGCGCTTGGCTTCGTAGAGTGCGGCGTCAGCCTGGCGCAGTGCGGAGTCGACGTCGTGGTCGTCGGCGATCACGATCGCGGCGCCGAGGCTGATCGCGCAGCGCAGCTCGCGGCCCTCGAACTGCAGCGGCGTGGCGCTCACGCAGGCCGGCAGGCGCGCGGCCACGGCGCCGGCGTCACCGGCCCCGGGGCCGAGCAGGATCGCGAACTCGTCGCCGCCGATGCGGGCCATCAGGTCGTCGCTGCGCAGCTGCTGGCGGCCGATGCGGGCCAGGTGGCACAGCATCGCGTCGCCGGCGGCGTGGCCGTGCGTGTCGTTGATCTGCTTGAAGTGGTCGATGTCGAACAGCAGCACCGTCAGCGGCGCGTTCAGCGTGCGCGCCTCGTCGAGCGCCGCGCTGGCGCGCTCGATGAAGCTGCGGCGGTTCAGCAGCCCGGTCAGCGGGTCGGTCTGCGCCAGCTCGCGCAGCCCATGCTCGAGCCGCTTGCGGTCGGTGATGTCGAAGATCGCGCCGGCCTGGCCGGCCACCTGGCCCTGCGCGTCGCGGAACACTGCCTTGTGGAAGATCACGTCGCGCAGGCTGCCGTCGGCCCACTTGACCTGGGCCTCGTAGACCTGCCTGCCGCCGCTGGCCAGCAGCTTGCGGTCGGCCTGGTCGTAGACGGCCGCGAGCTGCGGCGGCGCGACGTCGTAGACCGTCTTGCCGACGATCTGTTCGCGCGGCAGGCCGAGGTAGTCGACGAAGGCGCGGTTGCAGCCGGTGTAGATGCCCTCGGCATTCTTCGCGAAGATCGGCGCGGGAATGTTGTCCAGGCTGGCCTGCATGGCGTGCAGCGCGGCCCGCATGGCCCCGGTCTCGTCGGTTGGCGCGCCGGTGCGCTGGCCCTGCGCGGCGGCGCGGCGCAGCGCGCGTTCGAGCGTGGCCGCGTCGTCGTGCGCGATCGCATCGAAGGCGCCGCGCTGCCACCAGGTTTCGGCCTCGGCCTCGGCGCCGCCGGCGGGCAGCAGCGCGATCCACACCGCCCCGTCGAGCCGGCGCGCGGCGGCCTCGGCCAGCACCGCCTCGGTGGCGTCGACCAGCACCAGCACGCCCGGATCGGCCAGCCGGCGGCGCAGCTCGGTGCAGGCCGGGCCATCACCCGCCGCGATCGGGCCGATCGGCAGCCGCTCGCCGCGCGCGGTGAGCCCGGCAGGCAAGGGAGGTGGCGAATCGGCGAGCAGAAGCAGCAAGTCCGTGGGCCCGGGTGTGGGTGAAGCGGCGATTGTGCCGGCCGCCTGCGCCGGCGCTGCCCTGACAAGCCCTAGACTGCCGGCGCGATGAACACGAATACGAAAGCAGGCGCACCCCGGGTCGCCATCGTCGGCGGTGGCCCGGCAGGCCTGATGGCGGCCGAGGTCCTGGCCGCCGGCGGCGCGCAGGTCGACCTGTTCGACGCCATGCCCTCGGTGGGCCGCAAGTTCCTGCTGGCCGGCAAGGGCGGGTTGAACCTGACGCACTCCGAGGAACTGCCTGCCTTCGTCGGCCGCTACGGCGAGCGGGCCAGCGAGGTCGGTCGCTGGCTCGAGGCCTTCGGCCCGCAGGCGCTGCGCGACTGGGCGACAGGGCTAGGCATCGGCACCTTCGTCGGCAGCTCGGGCCGGGTCTTTCCCGATGAAATGAAGGCCGCGCCGCTGCTGCGCGCCTGGCTGCACCGGCTGCGCGCGGCCGGCGTGCGGCTGCACATGCGGCACCGCTGGCAGGCCGGCGCGCCGCAGCCCGACACCCAAGGCGAGTACGTGCTTCGCTTCGTGGCCCCGGCCGGCGAGGTGACGGTGCGTGCCGACGCGGTGCTGCTGGCGCTGGGCGGCGGCAGCTGGCCTCGGCTCGGCTCGGACGGCGCCTGGCTGCCGGCGCTGCAGGCGGCGGGCATCGAGACGGCACCGCTGCGGCCGTCGAACTGCGGCTTCGACATCGGCTGGAGCGAGCACCTGGCGGCCCGGCACGCCGGTGCGCCGCTGAAGGGTGTGGCGCTGGATTTCACCGACCGGCTCGGCCGCCACTTCCACCGCAAGGGCGAGTGCGTGCTCACCGCCACCGGGCTCGAAGGCAGCCTGGTCTACGCCGCCTCGGCGCTGTTGCGCGACGAGATCGAGGCCACCGGCTCGGCCCGCCTCATGCTGGACCTGCTGCCCGACAAGCCGGCCGCCGCGCTGGCCGAGGCGCTGGCCCGCGGCCGCGGCGCCCGCTCGTTCATGAACCACCTGCGCGAGCACACGGGGCTGCATGGCGCCAAGGCCGGCCTGCTGCGCGAGGGGCTTGATGCCGCCGCGTGGAACGCGCTCACGCAAGACCCCGCCGCGCTGGCCGCCCGCATCAAGGCGCTGCCGCTGACACTGCATGCCACCCGGCCGCTGGCCGAGGCGATCAGCAGCGCCGGCGGCGTGCGGCTCGAAGCGCTGGACGAGCACCTGATGCTGCGCAGCCACCCGGGCGTGGCCTTGGCCGGCGAGATGCTCGATTGGGAGGCGCCGACCGGGGGCTACCTGCTCACCGCGTGCTTTGCCAGCGGCGTGGTCGCGGCGCGCGGCCTGCTCGCCTGGTGGGCTGTCCGCGTCGCGTCGTGACGGCGCTGCGCGCGTGCGAGACTGGCCGCATGGACACGACCGACGACGATTTCGCGCAGATGTTCGAGCTGGCCCCGGTGTCGCTGTGGCTGGAGGATTTCAGCGGCCTGGCCGCGCTGTTCGCCCGCTGGCGTGCCGAGGGAGTGAGCGACCTGCGCGCCTTTCTGTGCGCCGACCGCGCGCGCATCGCGCAGTGCACGCGCGAGCTGAAGGTGCTGAAGGTCAACCGCCGCACGCTGGAGCTGTTCGGTGCGGCCGACCAACCCACGCTGGTGGCCAGCCTCGACAAGGTCTTCCGCGACGACATGCTCGACCATCATGTCGAGGAACTGGTGCAGCTGTGGAACGGGGCGCGCAGCTACGCGAGCCAGACCGTCAACTACACGCTCGACGGCCGCCGGCTCGACGTGAGCCTGCAGGTGCGCGTGCTGCCCGGCCACGAGGCCGCCTGGGACCGCGTGCTGCTCTCGCTCGAGGACGTCAGCGCGCGTGAGCAGGCGCGCGCCCGGCTCGAGCGCAGCGAGCGCTACGCGCAAGGCCTGTTCGAGCACTCGCCGGTGTCGCTGTGGGTCGAGGATTTCAGCGCCGTCAAGCGCCTGCTCGACGAGGTGCGCGAGCAGGGCATCGAGGATTTCCGCGTCTTCACCGACGTGCACCCCGAGTTCGTCGACCGCTGCATGGCCGAGATCCGCGTCATCGACGTGAACCGCCAGACGCTGACGATGTTCCGCGCGCCGGACAAGCCGACGCTGCTGCAGCGCCTGCCCGAGATCTTTCGCGACGAGATGCGCCGCCCGTTCACCGAGCAGCTCATCGAGCTGTGGGCCGGCAAGCTCTACCAGCAGCGCGAGACGGTCAACTACGCGCTCGACGGCGAGACGCTGCACGTGCACCTGCAGTTCGCGGTGCTGCCGGGCTGCGAGCGCGATTGGTCGCTGGTGCAGGTCTCGCTGACCGACATCACCGCCCGCAAGCGCGCCGAGGGCTACCTCGAGTTCCTCGGCAAGCACGATGCGCTGACCAAGCTGCGCAACCGCTCGTTCTTCGACGATGAGCTGAACCGGCTCGAACGCAAGCAGGTGCAGCCGGTGGCGCTGCTGGTGATCGACCTCAACGGGCTCAAGCAGATCAACGACGAGCGCGGCCACCGCGCGGGCGACGCGCTGCTGCGCCGCATGGGCGAGGTGCTGAACAAGGGCACGCCGGCGCCGGCGACGGCGGCGCGCATCGGCGGCGACGAGTTCGCGGTGCTGATCCCCTCGGGCGACGAGCATGCCGCCGAGAGCTGGCTGGCCACGCTGCACGAGCTGGTCGAGCTGAACAACCAGTTCCACAGCGGCGACCCGCTGCAGTTCTCGATCGGCATGGCCATCTCGCAGCCGGGCGAGCGGCTGGAAGCGGCGCTGCACCGCGCCGACGCGCAGATGTACCTGCAGAAGAAGGCCTTCCACGCGAGCGCCGAACGAAACCGCCGAAAGGAGTCAGCCGGGCCATGATCGTCGTCCACCATTTGAACAACTCCCGCTCGCAGCGCGTGCTGTGGCTGCTCGAGGAGCTCGGGCTGCCCTACGAGATCAAGCACTACCAGCGCGATCCCCGCACCATGCTCGCGCCGCCGGCGCTCAAGGCCGTGCACCCGCTGGGCAAGTCGCCGGTCATCACCGATGGCGAGCTGACCGTCGCCGAGTCGGGCGCGATCGTCGAGTACCTGCTGGACCGTTACGGCGAAGGCCGGCTGCGCCCGCCGGCCGGCACGCCCGAGCGGCTGCGCTTCACCTACTGGCTGCACTTCGCCGAGGGCACGGCGATGAACCCCCTGCTGATGAAGCTGGTCTTCAACCGCATCCTGAACGCGCCGATGCCCTTCTTTGCCAAGCCGATCGCCCGGGGCATCGCGACCAAGGTGCTGAGCGCCTACGTCGAGCCCAACATCAAGAGCCAGCTCGAGTACATGGAGGCCGAACTGGGCAAGAGCGAGTGGTTCGCCGGCAGCGAGTTCGGCGCCGCCGACATCCAGATGAGCTTCCCGCTCGAAGCCGCCGCGCAGCGCGCCGGCCTGGACGACCGCTACCCGAAGCTGCTGGCCTGGCTCGAGCGCATCCATGCCCGGCCGGCCTACCACCGCGCCCTGCAGCGCGGCGGGCCCTACGCCTACGCGCGCGGATGAATCACAACTTCATGCGCAGCGTGAGGTAGTACTGGCGGCCGTTCTGGTAGATCGAGCGCGGCTGGTCCTGGTTCAGCGCGTAGTACTTCAGCTTCGGGTTGTTCAGGTTGCGGCCGTCCAGCGAGAGCGTGAGGTTCTCGCTGATCTTGTAGCCGAACGAGGCCGCCACGGTGCCGAAGTCGTCCTGGTTGAAGGCGGTCGAGCGATCCAGCCCGCTGTAGAAGTGCGAGCGGAAGCTGTAGGCCAGGCGGGCATTGAACAGGTCGTTCTCGAAGTAGCCCGACAGGTTGTAGGTGTCGCGTGACGCGCCGACGATCGGGCCGCCGTCCTTGTCTTCGGCATCGGTGTAGGTGTAGTTGGCCGCGATGCCGAAGTTGCTGAACAGCGGCTGCTCCCAGGCCAGCTCGATGCCCTTGACCTTGCCGCTGCTGTTGACCGGCACGGTCAGCACATACGGGGCCATGTAGCCGTTCGGGTGGTCGGTGTCGAAGGTCAGGTAGTCGTGCTCCGACTGGCCCAGGCCGACATAGTTCTGCAGGTTCATGTAGAACACGCCGGCCGACAGCAGCGAGCGCGGTGCGAAGTACCACTCCAGGCTGGCATCGACGTTGGTCGAGCGGATCGGCTTCAGGTCGGGGTTGGAGCCGCTGCCGCTGCCGGTGTCGCCTTCCTGCGCGGGGGGCGTCAGGTTCAGCGCGCCGGCCAGCGCCGAGTAGTCGGGCCGGGTCATCGTCTTCGAGACCGAGAAGCGGCCGACCATGTCCTTGGCGAGGTCGAAGCGCAGGTTCAGGCTGGGCAGGATGTCGTTGTAGGTGTGGTCGGTGGTCGCCGGCACGTAGTCGCCGAAGGCCGAGCCGACGATCGCGTTGGCCGGCGGCGTGGCCGGGAAGCCGATGTTGAGGAACTTCAGCACGTGCTCCTTGGTCTGCACCAGGCGCAGGCCCGCATCACCGCGCCATCCCTTGCCTTCGAGGTTGGCCTGCACGTAGACGGCATTGCTCTTCTCGTTCAGGCCGAAATCCCACTCCTTGTAGGCGCGGGTGACCGGGTCGCGCGTGGCGAAGTAGTCGAAGTCCTTGAGCTGGGCCGGCGTGTAGTACCAGACGTCGCGCGGGAAGGTGCCGCCCAGGCCGGCGCCGAAGTTGCCGGGGTAGTTCTTGTAGCCCTGCGGGAAGTTCGCCGGATCGAACGGCGATTGGGTGCCGGCCGGGCAGAAGTAGGGCTGCGACCAGTCGAAGCCGACCGCGTTGCCGCTGGCATCGCGACAGGTCGGGCCCCGGGCGATGACACCGTCCGAGTTGCGCTTGTGCTCGCCGAAGCGGGCGCCGAAGCGCAGGCTGGTCAGCACGCCCTGCTCGAGCGACCACTCGCCGTCCAGCTGGGCCCAGTTGTCGACGTCCTTGATGTTCACGTTCTGCGTGCCCCAGAGCCAGTCCAGCCGCGAGCCGGCGGGGCTGTTGGCGGGCGTGCCGATGGAGAAGTCGGGCGCGCTGTCGATGCCGTTCAGGTGCCACGAGCCGCCGCCGCCGACGTCCCACGAGGCCTGGTACTGGTTCGGCGTGCGGCCGTAGCCGGTCGAGGTGCCGATCTTGGTGGACAGCGTGAGGTCGTCCGTCGCGCGGAACTTGGCATCCCAGTTGAAGAACGAGGTCTCGGCCGACTCGTCGGGGCGCGAGATCTGGTCGTAGGTGCCGTAGGTGCCGCCGGTGTCGCTGAAGTTGGCCGACACGAGGGTGTTGTTGCGCACCACGTAGCCGGCGTCCGGCGATTGCCCAGCGCCCTCGGCGAGGAAGAAGGGCGCGTGCAGGAGGTAGTTGCGGTTGTAGTTGGCCGCCTTCATCTTCGAGTAGAAGCCCGACAGGTCCATCGTCAGGCTGTCCAGCGGCTTGAACTGCACGTCGACCATCCCGCCCTGGCGTTCACGCGTCTGTTCGAACAGCGCGGCGCCGGTGGAGCGGGGGTACCACACGCCGGCCAGGTCCGGGTGGGCGAGGGCGACCGCGCTGCCGGCCGCGATCTGGTTGTAGCCCAGGATCTCGACCCCGTCGCGGCGCAGACTGCGCTTTTCGGAGAAGGCCTGCGCCAACACGCCGAAGGTGTTGGCGTCGTTCTTCCAGTTCAGCAGGGCGCTGAACTGCGGGTCGGTCTTCTCGGGCAGGTCGGCGAAGACGGCGCCGATGCTGGCCTCCAGCGTCAGGGGCTTCTTGAACTCGAGCGGCTTGCGGGTGATGATGTCGACGTTGCCGACCACGCCGCCTTCGACGTCGCTGGCCTGTGCCGACTTGTGCACGACCACGCTGCCGACGATCTCCGACGGCAGCATCGTGAAGCTGACGCTGCGGCCGGCGTTGTCGCTCTGGTTCAGCACGAACCAGTCGCCCGAGGCCACCGGGTGGCCGTTGATCAGGGTCTGCGTCAGGCTGGGGTTGGTGCCGCGCATGCTGACGCGGTCGTTCTCGTCGAAGCCGCCTTCGGTGGCGCCGGCCGAACTGATCGTCACGCCCGGCACCCGCTGCAACGAGTCGGCCACGTTCTTGTCCGGCATCTTGCCGACATCCTCGGCGGTGATGACGTCGACGTGGCCGTCGGCGTCGCGCTTGGTCTGCAGCGATTTCTGCTGCGAGGCACGGATGCCGACGACCTCGATGCGCTCGACCTTGTCCTCAGCGGCCGGGGCGGAGGCCGCTGCGGGGGCCGGCGGGGGCGTCTGCGCCAGCGATGCGGAATGGAGCAGGAACGAGACCGCCGCCGCGGCGATCGGGGTGAGTTGCGCTTTCATGGTTCCCTCGGGCTGTGGGCTGGATTGAATCGTGACAGTACCAATGTACTACCAATTAATGCCACTTAGCTACCACTTTCGATCAGGGAAACACCTAGGCTTGGTGCTTGGTCTGGCGGCCATGGTTGTGCATTGCCCTCGCGTTGGGCAAACCGCGCCAGGTTCTGGCGCGTCTGGTATCTGGTTTGGTACGCTATTGGTATCTAGTCCTTCTTGAAGCCACAATCGGGCCACATGAGCACCCCCGTCCCGACCCTGGTCGAGCGCTTGCTGGCCGCGCTGGACACCAGCGCCAGCCAGCCGCTGTACCAGCAGCTTCAGCGCGCGCTGCGTGATGCCATCGACAGCGGCTTTCTGGCCGCCGACGATGCGCTGCCCTCCGAGCGGCAACTCGCCGCCGACCTGGGTGTGTCGCGCATCACGGTGCGCAAGGCGATCGACGGGCTGGCCGAGGAGGGGCTGCTGGTCAGCCGCCAGGGTTCGGGCAATTTCGTCAGCGCGCGCATCGACAAGAACTTCGCCAAGCTGACCTCGTTCTCAGAAGACATGCGCTCGCGCGGCCGCACGCCGCGCAGCGAGTGGCTCAAGCGCACGGTGGGCACGGTGACGCCGGAAGAGGCGCTGAAGCTCGCGCTGAGCCCCGGCTCGACCGTCTACCGCTTCCACCGGCTTCGCTTCGCCGACAACGCGCCGATGGCGATCGAGTACGCCACCGTGGTCGCCAGCGCCTTGCCCACGATCGATGCGGTGAAGGATTCGCTCTACGACGCGCTCGAAGCCACCGGCCACCGGCCCGTGCGGGCCTTGCAGCGCTTGCGCGCGCTGCTGCTCAACGACGAGCAGGCCGCGCTGCTGCAGGCCCAGCCGGGCGATGCGGGGCTGCTCGTCGAACGCCTGGGCTACCTGCGCGACGGCCGTGCCGTCGAGCTGGCCCAGTCCTTCTACCGCGGCGACACCTACGACTTCATCGCCGAGCTGAGCGCCGGCGGATGAGACTTCATCAGGTCGTGTAAGCCTGTGTTGCGTTAGGTTTCAGCGGCCGCGCCGGCCGCACGGCCCGCCGCGGGCGGCGCCACCCCGTGGGGTGGCCTGCCGGCGCCCCGCGCCGCGTTAGGAAGCGTAAGCCCGCCGAACCGGCTCTCGGCCCCAAACCCGTTTGATTTCAAGCACTTGGCGCATTGCGCCCGGTGGGCGCCGGGGCGGATGTGTCATACGGGGAGGGGTGTTAGCCTGCGGGCCGTTCCTCACCTCGGGCAAGGGCAAGGCAGGCAGATGCAGTTCGGTCGTTTCGTGGGCGCTGCGCTCGTCGCGTGGCTCGCCCTGTCGTGCACGGTGGCGCGGGCCGGCACGCTGGTCATCGAGAGCTGGCGGGTCGACGACAAGGCGCTGTGGGAGACCGTGCTGATCCCGGCCTTCCAGAAGAAGCACCCCGGCATCGAGGTGAAGTTCGCGCCGACCGCGCCGACCGAGTACGACTCCAGCCTGACCGCGCGACTGGCCGGCGGCACGGCCGGCGACCTGATCGCCTGCCGGCCGTTCGATGTCTCGCTGTCGCTGTACCGCAAGGGCCACCTCGACAAGCTCGACGGCAAGCCGGGCATGCAGTACTTCGCACCCGAATCGCTGGTGGCCTGGCAGACCGACGACGGCAAGGACAGCTTCTGCATGCCGGTCGCCTCGGTGATCCACGGCTTTCTCTACAACAAGAAGGTCTTCAAGACGCTGAACCTGCAGCCGCCGAAGACCGAAGCCGAGTTCTTCGCGCTGCTCGATGCGGTCAAGAAGGATGGCCGCTACGCCCCGCTGGCACTCGGCACCGCCGAGCAGTGGGAGTCGAACCAGATCGTCTTCACCAACATCGGGCCGAACTACTGGCACGGCGAGGAGGGCCGCAAGGCGCTGATCGCCGGCAAGGCGAAGTTCACCGACCCGGCCTTCGTCGCTGCGTTCGACTACCTGGCTCGCCTGGGGCCCTACCTGCCCAAGGGCGCCAGCGCGCAGACCTACGGCGACAGCCAGAACCAGTTCTCGCTCGGCCGCGCCGCGGTCTACCCGGGCGGCTCCTGGGACATCGCCTACTTCAACCAGACGCCGGGCCTGGAGTTGGGCGCCTTCGCGCCGCCGCCCGTGCGTGCCGGCGACACCTGCTACATCAGCGACCACATGGACATCGGCCTGGGCGTGAACCGCAAGTCGAAGAACAAGGACGACGCGTACAAGTTCCTCGCCTGGGTCGGCTCGCAGGAGTTCGCCGACACCTACACCAACCGGGTGACGGGCTTCTTCTCGCTGTCGAACCACCTGATCGCGGTGAGGGACCCGCTGGCCAAGCAGATGATCGAGTGGCGTACGCGCTGCCGCTCGACGATCCGCCTGAACGCGCAGGTGCTCAACCGCGGCACGCCGAGCATGGAGAACGAGCTCTGGAACGTCAACGCCCAGGTGCTCAACGGCAAGCTCGCCCCCAAGGACGCGGCGGCCCGCATCCAGGCCGGGTTCGCGAAGTGGTACAGGCCGCAGCCGTGACGAGCAACGCGCCCTCGGTGCGCTGGTGGCAGCTCGCGGTCTTCCTCGGCCCCGCGCTGCTGGTCTACGCGGCGTTCAGCGCGCTGCCGCTGGCCGACACGCTGCGGTTGTCGTTCTACACGGCCGACGATGCCGGCGTGCGCGCATTCGCCGGGCTGGCGAACTTCCGCACCATCCTGCTCGACCCCGAATGGTCGGCCGGCTTCTGGAACGCGATGGCCAACAACGCCGAGTTCTTTGCCGTGCACATGCTGGTGCAGAACCCGATCGGCCTGCTGCTCGCGGCGCTGCTGAGCACCAAGGGCCTGCGCGGCGCGCGCAGCTACCGCACGCTGATCTTCCTGCCCACGCTGCTGTCGGTGGCCATCATCGGCTTCGTCTGGCAGCTCATCCTCTCGCCGCTGTGGGGCGTGGGCGAGAAGCTGCTGACCTTCGTCGGGCTGCAGGAGCACTTTGCGCCGTGGCTGGGGCAGGAGGAGACGGCGCTGGTGACGCTGGCGCTGGTCTCGGTGTGGCAATACGTCGGCATCCCGATGATGCTGATCTACGCGGCGCTGCTCGCGGTGCCGGAGGAGATCGTCGAGGCGGCGCACGTCGAGGGCGCCGGGGCCTGGCGCATCTTCTGGAGCGTCAAGCTGCCGCTGATCTACCCGACGCTGGGGCTGGTGACCATCCTGACCTTCGTCGGCAATTTCAACGCCTTCGACCTGATCTACTCGGTCAAGGGCGCGCTGGCCGGGCCGAACTATTCGACCGACCTCCTCGGCACCTACTTCTACCGCACCTTCTTCGGCTACCAGGCGCAGATCGGCAGCCCGCACATGGGCGCGGCGGTGGCCACGCTGATGTTCCTCGTCATCCTGGCCGGCGTGGGCCTGTACTTCGTGGCCGTGCAGCGGCGGCTGAGGCGTTATGCGCTCTGACGCGATGGCGCTGCCCCGCCAGGCCGCCTGGCTCGACCCGCGCCTGGGCCGGCTCGCGCTGCACGCGGTGCTGCTGGCCTACACCGCGCTCGCGCTGTTCCCGATCGCGCTGATCCTGGTCAACTCGGTGAAGACGCGCGCGGCGATCTTCGACGACCCGATGGCGCTGCCGACGATGGACAGCCTGTCGTGGATCGGGTTCGAGAAGGTCATGGCCTCGACCCACTTCCTCGGCTACTTCGCCAACAGCCTGACGGTCACGCTGGCGTCGCTGGTGCTGATCGTCGGCTTCGGCGCGATGGCTGCGTGGGCCTTGTCGGAGTACGAATTTCCCGGCCGGCGCGTGCTGGCGGTGTTCATCGCCTTCGGCATCATGATCCCGATCCGGCTCGGCACGGTGTCGATCCTCGAGCTGATCGTCGCGCTCGACCTGGTCAACACGCTGACGGCGCTGGTGCTGGTCTACACCGCGCAGGGGCTGCCGCTGGCGGTGATGATCCTGTCGGAGTTCGTGCGCCAGGTGCCCACCGAGCTGAAGGATGCCGCGCGCTGCGACGGCGTCGGCGAGTTCCGCATCTTCTTCCAGGTCGTGCTGCCGCTGCTGCGGCCGGCGATCGCCACGGTGGCGGTGTTCACGATGATCCCGGCGTGGAACGACCTGTGGTTCCCGCTGATCCTCGCGCCGGCCGAGCAGACCCGCACGGTCACGCTCGGGGTGCAGCAGTTCATCGGCCAGTACGTGACCGACTGGAACTCGGTGCTCGCCGCGTTGTCGCTGGCCGTGGTGCCGATGCTCGTGCTGTATGCGCTGTTCTCGCGCCAGCTGATCCGCGGCCTGACCTCGGGGGCCGTCAAGTGATGTTCTGTTCGCTGTGGAAGTATTGAGATGGCCAGTGTCCGTCTGAGCAAGCTGCGCAAGTCCTACGACGGCCGGGCCGACGTGCTGGCCGGCATCGACCTGGAGATCGCCGACGGCGAGTTCGTCGTGCTGGTCGGCCCTTCGGGCTGCGGCAAGTCGACGCTGCTGCGGCTGCTGTGCGGGCTGGAGCAGGCCAGCGACGGCACGATCGAGATCGGCGGCGAGGTCGTGAACCACCTTCCGCCGGCCGCGCGCGGCATCGCGATGGTGTTCCAGAGCTATGCGCTGTACCCGCACATGACGGTGTACCGCAACATGGCCTTCGGGCTGAAGATCGCCGGCGCGCGCAAGGCCGAGATCGAGCAGCGTGTGCTCAAGGCGGCGCGCACGCTGAAGATCGAGCACCTGCTCGAGCGCTACCCGCGCGAGCTCTCGGGCGGCCAGCGCCAGCGCGTGGCGATCGGCCGCGCGATCGTGCGCGAGCCGCGCCTGTTCCTGTTCGACGAGCCGCTGTCCAACCTCGATGCCTCGCTGCGCGTGCAGACCCGGCTCGAGATCGCCAAGCTGCACCACCAGCTCGACGCGACCATCGTCTACGTCACGCACGACCAGGTCGAGGCGATGACGCTGGGCGACAAGATCGTCGTGATGCACGAGGGCCGCGTGCAACAAGCCGGCTCGCCGCTCGAGCTGTACCAGCAGCCGTGCAACCGCTTCGTCGCGAGCTTCATCGGCTCGCCGACGATGAACCTGTTCGCGGGCACGGTCGAGCAGGCAGGCGCGGACGGCGTGGGCGTCCACCTCGACTGCGGCGGCCGCGTGCGCGCGCTGGTCGACGGCAGCGGCGCGGCGGTGGGCGCGCGGGTGCAGGTCGGCCTGCGCGCCGAGCATGCCCAGCAGGGGCTCGAAGCCTCCGAGCACTTCTGCGGCCGCGTCGGCGTGGTCGAGCACCTGGGCGAAGCCAACTACATCTACCTGAGCTTGAGCGACGGCAGCGAGGCGGTCGTTCGTGGCGACGGCAACCGGATCGTGCGCATTGGCGAGGATTTCGCGTTCTCGGCCGACGCGAGCGCACTGCATGTGTTCGATGCCGAGGGCCGCGCGCTGCGGCGGCTGCGCCCGGGCAACATGGTGGCGGCGCAGCGCGCCGGCCAGCCGGCGAGGGCGGCGGCGTGACGGCGCGGCGCGTGGCGGGCGGCTGCCTGCGCGCACTCGTCTTCGTGGCCCTGTCCGCCGCGCTGTGGGCGGCGCTCGTGTCGGCCGTCGGCGCCGCGCCGGCGGCCGATGGCCTCGCGTTGCGCTGGGAGATCGAGCGCAACGTGGCCGACCCGGCGCATGCCGACGGGCGCTCGCGTGCGACGCTGACGCTCACCAACCGGGGCGCCGAGGCCTGGCCCGCCGCGGGCTGGGCGCTGTACTTCAACTGCCAGGCCGGCATCGAGCCCGAAGGCCATGATCCGCGTGTCGCCTTCGAGGCGCTGGCCGGCACGCTGTACCGCATGCGGCCGCGGGCCGGCTTCGGCACGCTGGCGCCCGGGCAGTCGATCGCGCTGCAGGTGCTGCATGCCGAGGTGGTCGCGAAGATGGACAAGGCGCCGAAGGGCCCGTACGTCGTCTTTGACAGCGCCCCGGCCGAAGGCCAGGCCATCAATGCCTTCGAGCGCGTGGTGCCGACCCGGCCCGAGCAGTTGAGCGATGCCGCCATCGCACTGACGCCGGAAGCGATCTACCGCCGCAACGAGGCGACCGCCACGCTCGCCGCCGAGACGCTGCCCCCGGTCTTGCCGAGCCCGCGCGCGTTCGAGCGCCGCGCGGGCCGGGTGCACTGGGCCGTGATGCCGGTGATCGACGCGCCGGGCGCGTTGCAGCGCGAGGCGCAGCAGGCCACCGCGCTGCTGGCGCCGCGCCTGCCGCTGGCCGCGCAGGCCACCGTGCGGGGCCGCCTGCGCCTGCGCATCGGCGCGGTGCCGGGGCCGGCGTCGCCCGAGGCCTACACGCTGGTCGTCGACCCGGCGGGCCATGGCAGCGTCACACTGAGGGGCCGCACGCCTGCCGCCATCGCCCGCGGCCTGCAATCGCTGCGCGAGCTGATGCCGCTGCCCGACGCCGCGGCGAGCGAGGGGGTGACGCTGCCCGCACTGCGCATCGCCGATGCGCCGCGCTTCGCCTACCGCGGGCTGCTGCTCGATGTGGCGCGCAACTTCCAGCCCAAGGCCACGGTGCTGCGCCTGCTGGACCTGATGGCGCGCTACAAGCTCAACACCCTCCACCTGCACCTCGCGGACGACGAGGGCTGGCGCCTGGCGATCGACGGCCTGCCCGAGCTGACGGAGGTCGGCGCGGTGCGTGGCCACACGCTGGACGGCGCCGACCGGCTGCCGCCGGCCTACGGCTCGGGCCCCTCGGTGGACGACCCGCACGGCAGCGGCTTCTACAGCCATGCCGACTACGTCGAGATCCTGCGGCACGCCGCCGCGCTGCACATCGAGGTGATTCCGGAAATCGAGATGCCGGGCCACTCGCGCGCGGCGGTCAAGGCGATGCAGGCGCGCAGCGCGCGCCTGGCGGCGGCCGGGCGCGCTGATGCGGCCGGCTTCCTGCTCAGCGACCCGGAGGACGCTTCCGTCTACCGCTCGCCGCAGTTCTACACCGACCACGTGATGAACCCGGGGCTGGCATCGACCTACGCGTTCATCGAGCAGGTCGTCGCGCAGGTCGCTTCGCTGCACCGCGACGCCGGCGTGCCCTTGCGCACGCTGCACGTCGGCGCCGACGAACTGCCCGCCGGCGCGTGGGAGCGCTCGCCCGCCTGCGCGCGGCTGATGCAGTCGCTCGGCCTGCGCAGCCGCGCCGAGCTATGGGACCACTTCTACCGCCGCGTGATCGCGATCGTGCGCGCCCACGGCGCGCAGCCGGCCGGCTGGGAGGAGCTCGGCGCGCGCCGCCCACCGGGCCGCGACGCCGCGCCGCTCGAGCCGAACCCGGCGTTCATCGCCGAGCGCCCGCCGCTGTTCGTCTGGAACAACCTCGACGACGCGGCCGACCTGGCCTACCGGCTGGCCAATGCCGGCTACCCCATCGTGCTGGCCCCGGCGACCGCGCTGTACTTCGACATGGCGCACAGCGCGCGGCCCGACGAGCCGGGCGTGAACTGGGCGGCCACCATCGACCTCGACACGGTGTTCGACTACCTGCCGCTGGACGCGACCCGGGTCGCGCCCACCGACCCGGCGCGCCGCCCCGGCCTGCAGCCGCTGAGCGCACGCGGCCGCGGCCAGGTGCTCGGCCTCGAGGCGACGCTGTTCAGCGAGACGGTGCGCGAGCCGCAGCGCATCGACTACCTGCTGATGCCGCGCCTGCTCGCACTGGCCGAGTGCGCCTGGGCGGGCGAGCCGGCCTGGGCCCGCGCCAGCGGCCACGCTGTCGCCACGCGCCTGCATGCCCAGGCCTGGTCGGTCTTCGCGAACCAGGTCGGCCAGCGCGTGCTGCCGCGCCTGGCGGCCGAGTGGCCGGACCTGAACTACCGCATCGCGCCGCCGGGCCTGCTGAAGCAGGGCGGCCGCGTGTGGGTCAACCACCAGCTGCCGGGCTTCAGCGCCCGCTACACCACCGACGGCAGCGAGCCGGGGCCCGGCAGCCCGCTCGTCGCCGGCCCGATCGGCGAGCACGGCTGGATCCGCGTCGCCGCGTTCGATCGCAACGGCCGGCGTGGCCTGTCGTCGCTGGTCGACAACCGCTGATGAGAGAAGAAAAGAACCCGTACGGGGAGTGTCTGTTCCATTCAATCCAAGTTGACGGAAGGTCCGCGCACATGAAAAGCACGAGGAGTCAAGAGGGAAGCCAGGGCAGCCGGTGTCGCCGGCCGCGCAGCCGTGTCACGCCGATCGCGGTGGCCTGCGCCACGCTGTGGTGTCCGGCGGGGCTGCTGCTGGCGCAGGAAGCGCAGACACCGCAGACGGTCACCGTGACCGGCATTCGCGGCAGCATCGAGAGCTCGATCGCGGTCAAGCGCAACTCGGACGAGATCGTCGAGGCGGTGACGGCCGAGGACATCGGCAAGCTGCCCGAGACCAGCATCGCCGAGTCGCTGGCCCGCCTGCCGGGCCTGACCGCGCAGCGCGTCAACGGCCGCGACCAGGTCATCTCGATCCGCGGCCTGGCGCCGAAATTCGGCGTCACGCTGCTCAACGGCCGCGAGATCGTCAGCACCGGCGACAACCGCTCGGTCGAGTTCGACCAGTTTCCCGCCGAGCTGATCTACAGCGCCGCGGTCTACAAGACGCCCGATGCGGCGCTGGGGGCGCAGGGCCTGTCGGGCACGGTCAACATGAAGACGGTCAGCCCGCTGTCGCTGGCCGGCCGGCAGCTAACGCTCGGCGTGCGCGGCGAGCGCAACGACAACGGCACGGTCGTGCCCGGCACCAGCGCCGGCGGCAACCGGCTGAGCGTGTCCTACATCGACCAGTTCGCCGACCGCACGGTGGGCCTGGCGCTCGGCTACGCCCACCTGGACAGCCCGAACCAGGAGCGCTACTTCAAGTCGTGGTGGTGGGGCAACTCGGCGATCTGGGGCGGCGGCTTCCGCGGCCTGGAGAACGAGGATCCGTCCAAGGCGCCGTCCACGCTGCAGGGCTTCGAGGCCGGCGTGCGCAGCATCGACAACACCCGCGACGGCCTGATGGCCGTGCTCGAGTACAAGCCGAACAAGGACCTGCACAGCCAGCTCGACCTGTATTACTCGAAGTTCAGCCAGAAGTCCGAAGGCCGCGAGTTCCAGGCCAACCTGATGCCCGACTGGAGCGGCAGCGGCACCTCGGATTCGCCCGTGTCGGGCGGCCCGATCTACAGCAACGTCGGCACCACGACCTTCGGCAACGACCGCGTCGTCACCAGCGGCACGCTCGGCAACGTCGACCCGCTGGTGCTGATGCGGCACACCCAGCGCGACGACAAGATCTTCGCGATCGGCTGGAACAACGAGCTGGCGCTGGGCGACTGGAAGGCCACCGGCGACCTGAGCTACTCGAAGGCCCGGCGCGACGAGGTGGTCGCCGAGGCCTATGCGTCAGCACCGGCGATCACCGGCTTCAGCAGCTTCCACGCCGAGACCGGCGCGGGCTTCTCGCAGTTCACGCCGGTGCTGGATTACGGCGCGGGCGGCGCGCTGCAGCTGCGCAGCTTCTCGGAGTGGGGCAGCCTGAACGGCGTCGGCCAATCCGGCTCGCTCAGCCCGATCAAGGTCGATGACGAGATGAAGGCGCTGCGCCTGTCGGCCAAGCGCTCGCTGGAGTGGGGCCCGCTGAGCCAGTTCGAAGGCGGCGTCAACTACACCGACCGCAGCAAGGACACCCGCCGCACCCAGACGATCTACGCGTTGAAGGACGGCACGCCGTGCGCGAAGGACGGCGACACCTGCGCGCCGATCACCGACGCCTTCGCGGTGTCGGCGGCCGACCTGGGCTTCGTCGGCATCCCCAGCCTGGCCGGCTTCGACATGATGAAGGCCATCGGCAGCGGGGTGTACGACTCGGCTGCGGTCAACGAGGCCTCGGCACCGGGCCGCATCTGGGGCGTCAACGAGAAGGTCACGACCGCCTTCGGCAAGTTCGGGCTGGACTTCGACGTCGGCATCCCCGTGCGCGGCAACCTTGGCCTGCAGGTCGTGCGCACCGAGCAGAACGCCACCGGCGTGGTCTGGGACGCACAGGCCGGCGCCGCATCGCCGACTTCGTACAGCAAGAGCTACACCGACGTGCTGCCGAGCCTGAACCTGGTGGGCGAGGTCACGCCGACCACGCTCGTCCGCTTCGGCCTGGCCAAGACGCTGGCGCGGCCCAACCTCGAGGACATGCGGGCCGGCTTCACCGCGCAGCCGGCGACCTCCGGCGAGAAGCTCGGCCAGTGGTCGGGCAGCGGCGGCAATCCCTTCCTCGAGCCCTGGCGCGCCACCGCGGTCGACCTGTCGGTCGAGAAGTACTTCGGCAAGCGCAGCTACGTGGCGGCCGCGGCCTTCCACAAGCAGCTCGAGTCGTCGATCTACGTCGACGACATGAAGTTCGACTTCACCGGCTTCCCGAACACGACCGGCGTCGAGCCGGTGTGCATGCCGGGCGAGACCAACTGCAACATCGGCATCCTCTCGGCGCCGATCAACGGCAAGGGCGGCTACATCGAGGGCTACGAGCTTTCGGCGGCGCTGGACTTCGGCATGCTCTATAAGCCGCTCGACGGCTTCGGCGCGGTGTTCAGCCTGTCGCACAACCAGAGCAACCTGCCCGGCCATTCGAACGACGGCAAGGCGGACCTGAAGCGCACGATCGAGGGCCTGTCCGGCGATGTCGGCAGCCTGGTCGTCTACTACGAGAAGGACGGCTGGTCGGCCCGCGTCGGCCAGCGCTACCGCTCGAAGTACGTGGCCGAGGTGCGCGGCGTTTGGATCGACAACTCGCTGTCATCGATCAGCGCCGAGCGCATCACCGACCTGCAGCTCGGCTACGCGTTCGAGACGGGCGCGCTCAAGGGCCTGTCGCTGCAGTTCCAGGTCAACAACCTGACCAACACGCCGTACCGTACGACGCTGCAGGACGACTCCAGCACCTCGACACCGCCGCGCATGATGCCCGAGCAATACTACGAGTATGGCCGGCGCTACCTGCTCGGCGTGACGTACAAGCTGTGAGCATGAGACGAATCGCCCTTCACCGAACCACCCGCGCGGCGCTGCTGGCACTGGCCACGGTGGCCACCGTGCTGGTGGCCGGCCACGCGGCCCGCGCCTGGGCGGCCGAGGGCCCGCCGCCCGATTGGGCGGGCCTGGGCCGCTACGCGGCGGCCAACGCCGCGCTGGCGGCTCCGGCGGCCGGTGAACGGCGGATCGTCTTCATGGGCGACTCGATCACCGAGGGCTGGACCCGCGGTGCCCCGGATGGCCCGTTCGCCGACCCGGCGAACGTCAACCGCGGCATCAGCGGCCAGACCACGCCGCAGATGCTGGTGCGCTTTCGCTCGGACGTGATCGCGCTGCGGCCGGCGGCGGTGGTGATCCTGGCCGGCACCAACGACATCGCCGGCAACACCGGCCCGGCCACGCTCGATGTCATCGAGGGCCACATCGCCTCGATGGCCGAGCTGGCACGGGCGCACGGCATCCGCGTGGTGCTGTGTGCGCTGGTGCCGGCCTCGGCCTACTACTGGAACCCGGCCGTGCAGCCGGCGCCCCAGATCGTCGCGCTGAACGCCCGGCTGCGCGCGCTGGCCGAGCGCGAAGGCCACGCCTTCGTCGACCTGCACACGCCGATGGCCGATACCCAGGGGGGATTGCGCCGCGAGCTGGGCGAGGACGGCGTGCACCCGAACGCCACGGGCTATGCGCTGATGAAGCCGCTGGTCGAGCAGGGCATCCGGCGCGCGCTGCAGGCCCGTTGAAGCCTGTGCCGATTCCGGCACGAAACCGGCCGGGGTATCGGGGGAATCGGGGTCTTCCAGGGCCGGCGCGGGGTGCTGCGGGCCGCACAATCCGCCAAGGGCGAAAACGGTTTCTCCTTGCGGGTGGTTTCTCTGTTCAGGTTGTTTCGCAGGCGCTGCATGGCCTGGTTGCTTGCGGCGGCCGGCGCGGCGCTGGGCGCCCATGCCGCCCATGCCCAGCCGTCGACCCCGCCGCGCGCGCCCACGCTGCAGGTTCTGCACTGGTGGACGTCCGACAGCGAGCGCCGCGCCGCCGAGGTGCTGGCGATGCGCCTGGCCGACGAAGGCATCGTCTGGCAGGACGCGGCGATCCCCGGCGGCGCCGGCCTGGGCGCCGGCAAGGTGCTGCGCGGCCGCGTGCTGGCCGGCGATGCACCGGAGGTCACGCAGATCATCGGCGTGTCGATCCGCGAGTGGGCCGCGCTCGGGCTGCTGCTCGAGCTCGACACGGTGGCCGAGCCCGGCCGCTGGGCCAGCGTGCTGTTCCCGACGGTGGACGAGCTGATCCGCTACCGCGGCCACGTGGTGGCGGCGCCGCTGGGCGTCCACCGCATCAACACGCTGTTCTACCACCCGCGCCTGCTGGCGCAGCACCGGCTGGCGCCGCCGGTGAGCTGGGCCGACTGGGTGCAGGTGGCGCAGGCGCTCAAGGCGGCCGGTGTGCAGCCGCTGGCGCAAAGCAGCGAGCCCTGGCAGGTGGCCGCGCTGGCCGAGGCGCTGGTGCTCGGCGTCGGCGGGCCGGCCTTGCACCGCGAGCTGTTCGTGCGCCAGAGCCCGCAGGCCGCAGCCGACCCACGGCTGGCCGAAGCGCTGCTGCGGCTGCGCACCATGAAGGCCTGGATGGGCCCGGCGCCGGTGGCCGAACGGCCGTGGACCGAGGCGTTGCAGCAGCTCGTGCGCGGCGAGGCGGCGATGCTGGTGATGGGCGACTGGGCCAAGGGCGAGTTGCTGGCCCGCGGCGCGCCGGGGCCGGACATCGGCTGCACCGCGGTGCCCGGCACCGGGCGCTACCACCTGTACAGCGTCGACACGCTGACGATGTTCACCGCCGGCTACGCGCATGCCGCGGCGCAGGAGAAGCTCGCGCGGCTGGTCGTCACGCCGGCACTGCAGGCCGAGTACAACGCGGCCAAGGGCTCGGTGCCGGTGCGGCGCGACGCCGACCCGGCGCAGATGGACCGCTGCGCGCGCGCCTCGTGGACGCTGTTCGGGCAGGACGCGGCGATGCGCGCGCCCAGCCTGGTGCACCGCATGGCCGCCGGCGAGGCGAGCAAGGACGCGATCATCGCGGAGCTGCACCGCTTCTTCGTCGACGACACGATCAGCCCGGCCGAGGTGCAGCGCCGGCTGGCCACGATGTTTCGCGCGCTGCAGCCGGGCCGGGGCGACCCGGCGAGGGATTGAAGGACCGAACCGATGGGACGAAAGATCCTGATCGTCGATGACGACCAGAAGACCCGGGTCTTGCTGAAGACCTATCTCGAGAAGAACCAGTACGAGGTCGTGCTGGCGCACAACGGCGAGAGCTTCCTGTCGGAGTTCCAGCGCCACCTCGACGAGCTCTCGCTCGTGATCCTCGACGTGATGCTGCCCGACACCGACGGCTTCGCGCTGTGCAAGGCGGTGCGCGCCCGCTCGAACGTGGCGATCATCATGCTGACCGCCAGCTCCGACGAGACTGACCGCGTGGTCGGCCTGGAGCTCGGTGCCGACGACTACATCGCCAAGCCCTACAGCCCGCGCGAGCTGCTGGCGCGCATCAAGGCCATCCTGCGCCGCAGCGGCGGCGATGCGGCCGGCGCGGCGCGCTACTGGCGGTTCGACGGCTTCACGATGGACCTGGTCGAGCGCACCGTGGTCGACCGCGAGGGCCAGCCGGTGCCGCTGACCGGGCTGGATTTCCAGCTGCTGAAGTACTTCGTCGAGCACCCGGGCGCGATCCTCGACCGCGACATCCTGTGCGAGCAGACGCGCGGGCGCGAATCGGCGCCGCTGGAGCGCTCGCTCGACGTGCAGATCAGCCGGCTGCGCATGCGGCTGAACGACGACGGCAAGCAGCCGCGCCTGATCAAGACCGTGCGCGGTGCGGGTTATGTCTTCTCGGCCGACGTCAGCAGCGCCAACGGCTGAGGCGGGGTGGCGGCGCGGGCTGCAGCGCCTGCTCCCGCAGTCGCTGAACAGGTGGCAGCGCCTGCTCCCGCAGTCGCTGATGGGCCGGCTGTCGCTGGTCATGGTGGCCGGCGTGCTGGTCACGCAGCTCGCCGGCAACATGATCTGGGTCTCGCAGTGGCGCGCAAAGGCGGCCACCGACGTGCGCGCCGCCTCGCAGCACATCGGACGCAGCGCCGCCAGCGCGATCCGCTTCTTCCGCAGCGTGCCGCCCAACTACCGCGCGCTGCTGATCCAGCAGTCGCGCGATCTGGGCGGCATGCGCTTCTTCGTTCAGCTCGGCAAGGCGCCGGTCGCGATCCGGGCGATCGAGCCCGGCTCGCTGTCGCGTGCGGCGCTCGAGGCGGTGGGCCAGACGCTCAAGGCCGAGCTGCCGCCGTTGCCCGGGCTGCAGCTCGCCTTCGCCTGGCCGGACCAGCTCGCGGTCACGCCCGAAGGCGTGACGCTGGCCGAGCTGCCGGCCGACTGGGTGGAGCACACGCTGCTGATCCAGCCCGACCCGGCGCCGGTGCTGGTGATCCAGGCCGAGCTCGAGCCGGGCCACTGGCTCTACCTCGCCACGCTGATGCCCAACCCCTACTTCCTGGCCAGCAACGACCCGCTGTCGACCGACCGGCTGGTGCTGCAGGGGCTGTCGCTGGCCGCGGTGCTGCTGATGTCGATCCTGTTCGCGCTGCGCTGGATCACGCGGCCGCTGAAGCTGCTGTCCGAAGCCGCCGAGGCCTTCGGCCAGGACGAGCGTGCGCCCGAGCTGCCCGAGACCGGCAGCAAGGAGTTCGTCAAGACCGCGCGCGCCTTCGGCGCAATGCGCCAGCGCATCCGGAAGTACCTCGACGACCGCGAGCGGCTGTTCATCTCCATCTCGCACGACCTGCGCACGCCGATCACGCGGCTGAAGCTGCGCGCCGAGCTGCTCGACGACGAGGCGCTGCGCAGCGAGTTCGACGAGGACCTGGACGAGCTCGACATGATGGTCAAGGGGGCGCTGCAGTGCGTGAAGGACAGCGACATCCACGAGAACCCGACCGAGCTCAAGCTCGACGGCCTGCTGCAGCGCCTGGTGCGCGGCGCGCGCCTCGCGGGGCACCCGGTGGCCTGCCGGGAATCGGGCCTGGCGGTCTGGGCCAAGCCGCTCGCGCTGCGCCGTGCGCTCGGCAACCTGGTCGACAACGCGCTGCACTACGGCGAGCGGGTCGAGATCGGCGCCCATGCCGACGGCCCCGGCTGGGTGCGCATCGACGTGCGCGACCACGGCCCCGGCGTGCCCGAGGACGCCCTGGCCACGCTGTTCGAGCCGCGCGTGCGCCTGCTGCACGGGCGCGAGCGCAACGAGGGCGGCCTGGGCCTGGGCCTGGGCATCGCGCGCAGCATCGTCGAAGCCCACGGCGGGCAGCTCACGCTGGCCAACCACCCCGAGGGCGGCCTGGTGGCCAGCGTGCGGCTGCCGACGCCGCAGGTGGCGGCGGGCCTGCCCGAGGCGGCTTTGTAATCTTGCGTGAGCTTCGATTCGGAATCGTCTTCGGGCCGCGCGCATCGCAGGGCGGGTGATAAGGTGAGGGTACCCATACCCCTATGCCATCTTCCCCACCGCGATACCTGGCCATCGATGTGATGCGCGGCGCCACGCTGGCGCTGATGATCATCGTCAACATGTCGATCAGCGAGGCCAAGTCCTATGGCCCGCTGCTGCACGCCACCTGGCACGGCCTCACGCTGACCGACCTGGTCTTTCCCAGCTTCCTGTTCGTGATGGGCGCGGCGATGAGCCTGACGCTGCCGCGCTACGAGGCACAGGGCCGCGGGCCGATGCTGCGCAAGCTGGCCCGCCGCACGCTGCTGATCTTCGCGCTCGGCGTGCTGCTGTACTGGTTCCCCTTCGTGCAGCCGGGCCCGGGCGGCGGCTGGGTGGCCAAGCCGCTGGCCGAGTTGCGCGTGCTCGGCGTGCTGCAGCGCATCGCACTGTGCTATGCGCTCGCCGCGCTGCTGCTTCACGTCGTGGGCGAGGTGGGCACCGCGCTGGTGGCGCTGCTGCTGCTGCTGCTGAACTGGTGGGTGCTGGCGAACCTGGGCGACTACACGCTCGCCGGCAACGCCGCGCTGGCGCTGGACCGCTGGGCCCTGGGCGACGCCCACCTGTACCACGGCGAGGGCATCGCCTTCGACCCCGAGGGCCTGCTCGGCACGCTGCCGGCCACGGTCAACGTGCTGGCGGGTTATGCCGCGGCCGCCTTCCTGCAGCGCCGGGGCCGCGACCTGCAGGCGGTGCGCCTGCTGCTGTGGGCCGGCGCGGTCTGCGTCGTGCTCGGCCTGGCCTGGGACACCGTGCTGCCGATCAACAAGAAGCTGTGGACCAGCTCTTACGTGCTGGTCGGGGTCGGTGTCGACTTCGCGGTGCTGGCACTGCTGGTCGCCGTGATCGACCTCGCCGGGAAGCGGGCCTGGACCGGCTTCTTCGCCGTCTTCGGCAAGAACACGCTGTTCCTCTACCTGCTGGCCGAGCTCGCGATGAGCGTGCTGTGGACCGTGCCGGTGCAGGGCCGGCCGGCCTTCGAGTGGATCCACGCCACCTGGTTCGAGCCCTGGGCCGGCGCCAAGCCCGGCTCGCTGTTGTTCGCGCTCGTCTTCATGCTGGGGTGCTGGTGGGTCGGCCGGGCGATGGACCGGCGTGGCCTGTACGTGAAGCTGTGAGCCGCCCATCGTCGCAGGCCCTGGCCGAGCGCCTGTCGGCGGCGCTGGACAGCCACGCCCACCAGCCGCTGTACCAGCAGCTGCAGCGTGCGCTGCGCGAGGCCATCGAGAGCCGCTGCCTCGGCGCCGAGGACGCGCTGCCTTCCGAGCGGCAGCTTGCCGCCGAGCTCGGCGTGTCGCGCATCACGGTGCGCAAGGCGATCGACGGCCTGACCGCCGAGGGGCTGCTCGTCAGCCGCCAGGGTTCGGGCACCTTCGTCGGCGGCCGCATCGACAAGAACTTCGCCAAGCTGAGCTCCTTCTCCGAGGACATGCGCTCGCGCGGCCGCACGCCGAGGAGCGAGTGGCTCGGCCGTGCCGCCGGCCAGGTCACGCCGGAAGAGGCGCTCAAGCTGGCGCTGAGCCCGGGCACCACGGTGTTCCGCTTCCGGCGCCTGCGCTACGCCGACGGCGCGCCGATGGCGCTCGAGCACGCGACCGTGCTGGCCAGCGTGCTGGGCTCGCTCGACGCGGTCGACGAGTCGCTCTACGACGCGCTCGAGCGCAGCGGGCACCGCCCGGTGCGGGCGCTGCAGCGGCTGCGTGCGCTGCTGCTCGACGACGAGCAGGCGGCCCTGCTGCAGGCGCGCCCGGGTGATGCGGGGCTGCTGGTCGAGCGGCTGGGCTACCTGCCCGACGGTCGCGCGGTGGAGCTGTCGCGCTCGTACTTCCGCGGCGACACCTACGACTTCATCGCCGAGCTGGCGGCGTCCTGACGCGCCGGCGCCGCGGCGCCACGGGCGGCCAGCGTCCGCGCGACCACCGCGCCGAGTTGCTCGACCATCTGCTCCTTGTGCACGATGCCGCCCACGTTGCCCACACCGACGACATGGCGCAGCTCCTCGGGCACCCGGCCCGAGCCGATGACCACCGGCAGCCCGGGCTGCGCCTCGGCCACGGCGCGCGCCACGTCCAGGCCCGACATGGCCGGCATGTTGTAGTCGGTCACGACGAGGTCGAACTCGCCGCCGCGTTCGCGCACGGCGGCGACGGCCTCGCGCGGATCGTGGAAGCCGCTGACGCGGTAGCCCAGGTGCCGCAGCAACTGCTCGGCCAGCAGCACCATGACTTCGTCGTCGTCGACGTACAGCACGTGCTGGCCCTGGCCGGGTGGGGCCGCCGACAGGGCCTGGGGCTCGGCCGGGCTCGCGGCATCGTCCGGGTGCACCAGGGGCAGGTAGACGTGGAAGGTGCTGCCGTGGCCGAGCGCGGTGTCGACCGTGACGACGCCCGAGTGCGCCGCGACGATGCCGTGCACCATGGCCAGGCCCAGCCCGGTTCCCTGGCCCTCGGGCTTGGTGGTGAAGAAGGGCTCGAAGATGTGTGCGCGCGTCGCCGCGTCCATGCCCGAGCCCGTGTCGGCGACCCACAGGTGCGCGTACTCGCCCGGCGCGAGGCCGGCGGGACGGTCGGCGGCCCCGGCGTGGCCGTCGACCGTCAGCGCCAGCAGCCCGACCTCGATGCGGCCGGGTCGGCCGTCGAGCGACTGCCAGGCATTGGTGCACAGGTTCATCACCACCTGCTGCAACTGCGTGGCGTCGGCGTGCACGAACAGCGGCGGCTCGCCCAGGCGCGCCTGCAGGCTCACCGAAGCCGGCAGCGTCGCGCGCAACATGGCAAGCGTCTCGTCGAGCAGCGGGTGCAGCGGCTGGTCGCGCCGTTCGCCGCTGCCGCGCCGGCTGAACGACAGGATCTGTCGCACCAGGCTGCGCGCGCGTACGCCGGACTTGCCGATCTGCTCGAGGTGGCCGAGCACCGGGTGGCCGGTGGGCAACTCGTGGCGGGCGAGCGTGACGTGGCCGAGGATCGCGCCGAGGATGTTGTTGAAGTCGTGCGCGATGCCCCCGGCCAGCGTGCCGACGGCTTCCATCTTCTGCGCCTCGCGCAACTGGGCTTCGAGCGCCTGCTGCGCGGCGTCGCTCCGCCTGCGCTCGGTGATGTCGCGCCCGACGCCGCGGTAACCGAGGAAGCGGCCCTGCGCATCGAACCGCGGCCGACCGTTGATCAGGAACCATCGCTGCTCGCCGGTCTCGTTGAGCATCGGGTAGCAGAAGTCGACGATGGGTTCGTGCCGCCCGAGCGTCGCGCGGTGCTCGGCCCAGAAGGCCTCGTCGCCGCCGACGAAGCGCATCTCCCAGCGCCGCTGGCCCAGCGCGGTGCTGCGGTCGATGCCCGACTTGGCCGAGACGCCCGAGGACATCACGGTGAAGCGGAATTCGGCGTCCTGCTCCCAGAACCAGTCGGCCGACAGGAGGGTCAGGTCGCGAAAGCGTTCTTCGCTTTCCTGCAGCGCCTGCATGGCTCGCTGGCGCTCGGTCTCGCTGCCCTCGAGCGATTCGAGCATGCCGTCGAAGGCCTGGCCGAGCACGCCGATCTCGTCGCGCCGGGCCAGGCCGACGCGCAGGCCGCGCCTGCCTGCGCGCACCTCGGCGATCGCCGAGACCAGGCGGTCCAGCCCCTGGATCAGGCCGCGCGCCAGCAGCGCGGCGAACAGGGCGCCGATGCCGACGGCGGCGAGCGCGAGCACGATGCCGTCGCGCCGCATCCGGGCCAGCTCGGCGGCGATGCGCTCCTGGCCATTGCCCACGCGCGCCCAGGCAATCAGCCGCCGGTCGGCCAGCACCGGAACCGCGACATCGATCAGGTCATCGTTGTCGATCAGGGTCTGGGCCTGCGGCGGCCGCGCCAGCAGGCCCAGGCTGGTCGCATCCTGCAGGTACAGCCCGACCCGCTGCTGCTCGCTGTGGGCGAGGACGCGCCCCACGGGGTCGACGACCATCACGAAACGCACGTCCGGGCTGCGGGCCACCGACTCGACCACCTCCTGCAGCCCGACGACGTCGTTGGCCATCACCCACGAGGCGCCACTGACCGCCACGGCCTGCGCCAGGCTGCGCGCCTGGGCGCGGCTCTGCTCGACCAGGAAGCCGGCCTGCCCGCGCATCAGCTCGACGATGAGCAGCGCCATCAGCACCGCGTGCACCAGCATCACGCCGGCCATCAGCCGGTGGCGTATCGACAGCAGGCGGCGGTGGGGCAACTCAGCCATCCTGCAACGGCCGCACGGCCTGGGCGAAGCGGGCGACGAAGTCGCGCACCGGCCGGTAGGTCGCGTCGCCGGCCGGCTCGAAGCGGGACAGCGGCAGGCTGGCGAGCAGCGCGCGGCCTTCGTCCGTGGCGTCCAGGTCGAACAGCAGCGCCGACACCTGCTGCAGCAGCGCGGGCGGCATGTCGTCGCGCGCCATCAGGCTGTTGCTCGGCAAGGTCGCCGTCTGCCACTGCACCTTGAGCTGCGCGGCCTCGGCCGGGTGGTGGCTCTGGAACTGGTGCCAGGGTTGCGGCCAGGTCGAGCCGGCGGCCGAATCGCCCAGGACCACGTTCATCATCGAGGACTCCTGCGAACCGACATAGCGAGCCGTGTACGCGGCATAGGGCAGGCCATGGTCGTGCAGGAACTGCTGCGGCAGCATCGTGGCGGCCAGCGCGCTGGGTGCCGGGAAGCTGATCACGCGGTTGCGCAGGTCGATCACGCGGCGCACCGGGCTGTCGCGACGCAGCAGGATGATGCCGCGGAACTCCTCGTCGTTGCCCATCTTGCCGAACACCCGGTAGCCGTGTCGCATGGCCATCAGGGTCTCGTACGGATTGGGCAGCGCGAGGTCGAAGTGGCGCGCGTAGAGCTTGCGCTCGAACTCTTCGTAGTTGCGCGAGGCTTCGAGCACGAAGCGCGCACCGGGCAGGCCGGCGTTCAGCCGGTCGACCAGCGGGCCATAGGTGGTGAACAGGTGACGCGGGTTGTGCAGCGGATGCACGCCGAACACGATGGGCCGCGACGGTGGCGATTCGGCGCTGCGCTCACCATATCGCGGCGTGTAGGCGGGGCTGGCCAGGGGGTCGCCGCAACCCGCGGCCAACCCGCCCGCGGCTGCCGCCAGCCAGCGGCGCCGGGACCACATCGCCACACCCTCGACCCCCATGCCGCTCGTCCCCTCCGCTCCTGCCAGGCTCGCGTGACTCCTCCCCGTATTGAACTGCGGGCGCCGCGCCGATGCTTGGCCAAATGCACGGTTCGACGGGTCGTGGGCGGCGCGTTCAATCCCTCTGTGGCGGGAGCTTGCGCTGGATCAATGTCGGGGCAGGCCGGCAAGCCAGGTCTCGGCCAGGGCTCAGCGCACGTGCACCGGGGCGGGGGCGGCCTGGGCGACCAGCGCGTCGCCAGCCCCGGGCGGCAGCCCGAGCAGCGCGACCGATTGCACCAGCACGAAGGTGACGGCCAAGGCGGCGGCGAAGGCGGTGGCACGGATGTGAAGCGGGGTGTTCATGAGCGGCTCCTGCATGGCGGGTTGATCGGTGCTGGTAAGAGTAAAGGCGTAGACGCCGCCATGGAATCGACTTCTTCTGGCCTTCGTGGTCAGCTATGCTTACCAGCATGGCCCGCTTGCCGCTGCAGACCCTGCCCGCCTTCCGCGCCGTGGCGCGCACGCTGAACCTGCGCGCCGCGGCCGACGAGCTGCACCTGACGCACAGCGCGATCAGCCAGCAGATCAAGCTGCTGGAGGAGCAGATCGGCTTCACCCTCTTCGACCGGCGCGGCCGCCGCGTCGTGCTCAATGCCGCCGGCGCGGCGCTGCTGCGCGCGGTCGAGCCTGCGCTCGACGGGCTGGACGATGGCCTGCGCGCCGCGGCCGCCACCTCGTGCACCGCCGAGACACGGCTGCGCATCACGCTGCTGTCGTCGTTCGCGCAGCGCTGGCTGCTGCCGCGCATGGCGCGCTGGCGCGAGCGTCATCCGCAGATCGGGCTGGAGCTGCACACCTCGCAGCACCTGGTCGACCTGCAGCGCGAGGGCTTCCACGCCGCGCTGCGCCAGGGGCTGGGCCACTGGCGCGGGCTGGATGCCGTGTGCCTGACCGATTCGCCGCTGATCGTGATCGGCTCGCCGCAGGCCGCGCAGCGCCTGCGAGCGGCCATCGCCAGCCGTGGCGCGGCCGCGCTGGCCGACGAGCCGCTGCTCGGCAGCACGCCGATGTGGCAGCGCTGGTTCGAGATCAACGGCGTGCGCACGCGGGTCAACCCGGTGGCCTCGTTCAGCGATGCGGGGCTGATGCTGCAGGCCACCGAGCAGAACCTGGGCCTGGGGCTGGCACGCGAGATCCTCGCCGCCGACGCGTTGCGCGAGGGCCGCCTGGTGCGCCTGTCACCGGTGGCGATGCGCAACGAAGAGGCCGATGCCTACTGGTTGGCGTTTCCGAGCAACCTGGCCGACTGGCCGCCGTTGCAGGCCCTGCGCGCGTGGCTGTTCGATGAACTGGCGATCTCGCAGCGCGAGCTGGAAGCGGCGGCTCAGCCCGCCGGCACCACCGGCGCTGCGTCGGCCACCTCCACGCGATTGCGCCCGGCCCGCTTGGCGCGGTAGAGCGCCTGGTCGGCTTCGGCCAGCAACTCGCCGAGCGTCGCCTCGGCGGGCACCGGCCCGAGCGCCGCCACGCCGATGCTCGCGCTGACGCGCAGGCCCGGCGCACCCGGGCCCCAGCCGGCCTCGGCCACCGCCTGGCGAACACGCTCGGCGATCTCCCCCGCCCGCGCCAGGCCGATGCCCGGCCAGGCGATCAGGAACTCCTCGCCACCCAGCCGGCCGACCAGATCCTGCGGCCGGCCCTGCTCGCGCAGCAGGCGCGCCAGGCGGGCCAGCACCGCATCGCCGGCGGCGTGGCCGTGGGTGTCGTTGATGGCCTTGAAGTGGTCGACGTCGATCATCGCGACGACGATCGGCGGCTCGCCGGCGCTGCCCTGCCGGCGCAGCATCAGCGCGCGCAGCTCGCGTTCGCTGCCGCGGCGATTCAGCAGCCCGGTCAGCGGGTCGCGCATCGCGGCCACCTCGAGCGCGTTCGCACGCTCGGCCAGGGCGCTCGCTTCGCGGCGCGACTGCTCGATCTCCAGCCGCGTGACCAGGTGCTCCGCCTGGGCCTGCAGCTGTGCGACGCTGCGCTGGCGCTCGAGGCGGTGGAAGCGCTCGAAGGCATCGAGCGCGCCGGCCGCATCGCCGAGCGCGCGGCGGGCGCGGTACAGCGCTCGCTGCGCACGCATCAGCGTGACTTGCGGGGCCGATGGGCCCATGGCGCCGACCAGCGGCTGCAGCCGCTCGCAGGCCCGGCCCATCTGCCGGCGCTCGACGGCGAGTTCGCCCAGCGAGACCAGCACGCGCCAGCGCAGCGCTTCGAAGCGATGCATCTCGGTGCGGTGCAGCGCCGAGGCCAGCCAGGATTCGGCCTCGGCGTGCTCGCCGAGGAAGTTCAGCGCATCGCCGAGGTTGGCCTCGACATAGGCGCAGTAGAACGGGTCGCCGAGCCCATGGGCCAGCACCAGCCCCTGGCGGCCGAAGTCGCGCGCTTGCCGCAACGTGGCGCGCGCCGCGCCGGCATCGGGGCCGTCGCGCAGCAGCTCATGCCGGGTCAGCGCGACCGCACACAGGTTGTTCAGGCAGACGAAGCGCTCTTCGTCGCCACAGCGTTCGGTGGCCAGCACCAGCGCATCGCACAGCAGCCGCTCGGCCTGCCACGGGTCGCCGATGCGCTCGAAGCAGGCGGCCATGGCGCAGCCCAGCAGCACGCGCATCGGCAGCAACCCGGCCTCTTCGGCCAGCTTCAGGCCCTGGCGGGCGGCCTGCAGGCCCGTATCGAACAGGCCGATCTCGGGCACGCCCAGCGCGACCCAGCGCAGCACCTGGCAGGCCGATTCGGCCTGGCCGCTGGCGGTGAGTGCCGCGACGACGGCCCCGCACTCGGCCACGAGTTCGGCGAAACGGCCCATCCGGTACAGGCTCAGCGCGAGCAGAAAGCCGGCGCGGGCCCGCGCGGACGGTGGCAGCGCATGGCCGGCCGCGTGCCAGGCGCCCTCGGCGGCTTCGCGGCAGGACGGCAGATCGCCCCGGGCCTGCGCGGCCTCGGCCTCGGCCAGCGCACGCGCCGCCGCGTCGGCCGCCGTGAAGGCAGCCGGGCGTTCGGCGGGGTCGGCGAGCATGGGCTGGCAGAGTCGAAGGGCGGGGTGGACGTCCCATTTTCGGCCGCGGCCGCCGAAACCTTCGTGAACGAATCGGCAACGCGGCAGCACATGCACGACGTCTTTCGCGGGCGGCCGCTTTCCTTCCGGTGTGGGCGTTGACGGCGATCAAGCGAACAACGGCCGACCCCCCAATGACTCCGACGTTGTCGGGGTTATTCATCGCCGCCGGGCAAGACGCGTCGCACTATTGGCCCACTACAACCTCGTCAGGGAGACGCGGGGCAACGGCCGGACGGGCCGTGGCCTTCGCATGATCGTGGAGCCCCACGCCGCCGAAGCTCCTTTCGTCGCCACCCAGCCCGCCACCCCGGCAGCCCGCCGGCGGGCGCTGGCCGTGCTGGGACTTTCGCTCGCCCTGTTCGTCGTGCTGCTGCCCTTCGCGCAGCAGCCGCTGACGCCAGTGCCGGCCTTCATCCCGGCCTACCAGTCGGCGCTGGTGATGGGCGACCTGATCACCGCGGCGCTGCTGTTCGGCCAGTACCGGCTGCTGCGCCGGGCGGCGCTGGGCGTGCTCGCGGCGGGCTACCTGTTCACCGCGCTGATGGCGCTGCTGCATGCGCTCAGCTTCCCGGGCCTGATCGCGCCCGGCGGCGGCCTCGGCGCCGGCCCGCAGACCACGGCCTGGCTGTACATGTTCTGGCACCTCGGCTTTCCGCTCGCGGTGCTGGCTTACGTGCAACTGGCCGACCGGCCGCCCGCGGCCACGGTGCGGCCGGCGGCGGTGGCGTCCGGCGTCGCGGCGGTCAGCCTGCTGGTGGCGGCGCTGGCGGCGTGGGCCACTGCCGGCGCGCGCTGGCTCCCGGCCATCATGGCCGGTGACCAGTACAGCCCGGCGATGGCGGTGGTGGTCGGCACCGTCTGGGGCTGCAGCGTGGTGGCCGTCGTGCTGCTGTGGCGCCGCCGCGACCGCTCGGTGCTGGACCACTGGCTGCTCGTCGTGATGGCGGCCTGGGTCTGCGACGTGGCGCTGTCGGCCGTGTTCAATGCCGGCCGCTTCGACCTGGGCTTCTACGCCGGCCGGCTGTTCGGCCTGCTGGCGGCGACCTACGTGCTGATCGAGCTGCTGGGCGAGCACGGCCGCTTGTACGGCAGCCTGGCCCAGATGCACCGCAGGGCGGTCGAGCAGGGCGAGGCGCTGGCCCGCGCGCGCGACGAGGCGCAGGCGGCCGACCGCGCCAAGGGTCACTTCCTGGCCAGCATGAGCCACGAGATCCGCACGCCGATGAACGCCATCATCGGGCTTACCCATCTGGCCCTGGACACCGAGCTGGACGAGCGCCAGCGCGACTACCTGAGCAAGGCGCACGGCGCGTCGAAATCGCTGATGCGGCTGCTCGACGACATCCTCGACTACTCGAAGATCGAGGCCGGCAAGCTGACGCTCGAGCACGAGCCCTTCAGCCCCGAGGACGTGGTCGACATGGTCGGCAACCTGTTCGCGGTACGCGCCCAGGAAGCGGGCATCGAGCTGTGCATCGAGGTCGCGCCCGAGGTGCCGGGCCGCCTGCGCGGCGATGCGCTGCGCCTGGGCCAGGTGCTGACCAACCTGGTCGGCAATGCCGTCAAGTTCACGCGCCAGGGCGAGGTGCTGCTGCGTGTCGAGCCGGAGGCCCCGGCCGGCCCCGGCGACACCTCGATCACGCTGCGCTTCGAGGTGCGCGACACCGGCATCGGCGTCTCGCCCGAGCAGGCGGCGCGGCTGTTCCAGCCCTTCGAGCAGGCCGATACCTCGACCAACCGGCGCTATGGCGGCACTGGCCTGGGCCTGGCGATCAGCCGTCGGCTGGTCGAGCTCATGGGTGGCCGGATATGGCTGGACAGCGTGCCCGGCCGCGGCAGCGTGTTCTCCTTCACTGCGCGCTTCGACACGCTGCCAGGTGCGCTGGCCCGGCGCGATCTGCACCGCCTGCGCGGCATGCGCACGCTGGTGGTGGACCCGCTGGCGACGACCTCGGCCATCGTGCACCAGACCTTCGTCGCCTGGGGGTTCGCGGCCCGCAGCGTGGCCAGCAGCGACGCGGCGCTGGCCGAGCTGCGCGCGGCCGAGGCGGCCGGCACGCCATTCGAGCTGGTGCTGCTGGACGAACGCACGCCGGGGCTCTCGACGGCCGAGGGGCTCACGGCTTACCTGCGCCGGCACGCCCACCCGCAGGCCGCCCACCCGCTGTCGGTGGTCGTGATGGTGGCGCTGTCCTCGCGCGAGCGTGTGCTCGAGCTGGCCGGGGCGCTGCCGGCCGACCTGGTGCTGACGCGGCCGTTCACGCCATCGCGCCTGTTCGATGCGATCGTGATGTTGCAGAACCGCGCCGGCTGGCCAGCCCCCGCGCCGGTGGTGCGGCGCATCGACCCTGGCGAGGCGACGCGCGTGATCCACGGGGCCCGCGTGCTGCTGGTCGAGGACAACCCGCTGAACCAGCAGGTGGCCGCCGAGTTCCTGGCCCGCGCCGGCATGGCGGTGACGATCGCCAGCGACGGCATCGAAGCGGTCGACCGCGTCCAGGCCGGCCACTTCGACCTGGTGCTGATGGACGTCCAGATGCCCGGCATGGACGGGCTGCAGGCAACCCGGCTGATCCGCGGCCTGCCGCATGGCCAGGGCCTGCCGATCATCGCGATGACCGCGTCGGCGCTGGCGCAGGACCGGCTGGATTGCCTGGCCGCCGGCATGGACGGCCACGTGGCCAAGCCGATCGATCCGGGGGAGCTGTCGCGCACGCTGCTGGCCTGGATCCGCCCCGGTGCGCGCCCGGCCGCGGCGGCCACCCTGGCGTCGGGCGGCGACGATGCGGTCGTGCTCGCCCGTGCGCTGCCCGGTGTGGCGGTGGGCGCGGCGCTCGAGCGGGTGGCGGGCGACAGCCGCATGTACCGCCGCCTGCTGCAGGGGTTCGTCGAGCACCACGGCGGCGATGCCGAGCGCATCGTGCAGCTCGCGGCCGCCGGCGACCGCGCCGGGCTGGCCCGCCTCGCGCACTCGCTGGCCGGCTCGGCCGGCATGCTCGGCCTGACCGAGGTGGCCAGCCCGGCCGCCGCGCTGGCCCGCCGGCTCGCCGAGCCGGGCGTGGGCATCGCCGAGCCGCTGCCTGCAGCGCTGCGCGATGCCCTGCTGGGCACGGTCCAGTTGCTCGACCGCCTGCTTGCGCAGCAGCCGAGCCGGCGAGCCGCGCTGGCCTGATCGTCCGGGCGGGTGCTGTCGGGCCGCTCAGGGCTCGTCGACGCCGATCAGCCCTTCGCGGATCGCCCAGCGCACCAGCGCCGGCACGTCTTCGAGCCCGAGCTTGGCCATCAAGCGGCTGCGGTAGGTGTCGACCGTCTTCGGCGACAGGTGCAGCTCGTGGCCGATCTGGTTGCTCGACGCGCCGCGCGCCACCAGTACCAGCACCTGGCGTTCGCGCGCCGACAACTCGGCCATGTTGCGGCCCTGGTCGGCCAGCCCGCGTGCGGCCAGCTCGGCCACGCTGGTCCCCAGGTGGCGGCGGCCCTGCGAGACGGCGTCGAGCGCCGCCAGCAACTCGGCTGCGCTCGAGTCCTTCAGCACGTAGCCCAGGGCGCCCAGGCGCAGTGCCTCGGCCACGTGCTGCGGCCGCACCGACATGCTCAGCACGATGACGCGCGTGGCCAGGCGGCGGCGCTGCATCTCGGCCAGCAGCTCGAGCCCCGAGCGCTGGCCCAGGTTCAGGTCGATCAGCGCGATCTCGGGCTCGAGCCGCACCAGCTCGGCCAGCGCGGGCGTGGCCTCGCCCGCCTCGCCGACCACCTGGTGGCCGGCGGCCTCGAGCATCGCGCGCAGCCCTTCGCGCACCAACGCATGGTCATCGACCAGAAAAAGTTCGCTCATGGCCCCCTGAATGGTCGGCCCGGTCGGATCGCCCCGCCGGGCCGTTTGGGGCTCAGTGTCGCGCGGAACCGGCCGGTGCAACAAGGGCCGCAGGCGTACCCCCAAGATGAACCTGGGTGCCATAGCCGCGATAGCGCTCGTTCAGCGCCGCCACCCGTTGCATCAGCGCGGCGGCATCCTCGATCTGCGCGGCGTGCTGCTGCAGCGTGTGGGCGGCGAGGTCGATCAACTTGGCATTCAAGCTGCGTTCGGCGCGCTCGAGCAGCATCAGCACCGCGCGCCGCGGCTCGCCGGCCACGGTCTGCGAGACGGCGTCCTCGGCCAGCGTGCAGATCGCCGCGTACCGCGCCCGGATCAGCGGCTCGAACTCGGCCATGCCCTGGGCGGCACGGCACAACAACTCGGCGGTCGAGCGCGAGACGGCGAAGCGGTCGGCCAGCACCGTCAGCTCGTCGGCCAGGCCGGTCAGCCGCACTTCGCGTGCCGATACCCGGGCCAGCATCGCCAGCAGGTTGCAGGCGGCCTCGAACTCGAAGTCCGGCGCCATGATCTCGGCCAGCAGGTCGCGCGTGGCCTGCACCGCCTCGGACAGCTGCCGCTGCTGCAGCGCCGAGAAGATCGTCAGGATGGCCTCGAAGCGGCGCAGCCGCGCGCTCTGCGGCTGGGTCGCGCGCACCGCGGCCACGCTGCGCAGCGCGTGGCCCAGGCCGCGCGGGTCGCCGTGGTCGAAGTGCAGCGTGCCCAGCAGCACCATGCCCTGCAGGTCGAAGGTCTTGGAGTTGATGCCCAGCGCGGTCGCGCGCTTGAGCGCGTCCAGCGCCTCGGCCGGGTCACCGTGATAGAAGGCCAGCAGGCCGAACTTCTGCAGCCGGGCCACGCTGCCCGGGGTCAGCGAGCAGGCGCGGCGCAGCGAATTCAGCGCCTGCTGCGGCTCGCCCTGGTCGAGCAGCACGCGGCCCATCACGTCGTAGGCGTCGGCGTAGCCCGGCCGGTCGTTCAGCAGGCTCTCGAGCGTGCGCCTGGCCTGCTTGATGCCGCCGGCCTGGTACTCGGTGCGCGCAAAGCCCAGCCGCGCCCAGGGCAGCGCGTGGGTGGCCAGGATCAGCTCGAACATCTTCTGCGCCTCCTGGGCCCGGCCGAGCCGCAGGTAGATCTCGGCGCCGATGCGTGCGGCGTTGAGCCAGTAGGGCCCGCGCGTGTCGCAGCGGGCCTGGCACAGCGCGGCGGCTTCCTCGTAGCCACCCCGCTCCAGCGGCTCGATGATCGATTTCAGCGCCTGCTTGCGCGCCATCGCCTGCTGAATGCGTTCGGCCAGCGCCTGCTGCGTGTGCGGCTTGATCAGGTAGGCATCGAGCGCGGCCTCGGCGGCCTCGGCCACGCGCGCATAGGCGGCCTCGCTCGACACCATCACGACGATGGTCGACATCGGCAGCAGCTGCGCCAGGCGCAGATCGTCGATCATGTCCTGCCCGGTCATCGCCTGGTTCTCGAAGTGGTACTCGCAGACGACGAGGTCGAAGCGGCGGTGCTCGAGCAGGCGCCGGGCATCGGGCGCGCGGATGGCCTGCTGCACGTTGCCGACCCCGAAGTCGCGCAGCATCATCGACAGCGCGGTGCGTGAGGCCGGGTTGCCGTCGATGACCAGGGCCTGGGCGTTGCTCAACATCCTGCACCTCCTGCCAGCGCCAGTGCCAGCGGCGTGATGCCCCAGCCCGCGCTGCGCTCGGCGGCCTCGCGCCAGAGCGCGCTGCCGTCGCGCATCGCGACGTAGAGCCGGCGCGCGGCGCGCAGGTCGTCTTGGCGGGGGCGGGCGTGGGCGATCACGTAGCCGACCTGCCGGTGCAGCTCGGCCACCGGGGCCGCCGCGGTGCGCACCCAGTAGGCCTGGCCGTCCTTGCGCCGGTGGCGGACCACGGCCGACCAGATCTGGCCCGCCTCCAGCGTGGCGTGCAGGTCGCGCTGCACCTCGCGCGGCATGTCGGGGTGCTGCAGCAGCGTGTGGGGCTGGCCGAGCAGCTCGGCCTCGGCATAACCGCTGGCCTCGATCAGCGCGGCATTGCAGTAGGTCATCAGGCCCCGCAAGTCGGTGTTGGACACCAGCAGCACGCCGGCTGGCAGCGACACCTCGGGGCAATCAGCGGAGCAGGGCGACGGCAGCATGGCAGCACCTCCTGGAGCGGAACGTCCCCGGGTTGTCGGCCTGCGACCGGCCCGATCGGATGGCGCGGGTGTAGGGAGTTCTCGATTCCCGATGTGGGGGGTTCTAGCCGGGCCGCCCCTCATTTGACTTGGCGCTGCCGACAGCGCGGCGTATCCTCGATTCCAGCCAAGACGCGGCGCGAGGTTGTCATGCGGCAGTTCATCCGGCACCCGATCGATGTTCCGGTCGAAATCGGCATCGGCGGGGCCGACCCGCCGGCGCGCTACCACACCCGTGACGTCAGCCTGGGCGGGCTGGCGTTTCGCTCAGGCTGCCCGGTGACGCCCGGCCAGTCGATCGAGATCGGCATCGGCCTCGTGCAGCCGCCGTTTCGCGCCCGCGCGCGGGTGGCCTGGTGCCGGCCGCACCCGCTCAGCGGCTACGAGCTCGGCGTGACCTTCCTCGATGCGGAGGATGCCTTCCGCGCCCGCATGGTCGAGCAGCTGTGCCACATCGAGGATTACCGCCGCTCGGTGCAGCGCACCGAGGGCCGCGATCTCGATGCCGACGAAGCCGCCGCCGAGTGGATCGACAAGTACGCGGCGAATTTTCCCGAGATCGGCTCGGGGTCGATGCACTGACGCTGTCAGGCCGGCTCCGTGCCCCGCTGGGCATCGATGCTGAAGCCGCCCGGGCCGTGGGCCAGGAACGCCAGCAGCCCGCCGACGGCGGCCAGGTTCTTGAAGAAGGCCTGCTGCTGCATCATCTGCTGCGCCTCGGGCAGCGCCCAGAAGTTGTGGAAGATCGGGGTGATCACCGCCACGAACACGGCCAGCCCCAGCGCGGCCCAGCGTGTCTGCCAGCCCACGAGCAGCAGCAGCCCCAGGCCCAACTCGGCGGCGATGGCGATGGCCGCGCAGACCTCGGGCATCGGCACGCCCTTGGCGGCGATGTAGGCGACCACGCCGGAGAAGCCGGCCACCTTGGAAAAGCCCGACGGGATGAACAGCAGCGCGATGAGCGCGCGGCCCAGCAGAGACAGCACGTTCTTGGTGGAAGCGGACGGTGTCATGGCTTGCTCCTGGTGGGGATGGAAGGACGCGGGCGGATTCTGCGCTTCAGCCGGCGCGGTGCCATCCAATCGGGATGGAATGGAGCCAGATTGGTACCAGTTGTTCCAGGCGTGCCTCAGATTTCTCCCGAATTGGTACTATTGTGGTATTAATCATTTTCGACCTGCCATGCCGCCATTTCCTGTCGCCCCCTTGTCCTTGCCGCGGCGTCTGGCCGGCGCCGCGCTGCTGGCCTTCAGCGCCATGGCGAACGCGGCCGATGCGCCAGCCGCCGAGGCCGCTCGGCCCGCGGTCGGTGTCTTGTTGAACGAGGCCCAGGCCCTGATCGCGCGCAGCGAGGGCGCGGGCGCGGTCGCCCGGCTGCAGGCCGCCGAGGCGCTGGCGCCGCTGAACGCCTACGAGGCCTTCATGCTGCAGCGGTTGCGCGGCGCGGCGGCACTGCAGACCGGCGACCTGGCCGGCGCGCAGTCGGCGTTCGAGCAGGTGCTGGCCGCGCAGCGCCTGACGCCCGACGAACAACGCCAGACCCTGGCCGCGCTGGGCCAGACCCTGTACCGCGCGAAGGACTATGCGGCCGCCGCGCGCTGGCTGCAGCGCTACGCCGAGGCCGGCGGCAGCGAGGCCGAGGTGCTGGCGCTGCGGGCCCCGGCGCTGTATTTCGCGAAAGACACCGCCGGCGCCCGAGCGCTGCTGCTGCAGGCCACCGAGGCCGACGCTGCGGCGGGCCGCACCACGCCGCTGCCCACCTGGCGCCTGCTGGCCGGCATCCAGCGCCAGCTCGCCGACGAGCCCGGCTACCGCCGCAGCCTGCGCGCGATGGCCATGCAGCACCCGCAACCGGCGCTGTGGGCCGAGCGCGTCCAACGTGAGTTGGGCGACCCGGCGGCGTGGCCCGAGCGCCAGTGGCTCGACGTGCAGCGCCTGCTGCATGCCGCCGGCGCGATCGACCGCACCGAGGCCGTGCTTGCGCTGGCCGCCGAGGCCCAGCAGGCCGGGTTCCCGGGGGAGGCCTTGCGCGTGCTCGACCAGGCGCTGGCGCGGCCCGGCCTGGCCGATGCTGAACGCGCCGCGCTCTCGGCCCGCCGCGCCAGCACGCAACGCCCGGCCGAGGCCGACCGGCGCCAGCGCCCGCGCGACGAGGCCGCCGCCCTGAAGGCGCGCGACGGCCAGGCCCTCGTCGCGCTGGGCTGGGCCTGGGCCACCGAGGGCGAGCCGGTCACCGGCCTGCCGCTGATCGCGCAAGGCCTGCAGCGCGGCGGGTTGGCGCGTGCCGGCGAAGCGCGGCTGCACCAGGGCATGGCGCTGGCGCTCGCCGGCCGGCCGGCCGAAGCGCAGGCCGCCCTGCAACAAGTGCAGGGCGAGCCGGCGCTGGTCGCCCTGGCGGGGCTGTGGGCCGATTTCGCGGCCCGGCGCGGCGCGCCCTGACCCGGCGGGTCAGATGCTGAGCCGGATGCGCCGCTTGTCCATCCACCAGACCACGCCCCACCAGAACAGCAGCTGCAGCGCGGCATAGAGGTGCGACACCGGCTTGGCGCCGAGCAGCGGGATCAGCGGGTCGAAGGCATGGTCGTACAGCCAGCGGTGCAGCGGCGTGCCGTCGAGCAGGCAGACCATCAGGATCGAGCCGGCGTAGGCGGTGATCGCGTTGACACCGAAGCGCCGGCCGTACGGCGGCACGTGCCAGCGCTCGACGAGCGTGTGCACCAGCACCAGCGCCAGCGCCGAAAAGCCGCCGCTGAACAGCGCGAAGGGCGGCGTCCACAAGGCCTTGTTCATCGGCATCCAGACGCGGTTCAGCAGCAGCCCGGCCGCGACCAGCACCGCGCCGGCGATCACGATGGGCCGCAGCGCACGCCGGCGCAGCCAGTCGCCGCACAGCGCACCGAGCACCGTGTTGCTCAAGGCCCCCAGCGTCGACAGCAGGCCCTCGGGGTCGTAGCCCAGGCCGGTGGCCGGGTTGTAGTGGTAAGCGAAGGCGCCCAGCACCCGCGCGTCGACGCGCGAGGGCAGGCTGTGGTCGCGCGTCAGGTCGCCCCACCACGACAGGAGCGCGCCATAACTCGCCAACAGCATGGCATAGACGAGCCATCGGGTGCGCGCCGCCGAATGCAGGTACAGCCAGCCGACGAGGCCGAAGCAGATGCCGATGCGCGGCAGCACGCCCAGCGGCCGCCACGGCACCGGATCCACCGACGAGTTGGGCAGGGACAGGACGGCGACCGCCGCCAGCGCCCAGCCGAGCAAGACGATGCGCAGCGAGCGCCACCACCAGGCGCGCTGCAACGCAGCGACATCGCCACCGGTCTCGAGCCGCGGCCCGCCGGCCAGCGCCAGCGACACGCCGACGATGAACAGGAAGGTGGGAAAGATCAGGTCGGTCGGCGTGCAGCCGTGCCAGCTCGCGTGGCCGAAGGGGCCGAAGACGTGCGACCAGTCGCCCGGGTCGTTGACGAAGATCATGGCCCCGACGGTGATGCCCCGCATCGCGTCGACCGAGACAAAGCGCTGCGCGCCAGGCGGCCGCTGGTCCATGGCGTGATCCCTCTGATCGTTGTATGAAGAGCTCAGAAATCGCAGGGGCTGGCCAGTGGGGGCTGGGCAGCCGGAACGCGATCTTCGCGCGTCACCCCGGCATGCCGCCATCCCACGACCGCAGCCTCGACCTCGGCGGGCGAGAGCAGCTCGCCGCGGGCGTGGAAGACCCAGTCCACGTCCTGGCGGTAGACCCGCGGCGTGGTGCTGGGCGGCAGCAGTGCGCCGGGCGAGAACCAGAGGTTGAAGCTGATCGCCATCGGCCGGACCGGCTGGTTGCGCCCGCCGTGCTCGGCGACCGGCCGGCCGTCGACGTACCAGCGCGTGCGGCCGGCAGCCGCATCGACCTGCATCGTCAGCACGTGCCAGCCGCCGAAGGCGCCGAACTCCTCGTGCGGCTGGTTCCAGGCCTGCCAGGGCTCGAGCCGCACGGTCTGCCAGTTGATCGCGTACAGCCGTGTCTTGTCGCTGCCCCAGCCGCCGTTGGCGAGGTACTCCCAATCGAGCTCGCTGAACTCGGGGTCGTGGTCGAAGCGCAGCGGGCTGACGGCGTAGAAGGTCTGGATCACCGGGTCGCCATCGGCGCCGGACACCGGCTCGTCGGCGAAGCGCACGCGCGCCGCGTAGGTGCCGGCGAGGAACTTGCGGGCGTGGCACAGCTGCGCCTGCACCGTCCCGGCCCCCGTGCCGTCGGTGCGCGCCGTCAGGCGCAGCAGCCGGTTGCCGGGCTGCGCGTCGTCGTCGACGAGGCTGATCGCCTCGGCGCGCCAGGCGGCGCCGTCCACGCCGGGGTGGCCGCGCCCGTCACGCAGCGTCCAGCCGCCGGCGCGTTGCAGCTGGGCGGTGGAGGCGTCGCCGAAGTCGTCGAAGAAGCGCTCGGCCGCGGCGGCCGGCGGCAGAGGGGCCACCGTGGCGATCCAGGCCGCCAGCAGGAGCGGCCTCACGCGGCCGGCTCCGCGGCCCCGGCGGGTGTGGCGGGTGCCGCTTCGCCCTCGCGGCCCGGCAGGCGAACGAAGAACATCAGCACCAGCGCCGGCGCGCCGCAGGCGATGGTCCACAGGAAGAAGCGTTCATAGCCCAGCGCGAGCTGGATGTCGCCGCTGATCGTCTTCGAGAAGATGAAGCCCAGCTGCATCACGCCGGTGCCGAGCGCGTAGTGGGCCGTCTGGTAGCGCCCGGGTGCCACGGCCTGCATGATGTACAGGATCATCCCGACGAAGCCGAAGCCGTAGCCGAACATCTCGATGCTGACCGCGATGCCGATGGTTCCCATGTCGGCCGGCCGGGTCGCGGCGAGCACGGCGAAGACGATGTTGGGCACGGCCATCGCGACGATCAGCACCGCCATCGCGCGCTTCAGGCCCAGCCACGAGGTGAAGTAGCCGCCTGCCACGCTGCCGACGAGGAAGGCCAGCGTGCCGGCGCTGCCGTAGACGTAGCCGACCTGCTCGGTGCTCAGGCCCAGGCCGCCCTGGTCGCGCGGCTCGATCAGGAACAGCGGGCCGATCGTCTGCACCTGGCCCTCGGCGAAGCGGAACAGCACGATGAACAGGATCGCGAGCCCGATGCCGGGCTTGCGCAGGAAATCGGCCACCACCTCGGCGAGCGTCCTGATCACGCTGCGGGCGGAAAGCTCGGTGGGGGCGGAGTTGAGCGTGCCGGGCAGGGCCCACGCGTTGTAGGCAGCCAAGGCGCCGAGCACGAGCGCCAGCATCGCGAAGATCGCCGACCAGGCCGATGCCACGCCGATGCGCTTCTCGAGGTGGCCGGCGAGCACCAGCAGGCCGCCGAGCGTGAGGAACTTCGAGGCGTTGAAGAACGCACCCTGCCAGCCGGCGTAGGCCGCCTGCAGCGTGGGGCTCAGGCTGGCCATGTACAACCCGTCGCAGGCGATGTCGTGCGTGGCCGAGGCGTAGGCGAGCAGGAACAGCACGCCGATGCAGGCGGCAAAGTACACCGGCAACTGCAGCGCCAGCGCCATCAGCGCGAGGCCCGCCGCGCCGGTGAACTGCATCGCGACGACGATCAGCTTCTTGCTGCGCGCGAGCTCCAGGAAGGGGCTCCACAGCGGCTTGAAGGCCCAGGCCAGGCCGAGCACGCCGGTCCAGCGCGCGATGCGGTCGTTCGGCTCGCCCATGTTCTTGAGCATCAGGCCAGCGATCAGCATCACGACGAAGAACTGCAGGCCCTGCACGAAGTACAGGCTGGGCACCCAGCGGATCGGCGAGCCTTTCCGGGGGGCGGGGGCAGGTGGGGTCACGGCAGGCTCCGGGTGGTCAGTGCAGTCTGGGTGTCAGGCGTGCGGTGCCAGCGCGACGGGGGACACGCCGGGGGCGGCGGCAGCGCCCTCGAGCCACGCGCGCAGCGCGGCCAGCGCGCCCTCGGCATAACCCCAGGTCACGACCGCCGGCGCGCCGATGTCGGCGACCTGGAACGGGTTCCACAGCGCCAGGTGCAGGTCGGGCCGCCAGCCGGCCATGGGCGCGGCATAACGCCTGCGGTGGTTCGACGCGAGCACGGTCAGGCGGCCGTCGCGCGGCAGCGTGGCAGGGTCGAAGCGGGGCAGGTCGGGCACGCGCACGAACGCCACGTCGGCATGGCCGGCGAACAGCGCCGCGACCTCGTCGGCCCCGAGGCCGGCTTCGCTGACGCCGTCGGTGTCGACGCGGTCCTGCGTAACCACGCGCAGCGGGGTGGCCACACCAGGCGGCGTGGCGCCGCCGAACGCGGTCAGGGCGCGTGCCCAGTGGGCGCGCATCAAGGCCTCGTCGTTCGCGCGTTGCGGTGGGGCATACGGCGCGGCGGCGGCGGGGTAGCCGGTGGCCAGCGCATCGAGGCGCTCGCGTGCGGCCTGCATCGCGCCCGCGTCGAGCCGGCCATCCTGCAAGGCATCGCCGACCGCGCGGATCGCGGCCAGCTGGTCCTCGGGCCGCCCCTGGGCCAGGGCCATGTCGGCGCCGGCGGCGAGCGTCAGCACCGCGCCGCGCGCATGGCCGTAGCGGTCGAAGATGGCCTTCATCATCAGCGCATCGCTGATCACGACGCCGCGGTAGCCGAGGCTGTCGCGCAGCAACCCGGTCAGGATGCGGCGCGACAGGGTGGCCGGGTGGTCGGCGTCGAGCTGCGGGTAGACGATGTGGGCCGTCATCAGCGCGGGCGCTTCGGCCGCCAGGGCGCGGAAGGGAATCAATTCCAGCGCTTCGAGCTCGGCCAGGCTCTTGTCGACGGTCGGCAGCGCATGGTGCGAATCGACATGCGTGTCGCCGTGCCCGGGAAAGTGCTTGACGCAGCAGGCCACGCCCTCGCGCAGCGAGCCGCGCATCCAGGCACCGGCGAGGCGGGCCACGCGCTGCGGGTCGGCCCCGAAGCTGCGTTCGGCAATCACCGGATTGGCCGGGTTGCTGTTCACGTCGAGCACCGGCGCGAAGTTCCAGTTGATCCCGAGGCCGCGCAGGCCGCGCGCGACGGCCGCGCCGGTGGCCTCGGCAGCTTCTTCGGCCGCGGCCGTGTCCGCGATCGCTCCCAGCGCCATCGCCGCGGGCGCTTGCGGCAGGAAGGTGGCGCGCGCGACCGAGCCGCCTTCCTGGTCGATGCCGATGAGCGCCTTCGGGCCGAGCACTTCGCGCAGGTCGGCGACAAGCTGCTTCACCTCGGCTTCGGTGCCGAGGTTCTTGCGGAACAGGCAGACGGCGCGGATGTGGTTGTCGCGCAGGAAGGCGGCCGTGACTGATGACAGCGCTTTGCCTTCGATGTCGACCATCACGAGGTGGCCAGGGTGGAGTGGTGTCATTTGTTGCTCATGCGAAGGTGTGGCGGCGGGCTGGGAGCCGAGCACTGGAGGGCACCCTCGGCGCAGGCGAGGGCGCGGACCAATGAGCCCCGCCGCCTGCCGGCCCCCGGCCGCCGCGCCAACCCACGCAAGGCACTGCCCATCATGTTCAGTGCGTCCGCGTCACCTTGGCCAGATGCCGAGGCTGATCCGGATCCAGCCCCCGCGCACGCGCCAAGGCTTCGACCATCGGATAGAAGCTTTGCACCGCCGCGATCGGGTCCAGGTCCTCATGCGTTGCCTGCACCAGCGGCAGCTCGGCACCTGGCGTGCCCGATGGCGCTGCGAGCAGCACCCGCGCCCCGCGCTCGCGCATCTCGGAGGCGAGCGTGATCAGGCCGGCCTGCGCGGGCCCGCGCGGGGCGAAGACCAGCAGCGGGTAGCCTTCTTCGACCAACGCCATCGGCCCGTGCTTGACCTCGGCGCCGGAGAAGGCCTCGGCCTGGATGCCGCAGGTTTCCTTGAACTTGAGCGCCGCTTCCATCGCGATCGCGAGGCCGGTGCCGCGGCCGATCACGAACAGGCGGTCGGCACCGTGCAGCACATCGACCGCGCGGCGCCAGTCGCCATCCAGCGCCCGGGCCAGCGTGAGCGGCAGCGCCTGCAGCGCGGCGTGCAGCGCGGGGTCGTCGCGCCAGCCGGCCACCAGGCGTGCGCCGGCCACCAGCTGGGCGATGTAGCTCTTGGTCGCGGCCACGCTGCGCTCGGGGCCCGCATGCAAAGGCAGCACCCATTCGGCGGCCTGGGCCAAGGGCGAATCGGGCTGGTTGACCACGGCGACCGTGCGTGCGCCGCCGGCGCGGAAGAAGCGGGTCGGCGAGACCAGGTCGGGGCTCTGGCCGGATTGCGAGAAGGCGATCGAGACGAGGCCCTCGCACTGGAGCTGCGACTGGTACAGCGTGACCAGCGACATCGGCAGCGAGGTGACCAGCCGGCCGAGCCGCGCCATCACGAGGTAGGCCATGTAGTGGGCCGCGTGGTCCGAGCTGCCGCGCGCGACGGTCAGCACGCTTTGCGGCGGCATGGTGCGCAACTCGTTCGTCAGCGCGGCATAGGTGTCGGCATCCGCGGCCAGCTGGCGCGCCACCGCCTGGGGCGCCTCGCGGCTTTCCTCAAGCATTCGGGAAGTCAATCGTTTCTCCTTCGATGACGACGCGCTGCAGTTCCAGCGCGGGGTCGAACACGACGACGTCGGCGTGGGCGCCGGGGGCCAGGCGGCCGTGCTCGGCCAGGCCCAGGTAGTCGGCCGCGTGGGTGGCCGTGCGGGCCGAGGCTTCGGCCACGCTCAGGCCCAGGCCGACGAAGTTGCGCAAGGCCTGGTCCATCGTCAGCGCGCTGCCGGCGAGGGTGCCGTCTTCCAGCCGCACGCCGCCCAGGCACTTGAACACCTTGTGCCGGCCCAGGCGGTATTCGCCATCGGGCATGCCGGTGGCGGCGGTCGAATCGGTCACGCCGTAGAGCTTGGGGATCGCGCGCAGCGCGGCCTTGAGCGCGCCGGGGTGCACGTGCAGCAGGTCCGGGATGATCTCGGCGTATTCGGCGTGCGCCAGTGCGGCGCCGGCCATGCCGGGCTCGCGGTGGTGGAAGCCGGTCATCGCGTTGAACAGGTGCGTGAAGCCGGCGGCACCGGCGCCGAGCGCGGCCACGCCGTCTTCATAACAGCCGGCGCTGTGGCCCAGTTGGACGCGCCAGCCTTCGCGGACCAGCTGCGCGATCAGCTCGATGTGGCCGGGCAGCTCGGGCGCCACGGTGATCAGCCGGATCGGCGCCAGCGCGTGCAGCCGGCGGATCTCGTCCAGCGAGGCTTCGCGCGCGAAATCGGGCTGCGCACCGAGCTTGCCGGGGTTGATGTACGGGCCCTCGAGGTGCACGCCGAGCACGCGCGCCCCGTTCGCGGGGCGGCTGCGGCAGATGGGGCCCAGCCCCTCGAAGGCATGCAGGATGTCATCGGCCGGCGCGGTCATCGTGGTCGCCAGCATCGTCGTCGTGCCGTGGCGCGCATGGGTGCGGGCGATGTGCGCGGCAGCCTCGCCGGCGTCCATCGTGTCGTGGCCACCGCCGCCGTGCACGTGCAGGTCGATGAAGCCGGGCAGCACCAGCGGCTGCCCGCTCGCGCGCGCCTCGGCCTCGTCGACCACCCGGCCGGTGATCGCGACGACGCGGCCTCCCTCGTGCTGCAACTCGCCCAGGCGCCAGCCGAAGGGTGTGAGGATGGCGCCTTGCAGTGAATGTTTCATGGGGTTCCTTGCGGCGCGGGAGACCTCACCATCTCCGCCACGAAGCCGTAGTACTCGCTGCGGCAATAGGACTGGGTCAGCTCGACGGCCTGGCCGGTTTCGAGATAGCCCACGCGGCTGATGTGAAGCACGGCCTGGCCGGTGGGCACGTTCATGCGCTGGGCCAACATGGCGTCGGCGTTGAGGGCACGCAGATGCTGCAAGGCTCGCACCGGCGCCTTGCCACTGTGTTCGAGGTGGGCATAGAGCGAGGTTTCGACGCTGCCCGGGTCGGGCAGCACCTGTTCCGGCAGCACGCTGACCTCGTAGGCCATCACCACCTCGTCGGCCAGGCGCAAGCGCTCCAGCCGCGCGACGCGCGCGCCCGTCGACAGCCCGAGGGACAGCTGCTCTTCGGGCGTCACCGCCGTCAGCGCGCGCTTGAGCCAGCGCGACGACGGGTGGAAGCCGCGCTGCTGCAGTTCCTCGGAAAAGCTCGTCAGCCGGGTCAACGGCTGTTCGAGCTTGGGCGCGATGTAGTTGCCCGAGCCGCGCTTGCGCACGACCAGGCCCTGCGCGACGAGCTGGTCGATCGCCTTGCGCGCGGTCACGCGCGACAGGCCCAGCGCATCGCTGAGCATGCGTTCGGAAGGCAGCGCCTCGTCGGGCTGGTAGTGGCCGCCGCGAATCGCCTGGCCGATCTTCTGCGCCAGCTGCACATACAAGGGGACGGTGGTCCGCTCGTCGGGCTTGAGTTCGAACGGCAGGGGGCTCGTCATCCGGCGCTCCGGGCCACGGCAGCGCGCAGCAGGTGCAGCGCGCCGTCGGCCGCGTCGCCCGCGGGCTCGACGCAGCGCGCGCCCAGGGCTGCCGGCAGGCGCGTCTGCAGGCGGCGCGCGATGCTGCCGCTGCAGACCACCGGCAACGCGGCCGACGGGTCCAGCGCCTGCACGAGCGCGGCCAGCTCGTCGACCGCGGCCTGCAGCAAGGCGGCGGCGCGCGGGTCGTCGGCTTCGTGCTGGAACACCAGCGGCGCGAGGCTGGCATAGGCCGTCTGCCGGGCCTGGGCACACCAGGCGAGCATCGAATCGGCATCGCGCCCGGTGGCGGTGCAGACGGCCTCGGCCAGCGGGCCGGTGGCCGCACGTCCGTCGAGCACCTGCTGGGCCAGGCGCACTGCCTGCAGGCCGAGCCAGGCGCCACTGCCTTCGTCACCGACCGGGAAGCCCCAGCCGCCGGCGATCCGGCGCGAGCCGTCGGGACGCCAGACCTCGGCCACGCTGCCGGTGCCGGCGATCAGCACCAGCCCCGGCCGGCCGGCATGGGCGCCGACCAGGGCGGTGAAGCTGTCGGTGTCGAGCACGAGCGGTGTGAAGCCGGGGTTCGAGGCGCGGAAGTCGGCGGCCTGGGCCGGGTCGTTGGCGCCGGCCAGGCCGGCGCCGAGGGCGCAGTCCGACCAGGCTGGCACGCCGAGCCCGGCCTGCTCGAACGCCAGGCCGATGGCCTCGAGGATCTGCCGCCAGGCGCCGGCCACGCCGTGCGACAGGCTGGACGGCCCCGCCGCGCCCTGGGCCAGCGGCCGGCCGTCGGCGGCGCAAAGCCTGGCGCGGGTGCCGGTGCCGCCGCCGTCGATGGCGATGAGGAAACGCAGGGTCACGGGAGTCGTTGAATTGGTCTGATACCACTATAGTACCAGATGCGGGCGCAGTCAATGCGCCGCCCTGTCGGGCATTGATTCCCGGTCTGTAATACCAATCAAAGACCATCGCCTGGCGGCGTGCTCAGGTGCGCCAGATGCGCGGCGCCTCGCCGGCCAGGCCCCAGCCCAGGCTGCGCCAGCGTTCGCGCAGCGCGCGCCAGAGCAGGAACGCCGGCTCGACGCGGTCGGCCAGCACGCGCGCGACGACGAGGCGCGCATCCAGCGCCGTCGCGCCGCAGCGCGCTGCGAGCGCGGGGTGCTCGGTGAACGTGGCGCGTGCGCTGTCGAGCAGGGCCTCGCGGCGCGCCGTGTCCATCGGCGTGCCGCTGGCCCACCAGAGCGTGGCGAGCACGCATTGCCCGTCCAGCCCGAGCGGCGATCGGCGCAGCGTGGTGTCGCTGGCGGCGATGCGGCCGCGTTCGAGCCAGACGCCGGGCCACTCCAGCTGCTGTTCGATGAAGCCGTGGCCATCGAAATCCTGGTCGGCGGCGGGCAGGCCGAGCGCCAGCAGGTCCCAGCCCAGCATCTCGGCGCCGGGCGCGAGCTCGAAGCGCAGGCGGTTGTGCGCCAGGCAGCCGCGGTAGGCGATGGTCTCGAGCGGCAGCCATTCGAGGCGGGCCCCTTCGGCGACGCGCGCCGAGACCTGCTGGGTGGCCGCGGCGCCGCTGCTGCGGTAGAAGCGGGTGGCGCCGGGCGTGGTCAGCACCGCGTGGCTGCCGGCGCCGAGCTCGAGCGCCAGCTCCAGCGTGTCGCCGCCGACCAGGCCGCCGGGCGGGTGCACCAGCACGTGCTGGCAGATGCCCGGGCCCTCGGGGTAGAGCGGCTGCAGCACGCGCAGCGGGCCCTCGTGGCGGTCGTGCGCGATCGTGCGTTCGCCGTCGCGCCGATAACCGATGTGCAGACGGCCGCGCCAGCCTGCCCCGTTCGGTGTCCCGGTCATTCCAGCGGCATCGGCAGCGTGTCGACGGCCTGCCGCACCCACTGGCCGCGCGCCATCGTCGTGGCCAGGCCTTCGAGCCGCATGCGGCCGAGCACGCGCCGGCTCGCGCAGAAGGCCAGGCCGCTGGAGTTGCCGAAGGCGAAGTAGGTGCCGTTGTCGCTGCGCCAGTTCAGCCGCAGCGTGTCCCACTGGCCTTGGCGCTGGATGCGGCAGACATCGCCGACCGCCAGGCCGTCGAGCCAGGCCTCACAGTCGCGCAGCGAGCGCTCGTCCGGGTTGTGCGCGTCGAGCGCAATCGGCACGGTGGCCAGCTCGTGGTGGCTCGGCCAGTCGGGCAGCTCGGCGCCGGCGAGCTCTTCCTCGTCGGGCAGCAAGCCCTCCTCGGGCGAGATGGCGGTATCGGGTTGCGGGCGCGGCCACACGGCCAGCGCGGCGGCCAGGTCCTGCACATGCTGGCGGATGCGCGGCGCAGCCAGGCCCGCCGCGGCCAGGCCATCTTCCGCCTCCATGCGAAGGCAATCGAGCTCGGCGCGCGTGAGCGGGCCGCGGCGCTGGTAGCCGCCCGCCTCGATCAGCGACTCCACCGCGCGCAGCACGCGCTGGGCCCCGGGCGACTCCTCGCCGTGCGTGACCACCTCGTGCAGCACCGCGACCAGCCACGGGCCGAGCAGGAACTGCTTGACCTCGGGCAGCACCTCGCTGTCGCGCAGCCGCGCCACCATCTGCTGGCGCACCAGCGGCTCGAGCGTGCGGTGGCGCTCGGCGGCGGCGAGTGCCGATTCGTTGAAGGGCGACGGCCCGGGCGGTGGTGCCCCGGGTGCCCCCGCCGCGGCCGCCAGCGGCAGCGGCGCCGTCGGCTCGGCCGGCGCGGGGCGGGTGGTGTCGGCGGCGATGCCGGCCTCGGATTCGGCGTCGGCCAGCGCCTGCGCGTAGCGCTCGGCCGGCATTGGCTGCGCGGCCGATTCGAGGCGGGCGATGATGGGTTCGAGGCGCAGGTGCAGCGGCAGCTGGAAGTCGCCCGGCGCGCCTTCGGTGTCGAGCTGGCCCAGCGCGGCCAGCCGGTCGATCAGGCGCCACAGCGGGTTGTCGACCGAGTCGAGCAGCCGCGGGTTGGCTGCCACGCTGCGCGCGACCGGGCCGGCCAGGCGGCCCATCAGCGACTGCATGGCCGGGCTCAGGCCGGCCTCGCCAGCCACCTGCGACAGCAGCGCCGGGATCTGCCGCGCGGCGATGCCCACGGCGCCGCCGGCGGCGACCGGTGCCGGGCTGCCGGCCACTGCAGCCGCAGCCGCCGGGGCGCGGGCGGCCGCCCGTGTCTCGGGCTCGCGGCGGATCGTGTACCGCGCGGGCTGCAGGCCCCACTCGGCGAGCAGCTCGGCGTGCTGCTGGTACAGGTTGGCCAGCGCCCGCGCCAGCGGCTCGGCCACGATGCGCAGCGCGGCCAGTCGAACGGGCGCATCGAGCGGCTCGTCGTGCAGCGCCGCGCACAGCGCGCGCACGATCTTGGCCGGCGCCAGCGGCAGCGCCTCGTCGCGCGCGCCGCCGGGGGCCGGCGGTGCGCTGGCCAGCCGGCTGCGCAGGTCGCGCAAGGGCCATTCGGCCGCTGATTCGATGGCCTGCACGACGCGGGTCGATTCGATGTCCTCGTCGACGTCGTCGTCCGACATCAGGCCCAGGCCGCTGGGCACCCCGAAGCCGGCGCCGGCAAAGGGCTGCGGCGCGCTCGCGTTGGGGGCGGCGGGCGCCGCCGACGGCCGGGCGAGGTGGTCGGCCCAGCGGCTGGCCAGCGTGGGCAGCACCTGCCGCGCCTGCCGCTGCGCCGGCGCGACCCACAGGCCGCTGCCGGGCGGCGCCACGCCGGCAGCGCCACAGGCGAGCGACAGCGCAGCGGCCGCATCGGTGTGGCAGCGCGCCAGGTAGCGCTGGTACAGGGTGGCGGCAGAGTGGGCGGTCATCGTGCGGCAAGGCAGGTGCGCGGCCGGCGACGCCGCGCTCACCTCCATTGTCTCCGAGCCCTGTTTCCGCCGCCTGTGCGTAGTTCGCTCGGCGGGTGCTCAGTCGGCCAGCACGTCGTGCAGCGTGCGCGCCACCACCTTGGTCGCCCGGCGCAGGTCCTCGAGCACCAGGTGCTCGTCGGCGCGCTTGGCGTTCGACTCCAGCACCGTGCGCGGGCCGGCGCCGTAGATGACCGCCGGCACGCCGGCGGCGCCGTACAGCCGCACGTCGGTGTACAGCGGCGTGCCGACCTGCGGGATCGGCTCGCCGAACAGCGCCTGGGCATGGCGCTGCACGTTGGCGGCCAGGCGCTCGTGGCCGGGCAGCGGCTGCAGCGCATGGGCCAGCAGCAGCCGGCGCAGCTCCACCCGCACGCCGGGGCTGGTGGTGGCCACGGTGCCGGTGATCAGCGCGCGCAACTCGGCCTCGACCGTGGCGGCGTCTTCTTCCGGGATCATGCGGCGGTCCAGCTTCAGCACGACCTTGCCGGGCACGACGTTGGTGTTGCTGCCGCCCTCGATGCGGCCGACGTTGAGGTAAGGGTGGGTGATGCCCGGCACCTGCGAGTGCCCGGCGCGCAGCACGGTGTTGTGGGCGTACAGCACGGTCAAGACGTGGTTTGCGGCCTGCAGCGCGTCGATGCCGGTATCGGGGTAGGCGGCGTGCGAGGCCAGGCCGTGCAGCGTGACCTCGAACTGGAGACAGCCGTTGTGCGCGGTGACGACCTGGTAGCTGAAGCCCGCGGCGATCAGCAGATCGGGCTTCGTCAGGCCCTGCTTCAGCAGCCAGCCGGGGCCGAGCTCGCCGCCGAACTCCTCGTCGTAGGTGAAGTGCAGCTCGACGGCACCGCGTGCCGGCGGCGCGGCGGCGGCGAGCGCGCGCAGGGCGAAGGTGTAGGTCGCGAAGTCGCTCTTGCTCACCGCGGCGGCGCGGCCGTAGAGCTTGCCGTCGACGATGTCGCCGCCATAGGGGTCGTGCGTCCAGCCCTCGCCGGGCGGGACGACATCGCCGTGGGCGTTCAGCGCGATCGTTCGTCCATCCGGCCCGAAGCGGTGGCGCACGATCAGGTTGGTGATCGAGGTCATGCCTTGCGCCTGCACCTCGGCCGCGGGCACCGGGTGGTGCTCGGCCGGCAGGCCCATGGCAGCGAGCAGGGCCGCCGTGGCCTCGGCGTGCGGCGCGTTGTCGCCCGGTGGCGTGTCGGTCGGCACCCGCACCAGCGCCTGCAGGAAGCGGATCTCGTCGTCGAAGTGCGCGTCGATCCACGCGTCGAGCGCGTCGTAGGCGCTTGTCATGCCAGTTCTCCACGCTGCTGGGGCGGTATTCGCGATGCATCGAATCCTCGGAGCCAAGCGGCCACCGCGGAACCGGCTTTGCCGGGCCGCTGGTGGGCCTTGCAGGCCGCGCCGGGCCTGGCGCCCCGGCCCTTCGCCAGGCACGAAAGATCCACTGGACCTTTCGTGTCCGGGCTCAGCCCCCTCGAGGGGGAGGCGCCGAAGGCGCTTCGGGGGTGGGCTTTCATCGCAGTTGCTCCAGCAGGTGGCGGAAGGCATCGACCGCGAGTTGGGCGTCGTCGTCGGTCACGCTCTCCAGCGGGTTGTGGCTGATGCCGGAATTGCCGCCGCGCACGAACAGCATCGCCTGCGGCAGCCGCTGATGCAGCTTCATCGCATCGTGCCCGGCGCCGCTGGGCAGGCGGTGCAGCGGCAGGCCGAGCGATTGCACGGCAGACTCCCAGCGCGCCTGCCAGGCGGGTGCGCTGGGCGCCGCCGAGGCGCGCATCGTTTCGTGCAAGGTGTAGCGCAGGCCGCGGCGTTCGGCGATGCGGGCGAGTTCGCCCGTCACCTCGTCGGCCAGCGCGTCGCGCTCGGCATCGGTCGGCGCGCGCAGATCCAGGCTGAAGCGGCAGCGCCCGGGCACGACGTTGATCGAGCCGTTCGGCACGTCGAGCAGGCCGACGGTGCCGACGCGGTCCGGCACGCGCCGCGCGGCGCGCTCGACCGCCAGCGCGAGCTCGGCCACGCCCAGCGCGGCGTCGTGACGGCTGCCCATCGGCGTGGTGCCGGCATGGCTGGCGGTGCCGTGCATCTCGCCGAGGAAGCGCCGGCTGCCGTTGATCGAGGTGACGATGCCCAGCGGCAGATCCAGTTCGTGGAGGACCGGGCCCTGCTCGATGTGGACCTCGACAAAGCCGAGATAAGCGGCCGGGTCGCGCTGCTCGGCGGCGATGGCTTCCATCGTGCCGGGCAAGCCCGCGGCGCGCATCGCGTCGCGCAGGGCGATGCCGTCGGCATCGCCCTGATCGAGCCAGGCGGGGTCGAAGTGGCCCGTCAGCGCGCTGGAGCCGAGGAAGGTGGCGGCATAGCGCTGGCCCTCTTCTTCCGCGAAACCGATGAGCTCGATGCCGAAGGGCAGCCGGCGGCCGGCGGCGTGCAGTTCGCGCACGGCGATCAGCGGCACGAAGATGCCCAGCCGCCCGTCGTAGCGGCCGGCGTTGCGCACGGTGTCGAAGTGCGACCCGGTGAGCAGGCGCCGGGCGCCTGGGTCGCTGCCGCGGTAGACGCCGACGACATTGCCGACGGCGTCGATGCGCGTCTCGTCGAAGCCGCATTCGCGCATCCAGCGCAGCAGCTGGGCCTGGCAGGCGCGGTGCGCACCGGTCAGGTAGGTGACGGTCAAGGGGCCCGATTCGGTGTCGGCGCCATCGGCGTTGCTGGCGTCGCTGTGGCGCGCGAGCAGCTCGGCGCAATCCCAGGCCTGGCGGCCCTGCAGCGGCACCACGCCGAAGCGCTCGTCGAGCCGGATCTCGGCGATGCGGTGGATCTGGCGCAGGCACTCGGCGCGCTCGAAGGCGATCGGGTTGTCGAGCCGGCGGGTGAAGGTCTCGATGATCTCGCGCCGCGTCAGCCCGGTGCTGCGCGGCCCGCGCACGGCCAGGATGAACGGGAAGCCGAACTTCGCGTTGTAGGCGGCGTTCAGGCGTTGCAGGGTCTCGAACTCGCCCGGCGTGCAGTGCGTGAGGCCGGCGCGGCCTTGCTCGCCGGTCGATTCGGCGGTCAGTGCATTCGCGACCATGGCCTTGCCGGCCAGTTCCGGGTGGGCGCGGATCAATGCGAGCTGCGCTTCGGGCGGTGCCTCGCGCACGACGCGCGCCAGCGCGTGCTTGAGCGCGGCGAGCGTCGCGAACGGGCGCGCCGGCCAGGCGGCCTCGGCCACCCAGGGCGAGTGCTCGTAGATGCCTTCCAGCTGCGCGGCGAAATCACCGCGGGTGGTGGTGGCGTTCAGGCGCTTGAGCTGGTCGCTCATCTCGGTGGTTTCCTGTGTGGCCAGCGGGCGTGATGCCGGACTGCGCTGGTGGTGGCGAGCAGGGCGGCGGCGGCGCCCCCGTTCTCCGGCCCACCACGCGGGGCACCGTCGCGGCGAGGCGAGGACAGCCGCATCAACACGGTGGTGCCCGGGATGCATGGGAGGCTACCGCGAATGGGGCCTGCGCCCGGGGGCACCGCCACCGCCCTGCAGGCACCGTGGGCGGCATGCCTCGCCGTGGCATGCCACCCGGGCGCCCAGGGTCGGTGGCTTGGGGCACGATCGCAGGCCCCATTCGCGGTAGCCTCCCATGGCTGCAAGAGAAAACCGTGTTGATGGAGAGCCGCCT
>NZ_DATFAN010000183.1:0-59027 GCF_035254525.1 Ideonella sp. | reverse complement strand
TGCTTGCGGCCCAGCACCGTGGGCCAGTGCATCACCAGGCGGCGCACCTGCTCTCGGGCGGTGTGCCAGCGCAGTGCGCGGCGCTCGGCCTCGTCGGGCATCGCCGGCTCACCGCGCGCGGCCGCGATCGCGAGCCGCGCGGCCAGCCGGTGCGCGTGGCCGCACAGGCTGTACAGGGCCGCCACCGTGTCGGGCAGCCCCGCCGCCGGCCGGCCGACGAACAGGCGGTCCAGGCCCGGCGCGCGCTGGCGGACCAGGTTCGGCCGCGCCGCGCCGAGGCGCAGCGTCAGGTGGCCGACGAAGCCGCCGAGGGCGTTCATGGAACTGTCGCCGCGCCGCGGCCGAAGAGGAAGGCCCGCCGAGCCGGCGCCGGTTCGGCCGGGCGTGTGGGTGCGGGCGCTGGCGCGGGCCGCAGCATCGCCAGCACCGCTTCGGCGGTCTCGCGGGCGTGCGCCGCATCGCGAAAGCCGCCCATCGGCGAGAACAGCGAGCACTGCTCGTAAGCACCCAGCACCTCGTCGTGCGCGCCGAGGAACTCGATCTCGCCGTCGCCCAGCGGCCGCCAGCGGGACATGCCCGCCGCCGCCATCGTCGCAGCCGCGAGCGGCAGGCGCAGCAGGTTCATCGACCAGGGCGTGACCAGCACGCCGATGAGCACAGCGTCATCGCCCTCGCCGGACGGTGCGAAGCCGACGGCCTCGACGCACAGGCCGGCGTGAAGAATCGGCACGCCGGCCATGCGCGTGCGGGCGATCGACTCGAACCTCACGACGAGCCCGGCGACGCGGTCGGCACTCATGCTTCACCGTCCAGCACCATGAACTGCTCCGCATCACCGTCGCAGTTCGGGCAGCGCCAATGCGCTGGCAGCTCGGCGAAGGGCACGCCGGGCGGGATCTGCCACACCGGGTCGCCCAGCGCCGGGTCGTAGACCCACCAGCAGATCTTGCATTCGAGCCGCTGCCCCGCGCCGAGCCGGGCCCGGTCGCCGAGGTAGCTGCCTTCGAAATGGCTCACGCCGCCGCTCCCGCATCCGCCGGCAACGCCCCCTCGACCCACTGCAGCACCTCGCGCAGCCGCTCGCGCGAATCGCGCAGGTCCTCGGGCGCCGCGCAGGCGACCTCGGGCATGTCGACCACCTCGACGGTGTTCAGGATCACCGCATCCTGCGAGTTGTAGTAGACGACGCGCCAGCAGTTCGGCGCGAGCGTGTTCGTGATGCGGCAGTTGCCGTAGCCGCGCGAGAGGATCAGCACGCGGCCGGTGCCGAGCTGGTGGTCGAGAAAGCCGATGTCCAGCGGGCTCATCGGCAGCAGCGTCAGGTTCACCACATGCGGCGGCTGGCCGGGCTGCCAGCGCTGCCACTGGTCTTCGATCTCGGTCAGCAGCATCGGCGAGTTCATCACACCCTCGGGCCACGGCTCTGGCACCGGCGGCAGGCTGGCACGCACCGCGTCCGCTGCCGCCGCGCGGCGCAGCGCCGCCGGCACCGGGCCCGCTTCGAGCGCATCCTCGACGAGCACGCCGTGCTCGAAGCGCATCACCCGCCAGACGCCGGCGAACACCGATTCCTGGATGCGCAGCGCCCAGCCTTCGCCGTCGACCCTGGCGCTGACCTCGCCCTCGCCCATCACCTGGTTGACCAGCGTGCGGTCGGCCTCGCCCAGCGCATGCAGGCTCACCGGCGCGGCCGCTTCGCCGCGGCACGCCAGATCCAGCGCCCCGAGCAGCGCCTGCAGCGCCCGCTGGGCGCCGGTGCGACGCGCGACCTCTTCGGGCTCGGGCAGCAGCGGCGGGCGGTAGGTGCTCATGCCCTGGGGCATCGTGATGTATTCGAGCGTCTCGTCTTCGACCTGGCTGCCCGGGCCGAAGGCCACGACGGGGATCGGGAAGGGTTTCATCGCGGCCTCAGTGGCAGGAAGAAGTGGAAGCGGCGCCGGCGGCGACCAGCGGGATGCCGATGCCCGGCACACGCGAGGCCGGCATGGCCAGTGCGCGCTCGAGCTGGGCGAGGTAGACATCCCAATCCAGCATGCCGCTGATGGTGGTGACGTACTCGCCGTCGCGCAGGAAGACCAGCGCCGGCCAGCGCTGCGAGCCGAAGCGCCGCGCGAGCGCATCCTCCGCCTCGGGCCGCGCGACGCCGATCGCCAGCGCCCGGCCGGCATGCCGCCTCAGCTCGGGCAGCACCACCGCCACGTCCAGGCATTCCGGAAAGCGCACCGGATCGCCGCCGAAGAAGAGCACGCGGTCGCCGGGCCCGGCCTGCCACGCGTCGATGCTGGCGAGGTCGACCCAGCTGCCGCCGTGGCGGGTGACGAGTTGTTCGACCAACGGGTGCACGGCGCCGGCCTGCGGCGGCAGCACGGTGGAGGCGAATTCGGCGGCTTGGTTCATGGTGGTGGGGTGTGCTCAGGAGGGGGTCGTGCCGGCCAGCGCGGCCAGCGCCTCGGCGCTCATCGCCGAAGGCAGCGTGAAGCCGGCCGCGGCCTCGGCGCCGGCGGCCGAGCCGCCCATCGCCGCGGCCAGCAGATCCAGCGTGTGGTTGATCTCGGCGGCGCGCTCGGCATCGATGCGCTCACGCGCGCTGTCGAGGAAGACGAGCACCCAGTCGCCGGGCGCGCAGGCACCGACCAGCGCCGTCTCGAAGCGCCGCAATTCGCCGCGCCCCTGCCCCACCGCCCGCCCCGGTTCGATACCGACAACCTGCATGGGGATGCCGATGCACATGGCGTCAGGCTCCGGGCATGAAGCGCGCATCGCCGACGCGGCAGGCCGCTTCGGCCGCCGGGCGCTCGCCCTCGTAGCGCTCGATCGCCAGCGAGGGCAGCGTCAGCGCGTCGGCCTCGGCCGGCCGCCGCGTGCGCGGCACCGGCTTCGCGCCCCAGTGGCGCAGGGCATCCACGCCGAGCGCCAGCGCGTCTTCCAGCGCCGCCTTCACGATGGGGCGCAGGCTGCCGCCGTAGTCGTCCAGCTCCTCGGGCTGGCAGCCGATCAGCAGCACCTCGCGCGGGTAGCGCTCGGTGAGCTGGGCGAGCATCAGCACCTCCTGGAAGCCGGTCTGGTGCAGGCTCATCTTCTTCGCGCCCATGAAGCGCGGCACCTCGTCGTTCTGGACGGTCTTCAGCGTGCCGGGCGCCAGGCCGTAGTCGATCGCATCGAAGATCAGCAGGCGGCCGGCGGCCTGCACGTGCTGCACCAGGTACAGGCCCTGGGTGCCGCCGTCGATGAGCTGCACGTGGGGCGCGAACTCGTAGCGCTGCTGCAGCGCCTCGACGCAGCGCACGCCGAAGCCCTCGTCGGCCCACAGCACGTTGCCAATGCCCAGCACGACGATCTCGTCCATGGCGACCTCAGTCTTTGAACGTGCGGTGGCCCGAGATCATCGTGCTGATGATGCTCTGGCGGCCCATGATGTCTTCGCGCACCGCCGCGTAGACGTGGGCGATCACGAAGCACACCAGCGCCCACAGGCCCAGGTGGTGCCAGGTGTGCACGTCCTGCGACTGGCCCATCAGCGGGATCACCCAGCCGAACAGTCGCGCGGCCCACGAGCCGGCCTGCGCGCCCTCGCCGTACATCGCGAAACCCGTCGCCACCATGAACACCGAGGTCAGGAAGAAGACGAAGAACATCGCGAAGCGCGCCAGCGGGTTGTGGCCCACGTAGCGGCTCGGGCGCGGGCTGATGAAGGCATACCACCTGAGCATCACCAGCACCTCGGCCCAGTAGGCGCGGCGGAAGATCGGCACCATGAACAGCTCGCGCGCATGGTGGTTGCCGACGACCGCCCAGTAGATGCGCCCGAGCAGCCCGACGGCGAACACGTAGCCCGCCGCGAAGTGCGCGAAGCGGATGTAGCCCATCAGGTAGTTCGCGCTGGCCTCGCCCGGCATCGTGGGCAGCGGCGAGCCGATGAAGTAGCCGGTCACCCCCAGCACGACCAGCGCCAGCGCATTGACCCAGTGCCACAGGCGCACCGGTGCCTCGTAGACGTAGACCGACTTGACCAGCGCCGCGTCGCCGACCGCGCGCTCGTCGATGCCGGTGCCGAAGGATTGGGTGCCTGAATCGATAGCAGCCATGGCCAGCTCCTCGCGTTCAGCGGACGGTGACCGAGGCGAGCTCGGCGCCGTCGGGGCTCATCACGTGCGTGGAGCACGCGAGGCACGGGTCGAACGAGTGCAGCGTGCGCAATATCTCGACTGGCTGCTCCGGGTTCACCATCGGCGTGTTCATCAGGCTGGCCTCGAAGGCGCCGATCTGGCCCTTGGTGTCGCGCGGGCTGCCGTTCCAGGTGGTCGGCACCACGCACTGGTAGTTCTCGATCCTGCCGTCCTTGATGCGCACCCAGTGGCCCAGCATGCCGCGCGGCGCGGCCACCGTGCCCACGCCCTTGGCCTCCTTCGGCCAGGTGGCAGGGTCCCACTTCTCGACGTTGGCGGTCGCGGTGTCGCCGGCCTTGATGTTGGCGACCAGCTCGTTCCAGTCGTCCAGCATCATCTCGCCGCAGTACTGCCCCTCGAGCGCGCGGGCCAGCGTGCGCCCGATGGTCGTGGGCAGCAATTGCTTGAGCGTGTAGCTGGTCTCGGGCAGGCCCAGCGCCTTCGGGATCGCGTGGTTGATCATCTCGGCCGAGAAATCGACCTGCTCCTTGACCCGCTGGCAGTGCTTGTGGCCCTTGCTCGCGTGGGCATAGGCCAGGATGTAGCGCGACAGCGGCCCCACCTCCATCGCGTGGCCGCGCCAGCGGGGCGACTTGATCCACGAGTACTTCGCGCTCTCGTCGATCTGCTCGATCGCGGTGCGCGTGCCCTTGGTCTTCGCGCCCAGCTCGTAGTGCGGCTCGGTCACGCCATCCCAGGGGTGCAGGCCCTTGTTCTCGTCGGCGTACTTGTACCAGCTGTGGGCGACGAACTCCTGCACCTGCTCGGGGTCGCGCGGGTCGATGGGGTGGATCTCGTCCCAGTTGCCGTTCAGGATCGCGCCGCCGGGCAGCTGCTGGGTGCTGTGGTCATAGGCGACCTTCTCGTAGGTGCCGTAGTCGCTTACGTTGGTGGCCGACAGGCCGCCGCCGTAGAGCCAGCCGGCCTGCTTGTAGAGCGTGCCGATCGCGAGCACGTCGGGGATGTAGACGTTCTTGTTGAACTCGATCATCTCGTCGATGCGCGACTTGATGAAGTTCAGTCGCTCCATGTTGATCGGCGCCCCGGCGGCGCCGTCGCCATCGAGGTTGATCGCGCAGGCCGCGCCGCCCACGAGGTAGTTCGGATGCGGGTTCTTGCCGCCGAGGATGGTGTGCACCTTGACCCAGTCCTTCTGCAGGTCCAGCGCCTCGAGGTAGTGGGTCACCGCCATCAGGTTGGCCTCGGGCGGCAGCACATAGGCCTTGCTGCCCCAGTAGCCGTTCATGAAAGGCCCGAGCTGGCCGCTCTCGACGAACTTCTTGAGCCGGTTCTGCACGTCGCGGAAGTAGCCCGGGGAGGACAAGGGGTGCGAAGGCGACACGAGCTGCTGCAGCTCGGAGGTCTTCTTCGGGTCGGCCTTCAGTGCCGAGACCACGTCGACCCAGTCCAGCGCGTGCAGGTGGTAGAAGTGGACGGCGTGGTCGTGCACCTGCAGTGTCTTGGCCATGATCTCGCGGATCAGGTGCGCGTTCTTCGGGATCTTGATGCCGAGCGCGTCTTCCACCGCGCGCACCGACGTCAGCGCGTGGCAGCCGGTGCACACGCCGCAGATGCGCTCGACGAAGGCCCAGGCATCGCGCGGGTCTCGGCCCTTGAGGATCACCTCGAGCCCGCGCCACATCGTGCCGGTGGAGACGGCGTTGCGGATCACGTTGTTCGCATCGAGGTTCACCTCGCAGCGCATGTGGCCCTCGATGCGGGTCACCGGGTCGACGACGATGCGGCGGCCGCTGTCGTCGAGGTTGAAGCCTTGGGTGGCGTAGGCGGTCATGAAGCTGGTCCCCTCTTCCCGAGATGTCTCGATGGTTCAGCGGCCGGAATGGGCCGACGTGTCGTTCTTGCCTGGGTGCGTGGTTGTTCGCTTGATCGCCGAGACGGCCGCGTGGGCGGCGACGGCAGCGCCCACCACGCCGGCGGAGGCAAGGCCCACCTTGTCCGCATTGGCTTCAACGCCGAACTGCGGGATGTTGGTCAGCCGCTCGTAGAACGAGCCCTTGTCCCAGAAGCCGTCTTCCGAGCAGCCGATACAGCCGTGGCCGGCCTGGATGGGGAAGCTCGTGCCCTCGTTCCAGCGCGTGGTCGAGCAGGCGTTGTAGGTGGTCGGGCCCTTGCAGCCCATCTTGTAGAGGCAGTAGCCGCGGCGCGCGGAATCGTCGTCCCAGGCCTCGACGAACTGGCCCGCATCGAAGTGCGGCCGGCGGTAGCACTTGTCGTGGATGCGCTGGCTGTAGAACATCTTCGGCCGGCCCTGGCGATCGAGCTCGGGGATGCGGTCGAAGGTCAGCATGTAGGTGATCACGCCCGTCATCACCTCGGCGATCGGCGGGCAGCCCGGCACCTTGATGATGGGCTTGTCGGTAATCACCTTGTGCACCGGCGTGGCCTGCGTCGGGTTCGGCTTGGCCGCCTGCACGCAGCCCCAGCTCGCGCAGGAGCCCCAGCTGATGATGGCCTTGGCGTCCTTGGCCGTGCGCCGGAGCTGCTCGATGAAGGGCCGGCCGCCGATGATGCAGCTCATGCCGTCCTGGTTCAGCGGCGGGTTGCCCTCCACGGCCAGGATGTAGTTGCCCTTGTACTTGGCCATGATCTCTTCGACGATGGCCTCGGCCTGGTGGCCGGCGGCGGCCATGATGGTGTCGTCGTAGTCGAGCGAGATCATCGACAGCACGGCATCCTTGGCCAGCGGGTGCGCCGAGCGGATGAACGACTCCGAGCAGCAGGTGCACTCGAGCCCGTGCAGCCACAGCACGGGCGTGCGCGGCTTGGTCTCCATCGCATGTGCGATCTGCGGCACGAACGAGGGGGCCAGCCCCAGCGACGTGGCGGTCAGCGAGCAGTACTTCATGAAGCTGCGCCGCGAGATGCCCTGCCGCCGCATGACCTCGTAGAAGGTTTCCATCGTCCGTGTCTCCTCAGCATGTTGGATGCGTGTGGCATGACCTGTCTCAAGAGCCATGCCCGGCGCGCACCAGCCGAGGGAAAACCACAAGGGGCACTCGCAAGTGCTTGTCGGCAAAGGGCTTGTGACGCGGCGGCGGCGCCGCGGCAGGCCACCACGGCGGCGCGCTGGTCAGCGCGCTATCAGCGGCACGGGCGAACCGCCAAGTGGCTTTGCGGCGCGGGCGCCGTCGCGCCTGCCGTCGGTTGCTCTCGATCAACGCGCGCCTCGCTGTGGCGCCCACACTGCCCGCCAAACCGCCAGGCGCCGGTCATGCGCCTGATCACCCAAGGAGGATTGCCATGATCGAACGCCGTTCTGTCGTCCGCTTGCTGGGCGGTCTGCTGGTCGCAGCGTCGAGCGCCATGTCGCTCGCAGCATCACCCACCAGGCCGGTCTCGAACCGCTCCGCCGACCCCGACGCGCCGTACGGGCGCTGCCATGAGGCCGGATCCGCTCTGGGCAGCAAGTGGACGCTCGTGGCCTATGCCGGCGAGACCGCCGAGAACGTGATCGCACTGCAGGTGCTGCACTGCCGGCAGTGGACCGGCGGCCCCAACGGCAAGGTCAACTGCGACAGCGTCAACGCGGGCGGCGTGCCTTACGCCTATTGCGCTCGCTTCTTCAACGACGGTGCCGGCAATGACATTGCCATTGGCGTGCTGCGGCGAGATGCCGTCACCGACGCGCTAGGCAACTACACCGGTTGCCCGAAGAACCAGACGCCGCAGTCGAAGCTGGCGCTCGCGCAAGCCGCCGGCGTGGACCCGCGCAGCATCGACGGCATCGTCACGCTGGGCTGTGCGCCGTCGGTCGGCACGACCGCGCAGGTGCCCGTGCGCGTGGCCTGCCCGGCCGAGCCGAGCCCCTATGCGCTGTGCCTGGGCACCCGCAACGACGGTCACGGCAACGCCGTCGTCGTCGGTATCGTGCGTGCCAACGCCCCGGGCGACCCGAATACGCTGTACGGCGAGTGCAACAGCGCCACCGACATCCAGCCGGGCTTCTTCTACAAGGCCGACGCGCTTCGGCAGGCCGGCGTGTCGATGCAGGACGTGCGCAGCGTCGACGTGGCCGCCTGCCAGGTGCCTTGGGGCATGGGCAGCTGGCTGCCCGACCACCTCGAGAGATGGGACTGCCGCGCCATTCCCGGCATCCTGCCGCTGATAGAGCGTCGCTACGACTTCTGCGTCGTCGGCACTGACGCCCACGGCAATGGCCTGGTCTTCGGCGTGCACAGCCGCTGAGGGGAACGCCGGGTGAGCCTGGTCGGGTCTCACCCAGCGGCTTCTTCGCTCTCGAACTCGATCGGCCGCGAAAACAGCTCCGACGCGGCGCGGGCGACCTGCGCCGTGTCGTAGTAAGCGTAGGCCGCGACGCCGATCGCGCCGACCACCGGCAGCCAGCGCGACGCGGCCTTCGACACGCCCTGCTGGCTCAGGCGCATGCCGATGCGCCGCGCCACCGCCTGCAGCGCGGCGCCGCTGGCCGTCTTGACCAGCCAACGCTCGCCGGCGCGCACGACCAGATCGCGCACCGCCTGCGAGGCCGTGTGCTTGAACAGGCAATACAGCATCTGCTCGCGCGTGACGGCCCCCTGCTTGCCGTAAATGGCCGCGATGTCGGCCACGAGCTGGGCCTGGATGCGCCACACGGCCAACAGCTCGGGCAACACCGTCAACCAGCCCAGCGGCCCGGGCGGCAGTGCGAGCGCGCCGGCGGCCGTGGCCGCCTTGGCAGCCGCAGCTGCGGTAGCGCGACGCACCGCTTCGCTGGGGTGCGGGCTGCTGGGCTGGGCGGAAGTGGGCGCGGAGCCGAGCATGTCCAGCACGGCGGTCGCGAGCCGGCTCGCCACCATGCTCGAGGAAGGTTCGTCGCCGCTGCTCACGGCGCGGGAAGTGCTGGGGGGCTTGGGCATGGTCTGGGGATGCTAGCGCCGCCGTCGCTTGCCCCTGCCGCTACGCCCCACCCGCCGCCGTGACCAGGCACCCGCGCCCCGCCGCCTTGGCATCGTAGAGCGCCCTGTCGGCCCGGCGGATCACCTGCTCGAGGCCGGCGTCTTCCCCGCTCAGCAAGGCCAGGCCGCTGCTGAAGTCCAGAACGATGTCCGGCCCGAACGCCGGGTGCTCGTGCAATGAGCGGCGAAGGCGCCGGTCGACCTCCTGCGCGGCCGGCACGCCGCCGCGGGTCACCAGCACGCAGAACTCCTCGCCGCCGTAGCGGCACACGATGTCGCCGCGGCGCACGGTATCCATGAGCACCCTGGCGACCAGCTGCAGCGCGCGGTCGCCGGCCTCGTGCCCGCCGTGGTCGTTGATGCGCTTGAAGTGGTCGATGTCCAGCAGCAGGACCGCGAGCGGCTCACTGTGCCGACGCGCCAGCGCAAACATGTGGCCGGCCCGCTCGTGCCAGGCACGGCGGTTCAGCAGGCCCGTCAGGCCATCCGTGTCGGCCTGGATGCGCAGCGCCCGCTCCGCCTCCTCGTGCCAGCCGGCGAGCAGGCCGATGGTCGTCAAGGTCAGCGCGATGTGGTTGAGCGCGGCGCCGAACACGTTGACCGGGTGCGGCGTGCGCAGGCTCGGGTACAGCTCGGTGTAGAAGCCGCCGAGAACGCCGCGCGCGAAGGTGACGATGGCCAGCGCCCCCAGGCACACGATGATGAGGCCGCGCCACCGGCGGTTCGCGCCGGGCGCCGGCCAGGCACAGGCCAGGCAGACCATGCCCATGAGCAGGCCCAGGCCGAAGTTCGACCAGGCGACCCGGAACGCGTAGTTGCCGAAGCCGATGCCGTAGCCGATGGGCAACAGGGTGCAGACCACGAGCAGCACCGGGCCGCCGGGCCGGGGCCCCAGCCAGCCGCGCACGGCCAGCCACATCAGGACGAAGCTCGCCCCGAGAAGCCCGATCCACAGCGTCGAGAAGGCGCGGTCGTGCACCGGCAGCGCAAGCAGGAAGCTGCCCCACGCCAGGGCCTGCATCACCGCGCTGCCGACGACGAAACGCGCCGACGAACTGACGCGCCAACCCATCACCACGGGCACGGCCACGGCCATGGCGAAGACGTTGACCAGCATCAGGGTCAACAGCGTGTTGACGTCGAGGTTCAATTCAGTCTGCGGCGGCTTGTGCCACGTGATGCAGCCGGCGGATGCCCAGCCACACGCCGAACGCGATCAGCGGAATGGCAATCGCCACGGCGAGGTCCGGCGACACGCCCAGGCCGGCCGACTTGGCGCCCTTCGCGAGATAGCCGACGAGACCCGCGCCGTAGTAGGTGACGGCAAAGACCGACAGGCCCTCGACGGCGCCCTGCAGCATCAGCTGCACCTTCTGCCGGCGGTTCATCGCATCCAGCAGCTCGCGGCTGGACTGCTGCTGCTCGATCTCGACGCGCGTGCGCAGCAGGTTCGACACGCGCGAGATGCGCTCGGACAGCGCCTGCTGGCGGCGCGCCGCCCAGGCACAGGTCTGCATCGCGGGCTGCAGGCGACGGTCCATGAACTCGCGCAGCGTCTGCAGGTTGTGCACCCGTTCCTCGCGCAGCTCCTCGATGCGCCGCTGCACCAGCTCGAAATAGGCGGCGCTGGCCGAGAAGCGCGCATGGGTGCGCGCGTACAGGCCCTCGACCTCGGCGGCGAGCTCGGTGAGCCGCCGCAGCAACTCGGGCTCCTCGCTCGGCTGCGCGTGGCGGATGCGCTCGGCCACCTCGGCCAGGGCCTTCTCCGCGCCGACCAGCGCGGCGCCGACCTCGCGTGCCACCGGCAGGCCGAGCAGCGCCATCATCCGGTAGGTCTCGACCTCGAGCAGCCGCTGCACGAGCCGGCCGAGGCGGCGCGGCGTCGACACGTCGTGCACGATCACGACCCAGCGCGCGAAGCCGTCGCCTTGCAGCCGGAAATCGGTGTAGACCTCGGCGGCACCCTCCATCACGCGCGCGCCGACCAGTGTCTCGTCGTCCAGGCTCTGGCGCACCAGCGGCGGCAGCTCGGCATGCTCGCCCATCGCGGGCTTGACCAGCACGTGCAGGCCGACCAGCCACTGGCCCGGCTGCGACATCAGCCAGTCGTGCGGCACATCGCGCAGCGGCGCATCGTCAAAGCCCGTGGGCATCTCGGGCAGCTGTTTCCAGAACGTGCAGGTCTGGAACTCGCCGTGCAGCTCCCAGCGCAGCTGCACGCCGCCGATGTCGGCGCTGACATGGTTCAGGTCGCCCGCCGGCACCGGCAGGTGGCGCTGCGCGAGCAGCGCGCTCAGGTGCTCTCGAGAGGCCCTGCCATCGCCATTGACCATGGCGACGTGCGACAGCACCAGCGGTGCGGCCAGGCGCTCGTAGGGGCGGGCATGGACTTCGTGGTGCAGCGCTTCGCGCAGGGGGTGGACGGCTTGCATGGCGGCTCGGGGGAGGAGCGGCAGATTATCGGCGGATGGCCTCACCGCCCACGCAGGCTCGGGCAGGCATGCGATGCTTGCCGCCATGCCACACGCCGGGATGCCACGCCGCCGATTCCTCGCGGGCTTCGTCGCGGGCGTGGCTGCGCCGCCCTGGGCGGCGCTGGCGGCCGGACCGCCCATGCCGACGCGCACCATTGCGTCGACCCGGCAGGCCATCCCCATCGTCGGCCTGGGCAGCTGGATCACCTTCAACGTCGGTCGCGACGAGGCCCTGCGGGCAGAGTGCACGCGCGTCGTCCAGGCCTTTCTCGACGGCGGCGGCCGGGTCATCGACTCGTCGCCGATGTACGGCTCCGCTCAGGAGGTCATCGGCCACGCGCTGCGCGCGCTCGACGCCACCGGGCCGGTCTTCGCCGCCGACAAGGTGTGGACCAGCGACGGCGCGCAGGGAGCCGCCCAGGCCGAGGCCTCGCGGCGGCTCTGGGGCGTGCCGCGCTTCGCGCTGCTGCAGGTGCACAACCTGCTGAACTGGCAGGCGCACCTGCCGATGCTGCTGCGGCAGAAGGCCGAGGGCCGCATCGGGCATGTCGGCATCACCACATCCGAAGGGCGGCGGCATGCGGAGTTCGAGCAGCTGATGCGAACGCAGCCGCTGGATTTCGTGCAGTTCACCTACAACCCGGTGGACCGTGAAGCCGAGCAGCGCCTGCTGCCGCTGGCCGCCGACCGCGGCATCGCGGTGCTCGTCAACCGGCCGTTCCGGCAGGGCGCGCTGACGCAGCGGCTCGCGCGCCACCCGCTGCCGCCCTGGGCCGCCGAAGCCGGCGCGGCGAGCTGGGCGCAACTGGTGCTGAGATTCATCGTCGCGCATCCGGCCGTCACCTGCGTGATCCCGGCGACCTCACAGGTCGCCCACGTGCGCGAGAACCTGGCGGCCGCGCACGGCCCGCTGCCCGATGCCGCGCTGCGCCGCCGCATCGCCGAGCATCTGCAGGCCCTGTGAGCGATGCCCGAGTGGTGGAGCTACGGCCTCGCCGACGCGCAGATCTTCTCCGCACGGGCCTACGACCACCTGGTCGAGCGCTGCATGCGGCAGGCCTGGCCTGCGCAGCCGCTGGCGACCGTGCTGGGCCTGATGGTGCTGGTGCTGTTGTGGCGGCGGCCGGTGTCCGGCACACGCGCGATGGCGGCCACCGCGGCGCTGGGCTGCGGGGCCGTGGCGGCGTGGTGGCTGCCGCACTGTTATGCCGAGCTCCATTGGGCCACCGGCTGGATGACCGCCGGCTTCGCGCTGCAGGCGCTGCTGCTCGCGGCGGCGGCTGCCTGGCCTGGTGCGCTGCAGCGCGCCGACTCGGCCGGCGCCCGCACCTGTGCCACGGTGATGCTCGCCTTCGCCCTGACCCTGTTGCCCTGGCTCTCGATGCCGGCGGGCAGCAGCGGCTGGCGCGCCGAGTTCATCGGCCTGATGCCGGCGCCCAGCATCGCGGCCAGCCTGGCGGTCGTGCCGCTGGTCGCGCCGCGCTGGCGGCTCCTGCTGCTACCGCTGCCGCTGGCCGGCACGCTGCTCGAGGCGGTGACGCTGGCCTCCATCGACCGCGCCCAGTGGATGCTGCTGCCGCTTCAGGCCATGGCGCTGGCCGCGATACTGCTGGCCCTGCGGTGCCGCCGGCCGTCTGGGCGCGCGCAGCCACGCCGCGGCTGAGAACTCAGTGGGCGACGCTGCCGCGAGCGGCCCAGACGCGCGCGGCCAGCAGCAGGCTGCCGTCGGCTTGCACCGGAATGCGCTCGCGGATGAGTTCGCGCAGGCGGGTTCGCTGATCCTCGTCCAGGCTCATCGCATGCCCCGGCGCGGGCCCCTGCCCGCCGAGGAAGGGTTGCCAGTAGTCGTCGAAGTCGGCAAAGCGCATCTCGATCTCGAGGCCCGAGACCTCCACCTGCTGCAGGCCGGCACCGGTGAAGGCGGACGCCAGTGCATCGGGCTGGCACAGCGGAAAACGTTCGCCTTGCACCTTCCCGGGCGGGACGAGGCCGAGTTCCTCCGCCGTGTCCCAGTAGTGGCGGATCAGCGCCATTTTCCCCGCGTAGTCCCACACGCAGGCGGCGACCTGCCCGCCCGGGCGCGTCACGCGGCTCATCTCGCGCAGCGCGGCATCGGTGTCGGGCACGAAGTTCAGCACCAGCGCGCTGACGGCCCGGTCGACGGCGGCGTCGGCCAGCGGCAGGCGGTCGGCCGCGGCGCAGTGCAGCGTCACCTCGGCCGGCAGGTGGCGCTGCGCCGTGGCCAGGAAGCCCGCCGAGGGGTCGACGCCGGTCACTTCCGCCGGCGCGCAATGCTCGAAGATGGCCGCGGTGAGCGCGCCGGTGCCGCAGCCGACATCGAGCCAACGGCTCGACGTCGGCGCCTGCAGCCACTGCAGGAAGGGCGGCGCGAGTTGGCGGCTCCAGCGGCCCATGTAGCGGTCGTAGGCATCACCCTGGTGCCAGGCTTGGGGCGTCGAGGTCTGATCCATGGTCGTTCCTCCGGCCGGCGCTGGGCCGCCGGCGTACCGAAGGGTACTCCCCGTGCATCGGCGTGGCGATACCCGAATGCGCCAGGCCGCCCGCTGCGCTGCGGCGCTACGGCGCTTGCAGTCGTCCCAGCAGGTCCAGGTCCGGATAGCCGTCGGCCGGCAGCCCGATGCTGCGCTGGTACCGGCGTATCGCGTCGCGCGTGGCCGGGCCCATCCGGCCGTCGGGCGTGCCGCTGTCGAAACCGCGCTCGTTCAGCGCCGTCTGCAGCGCCGTCAGCTGGCTGCGCGTGAGCGCCTGCAGCTCGCGCGGCCAGGGGGCCTGCACGCCGGGGCCGTCGTTCAGGGCCTGGGCGAGCAGGCCGACGGCCAGGGCATAACTTGTCGAGTTGTTGTAGCGCAGGATCGCGCGGAAGTTGGGGCCGACGAGGAAGGCCGGGCCGCGCGCGCCGGCCGGCAGCAGGAGGCTGCCGTCGGTGAACGCCGGCAGCGGCGTGCCGTCCATCGACTGCACCCCCTCGCCTTCCCACTGCGCCGTCGATTGCTTCAGCTTGTCGTCGGCACGGCCATGGTCGAAGCCCGCAGGCAGGCGGACCTCGGCACCCCAGGGCTGCCCCGGCTGCCACCCCGAGCGCGCCAGGAAGTTCGCCGTCGAGGCCATCACGTCGGCCATGCTGCCCCAGATGTCGCGCCGGCCGTCGCCGTCGGCATCTTCGGCGTAGGCGAGAAAGGCCGACGGCAGGAACTGGGTCTGGCCCATCGCGCCGGCCCAGGAGCCGATCATGTCGGCGCGGGCGATGTCGCCCGCCTGCAGGATCTTCAGCGCCGCCAGCAGCTGGCCGCGGGCCCAGGCCTCGCGCCGGCCCTCGAAGCCCAGCGTCGCGAGCGCATCGATGGTCGGGATGTCGCCGTAATTGCTGCCGTAGTTGCTCTCCATGCCCCAGATGGCGACGACGATGGCCGCCGGCACGCCATGGCGCGCGGCCGCCGCGTCGGCTTCGGCACGATGCTGCTGCAGCATGTCCTTGCCCTGCGCGACGCGCTGCGGCGACACCGCGCTGTCGAGGTAGGCCCAGACCGTGCGGGTGAACTCGGGCTGCGCCCGATCGCTGTCGACGACACGTGGCCGGTACTGCACCGCGTCGAACGCGGCGCTCAGCGTCGCCTCGTCGATGCCGGCGGCGCGCGCGCTGTCGCGGAAGTTCGCGATCCACTGGGCGAAGGCCCGCTGCACGGCCACCTCATCCGCTGCCGGCGCTGTTTCCGCGTTGACCGGGGCGGGCGCTTGCGCTTCAGGCGCCGTCGCGGGCGCGGCGGCGCAGCCCGCGATGACGGCGGCTGCCAGCGCGACGGGTGCCAGCTGCCGGCGGTACCGTCGTGCAGAGCGGATGGGTTGCGTGCTTTGGCTCATGAGGTGATCCCTTGCGGGTATCGCGGCGCCCGATCAGAGAGCCAGCGTCAGATCGATCTCCGAGTGTGCCAAACGATGCAGGCGCGGTTGGAGCACCTGGTTCTTGCCTTCGAGCGCGCACACCACGACGTGCACGGGCCACACGCCCGAGCCCGCCAGCCGGGTCACGATCTCGTCCGACGTCTCCAGCCGCGGCGGCGCGGGTTGGAGCTCCAGCGCGAGCACATAGGTGGCGACGCTGGAGTCAACCGGCAGCACGCGGCGTGCCAGGAAGGCCCGGGCAATGCCCGCGCGATGCGCACGCACCAGCGCCGCGATGGTCGCCGCCTGTTCGGCCGTCAGGTCGGGGCTTTGCAGTTCATGGCTCACATCGATCTTCCGAAGCTGCGGGGCCACCGTCTGCTCCCATTGGTCGCGCTCCTTCCAGCGTTGCTGGTAGCGCTCGGCGCGTGGGTCGTTCCGTTCCTGAAGGAATGCGTAGGCCCGCTCGCAGGCCGGCTTGATGGCGTCGGCGTCCAGGGCCATGGCACGCTCCAGGCCATCGAGCCCGCCGTCATCATCGTTCGACAGCCGCCACGTGCCTTCGAGATAGGGACCGAGCGCATTGCGCGGGTGCGCCGCACCGAAGGCCGCCACGTCGTCGGCGAAGTCGGCCGTGGCCTCGCAGGCCAGGCGCAGGCGCAGGCGCTCGGCGTGCTCATCCTCGGTCGGGCCGGCGATGGCGCTCAGTTCTTCAAGCCGCTGGCGCTGTTTCTGGGTCTGTTCGTACTGGCTCCTCCAGGGCTCGGCCACGCGCTCGCGCCATTGCGCCTGGATGGCCAGCCTCACGGCAAGGGCGCTCTGGCCAAGCCACGCGTCGGCTGCGCAGACCCCCTCGATGGGCGCAGGCACCTGCGCCACGCCCGGGGCCGTCTCGCCCTGCAGGGCGCGCAGTCGCTCGCGCAAGGGGGGATGCGTATCGCCCACTCCGCCCTGGGCCTCGAGCGCGCGCTGCAACCAGCGCTGCGCCTCGCCGGCCGGCACCTCCTGGGCCACCGTCGCCCAACGGGTCGCGAAGTCCTCCGGTGGTGCAGCCACCGCGCTGGCTTGCCGGAAGGTCCGCTGGACGAATTGGCCGTAGTGGGCGCCGCTCACGTCGACCCGCTTGAGCGCGCTCGCGGTCACCTCAGGCCCGACGAGCTCGGCCGCCGCCGCGTCCGCCTGGTATTCGTTGGCCCGCGCGAGCACGAAGGAATAGGCGTTGAAGTAAGGCGCATACCAGCCGATCAACCCCTGCAACAACCGGCCGACGGCGCCGGTCCACTGCTGCGAGATGAGATGGACCGTGCCCCAGGCGATGCGCAGGCGGTAGATGAACGCAGCAAAGTGGCTGTGCGAGCCAGCCAGGTGCCCGTATTCGTGCGCCACAACGGCCAGCGCCTCCTGCGGCGAAAGGCAGTCCAGAAGCGGCAGCCCCAGGATCAGGTAATTGCGTGGCGGCCCGAACAGGCCCAACAGCGGCCGCTGCACCACGGCCGCGTTGAGCTCCTCGCTGATCAGCACGTGGTGGAATCGCGGCCCTTTCATGCGGCGACGCATGTCGTCGATCGCCTCGAACAGCGCCGGCGCCTGCTGGCGGTGCAGCTCCAATCCCTGCGGCGTCGGGAATCGCGTCAGCAGGGCCGACACCGCCGACTTCACCAGCAGCCACAAAGGCAGCGCGAGCAGCAGCAGCAATTTGCCCAGCCCCGCGAGCAGGCCGATCGAGTGCAGGCCGCCCCACCACAGCGCGAAGGGCACGGCCACCAGGATCAACATGCCCACGCCCGCCATGCCGATGATGGACGCGAGGATCGCGAAGCCCAGCAAGGCCAGAAGGGCCACGTTCGCCTGGTACACCGCCGGAGACTGCCGACTCTTGTTTTCCAGCCGCGCCACCATGCGCTCGAATTCGGGCAATTCCATCGCCATCTCCCTCCCTGATTTCTTGACGATGGCGACATTGTCGAGCGCGCCGGCAAGGCGCTGCGTCAGGGCATCTGCGGAGCCACACTAAGCTCCCACCCAGCCCGCCCGTCAGTGCCAACGCCATGCCCGCCCTGCTCGACCTCGCCCCCACCGTCGCCGCCGCCCTCGCCGCCCGCCAGCCCGTCGTCGCGCTGGAATCGACCATCATCTCCCACGGGATGCCGTGGCCGCAGAACGTGGAAACGGCACTGGCGGTGGAAGCCGAGGTGCGCGCCCATGGCGCGGTGCCGGCCACGGTGGCCATCGTCGACGGGCGGCTGAAGGCCGGGCTGTCGGCCGGCGAAATCGAGCGGCTCGGCCGCGCCGGCACGGCGGTGGCCAAGGCGAGCCGGCGCGACGTGCCGGTGCTCGTCGCGCGCGGCGGCACCGGGGCCACCACGGTCGCGGCCACGATGCTGATCGCGGCGCTGGCCGGCATCCGCGTCTTCGCCACCGGCGGCATCGGCGGTGTGCACCGCGGCGCCGAGACCAGCTTCGACGTCTCGGCCGATCTGCAGGAGCTGGCCCGCACGCCGGTGGCCGTGGTCTGCGCCGGGGTCAAGTCCATCCTCGACATCGGGCTGACGCTGGAGTACCTGGAGACGCACGGCGTGCCGGTGATCGGCTACGGCACCGATCGGCTGCCGGCCTTCTTCTGCCGAGACAGCGGCTTCAGCGTGGATGCCCGCTTCGACACCCCGGCCGAGATCGCCCGCGCGATGCAGGCGCAGTGGGCGCTCGGCTCGGGCGGCGGGATGGTCGTCGCGAACCCGATCCCGGCCGAACACGCGCTGCCGCGCGACGTGATGGACGGCGTCATCGAGCGGGCGCTGGCGGACGCGGCGGCGGCCGGTGTCAGCGGCAAGGCGGTCACGCCCTTCCTGCTGGCGCGGGTGAGCGCGCTGACCGGTGGCGAGAGCCTGGCCGGCAACATCCAGCTCGTGCTGAACAATGCGCGGCTGGCGGCGCAGTTGGCCGTGGCCTGCGCGGCCCTGGCCGCGTGAATGCTGCCGGCAACTGCGCTGCCGCTGCGGCAGCGCGGCTGGCAAGCACCCGCCCAGGGGTATTCCCGCGCCTGGCCGCGCGGCCTGCTGCGGGCCGGTGCGTCCACCCGGGCAGGCACGCATCTTGAGTGGCCCATCCCATGCACGACCTTCCGACCGACTGGAGCACGCTGTGCGCGCTGGTCTTCCTGCTCGGCCTGCGCCACGGGCTGGACGCCGACCACCTCGCCGCGATCGACGGCATGACGCGGGTCGCCGCCCGCGCCGGCCGGCCCCATGCGCGCTATTGCGGCGCCCTCTTCTCGCTCGGGCACGGCCTGGTCGTCGTGTCGATCGCGCTGCTGGCCGGGGCGCTCGGCACGCGCTGGGCGCCGCCGGCGTGGTTCGAGCCGGTGGGCAGCGTGGTGTCGATCGCCTTCCTGGCGCTGGTGGGCGTGGTGAACCTGCGCGCCGTGTGGCAGGCGCCGGCCGATGCGGTGGTGCCGCCGGTCGGCGTGCGCGGCCGGCTGGTCGGCCGCCTGCTGGGTGAGCACCGCCCCGGCCGCGGCCCGGCCGGCGTGATGGGGGTCGGCCTGCTGTTCGCGCTGTCGTTCGACACGCTGAGCCAGTCCGCGCTGTTCGCCGTGCTGGGCCTGCAGTTCGGCGGGGTGGCGCAAGCGCTGATGCTGGGGCTGCTGTTCGTCGCGGGCATGCTGACCAGCGACGGCGCCAACGGCTGGTGGATCTCGCACCTGATCGACCGCACCGACCGCCTGGCCGCCGTGGCCTCACGCACGATGACGCTGGCCGTCGCCTGCGTGAGCCTGCTGGTCGCGGCGATGGGCGGCGCGCGCCTGGCCTCGGCCGGCTTCGCCGGCTGGTCCGAAGGCAAGGAGCTCTACGTGGCCGGCGCGGTGATCGCGCTGATCGCGCTGAGCTACGCCGCCGCCGTCAAGCATGCGGCCTGGCGGCGCCGCATCGCCTAGCTGACCAGGCTAGCGCCTCGTCAGCACGACGTGCGTCGCCAGCGGCATGGCGGCATGCTCGGTGCACTCGAAGCCCATCGCGGCCAGGTCCAGCCCCGCGAAGAGCGCTTCGCCGCGGCCCAGCAGGATCGGGGCGATCGCGAGGTGCATCTCGTCGATCAGCCCGGCCTGCAGGTACTGGCGCACGGTGGCGACACCGCCGCCGATGCGGATGTCCTTGCCGGCCGCCGCCTCGCGCGCACGCTCGAGTGCGGCGTAGATGCCGTCGGTGACGAAATGGAAGGTCGTGCCGCCTTCCATCTCCAGCGGCGCGCGGGCGTGGTGGCTCAGCACGAACACGGGCACGTGGTACGGCGGGTTCGGCCCCCACCAGCCTTTCCACCGGTCGTCGGGCCAGGGGCCGCGCACCGGGCCGAACATGTTGCGGCCCATGATCCAGGCGCCCAGGTTCACGAAGCTGCGCTGCGCGTAGTCCTCGTCGGGGCCGGTGGTTCCGTCCGCCTGGCCCTGCATGCGCCGGAAGGTGCGGGTCGGAAGGAACCACTCGTGCAGGCGCTCGCCGCCCCCGCCCAGCGGGTTGTCCAGGCTCTGGTCGGGCCCGGCGCCGAAACCTTCGATCGAGACCGTGAAGGCGGCCACCTTGACTTTGCCGGCCATGCGCGCGCCCCTCGTGTCAGCCCGCCGTGCCGGCGTGGGCGGCCTCGAGCGCGGCGATGTCGAACTTGATCATCTTCATCATCGCCTCGGCCGCTCGCCGGGCCTTCGCCGTGTCGGGGTCGGACATCAGCCTCCAGATCACCGTCGGCACGATTTGCCACGAGACGCCGTAACGGTCCTTCAGCCAGCCGCACGCCTCGGGCTGGCCGCCGCCTTGCAGCAAGCCATCCCAGTAGCGGTCCAGCTCCTTCTGGGTGTCGCAGTTGACGACCAGTGAGATCGCGTGGTTGAACGGGTCCATCCGGCCCGCGCTCATCGCGACGAACTGCTGGCCGAACAGCAGGAAATCGACGACCTTCACCGAGCCGGGCGGGCCGCTCGGCGACTCCGCCTGCATCGCGGAGACCTTGGTGACCCGCGAATCGGGGAAGATGGTGGCGTAGAACCGCGCAGCCTCTTCGGCCTCGGTCGCATACCAGAGGAAGGGAGTGATCTTCTGAATCGCCATGCCAGGCTCCTTGGGGTTGGGGTGGAATGGGCCGCGGGCCATTCGCGGCTGCCAACGGTACGACGAACGAGGCCGCCCGGGATCGACAACCCTTCGTGCAACAACCCATGGACCTGATCGTCCAGCGCCCTGAAGGCCTGTACTGCCCGCCGGGCGATTTCTTCATCGACCCTTGGCGGCCGGTCGCGCGCGCCGTGATCACGCATGCCCACGGCGACCATGCGCGCATCGGCCACGGGCATTACCTCGCTGCCGCCTCGTCAGCCGGCGTGCTGCGCGCGCGCCTGGGCAGCGAGATCGCGCTGCAGACGCTGGCCTACGGCGAGGCCCTGGTGCATGGCGGCGTGCGCGTGAGCCTGCACCCTGCCGGGCATGTGCTGGGCTCGGCGCAGGTCCGCATCGAGCATGGCGGCGAGGTGTGGGTGGCCTCGGGCGACTACTTCGTCTGCGGGGCGGGCGACGACAACACGACCTGCGCCCCCTTCGAGCCGGTCGCCTGCCATTGTTTCGTCACCGAATCGACCTTCGGGCTGCCGATCTACCGCTGGCCGGCGCAGCGCGCGGTGTTCGGCGAGATCGACCGCTGGTGGCGCGCCAATGCCGAGGCCGGCCGCGCCAGCCTGCTGATGGGCTACAGCTTCGGCAAGGCGCAGCGCATCCTGGCGGGGGTGGACGCGACGATCGGCCCGATCGTCGTGCACGGCGCGGTCGAGCCGCTGAACGCCGCCTACCGCGCCGCCGGCGTGGCGCTGCCGCCAACCCATCACGCCACCGAGCTCGACAAGGCTGCCCTGCCGCGCGCGCTGGTGATCGCCCCGCCCTCGGTGCAGGGCTCGCCATGGACCAGGCGTTTCGGCGACTACAGCGATGCCTTCGCCAGCGGCTGGATGCAGCTGCGCGGCGCCCGCCGTCGGCGCGCGGTGGACCGCGGCTTCGTGCTGAGCGACCACGCCGACTGGCCGGGCCTGCAGCAGGCGATTGCCGCCACCGGCGCCGAGCGCGTAATCGTGACCCACGGCTACGAGGCGATCATGGTGCGCTGGCTGCAGGAGCAGGGGTTGCAGGCAGGCGCGTTCCAGACCGAGTACGACGACGAGCGCAGCGATGTCCAGAAGCCGGCCGGCGACGTGGTGAGCAACGAGTGAAGCGCTTTTCCCAACTTTTCAACGAGCTCGACGCCAGCACCGCGACCCACGCCAAGGTCGATGCGCTGGTGCGCTACTTCGCCCAGGCGCCCGCGGCCGACGCGGCCTGGGCCGTGTACTTTCTCGCCGGCGGAAAGCCGCGCCAGGTGGTGCCCACCGGCGTGCTGGTGGCGCTGGCGCAGCAGCAGGCCGGCATCGCGCCATGGCTGTTCGACGAGTGCTACCAGGCGGTGGGCGACCTGGCCGAGACGATCGCCCACGTGCTGCCGCTGGCCGCCGAGGCCAGCCCCCTCGGCCTGGCCGATTGGGTGGAGCAGCGCCTGCTGCCGCTGCGCGGGGCGCCGCTGGAGGCCCAGGCCGAGCGCATTGCCGCCTGGTGGCGCGAGCTGGATGCGACCGGCCGCTTCCTGCTGACCAAGCTGATCGGCGGCGGTTTTCGCGTCGGCGTCAGCAAGCTGCTGGTGCAGCGTGCGCTGGCGCAGCATGCCGGCATCGACGCCAAGCTCGTCGCGCACCGCATGATGGGCTACACCGACAAGGCGGCGCGGCCCGGCGCCGCGGCCTACCGCGCGCTGATCGCCCCCGAGGCCCACGAAACCGCCGCCGACTCGGGCCAGCCCTACCCCTTCTTCCTGGCCCACCCGGTCGATGTGGCGCCGGCCGATTTCGAGGCCTGCCTCGGCCCGCCGGCCGACTGGCTGGTCGAGTGGAAGTACGACGGCATCCGCGCGCAGATCGTCCGCCGCGCCGGGCAGATCTGGGTCTGGTCGCGCGGCGAGGAGCTGGTCACCGAGCGCTTCCCGGAGCTCGTCGCCCTGGCCGGCCAGTGGCCCGACGGCACCGTGCTCGACGGCGAGATCCTGGTGTGGAAGGACGACAAGCCGGCCCCCTTCAACCTGCTGCAGCAGCGCATTGGCCGCAAGACGCTGACCAAGAAGGTGCTGGCCGACGCGCCGGTGACATTCATCGCCTACGACCTGATCGAGTGGGCCGGCGAAGATTGGCGCGGCCGGCCGCAGCGCGAGCGGCGCGCGGCGCTCGATGCGCTGGCCGCGCGGGCGCCGGGCCTGATGGTGTCGCCGCTGGTGGCCGGCCAGAGCTGGCCCGAACTGGGCGCGCTGCGCGAGCAGTCGCGCAAGCGGGGCGTCGAGGGTTTCATGCTCAAGCACCACGCGGCGCGCTACGGCAGCGGCCGCACCAAGACCGACGGCACCTGGTGGAAGTGGAAGATCGCGCCGCTGTCGGTCGACGCGGTGCTGATCTACGCCCAGGCCGGCCACGGCCGGCGCGCGAGCGTCTACACCGATTACACCTTCGCGGTGTGGAGCCGCACCCCGCGCGACGCGGCCGAGGCGCGGGCCGTCGTCGAGGCCATCGCGCGGCGCGAGCCGGCGCAGGCCGGCGCATTGCAGCTCGTGCCCTTCGCCAAAGCCTACTCAGGGTTGACCGACGAGGAGTTCCGCGAGGTGGACCGCGTGATCCGCGCGACCACGCTGGAGAAGTTCGGCCCGGTGCGCAGCGTGAAACCCACGCTGGTCTTCGAGCTCGGCTTCGAAGGCATCAACCGCAGCACACGGCACAAGAGCGGCATCGCGGTGCGCTTTCCGCGCATGCTGCGCATTCGCCACGACAAGCCGCTGCACGAAGCCGACACGCTGGCCGGCCTGGAAGCGCTGATGTCGCCGGGCGCCTGAGCGGCCGGCAGGGCCGACTCGGCCGCCCGCTCAACCGCGAGCCAGCTGCGGCGGCGCGGTGGCCTCGTCGTCGAGGCCCGCCACGCGGTGGCGCCCGCGCGCCTTGGCCAGGTACAGCGCATGGTCGGCATCGGCCAGCAGGTCGTCCGGGCCGGGCATGGTGGCGGCGGGCCCACGCTGGACCGCGACGCCGATGCTCAGCGTGACGTGCGGGCCGACCGGGGAATCGCCGTGCACGATGGCCGCCTCGTCGACCGCCGCGAGGCAGCGCTCGGCTATCAGGCGGGCCTCGCGCAAGGTCGTGTGCGGCAGCAGCAGCGTGAACTCCTCGCCGCCGTAGCGGGCCGCCAGGTCGCCCGTCCGCTGGGCGCAGCCGTGCAGGACCGCGGCCACGCGCCGCAGGCATTCGTCGCCAGCCGGGTGGCCGTGCAGGTCGTTGTATCGCTTGAAGTGGTCCACGTCGACCATCAGCAGCGCCAGAGGCCAGCGGTGGCGGCGGGCGCGCGCACACTCCTCGCGCAGCCGGCGGTCGAACTGCCGCCGGTTGGCGATGCCCGTCAACGCATCGGTCTCGGACAGCGCCTCGAGCCGCTCGTTGGCCTGGCCCAGAGCCTCGGCGAGGCTGTCGCGCTGCGCCACCATCTGCTCGAGTTCGCGCTCGCGCTGCACGAGCTCGGTCACGTCGGTGCTGAAGGCCAGCAGGCTGCCATCGGGCAGGCGCTGCTCGATGATGCGGCGCCAGCGGCCGCCGGGCAGCTCGCGCTGCATCGGCGCGTGCGGCGCCGCATGCTCGGCCAGCCGCTCGCGGATCCAGGCCTCCTCGCGGCCGGCAGCCTCGGGCACCAGGCCCGCCTGGACGGCATGGCGCAGCAGCTCCTCGAAGCGCATGCCCGGCTGCAGCAGCGGGGCAATCGGGCCGTAGAGCTTGCGGAAGTCGTCGTTGCACAGCACCAGCCGGTCGCCGGCGTCGTAGAGCACGATGCCCGCGTCCATCGCGTCGAGCGTGGTGCGGTGCAGGCGCTCGGAACGTTCGATCGCCTGTTTCTGGCGGCTGAGCTGGCGCGACAGGCGGTATGTCGCCAGGCCGATCGTCAACGGGTAGGCCACCAGGAACGGCAGACAGGCCAGGATGGTGGGCAAGGTGGCCGCCGGTTCGAGCGCCGAGCCCAGCAGCAGCGCGCCGAGACCGGCACCGGCCGCCAGCGCGAGCAGCCCGCGCGCGAACAGGCGCTGCCCGCCGACGGCCAGGTTGTTCATCGCCAGCATCGTGGCGATGAGCACCGAGGGCAGTACGTTGAAGCCCATGGCCGGCAGCCAGAAGCCGCCCCAGGCCGAATCGATCAACAGGTTGCGGCGCTCGGCCTCGGAAGGCCGGGGGCTGCGCAAGGCCAGCCACAGCGCCAGGTGCGGCCACAGCAGGCCGTCGAAGGCCAGCGCCGACCAGACCCACGCCGACGCGGCGCCGTGCTGCCGCAGTGCCGCCCCGACTGCGATGCCGCCCAGGCCCAGCCCGATCGTGCGCGGCAAGTGGATGCGCCGCGGCAGGCTGCTGCGTGTGGAAGGCCTCGGCGTCATCAGCGCCCCTCGGTGAAGCCGCCGACTGTAGGCCCAGCCGGGCGACGAGGCGAGCGCCGTTACGGGTTGCCCGCGACCTTCAGGTCGGCGCTGGGCAGCGGCGCAGCCCGTTCGTCGTCGGGCAGGATGTAGACCACGCCGCGCTCGTGCCCGAGCGTGGGGGCCACGACCTGGTCGAAGAAGCTGGGCGGGACGACCACGCAGCCTTGCGAGATGCGGTTGTCGTCGGGCGACTCGGAGGCCAGGCGGTCCGGACGGCGCTCGGCCGCCGGCGCCGGGCGCAGGCGGTGGATGGCCAGCGCCGCGTCGTAGTCGATCCAGACGATGGCCTCGCCCTTGTTGTTGCGGCCGGGCTCCGAATCGAAGCGGCCTGCCGGGGTGGTGCGCATGCCGGCCGGAATGTAACCGCCGGCCAGCTCGCCCACGCCGGGCGCGCTGTTGTCGCCGCGGGCCAGGCCCAGCAGCACCGGCGTCGTGCCGCGCAGGCGGCCATCGGCGCCGAAAACGTAGATGCGTGCGTTCTTCTTGTCGACCACGGCCACCGGGCGGCCCTGGGCGTCGCGACTGTCGAAGGCCCACTCGGCCACGCGGCGCGCGCCGAGCGACGGCTGTGCATCGCGGAAATCAACCTTCGGCTGGGGCGGCGCCACTGGCACCATCGCGGCCTGAGAGACCGCTGCCGCCAGCCACAAACCGACCCCCAGGCACGCGGCACGCGTACCGACCCAAGCTGCCCGAACCATCTGCCTTCAGCCCTTCCGCCCGACCACACGGAGCCGGGCGCGAAGCCGGGCTCGGAATGGGCGTCATGCTAAAGGCAACGGACGTAAGCAGTCTTGACAAAAGTCCGGTAACCCCACCGCTTTTCCCCGAATCGGGGCGGCTTCACACGCCAGAAACGTGGGGGCCCGATACGCCTGGTTTTCGCGCGAGCTGCAGCGGCCGCGCCACCCCCGGAAAGACCTCGGCCAGGGGCTTGACCTCGGGCAGCACGTAGACCACACCGGTGCGCTGCTCGAAGCGCGGCCAGAGGACCTTCTCGAAGAAGCTCGGCGGCAGGTTGATGCAGCCGTAGCTGATGCGGTTGTCGCGCGAGGTCGGCGACGCCAGCCGCTGCAGCCGCCGCTCGACCGGGTTGGTGGTCAGCACCCGGTGCATCGACACCGCGGCGTCGTAGTCGACCCAAACCACGTCTTCGTCGCGCGCGTTGCGGCCGCGCTCGGCCACGAAACGGCCGGCCGGCGTGGTGCGCTCTTGCGGGCGCACGTCCTCGATCGGCCGTTCGCCGATACCGGGCACGGTGTCGTCCCCGGCGGCGTAGCCCAGCAGCACCGGGCTCGCGCCGGCGAGCTTGCCGCTGGGCTCGAACACGTAGACGCGCGCATTGCGCTTGTCGAGGATGACGAACTGCCGATCGCCGTTGTCGGCCGCGTCGACCACCCACTGGGCCACGCGGCGCACATCGCGCGAGGCGCGTTCACGACCCAGCTCGAGCCGGCGCTGCAGCGGCGGTGCCGGCGTGGCCTGGGTGCCGTCCGGCGGCGAGCCGGCTTCGGGCGCCGGCGCCTGCAGGGCGGAAGCAACCGTCGGCGACATACCGGCAGGCGCCCGCCACGCGTGCTGGCGCACCTGCGGCAACACCAGCACCAGCACGGCGGCGCCCACCAGCACCCCCTGTTTCAGGCCGTCGACGACCTCTCGGCTTGCGATCATGCTGCGCTCCCCTCACCTGCGGGCGGGCCCGGCGCTCGACTTCCCACGGTGCGCCGGGCCCTTGGGCCACCCTGCTGGCATGCGGATGGCGTCAGTTGCGGTCGGCGCGCGGAGCGCGTTGGCCGCTGGCGGCGTCGCCGGAGGCGCCGCCCGACGCGCCGTTGACGATGGCGTCGTTGCGCTGGCGCAGGCGATTGCTCTCGAGGTTGTAGGGCTGCTCGTTCGGCGAGTTCAGGTCGACATAGGTGCCGGTCGAGCTGGTGTCGGCGGCGCTGCCAGTCGACGGCGCGGTGGCCGCGCTGCTCGTCGTGCTGCTGCTCATGCCGCTGCCGGTCGTGTCGGTGCGCGTCACGTCACCGGTGGGCGAGGCCGTCGGGCTGTTGCTCATGTCGGTGTTGTTCTGCGTCGTGCCCGGTGTCGGGTTGGCGACGTTCGGGTCGGTCGCGCTGGGGCTCGTGCTCGGGCCCATCGTGTCGCTGCTGGGCGCGCGCTCGTCGGCCGCTGCCACGCTGCCGTACTGCTCGCTGGTCTGCGCCACCGACTGATCCGCGGCGGTGGTGCTGGTCGCCTCGGTGCCACCCGGCACGGCGGCGGCGGCCGCGGCCGGCATCGCCGGCGGGCCGTTCAGCGTGGAGTCGGCCGAGTTCTGCGCACCGTTGAAGTTGCTGTTGGCCAGCGCGCTGTCGTCACTGCTTTGCGCGAAGGCATAGCTGATGGTTGCCACCAGCGCCGCAGCGGACAGGCCGGTGATCACGGATTTCGTACGTGTGGGCATCTGGAACTCCTGAAGTGGTGAAAAGAGCGAACCGGAGGGTTGCCGGCCGTGTTCACTCTAGGCGTGCGGCCGCGGGTGGCGAGTCCGCCTCCAGCGGGTCCGCGTGTAGGAAAACATCCCGCAAGACGGGGTCATCGCCGGCTCCCGCCCCCGGCGCGCTCGACGTGGCCGACGACGAAGTCGCGCCAGGCGGCGACCCAGCGTTCGATGAACGGGCGCACCTTGTCGTCGGTGATGTGGCCGGCCGCATCGACCAGGCCCTCGCGGTAGTGGATGTAGGCCTCCGGCTGCCCGAGCACGGGCACGTCGAGGTAGGCCAGCACCCCGCGCAGGTGCGATTGCGCGACGGCCGTGCCGATCGCGCCGATCGAGGTGCCGATCACGCCGGCCGGCTTGCCGGCGAAGGAGTTCTTGCCGTAGGGGCGCGAGGCGATGTCGATCGCGTTCTTCAGCACGCCGGGGATCGAGCGGTTGTACTCGGGCGTGACGAACAGCAGCCCGTCGGCCGATTCGATGCGCTGCTTCAGCCGCAGTGCCACGGGCGGCATCGCGCCGTCGTGATCCTGGTTGTAGAGCGGCAGCTCGTGGATGTCGATGTGCTCGTACACCCAGTCCGGCGGGCCGAGCTGGGCGATCGCGCGGGCGAGTTGCAGGTTGAACGAGTCGGCGCGGATGCTGCCGACGAGGATGGCAATTCTCATGTCGAGGAACCTCCAGGCAAGGAATCGAGCGCCGCGCCGGGGTCTTCCTCGCCGGCCGCCGATTCCTCGGCGACCGACGCGGGCATGGGCACGGCACGGGGTGTCGGAACAGCCGGCAAGGCCGGCTCGTCCGTGGCGACGCGGCCGCTCCACCATTGGCGGGCGGCGGCCACCACGGTGGCGATGCCCTCGCGGTCGCCCCGGAGCAGCGCCGCGGCGCAGGCGCGCAGCTGCTGGCCGCGCAGGTGCGGCGGCGCGGGCGGCACGTTCGGGTCGGTCACCATTTCCAGCAGCACCGGCCGGTCGGCGGCGAGGGCCGCGTCCCAGGCCGTGCCGACGCCGTCCGGCGCGTCGATGCGCACGCCCACCAGCCCCAGCAGCTGGGCATGTTCCGCATACGGGACGTCGCCGCTGCGCAGCAGCATCACCACCAGCCGCGGATCGGCCCACTGGCGCCAGGTGTGGGCGATGGTGATCAGCGCGTTCAGGCCGTTCATCTGCATCGCGCCGTCGCCGAGCAGCGCGATCACCGGCCGCGCGGGGTGCGCCAGCTTGGCGGCGATCGCATAGGGCAGCGCCGCCCCCACCGAGGCCAGCCCGCCCGACAGCGAGGCCATCATCCCGCGCCGCAGCTTCAGGCCGTGCGCAAACCAGAAGGCGGCCGCGCCGGCATCGCAGGTCACGACGCACTGCTCGGGCAGGCGGGAAGAGAGCTCCCAGAACACGCGCTGCGGGTGGATCGGCTCGGCCGGCGCCATTGCCTGCGCCTGCGTCACCCGCCACCAGTGCGCCACGTTGTGCTCGACGCGCTCGCGCCAGCGCCGGTCCGTCTGCACCCGCAGCCGCGGCAGCAGCGCACGCAGCACCTCGCGGCTGTCGCCGACCAGGTTCACCTCCATCGGGTAGTGCAGCGCCAGGCGGCGGCCGTCGACGTCGATCTGCACGCCGCGCGCCTGGCCCTCCGGCGGCAGGAACTCGGGGTACGGGAAGTTCGAGCCGACCACCAGCAGCGTGTCGCAGTGGGCCATCAGGTCCCAGCTCGGCTGGGTGCCCAGCAGGCCGATCGCGCCAGTCACGCCGGGCAGGTCGTCGGGCAGGCAGGCCTTGCCGAGCAAGGCCTTGGCGACGCCGGCGCCGAGCCGCTCGGCCACCTCGGCCAGCTCGTCGCCCGCCTGCAGCGCGCCCGCGCCGGCGAGGATGGCCACGCGCCGGCCGCTGTTGAGCAGCTCGGCCGCGTGCGTGAGCTCGGCATCGGCCGGCAACGCCACGCGCGGGCCGTGGCCGGCGCCGCCGTGCGGCGTGCCATGCTCGCTCGGCGGCTCGTCCGGCGCGGGCAGCTCCTGCACGTCGCTCGGCAGCATGATGCAGCTCACCGAGCGGCGCTCGATCGCCATGCGGAACGCCTGGTCGACCACATGGCGCAGCTGCGCCGGCACGGTGACGGTCTGCAGACAGTCGCTGGCGACATCCCGGAACAGCGCGGCAAGGTCGAGCTCCGGCCGGTCATCGCCGCCCAGTGCCGAGCGCGCCTGCAGGCCGACCAGGGCGACCACCGGCTGGTGGTCGAGCCTGGCGTCGTACAAGCCGTTGAGCAGATGGATCGCCCCGGGGCCCGGGGCGGCCAGGCACACGCCGACCTCGCCGGTGAACTTGGCGTGCGCGCAGGCCATGAAGGCGGCCAGCTCCTCGTGGCGCGTGGGGACGAACTGCACGCCCGCGCCCGCTCCGACCTCGCCGGATGCGCGCCGCAGCGCGCGGACGAGGCCGTCGCTGCCGTCACCCGGGTGGCCGAAGACGCGCTGCACCTGCCACTGGTGCAAGCGCTCGACCAGATGGTCCGCGACCGTCTTCGACATGCGGCTGCGGCGGCAAGCGGCGTGCCCGTTCCGCGCGCGCCGGGGCCTGCACCCGGGGGCCCCGGGCACGCCCCGTGCCCGTCCGACAGTCCCATCCCTTCTTTCTTCCCTGACGACAGAGAGGCCACCATGGAACACAAGGACCTGATCGATACGCTGAACAAGCTGGTATCCACCTGCAAGGACGGCGAGTACGGTTTTCTCAGCTGCGCCGAACATGTCAACGCCGATGACCTGCGCCGGACCTTCAATGCCCGCGCCGAGGAGTGCCGACAGGCGGCGGCCGAGTTGCAGTCGTTGATCCGCCAGAACGGCGGCACGCCCGACGAGGGCGGCACCGCGACGGGCGCCGTGCATCGCGGCTGGGTCGCGGTGAAGGGCACGCTGTCGGGCTACAGCGATCTCGCGATGCTGGAAGAGTGCGAGCGCGGCGAGGACACCGCGGTGGCGCGCTACCGCAGCGCCCTGGAAGAGTCGCTGCCGGCCGACGTGCGCCCGGTGATCGAGCGCCAGTTCGACGGCCTCAAGCGCAACCACCTGCAGGTGCGCACGCTGCGCGACCAGCTGCGCGCAGCACAACACTGACCCTGGTGCTACCCCGGCCCTGACGGCGGCGCCGGCTCGGGCTGGGGGATCTCGGGCGGCAGGTCGCCGGGCTGCGCTGGCAGCTCGGGCGGCGGCGGGGGCGGCATCGTGTCCGGCGGCGGCGGCTCGACGTGCGCCGCCACGATGCCGGGGCCGTTCACTGGCTCGCCGCCGAGGCGGGCGGCATCGCGCCGGCCGGGGCCGTGTCCGTGGTCGCCGGCGAGCTCGTCGTGCCGCCGGTCGCGGTGTCGGTCGTCGTGCGGCGCTCGCAGCCGGCCAGGCCGAGGGTGGCGGCGGCCACCACGGTGGCGGTAAAGAAGGCGGTCGCGAGGCGCGGCCAGGTCATCGGGCTCATGAGGTGCTCCTGTTCGAGGGGTGGAAAGGCACGCGGCCCGTGGGGCAACTTTCGTGCGCGGGTCACGCGGGCGCCGGGCCAGGCGCGGCCGGCGTGCGACGGGTCGGCCAGCGACCGCGGTCATCAGGCAACCATCTGCGGCATCGGCGGCTGCGCCGGCGGATCCTGCACGGGCGCGATCGGCTGCCACGGATCGGGGTCGTGGATGTGGCGGTGCGGCGGCTCGGGCGGGGGCACCGGATGCGGCGGCACTTCGGGGTTCGGGGTGGTGGGCACGGGCATGGTGATGCCGACCAGCAAGCCATGTTCCCACCCCGGCTTCACCCCGCCGGCGGGCGGCGGCGAGAACGCGAGCGCCGGTACGAGCGCATCACCGGCGTGGCCGAGGTGCCGTGCAGCAGCACCGACAGCGTGATCGTGACCAGCACCGCGTCGGCCACCCAACCCAGCTGCGGCCCGCCCGCGCCATGCGCCGCGGCGAAGGCCAGGTAGTACATCGAGCCCACGCCGCGGATGCCGAACCACGCGGCCAGGCCGCGCTGCGAGCGGCCCAGCGTGAGCCGCCAGGTCGTCGCGTAGACCGCCAGCGGCCGCACCACGAAGAACACCACCAGGGCCGCACCGATCGTCTGCGCCGTGAACGCCTCGCGCGTCAGCAGCGCGCCGACGACGATCATCACCACCAGCTCGGCCAGCTTCTCGAGATCGAGCGTGAAGTCGAGCACCGCCCTGGCCATGTAGGCGGCGTCCTCGGCGGGCAGCTCGCGCCGCTCGACCTGGCGCATCGCCAGGCCGGCGGCGAACACCGCGAGAAAGCCGCCGACCTGCAGCAGCAGCGCGAGGCCGTAGGTCAGCGCGATCAGCCCGAGCGTGAGAAAGCTTTCCATGCCCAGTGCCTGCTCGCGCTCGCGCCGCAGCCACACGACCAGCCGGCTGAACGCGAAGCCCAGCGCCCAGCCCACGGACAGCCCGCCGGCCGCGCCCCACAGCAGGTCCACCAGACCCCAGCGCCAGCCGCCGGCGCCGAGCTCGTGCAGGCCCATCAGGCCCAGCGCCAGCAGCACCATCGGCAACGCGGTGCCGTCGTTGAGCCCGGCCTCGGCGCTGAGCGAGAAGCGCAGCCGGTCGCGGTCGCGTTCGTGGTCGACCTGCACGTCGGAAGCGAGCACCGGGTCGGTCGGCGCCAGCGCGGCGCCCAGCAGCAGGGCCGGCCCGATCGCCAGGCCGAGCGTGAGCCCGGCGGCGCACAGCAGCGCCACGCTGGCCAGCATCGTCGCGGTGGCCATCACCAGCGGCGTACGCCAGATCGGGTCGGCCAGCGGTGCGCGCAGGCGCAGGCCGACGGCGAACAGCGAGATCAGCAGCGCAACCTCGGCCAGGTGCTCGAGCAGCACCGCGTCGCGCGCGAGGCCGAGGTCGATGAAGCCGGCGAATTCCGGCCCGAGCAGGTGGCCGGCGATGAGGTAGATCGCCGCCGCGGTCACCGGCAACTCGCGCCGCCAGGTGTCCGTCAGCCCGATCAGGATCAGCAGCAGCCCGACGACGACGAACCAGCGGGTGGCCAAGGTGCGCTCCCCAAGGCGCTCCGCAGGAGCCGCCGCCCTTCAAGCGGCGCGCGCGGATCCGGCTCTGCCGGTCCGCTGCGCGAGCCCCCCCGGGGGGCCGAGCCCGGACATGAACAGTCCAGTGGACTGTTCGTGCCTGGCGAGGGGCCGGGGTGAACGCGGACACAGACAGTCCAGTGGACTGGCTGTGCCAGTGAACGGCCCGGCGCGGCCTGCAAGGCGCCCCCCGGAAGGGGGCGTGGGGGCCTCATTTCCGCCGCCGCTCGATCGGGTCGATGCGAAGGAGCTGGCGGTACTTGGTGACGGTGCGGCGCGCGAGGCGCACACCCTGCTGCGCGAGCTGGCGCGCGATGTCGGCGTCCGACAGTGGCGCATTGGCCGATTCGGCCTCGATCATGTCCTTGATCAGGCTGCGCAGCGCGGTGCCCGAGCAGGTCTTGCCGCTGTCGGTGGTCAGCGCGCGGGAGAAGAAGTGCTTGAGCTCGAACACGCCCAGCGGGGTCATCATGAACTTGTTGTTCGTCACGCGCGAGACGGTCGATTCGTGCAGGCCGAGCTCGTCGGCGATCTCGCGCAGGCCCATCGGCCGCATCGCCATCGGGCCGTGCTCGAGGAAGCGCTGCTGGCGCGCGACGATGGCCTCGGCCACCTGCACGATGGTGGCGAAGCGCTGCTCGACGTTGCGCAGCGTCCAGCGCGCCTCCTTCAGGTGCTCGGCCAGCGCCTGGTCGTCCGCGCGGCGGTGGCGCTGGAACAGGTCGGCGTAGACGCGGTTCATGCGCACGCGCGGCACGATCGCGCTGTTGAGCTGCACCGCCCAGCGGCCGCGCACCTTGCGCACGATGACGTCGGGCACCACGTACTGCACCTGCGAGGGCCCGCAGCGCCAGCCGGGGCGCGGGTCGAGCCGGCGGATGCGCTCGCACACCGCCTCGATCTCCTGCTGCGGCCGGCGCAGCTCGCGCGCCAGGCGCGCGACATCGTGCCGCGCCAGCGCCTCCATGTGCTCGTTGACGATGCGGTGCGCCAGGCCGCGCATGTCGGGGCAGTCGATGGCGGGCAGCTGCAGCGTCAGGCACTCGGCCACGTTGCGCGCCGCCACGCCGGCCGGCTCGAGCGATTGCACGCGGCACAGCGCGATCTTCAGCTCGGGCAGCGTGGCCGGCGGCGTCAGCTCGGCCAGATCGACGATCTCGGCCAGCGCCAGGCGCAGGTAGCCGTCGTCGTCGAGCGATTCGACGATCGCGCGGGCCAGCGCGGCATCACGCTCGGGCAGCGACAGCAGGTCGAGCTGTGCGTGCAACTGGGAGGCCAGGGTCGGCTCGGCGGCCATCAGGTCGAGCGCGCCGATGTCGCCCTCTTCCGCGCGGCGCAGGCGCGTCAGGCCCTCGCCATGCCAGATGTCGCTGTCGAAGGGCTCGGGCCCGCCGTCGGCCATGGCGCCGAATTCGCCCAGCTCCGCCCCATCGGCCGTCGTGGCCGCGGCCGGCCCGTCGGCGGCCAGGCCGGACGCGAGCTCGGCGGCGGGGCCCGGCGCGGCGGTGATGCTGTCGAAGCTGTCCAGGCCCTCCAGGCCGTCCAGGGGGCCCGCGGACGTGCTGCCGTTGCTGCCATCGGCCCCGGCGACGCGGTCGGGCCCGAGCGCGGCGACGACGGGCGCCTCGGCGCCGCCTTCGGCCTCGTCGCCCTCGAGGAAGGGGTTGCGCCCGAGCACCGATTGCACCTCGTGCGCGAAGTCGGTCGACGACAGCTGCAGCAGCCAGACGGCGCGCTGCAGGCGCGGCGACAAGGTCTGCTGCTGGCGTTGTTCGGTGTGGCGCTGGATCGTGAGCATGCGGAGTCTCCTTGGGCCTGCCTTTCATGCATCGTTCGTGCCGATTCGGCGGCAGCGTTGCAGCCTGTCACAGGCTCGACGCCGCGCCTGGCCCCCTTCCTCGCGGGCCGCCGTCACGACTGGGAACAAAAGCTGCCCCCACCGGGCACGGCAGCGGCCGGCTGCGGGACGCCCCGCCGGCCGGCGGGTGGCCCTGCCGCGGTGTCGCCGGTTCTTTTTTCCGGCAAGTGGTCAGGTTTACCGACGCCGCATGCCGCTCAGCGCCCGCCCTGCCCGCCCGGCCGGCGAAACGCGTACAGCGTGGCGCCGGGGGCCGCCCGGCCCCGCGCGATCAGCTCGTCCAGCACCGTGGGGTCGATCGGCTTGAGCAGGTGCTCGTCGAAGCCGGCCTCGCGGCCGCGTTGGCGGTCGGCGGACTGGCCGTAGCCCGTCAGCGCGATCAGCAGCACCTCGCGCGTGGCCGGCAGCTCGCGCAGGCGGCGGGCGACCTCGTAGCCATCCATCACCGGCAGGCCGATGTCCAGCAGCACCACCTCGGGTTGGAAGGCCTCGGCCTGCGCCAGCGCCTCGGCCCCGTCGTGCGCGGTGCACAGCGTGTGGCCGGACAGGCCGAGGATGGCGGCCGTCGTGTCGGCCACGTCGACGTTGTCGTCGACGACGAGGATGCGCCGTCGCACCACCGGGCTGGCCGGCACCGGCTCGGCCGCGTGCGGGCTGTCGGCGGCCTGGGGCTGCAGGGGCAGGTAGACGCGAAACTCGGCCCCCTGCCCGGAGCCGGCGGACAGCGCCTCGACGCGGCCGCTGTGCAGCTTGACCAGCAGCTGCACCAGCGTCAGCCCGATGCCCAGGCCGCCCTGGCTGCGGTCCAGCGTGCGGTGGCCCTGCTCGAACAGGTCGAACACGCGCGGCAGCAGGTCGGGCTCGATGCCCATGCCGTTGTCGCGCACGCTGATCACCGCCTGGCCGTCGTCGGCGGTCACGGCCACGTGCAGGCTGCCCTCGTCGGGCGTGTACTTGATCGCATTGCTGAGCAGGTTGCTGACCACCTGCTGGATGCGCGCCGCGTCGGCATGCACCCACACCGGCTGCGGCGGCAGCGCCTGGGTCAGGGTCTGGCGCCGGCTGGTGATGAAGGGGCGCTGCGTCTCGACCCACTCGGCCATCGACGCGCACAGATCCAGCGCCGTGCGCTGCAGCACGATCTTGCCCTGGCTGATGCGCGCGACATCCAGCAGCTCGTCGACCAGGCGGGTGAGCTGGCGCACCTGGCGGTCGGTGATGTCGGTGGCCCATTGCAGCGTCGCGTCGCGCGGCGCCAGGCGGCGGATGACCTCCACCGCGTTGCGGATCGGCGCCAGCGGGCTTCTCAGCTCGTGCGACAGCATGGCGATGAATTCGTCCTTGCGCCGGCTCGCGTCCTCGAGCCGCGCCTCGGCCTGGCGGCGCTCGGCAATCTCGACCTGCAGGCTCTGGTGCAGCTGGGCGGCGGCGAAGGCCACGGCCGCGCGCGCGGCGACCTCGTCCAGCAGCACGTCGCCCAGCGCGGTGGGCTGGCCGCGGACGAGCAACGCGCCCAGCAGGCGGTCGCCGTGGCGCAGCGGGTAGGCGCGCACCGTCGCCGGCACGGGCACGGGCTCGGCCAACGGCGCCAGCGAGGCCAGCGCCGCAAGCTCGTCCCCGGCCAGGTCGTCGGGCGCCAGGTCCACCGTCCGCGCCGCCGCATCGCGCCGCTGCACCACCCGCCCGACCCGCAGGTGCTCGTCCAGCAGCACCGCACTGGCGGCCCCGCACAGCGCGGGCACCGTGTTCTCCAGCAAGGTGTGCAGGCCGGTGTGCACGTCGAGCAGGCCGGACAGCGCGTGGCTCAGCTCCGACAGCGTCGCCGAGCGGCGATTGGCTTCCTCGGCCACCTGCAGCGCGGCGGCCGAGGCGGCGAGCGCGACGCGCTCGTCGGCCTGGCGCGCGATGCGCTTTTGCAGGACGTGCAGCTCGACGAACACGCGCACCTTCGAGCGCAGCACCTCGGGCACGACGGGCGAGAGGATGTAGTCGACCGCACCGAGCGAGTAGCCGCGCGCGGTCTGCAGCTCATCGGCGTACGAGGTGATGAAGATGATCGGCGTGTGGGCCGAGCGCCGGTGGCGGCGGATCAGCGCAGCGGTCTCGAAGCCGTCGATGTCCGGCATGTTGACGTCGAGCAGGATCACCGCGAACTCGCGCGCGAGCACTTCGCGCAGCGCCTCGGTGCCCGACCGCACGAAGACCATGTTCTGCTGCAGATCCTCCAGCACGGTGCGGAAGACCAGCAGCTTCTCCGGCAGGTCGTCGACGACGAGGATGTTGACGCGATCGGTCGCCACGGCGTCGGCAGCAGGCTCGGGCAGTGCCACGGCGGTCACCTGCAGAGCCAGCCGCGCAGCGCGGCGAGCAGGTTGGTCGAGTCCACCGGCTTCGACAGGTAATCCCACGCGCCGGCCTCGATGCACTTGCGCCGGTCGCCCTTCATCGCCTTGGCGGTCACGGCGACCATCGGCAGCTCGCGCCCGCGCGGCAGCTTGCGGATCTGCTGCATCGTCGAGATGCCGTCGATCTCCGGCATCATGATGTCCATCAGCACCACGTCGATGGCCGGGTCGGCCTCGACCAGGCGGATCGCCTCGCGGCCGTTGTCCGCCGTGACGATGAGCATGCCGACTTCGTCCAGCACGGTGGCCAGCGCAAAGATGTTGCGCATGTCATCGTCGACGATCAGCGCCTTGCGGCCCTTGAGCCCGTGCTGCTCGGCCAACCTGAGCTCGAGGTCGCACAGCTCGTGGTCGGCCATCAGGTCCGGGCCGCGGTGCAGCCAGAAGGCGATCTCGTGGCGCAGGCCCGTGAGCGTGTCCGCCTCGCCCTGGCCGAAGCCGCCGCGGCCACGGCGCCAGGCCGGCCCGTTGCTGCCCGGCGCGCGCCTGACCACCACCGGCAGCTGGCAGACACCGCGCCGGTCGGCGACCGCGTCGAGGATGTCCTCCGGCCCGAAATCGGGCAGCCCCGCGTCGACCACCACGCAGTCGGCCCGCGCCAGGAGCTGGCGCGCCTGCACGGCGTCGTCGGCCACCAGCAGTTCGGTGTCGCCATCGAGCGCGGTCAGCAGCTGGGTGCGCAGCAGCGAGCGCGGCATCACCACCGCCAGCCGCTTGACGGCGCGGTCGGCGTAGGCGAGCAGCTCCTCGATCGCCGCGCGCGCCACGTCGGCCGATTGCAGCGGCTTGGCGAGGAAGCCCAGCGCACCGGCCTGCAGCGCCCGGTCGCGCGCATCGTCGGTCGACACGACGCAGATCGGGATGTGGCGGGTCGCCGTGTCGGCCTTGAGCCGGTCGAGCAGGCGCCAGCCGGCCATGTCGGGCAGGTGGATGTCCAGCGTGATCACGGCCGGGTGGAACTCGAGCGTCATCGTCAGCGCGCTCGCGCCGGTGCCGGTGACCAGGCCCTTGAAGCCGCTGGCGCGCGCCGCCTCGAGCATCACCTTGGCGAACCCGACCTCGTTCTCCACGATCAGCATCACGCGGTCGCCGGCCGCGATGTCGTCGCGGTCGTCGTCGGCATGGTTGGCGAACAGCACCGGCGCCGCGGCGGGCGGCGCCTCGGCCGACGCCAGGGCGTCCAGCGGGGGCGGCAGCGGCAGCGGCTCGACCACGGCGGCGGGCGGGGTGCGCCCGTGGCGCCCGCTGCGCACGGCGTTGTAGCTCTGCGGCAGGTACAGCGTGAAGACGCTGCCCTGGCCCGGCGCGCTGGCGAGGTGGATCTCGCCGCCCAGCAGCCGCGAGAGCTCGCGGCTGATCGCCAGGCCCAGGCCGGTGCCGCCGTACTTGCGCGAGGTCGAGCCGTCGGCCTGCTGGAAGGCCTCGAAGATGATCTGCTGCTTGTCGGGCGAGATGCCGATGCCGGTGTCGGCCACCGCGAAGGCGATCACCTGCCCTGCCCGGTTGAGCTCGTCGTTCTCGGTCGACCAGCCGCCGGCCGCCTGCGAGATGCTGAAGGTCACCTGGCCGACGTGGGTGAACTTGAACGCGTTGGACAGCAGGTTCTTGATGATCTGCTGCAGCCGCTTGACATCGGTGACGATGCTCTTGGGCAGCGGTGGCTCGATCTGCACGACGAAGTCGACGTGCTTGGACTCGGCGAAGTGGCGGAAGCCCCGCTCGATCGAGCGGTGCAGCTCGTCGATGCGCATCTCGCTGACATCCACCGCCACCGTGCCGGACTCGATCTTCGACAGGTCGAGGATGTCGTTGATCAGCATCAGCAGGTCGTTGCCCGAGGCGTGGATGGTCTTCGAGAACTCGACCTGCTTCGGGCTCAGGTTGCCATCCGGGTTCTTGCACAGCTGGTCCGACAGGATCAGCAGCGAGTTCAGCGGCGTGCGCAGCTCGTGGCTCATGTTGGCCAGGAACTCGCTCTTGTACTTGGAGGTCAGCGCGAGCTGCTCGGCCTTCTCCTCCAGCGCCTGGCGGGCCTGCTCGACCTCCTGGTTCTTGCGCTCGACCTCCTGGTTCTGGTGGGCCAGAAGGCGGGCCTTGTCCTGCAGCTCCTGGTTGGTCTGCTGCAGCTCTTCCTGCCGGCTCTGCAGCTCCTGCGCGAGCGACTGCGACTGCGTGAGCAGATCCTCGGTGCGGGAATTGGCCTCGATCGTGTTGATCACGATGCCGATCGATTCGGTGAGCTGGTCGAGGAAGGCCTCGTGCACCGGGTTGAAATGCTCGAGCGAGGCCAGCTCGAGCACGCCGCGCACCTGGCCCTCGAACACCACCGGCAGCACCAGCACGTCCATGGCCGCGTGCTCCGCCAGGCCCGAGGCGATGCGAAAGGCCTGGCTGGGCGTGTTGGTCAGCAAGATCCGTCGCTTGTCGATCGCGCACTGGCCCACCAGGCCCTGGCCCAGCTCGACCACCTTGCCGTGCGTGGCCTGCCCGCCCGAGGCGTAGCTGGCCAGCAGCTTCAGGCGCGGCAGCTCGCCGGCGCCGCTCATCACGTAGAACTCGGCCTGCTGCGCGCTGACCACCGGCGCCAGCTCCGACAGGATGAGCTGGCCGACCGTGACCAGGTCTTTCTGGCCCTGCAACATGCGGCTGAACTTCGCGAGGTTGGTCTTCAGCCAGTCCTGCTCGGTGTTCTTCTGCGTGGTGTCCTTCAGGTTGCGGATCATCTCGTTGATCGTGTCCTTCAGGGCCGCCACCTCGCCTTGCGTCTCGACGGTGATCGAGCGCGTCAGGTCGCCCTGCGTCACCGCGGTGGCGACCTCGGCGATGGCCCGCACCTGGGTCGTGAGGTTGGCCGCGAGCTCGTTCACGTTCTCGGTCAGGCCCTTCCAGGTGCCGGCCGCACCGGGCACCTTGGCCTGGCCGCCGAGCTTGCCCTCGACGCCGACCTCGCGCGCCACGGTCGTCACCTGGTCGGCGAAGGTGGCCAGCGTGTCGATCATCGAGTTGATGGTCTCGGCCAGCGCGGCGATCTCGCCTTCGGCCTCCACCGTCAGCTTGCGCTTGAGGTCGCCGTTGGCGACGGCCGTCACGACCTTGGCGATGCCGCGCACCTGGCTCGTCAGGTTGCCGGCCATGAAGTTCACGTTGTCGGTCAGGTCCTTCCAGGTGCCGGACACGCCCTTGACCTGCGCCTGGCCGCCCAAGCGCCCCTCGGTGCCGACCTCGCGCGCGACGCGGGTCACCTCGGCCGCGAACGACGAGAGCTGGTCGACCATGGTGTTGATCGTCGCCTTCAGCTCGAGGATCTCGCCCTTCACGTCGACGGTGATCTTCTTGCTCAGGTCGCCCGCCTGCACGGCCTTGGTGACGTCGGCGATGTTGCGCACCTGGCTCGTCAGGTTCGAGGCCATGAAGTTGACCGAGTCGGTCAGGTCCTTCCAGGTGCCGGCCACGCCCTGCACGTCGGCCTGGCCGCCGAGCTTGCCCTCGGTGCCGACCTCGCGCGCCACGCGCGTGACCTCGGCCGCGAACGAGCGCAGCTGGTCGACCATCGTGTTGATCGTGTTCTTCAGCTCGAGGATCTCGCCCTTGACGTCGACGGTGATCTTCTTCGACAGGTCGCCCTTGGCGACTGCGGTCGTCACCTCGGCGATGTTGCGCACTTGAGAAGTCAGGTTGCCGGCCATGAAGTTGACCGACTCGGTCAGGTCCTTCCAGGTGCCGGCCACGCCCTGCACGTCGGCCTGACCGCCGAGCTTGCCCTCGGTGCCGACCTCGCGCGCCACGCGCGTGACCTCGGCCGCGAACGAGCGAAGCTGGTCGACCATCGTGTTGACCGTGTTCTTCAGCTCGAGGATCTCGCCCTTCACGTCGACAGTGATCTTCTTGCTCAGGTCGCCGGCCTGCACGGCCTTGGTGACGTCGGCGATGTTGCGCACCTGGCTCGTCAGGTTCGAGGCCATCGAGTTGACCGATTCGGTCAAGTCCTTCCAGGTGCCGGACACGCCCTTGACGTCGGCCTGGCCGCCCAGGCGCCCGTCGGTGCCGACTTCGCGCGCCACGCGAGTAACTTCCGCCGCGAACGACGAGAGCTGGTCGACCATGGTGTTGATCGTCAGCTTCAGCTCCGAGATCTCGCCCTTCACGTCGACGGTGATCTTCTTGCTCAGGTCGCCAGCCGCCACGGCGGTGGTCACCTCGGCGATGTTGCGCACTTGAGAAGTCAGGTTGCCGGCCATGAAGTTGACCGACTCGGTCAGGTCCTTCCAGGTGCCGGCCACGCCCTGCACGTCGGCCTGGCCACCGAGCTTGCCCTCGGTGCCGACCTCGCGCGCCACGCGCGTGACCTCGGCCGCGAACGAGCGCAGCTGGTCGACCATCGTGTTGACCGTGTTCTTCAGCTCGAGGATCTCGCCCTTCACGTCGACGGTGATCTTCTTGCTCAGGTCGCCGGCCGCCACGGCCTTGGTCACGTCGGCGATGTTGCGCACCTGGCTGGTCAGGTTGCCGGCCATCGAGTTGACGCTGTCGGTCAGGTCCTTCCAGGTGCCCGACACGCCCTCGACGCGCGCCTGGCCGCCGAGCGAGCCTTCGGTGCCGACCTCGCGGGCAACGCGCGTCACCTCCGAGGCAAACGAGCGCAGCTGGTCGACCATCGTGTTGATCGTGTTCTTCAGCGTCAGGAACTCGCCCTTGACGTCGACCTCGATCTTCTTGCTCAGGTCGCCCTTGGCGACCGCGGTGGTCACATCGGCGATGTTGCGCACCTGGGCGGTCAGGTTGCCGGCCATCGAGTTGACGCTGTCGGTCAGGTCTTTCCAGGTGCCGGCCACGCCCTTGACGGTCGCCTGGCCGCCGAGCTTGCCTTCGGTGCCGACCTCGCGCGCCACGCGCGTGACCTCGGCCGAGAAGTTGCCGAGCTGGTCGACCATCTTGTTGATCGTCTGCGCGGTGTGCAGGAACTCGCCCTCGAGCGGCCGGCCGTCGACCTCGAGCGCCATGCTCTTGCTCAGGTCGCCCTGGGCCACCGCGCCGATCACCCGCGCCACCTCGGAGGTCGGGTGCACAAGGTCGTCGATCAGCGAGTTGATGCAGTCGATCGATTCGCCCCAGAAACCGCGCGACTCGCGCAGCGACGCGCGCTGCTTCAGCTTGCCCTGCTTGCCGACGACCTGGCGCAGCCGCGCCAGCTCCTTGGCCATCGTCGCGTTGCGCTCGACCACGTCGTTGAACGCGTCGGACACGCGCCCTGCGAGGCCGGACCAATGGTGCGGCAAGCGCACGCTGGCATCGCCGTCGCGCAGGGCGACGAGGGCCGCCAGCAAGACATGCAACTCCTGCGCCGGTTCATGCCTGACCGGGGTGTCGATGCCCTGCGTGCTCATGTCCACTCCTCGCACCTGTGCACTGGCCGATCCCGCGCGGCCGTAATGGGCCGTGACAGCAGCTTCCGTGCCCGCTGCCCACCGACGTGGGCATGCCGGCTGCCACCGGCGCTGGGCCAGGCCCCGTCGACGCACTGAGCGCCGGTGCGACGGGAAGACTTGCGCGATCCCGGTAAGCTTTACCGACGGATTGACGCCGCCCGCGTGGCCGGGCCGGCGGCCCTCAGGGGCTCGCCCGGCTCACGCGCCAGACGGTGTCGCCCACGTCGTCGGCCACCAGCAGCGCGCCGCGCTTGTCCAGCGCCACGCCCACCGGCCGGCCCCGGGCTTCCCCTTCGGGCCCCAGGAAGCCGGTCAACACCTCCACCGGCATCGCGCCGGCCGCGGGCTTCGGGCCATCGAAGGGCACGAAGATCACCTTGTAGCCGCTCGGCGGGTCACGGTTCCACGAGCCGTGCTGGCCCACGAACACGCCGTGCGTGTAGGCCGGGCCCAGGCTCGTGCCGGCCGAGAAGGTCAGCCCGAGCGACGCCGTGTGCGAGCCCAGCGCGTAGTCGGGCGGCACGGCGCGCGCCACCATGTCGGGCCGCGGCGGCGTGACCCGCTCGTCGACGTGGGCGCCGTAGTAGCTCCAGGGCCAGCCGTAGAAGCCGCCGTCGCGCACCGAGGTGAGAAAGTCCGGCACGAGGTTGTTGCCGAGTTCGTCGCGCTCGTTGACGACCGTCCACAGCACCTTGCTGCCGGGCTCCCAGGCCAGGCCGTTGGGGTTGCGCAGGCCGCTGGCGAACACGCGGTGCCGGCCCGTGGCGGTGTCGACCTCCCAGATCGCCGCGCGGCCATCCTCGGCCGCCAGCCCGCGCTCGCCCACGTTGCTGTTCGAGCCGATGGTCACGTAAAGCCGGGAGCCGTCGGCATTGGCGATCAGGTTCTTCGTCCAGTGGTGGTTGATCGGGCCGCCGGGCAGGTCGACCAGCTTGGTGCCCGCGTCGGCGATGCGTGTGTCGCCGGCCCGGTAGGGAAACCAGACCACCGCGTCGGTGTTGGCCACGTAGAGCCGGCCATCGACCAGCGCCATGCCGAACGGCGAGTTCAGGTTCGGCAGCAACACCTCGCGGGTCTCGGCGCGGCCATCGCCGTCGGCATCGCGCAGCAGCGTGATGCGGCTGGCGTTCGCCGCCGCGGCGCCGGCCTTCTTCATCTCGAGCTTCATCAGCGCGCCCTTCAGCCCCTTGCCGTCGTCGGGCCGGGCCGGCGCGTTCGTCTCGGCCACCAGCACGTCGCCGTTGGGCAGCACCAGCAGCCAGCGCGGATGCTGCAGCCCGGTGGCGAACGCATTCACCGCCAGGCCGGCCGCGGCCGCCGGCGCCGTGCCCGGGGGCCACGGCTTCGCCGGCGCGATACGCACCGTGGGGATCAGCTTCTTCTGCGGCGCCGGCAGCGTCGGCTCGGGGCCATAGCCCGGGTCGCGCGCCTCGGGCGCCGCGGTCGTCGCGGCATGGCTGCAGGCCGCCAGCACGATGGCGGCGGCGACCCAGGCCCAGCCCCGTTCCATCACCGGCTCCCCGTCAGTGGTGCCTGGCCGCGCTGCGCTTGGCCGGCACCTTGGCGCCCGCCTTGCGTGCCTCGGACAGGCCGATCGCCACGGCCTGCTTCGGGTTCGTCACCTTCTTGCCGCTGCGCCCGCTCTTCAGTTCGCCTTCCTTGTACTCGTGCATCACGCGCCCGACCTTCTCCTGCGCCTTGCTTCCGTAGCGTGCCATGACTGCTCCTCAAGTTGGTCCTGCCCTGGCCCGGCAAGCCCTGTACCCACACCCTGGATTGCCTGCGGGCGCGGAACGCCTCTTGCCAAGCGAGCTTTGTCCCGGTCGCCGCCCCGCGCGCCCAAGGAGCCGACATGATGACGAACACGAGCAGCCAAGCCGATCTGCAGCGCTGCATCGACGCCTGCAGCGCCTGCGCCGACGCCTGCGACCGCTGCGCCGTGGGCTGCCTGCGCGAAGGCGAGGTCAACGAGCTGGCCCGCTGCATCGCGCTGGACATCGACTGCGCCGCCGCCTGCCGCTTCGCGGCCGGCGTGCTGGCACGCGACAGCGCGATGCGCAACACCGTGTGCGCGATGTGCGCGATGGTCTGCCAGGCCTGCGCCGCGCAGTGCGAGATGCACCCGATGGACCACTGCGCCGCGTGCGCCAAGGCCTGCCGCCAGTGCGCGGCCGAGTGCGACCGCATGGGGCTCGCGGCCGTGCGGACGGCGCGGTCGGCGCCATGACGCCCGAGGGCGCGCGCGCCGAGGATTCGCTGGCCCTGTGCCTGGCCGATGCACTGCAGTTGCGCTGCGTCGCGCTCGAGGAGACGCTGCGCCTGCACGCCGGCCCGGCGCTGATGCTGGCGCTGGTGGTCGACATCCGCCGCCTGGCCGCCGAGTTGCGCAGCGCACTGGACGCCGAGGATGCGCTCGAGCGCATCCGGCACGGCGCGATCTGAGCCGGCCCCGCGGGGCCTCGCGGGGCCGGCGGGTGACGCGTCAGCGTTGGCCGCCGCGGTTCACGTCCTGCCCGCGCTGGCCTTCCTGGCCCTCGCGCTGGCCGGGTTGGCGAGGCGCGCCGCGGTCGCTGCGCTCCTGCCCGCCTTGCTGTCCGCCCTGGCCGCCACGCGAGCCCTGCTGGCTGCCGCGACCGGATTCGCCACGCTGCTGTTGCTGCTGTTGCGGATCACGGTCGGCCTCGTTGCGCTGATGCTGCGGGTCCTGGGGGCGGTTCTGTCCTGGTCCTTGCATGTCTTGACTCCAAGGTTGAATCGGCGGATCGCCGACAAGCGTCGAGGCGGCAACACGCATGCCTGTCACGGCGGCCCTTCGGGCCCCCTGCCGGGGCACACGCCTTGCCTGATGCGGGCCGACGCCGGCAAGTCTTGCCGGCCCCCTGCCCCCCACTGCGCCCCCGCTGCGCCCCACCCCTGAAGGAGTCCCCATGCCCACCACCGCGAAGACCGATGCGATCAAGATGTTGATGGACGACCACAAGGCCGTGAAAGCCCTGTTCGACGACTACGAGAAGCTCGTCGAGAACGACGCCGAGGGCGCCGACAGGCAGGCGCTGGCCACCCGCATCTGCACGATGCTGACGGTGCATGCGACGTTGGAGGAGGAGCTGTTCTACCCGTTGGCCCGCGAGGCCCTGGGCCGCGAGGCCGACCTGATCGACGAGGCGACGGTCGAGCACGCCACCGCCAAGGACCTGATCGCGCAGATCGAGGCCGCGTCGTCCCATGCGTCGCTGTACGACGCGAAGGTCACCGTGCTGGGCGAGTACATCCAGCACCACGTGAAGGAAGAGGAGCGAGAGATCTTCCCCAAGGTCAAGAAGACCGAACTCGACCTGCGCCTGCTCGGCGGCGAACTGGCGCGCCGCAAGGCGCAGTTGATGGCCACCACGGCAGCCAGTCGCGCGGCCACAGCCCCGGCCTGAGGCGCGCCCCGTAGCGGCCGGCCCGCTGCGCCGCGAGCTCGATCGTTTCTGCCCGGCGCGCTGAACAGCGACACCGCCGCGTCAACGCGCGCCCAGCCGCCCGATCAGCACGCCCAGCAGCAGCGCGGCGGCGATGCAGCTCAAGGGGTGCTCGCGCACGCGGCTGCGGCAGGCGTCGGCGCACTCGCGCTCGAAGTCGGTGAAGCGCTGGGCCTGGCTGCGCAGCCGCTCGGCCGCCTGCGCGACCGACTCCGCCGCGCTGTCGACCGCCTCGTGCGCGCCGCTGACGACGCGCTCGAAGCGCCGCTCGGCGGCCGCATCCATGCCGGCGGCATCGCCCGCCGACGCGCCGGCGCCCTGGCCCGCACCGGGCAGGTCGTTCGGGATGTTCGAGGGAGGCAGTTCAGTGGCCATGGCGGATCGCTCCAGTTGGTGGCGGGACCCCGCTCTCGGCAAGCCACGTACCGAGCTACCGCTGGCGCCGGCGCTCGACCGCCTCGATGTGCAGCATCTGGCGGTACTTGGTGACCGTGCGCCGCGCGACCGTCAGCCCCTGGTCGACCAGCTGGCGGCGGATCTCGGCGTCCGACAGCGCCTGCGCCGGGTCCTCCGCCTCGACGATGTCCTTGATCAGCCCGCGGATCGCGGTGCCCGAGCAGGCGCTGCCGTTGGCACTGACGATCGCCCGCGAGAAGAAATACTTGAGCTCGAACACGCCGCTGGGCGTGGCCATGTACTTGTTGTTCGTCACGCGCGAGACGGTGGATTCGTGGACACCGCATTCCTGGGCGATCTCGCGCAGCAGCAGCGGCTTCATCGCCATCGGGCCGTAATCGAGGAAGTGGCGCTGGCGCCGCACGATGGCGCCGGCTACCGACAGGATGGTCGCAAAGCGCTGCTCGACGTTGCGCAGCGTCCAGCGTGCGTCCTCCAGGTGGCCCGCCAGCTCGGCGTTCTCGGCCGGCTTGCGGTGACGCTGGAACAGCTCCGCATAGACCCGGTTCAGGCGGATCCTGGGCACGACGGCCGGGTTGAGCTGGACCGACCACTCGTTGCGGCGCTTCTTCACCACCACGTCGGGGATCACGTAGGCCACGTTGGCCGGGCCGTGGCGCCAGCCCGGCCGCGGGTCCAGCCGGCGGATGCGCTCGCACGCCGCCTTCACGCCATCAACGCTCTCGCCCAGGCGGGCAGCGAGCGCGTTCAGGTCCCTCGCCGCCAGTGCCGGCAGGTGCTCGGCCACGATGCGGACGGCCAGGGCGCGCATCTCGGGGCAGGTGATGGCCGGCAGCTGCAGCCTCAGGCACTCGGCGACGCTGCGCGCTCCGACGCCCGGCGGATCCAGCGATTGCACGCGCCGCAGCGCGATGAGCAGCTCGTCCGGCGTCGGCGCCGGCTCGACCGGCGCGATGTCGATCAACTCCTCGAGCGGCGTGCGCAGGTAGCCGTCGTCGTCGAGCGACTCGACGATGACGCGCGCCAGCAGCAGGTCGCGCGGGCTCAGCGGCAGCACGTTCAACTGGCCATGCAGGTGCATCGCCAGCGTGGTCTCGACGGCCATCAGCTCCATCGCCGAAACCTCGCCGTCCTCGGCCCGGCGCAGGCCCCCGCCGGCCTGGTCGCTCTGCCACAGGTCGCGGTCGTCGCCGCCGGGCGGCTCCATCGCCTCGCGGGCGTCGAAGGTCTCGGCCAGCGCCTCGGCGCCGATGCCCTCCGCATCGGACACGGCGGCGGCCGGCTCGGCAACGTCCTCGTCCTCGAGGAAGGGGTTCTCGCCAAGCTTGCTGCGCACGATGGCCGCGAAGTCCAGCGAGGACATCTGCAGCAGCTTGACCGCGTGTTGCAGGCGCGGTGACAGCGCCTGCGCCTGCCGATGCTCGGCACGGAGTTCCATGGCAGCCACGGCAGTTCTCCTTTGCGTGAGAGCCTCTCGAAGAGGCGGGCCCGCTCCGCGCGAATTACCGGGGTGGCACCGAAATTGCCGCAATCCGTGCCGGGCAAGGCCGCTGTGCGCCGCCATCCCGCGGAGCAGCGCATTCACCCCCGGCACAGCACTTGCCATGCCCGGGGTACAGGAGCACCCCATGCCCATCCACCACCCCAGCACCCGCGTGACGCGTGCCGCAACCGCCGCGCGCAGCCAGATCATCGACATGCTGAAGGACGACCATCGGCAGATCAAGCGTGCCTACCGCGAGTTCCTGCATCTCGATGCCGAGCGCAACGGCGACCTGTGCGAATCAATCGTGCGGCGCACGCTGGCGCTGCTGCGCGTGCATGCGACGCTGGAAGAGGAGCTCGTCTATCCGGTGATGCGGCCGATCGTCGGCGAGGCCGAGGCCGTCGACGAAGCCGAGGTCGAGCACGAGATCATTCGTTACCTGGGTGACCAGCTCGAGGCCGCGAGCGCGATCGACGAGAAGTTCTCGGCCCGCTTCGCGGTGATGTGCGAGTACCTCATGCACCACGTGAAGGAAGAGGAAGGCGAGCTGTTTCCGCAGCTGCGCCGCGCCAAGCTCGATTGGGAGGGCCTGGCCAGCCAGGTGATGGAGCGGCGCGAGGCGCTGCTGACTGCAGAGGGCCACGAAAGCCTGCTGACCTCGATGCATGGCGAGCCGCCGATCGACGAGACCGGCATGCTGCTGCGCGGCCCCGACGTGGGCCGCTACCCGCAGCGCGAGGCCGGCTCGATCAACAGCCGCAAGATCGCCGACTGACGGTGCCGGGCGCGCCGATTGCTCAGCCAGGGTACCGTTCACTTCACGGAGCTACCCCATGAACAAGTCATCATTGATCGTCGCCACGATGGTGGCCCTGGGCTCGCTGCTGGCGGCCAGCGGCTGCGCCGTCACCAGCGGCCAGAGCAGCGTCGGCCAGTACGTCGACGACAAGACCATCACCGCCCGCGTCAAGACGCGCATGGCCGCCGACCCCGACGTGAGCGCGATGCGCATCGACGTGACGACGCTCAACGGCACGGTGCAACTCTCGGGCTTCGCGACCAGCCAGGCCGAGAAGGACAAGGCAGGCTCGCTCGCCTCGGCTGTGCCTGACGTGAAGTCGGTGCGCAACGACATCGTCGTGCGTCCGCCGAGCAATTGACCGACCGCCGCTCGCGCGGCCCCGAGAGCGGCCCGCCTTCCATGGCGGGCCGTTTGTTTTGGCGTAAGGTCGGAACCGGCAGCGCCCACCCGGCATCGCACCGGATGCGCGTGCTGCACTAAAGTTCGCCCTCCCGCCGCTTGCGCCCCACCCTGGCGCTGCCGCCCGACCGATGCTGATCTCGACACGCTCCCGCCTGCTGCTGCTGGCCCCGGCGGTGCTGCTGCCGGCGCTGGCCGCCGCGCTGTGGTGGGCGCCGCCGGGCGCGTCGCCGTGGTTCGCCGGCGGCGTCTTGCTGCTGCTGGGCCTGGCCATCGGCGGTGCGCTGGGGCTGTCACGCGCTGTAGCGCGCGACATCAACGACGACGAAAACACGCAGCGCGAGGCCCGCGCCGAGCTCGAACGCCGACTCGAGGCCGCGACCCTGCGCAGCCGCGAGGCCGAGCAGCGTGCCTTGCATGGCCAGCGCTTCGAGGCGCTGGGCCGCCTGACCGGCGCCGTGGCGCACGACATGAACAACCTGCTCGGCGTGATCAGCAACAGCGCCTACCTGATCGAGCGGCACGGCCAGCAGCAGCCCGAGCTGCAGGCGCCGCTGGCGGCCACGATGCGCGCCGTCGAGGCCGGGCGGCGGCTGTCGCAGCACCTGCAGCGTTTCGCGAACCGCCACGCCGGCCGGGCCGAGCGCATCGACCTGGCCTCCAGCCTGCCCGAGATGGGCGAGCTGCTTGCGGTGGTGCTGGGCAAGCGCATCGCGATCGAGGTCGAGGTCGCGCCCGGCACCGGGGCCATCGTCGCCGACCCCGGCGGCCTCGAGCTGGCGCTGATCAACCTCGCGCTGAACGCACGCGATGCGCTGCAGGCCGCCGCGCCGGAAGGCGCCCACGTCAGGCTCGCCGCCGGCAACGCCGGGCCCGGCGAGCTCGATGGCCTGCCGCCCGGCCCGGGCGTGCTGATCCGCTTCAGCGATGACGGCCAAGGCATCGACGAGCACGCCGCCGCCCGCGCCTTCGACCCGTTCTTCACCACCCGGCCGGCCGGCCAGGCCAGCGGCCTCGGCCTGGCCCAGGTGCAGGCCTTTTGCGCCGGGGCCGGTGGCCGCGCCCGCATCAGCGGCGCGCCGGGCCGGGGCACGACCGTCTCGCTGATCCTGCCGGCGGCCCCCCCCACTCCGCAGGCTTGAAGGCGGCGGCCGCGCTTTAGTAGCATTCGACGGCCGCCCATGAAGAACACTGCGCCTGCCCTGCTCCTGCTGCTCTCGCTCGGCGTGCCGCCCGGCGCTGGCGCGGCGGTGGCGCTCGGCGAGGCTTCCGGCACCTACACCTGCAGCTACAAGCTCTTCAGCAGTTGCAGCAGCGGCTCGGCCACCGTCAAGCTGCTGAACGGCAAGCTGCAGCAGGTGAGCTTCGAGAGCCTGTTCTGCGCCACGCCCGCCAAGCCCGCCAACCGCTGCAGCCTGGAGTCGGCCCGCGGCGGGCCCGACAGGTGGAGCGAATCGGGCACGGCCGTGCGGATCGAGTTCACCCACCCCAAGTACCCCGAGATGGACGACGCCCTCGCCGTCACGGTGCAAGGGCAGGCCATCGTGATCGACTTTGGCGAATCACAGTCGCTGCCGCGCTGCGACCTCGGCGCCGACTTGCCGGAAAAGCTCACGCTCGATCCGGCGGACCAGAATTGCAGGGTCGAGTATTGAGCAGGTGATGAACGCCACGCTTGTCCGCCGGGGGATCGCCCCGGTGCTGGCGGCACTGGCGGCCGCGCTGGCGGCCGGGGCGCCGCGGGCCGAATCCCTGCGCTGCAACGGCAGCAGCACGGGCGAAGGCGATTCGCGCCTGTCGGTGCTCTACAAGTGCGGCGAGCCGCTGCTGAAGGACAGCCACTGCGCGCCGCTGGTCCACGCCGGCACGCTGCAGCCGGTGGCCGAGCCCTTCGCCAGCGCGCTCGTCGCCTGCCAGCCGATCGAGGAATGGGTCTACGACCGTGGGCCCGGCAACCTGATCGCCACCGTGCGCTTCAAGGCGGGTGTCGTTCAATCCATCAGTTATGGCCGCGCGCCGCAGTGACCCCCGGGCTGCGACACCACCAGCCGCTTGACCGGGAAGCCCTGCGCCCGCGCCATGCCGATCAGCAGCTGCAGCGTCTCGGGCTCGACGCGCGGGCGGCGCGCCAGCAGCCACAGGGTGCGGCGGCGGGGCTCGCCGACCACCGCGACGGTGTAGCCCTCGTCGACGTGCAGGATCCAGCAGTCGCTCCAGCCGCCCGGCAGCCAGCGCAGCCACGTCGGCAGGTAGCTCAGCTTCAGGCGCGCGCCGCCGCTGCCGGGCACGACGCGCGCTTCGCCCTCGGCCCGCCGGACCTGCCCGTCCGCCAGCGGGCAACGATGGGCGACCTCGATCCGGTCGTCGTGCAGCGTGTAGCTCACCTGCGGTTGCCCGCTGCAGGCCTCCTCGAAGGGCGAAGGCAGCCGGGCGATCTCGTGCCAGGTGCCGGCGTAGCGCCCGAGATCGACGTGCGCCACGGTGTGCAGCGGCGGCAGGGCCGATGCCGGTGCGTCGCGATCGAACAGATGCCTGGCCAGGTGGCCCCCCGCCAGGCTGCCGAGGTTGAAAAGCGCCGCGGTCGAGGTCGGGCCCCAGCGTGCACGCCAGGCTTCGGGCAGCAGCGGCCAGGCCAGGGTCAGCAATTGCAGCAGGCCGAGCCCACCGCCCGCGGCGCGCGCGCCCCGGCGCCGCGGCGCGGCCGCGTCGGCCCGGGCCTGCGCAGCCCCGCGGCGCTGGACGCGCCGGGACAGCCACCAGCCGACCAGCAGCAGCGCCGCGCCGCCGGCCACCGGCAGGGCCCAGCGCCCCGGCTGGCGCGCGCGCTGAACCCGCTCGCCCAGCGTCGCCAGCCGAAGGCGCACGCGTTGGTCGCGCGCGATCAGGTCGAGCTCGGCGCGGCGGATGCGCGCCTCGAGGTCGTCATGGTCCGCCGTGTCACCACCGGGCGACGGGCGGTGCTGCGTCGGCGCCGGCATGGTGAGCACTCCCCGTTGGTGGCGCCGCCTCCGGCGCGCTCCATGCGTTGCCGAGCGTCAGGTGCCGCCGCGTGGCGGGCAGGCTCAGCTGCCGCGCCAGACGCCTCACCTGGTTCAGGCCGACCACGACCGCGAGCAGGTTCACCGCCAGCACCAGCAGCAAGGCCAGCGCCCAATGCAGGCCCAGGTGGACCAGCCCCACGCCGAGCCCGGCCCACAACGCCAGCCAGGCGGTGACGCCGACGACCGCGATCGAGACCAGCCAGGCCACGATGCGGCCCAGCGCAGCGCTGGCACGCGACAGCTCGAGCGTGAACAGCTCGACCCGGTCGCTGAACAGCCCGGGCAACTCGCGCAACAGGGCCTGGACGGTGTCGATCAACGACTCGGCGGCGGCATCACCGCCGCCGCCCGGCCCCGCTGGCGCGCCCCCGGTCATGGGCTGTCAGCGCGCTGTGCCGCGCCGGATGAGGTTGACGACGGCCAGCAGGATGATGGCGCCGACCAGCGACACCAGCAAGGCGCCGGCGCTGAACACACCCTGGTTGATCGTCGGCACACCGACCATCGGTGAGATGAACCAGCCGCCGAGCAGTGCGCCGACGACACCGACGATGACGTTCAGCAGAATGCCCTGTTGGGCATCGGTGCGCATGATCAGGCTGGCGATCCAGCCCACCAGGCCACCGATGACGAGCCAAACGATGAGGTTCATGGTGCGGACTCCTTAGCAACTGACGGGACAGCGGTCCTGTCGGAACGACGGGTGCAAGCGCCTTCGGTTTGGCAAGCGGTGTGCCCTGCGCCACGGTGGCCCTGGGCTCCGACGCAACGCTTGGTTTCCTCTGCGTCTTCGTGTGACGAGTGGGGATCACGGCCGGCTCGGGCAGGCCCCGTGCCAGCAAAACTTGCCGCAACGATGCGCCGTGCCTGCCCGGGCGCCACCCGCCGGCACCCCCAGGCATCGGCACGCTGATTGCCGAACGCCACCACGGCGCTTGGCGCGCCAGTCGGTCACCGGCACAGCGCGAGAAGCGGTTCCTCAACGCACCTTGGAGTCATTGGCATGAACACTCTCGTCACTCGTTTGACCAGCGCGGCTGCGGCCTGCCTGGTGGTCGCCGCCGGCGTCGCGGTTGCGCAAAGCACACCCGACACCGCAGGCGCGCCCGCGGCCCAACAGGGGTCGACCGGGCCCGACACGAGCTCCACGACCAGCACCACGACCACCACGACGACGCCGGCCGCGAGCCCGAGCGGCACCACCGGCTCGACCACCTACGACAGCAGCACGAGCACCAGCACCTCCACGCCGAGCAGCACGAGCCCGAGCAGCTCGACGATGGACAGCTCCAGCAGCAGCCCGAGCAGCGACTCGTCGATGTCGACCGACCGCGCGGCGCGCAGCGACCGCAACTGAGTGCCCGGGCCTCGGCGTGAGCCAGAGCCCAGACGAAGACCGGCCCGCCCCGTCTGACCCGACCGTGGCCATGACGGGGCCCCACCTGCTGGACGCGACGATGTTCTGGCCGCGTTCGGGTGTCGGCGGCGTGCGCCGGTTGATCACCACCAAGCGCGCCGCCCTGAGCGCGCGCGGCTGGCGCCACACGCTCGTCGCGCCGGGCGCCAGCGGCGCCGGCATGCTCGACTGCGGCGGCTGGCCGATCCCGTTCTCGGGCGGCTACCGCTTCGTGGCCGATCGCCGGCACGTGGCGCAGCTGATCGAGCGCGCCGAGCCGGACATCATCGAGGCCGCCGACCCCTACACCCTGGCCTGGGCCGCGCTGGATGCGGCGCGCGCCCTGCACCTGCCCTCGGTCGCGTTCTGCCACAGCAACCTGGCGGCGATGGCGCGGCGCTGGGTCGGCGAGCTTCCGGGCCAGCACACGCGCCGCGGCCGCTGGGCCGAACGCCAGGCGCGCCAGTACCTCGCCCGGCTCTATGGCGAATTCGAGCTCGTGCTCGCCCCGAGCCGCGCGATGACGGCCTTGCTGCACGATCTCGGCGTGCACCATGCCCAGCACCAGCCGCTGGGGGTGGACTGCCAGGTCTTTCACCCGGCCGCCGACGACCCGTCATGGCGACGCGCGCTGGAGCGGCGGCTGGGCCTCGAGCCCGGCACCCACCTGCTGATCTACGCCGGTCGCTTCGCCGCCGAGAAGAACCTCGGCCTGCTGGCGCGCGCCGTGTCGCTGCTGGGCCCCGGCCACGCCTTGCTGGCCGTCGGCCACGGCCCGCGACCACCCGGCGGGCGCCACGTGCACGTGCTGCCGCCGCCGCCGAACAGCGCGCAGCTGGCCCGCCTGCTGGCGAGCTGCGATGCCTTCGTTCACGCCGGCGACCAGGAAACCTTCGGCCTGGGCGCACTCGAGGCGATGGCCTGCGGCACGCCGGTGGTGGCCAATGCCTCGGGCGGGCTGGGCGAGCTGGTCTACGGCGCGGGCATCACGCTGCGATCGCAGCGGCCGGAGGACTGGGCCGACGCGATCCTCGGGGCCTTGCAGCACGGCGACACCCAGCGCCGCCGCACCGCGCTCGAACGTGCGCGCGGCCTGGATTGGCCGGTCGTGCTGGACATGCTCGAGCGGCGCTACCAGCGCCTGCTGCAACCCGTCCGCCGCGCCGGTGACGAACCCGCATCGACGGCCCACGCGCATCCCCGCCATGCCTGAGCGAGCCCCCACCTCCCCCCACCGCTACCTGACCGTCGTGCTGCACGACGTGGCCCCGGCGAACTGGGCGGCCTGCCTGCGCGTGATGACGCAGATCCAGGCCCAGGCGCGCGCGGCCGGCGTGCGCGTGCCGATCACGCTGCTCGTCGTTCCCGCGCTGCACGGCAACCCGGCCACCCCGGCCTTCGTCAGGTGGCTGCACGAGCTCGCACACCGCGGGCACGAGCTGGCGTTGCACGGGCTGACGCACACCGACGACGCGCCGCTCACCGGCGGCTGGCGCGACCGCCTGCTGCGTCGCTGGTACACCGCCGGCGAAGGCGAGTTCGCCGCGCTCGGCGAGGACGAGGCCGCGCAGCGCCTGTCGCTCGCCCGGGCCTGGGCGCGGGCCCTGCACCTGCCGGTGCGGGGCTTCGTCGCGCCGGCCTGGCTGCTCAGCGGCGCGGCCTGGCGCGCGGTCGAGGCGGCCGGCTTCGCCTACACCTGCACGCTGGCCGAGCTGGTCGCCTGGCCGGGCCGGCGCCGCCTGCACGCGCGCAGCATCGTCTTCAGCACACGCTCGCGCTGGCGCCGCCTGCTGTCGATCGTGTGGAACACGCTGCTCGCCAGGACGCTGGCGCGCAGCCGGCTGCTGCGGCTGGAGCTGCACCCGGCCGACGTCGACCACCCCGCCGTGCGGCGCTGCTGGACGCGCATCCTCGCGCAGGCGCTGTGCGAGCAGCACCGCAAGCCGCTGCGGCTGGACGAGGCAGCCGGCCGGCTGCGGCCGCACCCGCCACCCTATTTGCCCGGGCGCGCCCCGGCATCGTCGGCGGCGTATTCCCTCAAGCGGTTGTAGAGCGTCTTCAGGCTGATGCCCAGCACCGACGCGACGCGTTCCTTCTGGTTCTTGTAGTGGCGCAGCGTGGCGAGGATCAGCGCGCGCTCGGCCTCGGCCATCGACGCGCCGATCGGCACCACCACGCCCTCGGCGGCGCTGGCGTGCCGGGCGCCGTTGGCCGGCTTCACGCTCGCCGCCGGCGGCGCATCGGCATCGTCCACCGCCGCCACTGGCGCCGCCGGGGCCGCACCTGGCAGCCACTGGCCGTCGACCGTGTCGTCGTCGGCCATCACATAGGCGCGCTGGACCGCATTGCGCAACTCGCGCACGTTGCCCGGCCAGGGCTGCCCCTGCAGCTGGCGCAGCGCCGCGGGCGTGAAGCGCCTGGCGCGCCCCTCCTGGATGCCGACGGCCTTCAGGAAGTGCTCGGCCAGCAGCGGAATGTCGGACGGCCGATCGCGCAGCGGCGGCACCTCGATCGGGAAGACGTTCAGGCGGTACAGCAGGTCTTCGCGCAGCTTGCCGTCGGCCACGGCCTGCTGCGGCGAGCGGTTGGTGGCAGCCACGAGGCGCACGTCGGCATCCTGGCTCTGGGTCGAGCCCACGCGCATGAAGCGGCCGGTCTCCAGCACCCGCAGCAACTTGACCTGCAGATCGAGCGGCATCTCGGTGATCTCGTCGAGGAACAGCGTGCCACCGCTGGCGCGCTCGAAGAAGCCCAGGTGCTGCCGCTCGGCACCGGTGAAGCTGCCTTTCTCGTGGCCGAAGATCTCGCTCTCGATCAGGTTGGGCGAGATCGCGCCGCAGTTGACCGCCAGGAAGGGCTGGGTGCGGCGGCGCGACAGCTCATGCACCGTCTGCGCGACGAGCTCCTTGCCGGTGCCGCTTTCGCCGGTGATGAAGACCGCGACCGAGGTGCCGGCCACGCGCGAGATCTGCTCGTACACGCGCAGCATCGGCACCGACTGGCCCCACAGCGGGCCGAAGTGGCCCTGCGCCGCGAGGCCGGCGGCCAGGTCGGCCACCTCGGCGTTGAGCGCCGCGGGTTTCATCAGGCGCGACAGCACGCCGTTCAGGTGCCGAGGCGAGACCGGCTTGACGAGGTAGTCGGCCGCGCCCAGGCGCAGCGCCTGCACCGAGGTCTCGAGGCTCGCATGGCCGGTGATCAGCACGACCTCGGAGTTCGCCAGCAATTCGCCGTCGCCGAACAGATCCATCCCGCTGCCGTCGGGCAGTTGCAGGTCGAGCAGCACGACGTCGGGCTGCTGCAGCGCGATCTGCCGCCGCGCGTCGCGCAGCGTGTGGGCCACCGCGACGGTGTAGTCGGTCCCCGCGACCAGTTCCCGCAGCGTCGCGGCCGAGTCGGCATCGTCGTCGACGATCAAGGCGTGGTTCATGGTGGCCTCACGTGCGCCGGGGCCCCAAAGAAGGCAAACGACGTGCCCGGCGCCCTCACCGGACCTCGGTGCGGCCCGCGCGCAGGCCGGCTGGGCCCGTGGATTGCCGCCCTGGAAGCTGCCCTTCCCGCCCAACCCAGTCAGGAGCCGTCATGAGCAAGATCAGCGAGATCATGTCCCCCAACCCGCAGGTCGTCACGCCGGAGGAAAGCCTCAAGCGCGCCGCCGCGCTGATGCGCCAGCTCGACATCGGCGTGCTGCCGGTGTGCAGCGGCAGTCAGGTGCTCGGCATCGTCACCGACCGCGACATCGCCGTGCGCGGCGTGGCCGCCGGCCTGGGGCCCGATTCAGGCTGCGTGTCCGACGTCATGACACGCGACGTCATGTGCGCCAGCGAGAGCCAGGACAGCGACGAATTGATGCACCTGATGAGCGATTGCCAGGTGCGGCGCATCCCGGTGGTCAACAAGAAGAAGGAACTGGTCGGCATCGTCTCGCTCGGCGACCTGGCGACGCACCACGTCAAGCACACCGAGGAGACCTTGCGCGAGATCTCCGAGCCCTCGCGCGCCTGAACCTCAGGCCAGCGCGGTCTTGTAGAGCGACAGCAGCGCGGCCCACGCGCGCTCGGCCTCGGCCTGGTTGTAGATCGCCTGGCCGCCTTCGACCGGCATGTCGGGCACGCACCAGCCGTGCAGCGCCGGATAGACCTCGACCTGCGCGGCGAACCGGCCATCGGCGAAGGCCGACTTCAGCTTGTCCTTCGCGTCGGGCTGCTTCTCGTCGTCGTTGCGCGCGATGGCGAGCAGCACCCGGGCCTGGATCTTCGGCGCCAGCAGGTGCGGGCTGTCGGGCTTGTCGGTCACGAGGCCCCCACCATGGAACGAGGCCCCGGCGCCGACCCGGCCCGGCACCGCCGCCGCGGTGCGCAGCACCAGCGCGCCGCCCATGCAGTAGCCCTGGGTGCCGATCTTCTTTTTCTTGTCGACCTGCGGCTGCGCATCGAGGAAGGCCACGAACGCCGCGGCATCACGCTCCGCGGCGCCGGCCGCCTGCACCGAGCCCATCAGCGGCTTGAGCTTTTCCCAGAGCGCGGGATCCTTGAAGTTGGCGTTGGCCGCCGTCTCGAACACCGGCGCCTTCGCCACCCGGTAGAACGGGTTGGGCACCAGCACGGCATAACCCTCGGCCGCCAGGCGCTTGCCCATCTCGCGCATCGACGGGCGCAGGCCGAAGGCGTCTGGCCAGAGCACCACCGCCGCATGTGCGCCGCTGGCCGGGTGGATGAAGGCCGCGTCGCAGCTGCCTTCTGGCGTCTTGATCATCACTTCGTCCGTGGTCACCGGCAACGCGGCGGCCGCGCCGGTGGCCGTGCCGCCGGCCAGGCCGGCCGCCACCGAGATGGCGACGAAGTCGCGCCGCGACAGGTCCTGCGAAGCCTGCGCTTCGGCGTGCAGTTTCAGCTGTTCATTCATCGTCAACGCTCCTGTGCCGGTTTTGCCTGAGGCGCGCAGCATACGCGGCCGCGGCAAAGCCTGCACCGCCGTCGGAAGCTGCCGGGGTCGTCCGGCGGCACACTGCATTCCTCACCGAACCCAAGGATCCCCATGCCCGCCTCATCGACCGACACGCCCGCCCGGCTGCTCGGCATCTCCGGCAGCCTGCGCCGCGCCTCCAATTGCACCGCCGTGCTGCGTGCGCTGCCTGCCCTGCTGGACGGCCGCGCGTCGCTCGACGTGATGACGCTGCACGACGTGCCGCCCTACAACGCCGACCTCGAAGGCGAGGCCCTGCCCGAGGGCGTGCGCCGCCTGAGGCAAGCGATCACCGAGGCCGACGCCCTGGTCATCTGCTCGCCCGAATACAACTACAGCATCCCCGGCGTGCTGAAGAACGCCATCGACTGGGCTTCGCGGCCCAGCTTCGCGTCACCGCTCAAGGGCAAGCCGGCGCTGATCGTCACGGCCTCGCCGGGCCTGTTCGGCGGCGTGCGGGCGCAGGCGCAGATCCGCGACCTGCTGGCCGCCACGCTGGCGCGGCCGGTGGCCCGGCAGCATGTGGCCATCCCGGCGGTCGACAAGAAGATCGTCGACGGGCGCATCGCCGACGAGCCCACCGCCCTGCTGCTGGGCGCGGCGCTGGACGACCTGCTCGCCGAGCTCGCGCTCGTCAACGCGGGGCGGCCCTGAGGGCGAGGGCCGCTAGCCTGAATTCACCTGATCGAGCCACAACAGGGCATCGACATACGTCATGAAGTGGTCGAGGTATTCCGGCGACAGGTCGCGCATCAAGGTCAGCGACCGGTGCACGAGTTGGTTCGAGTTCAGGGGGCCCGCGTTCTCGGGCAC
>NZ_DATFAN010000182.1:0-18991 GCF_035254525.1 Ideonella sp. | reverse complement strand
GACGGCGAGATCGTGCTGCACACCCGGCGCGCCGACCTCGTCGGCCGCACGCCGAACCAGGTGCAGTACCTGCGGCAAATCCTGTCGCACGACATCACTTTCGGCATCGGCCCGGCCGGCACCGGCAAGACCTTTCTCGCGGTGGCCTGCGCGGTCGATGCGCTCGAGCGCAGCGGCGTGCAGCGCATCGTGTTGACGCGGCCGGCGGTCGAGGCCGGCGAGCGCCTGGGCTTCCTGCCGGGCGACCTGACGCAGAAGGTCGACCCCTACCTGCGTCCGCTGTACGACGCGCTGTACGACCTGATGGGCTTCGACCGCGTGACCAAGGCCTTCGAGAAGGGCTTGCTCGAGGTCGCGCCGCTGGCCTTCATGCGCGGGCGCACGCTGAACCACTCGTTCGTCATCCTCGACGAGGCGCAGAACACGACGCCCGAGCAGATGAAGATGTTCCTCACGCGCATCGGCTTCGGTTCGAAGGCAGTCGTCAACGGTGACATCAGCCAGATCGACCTCCCGCGCGGCATGCCCAGCGGCCTGATCGACGCCGCCGAGGTCCTGAAGCGGGTCAAGGGCATCGCGATGACGCGTTTCACCTCGAGCGACGTGGTGCGCCACCCGCTGGTGGCGCGCATCGTCGAGGCGTACGAGGCGCAGCAGTCGCCGCGCGACGGCAACGCGCGCAAGGACGCCGCATCATGACCCGCATTGCCAGGCCCGCGCTGTCGCTGAGCCTGCAGTTCGCCGACGCGCGCCACCGCGCGCAGCTGCCGCGCCACCGCATTGCGCGCTGGGTGCGTTCGGCGTTGGAGGCGCCCGGCGAGATCACCGTGCGCATCGTCGGCGAGGACGAAGGCCGCGCGCTGAACCGCGAGTTTCGCGGCAAGGACTACGCGACCAACGTACTGACCTTCGACTACGTGCAGGAGCCGGTCGTTCAGGCCGACCTGATCGTGTGCGCCCCGGTCGTCGCGCGCGAGGCGCGTGAGCTGCGCACCACGATCGCCGATCACTATGCGCACCTGCTGGTGCATGGCACGCTGCACGCCCAAGGCTGGGACCACGAGCACGACGAGGCCGAGGCCGAAGCGATGGAGGCGCGCGAGACCGAGATCTTGCTGGCGATGGGGCTGAAGGATCCGTACCGAAAGCGGCGCTGAACCAGGCTAGGGGCGCACGTGCGTCCCGAGGTAGCGCTTGCGCCAGAAGAAGGCGCCGAGGCCGATGGCCACCGCGGCCATGATGCCGATCGCGACCCAGAAGCCGGTCACCGCGTGGGTCAGTGGAATGACCTCGAAGTTCATGCCGAAGATGCCGGTGATCAGGTTCAGCGGCAGGAAGATCGCGGTCAGCACGGTCAGCGTGCGCATGATGTCGTTGGTGCGGTGGCCGAGCGCGGAGAAGTGCATCTGCACCGCAGCCTCGGCCGACGACTCGAGCCGCCGTACGTGGGTCAGCACGCGCTCGATGTGTTCGAGCACGTCGCGCGAGCGCACGCGCAGCAACTCGCGCTCACGCTTGGCGCTGTCGTCGGTTTCGGGCGGCCATTCGTCGAGCGCGTCGATCCACTCCTGCACGGCGCTGCGCTGGTCTTCGCAGGTGTCCTCGAGCAGGTGCAGCGCATTGCGGCTGGCTAGCAGCACCTGCCAGTCATGGAAGTGGCTCTTCGGGTTCAGCAGTTCGGTCTGCAGCGTGCTCAGCTGCCGCGTCAGCAGCCGCCGCAGCTCGAGGTAGCTGTCGACCATGTGGTTGAGCATGCGCAGCATCAGGTCGGCCGGGCTGGTCGGCAGCCGGCCGGTTCCACGCAGGTCGGATTCCTGCGAATGCTGGGTCAGGCGGTGCGCAAAGTGCTCGCGCACCGCGCAGTCGGTCGGGTGCACGGTCAGCAGCACGCGGTCATAGACGACGAAGCCGACGGGGCTCGTGTCGATCGCCTCCAGCGCGCGGCGCGCCGAGGCCAGCGTGCCGTGGGCATCGTCGACGAACAGTGTCTTGCCGCTCGGCGTGGCGGCGAGCCGGCGGAACACCAGCATGTCGTACCACGAGGTGTCCTCGAAGTGCGAGGGCAGCTGGTTGTTCAGCAGGTCGCTGATGTGCAGGTCGACCAGCCCGGCGCCGGCCCAGCGCTGCAGGCAGGCCTGCAGCAGATCGCGCTGGACCTCGAACTCGCGCCGGCCACTGCCGACCCAGAGAAAGCCATGGGCCGGCAATTGCTCGGGCAGGGACTCCAACTCGGCGAAGTGATCGGCCGTGATGTGGAAGATGCGCATCGGCGGCCCGGGTCGGTGCAGGCTCAGGCAGCCTGTTTCAGCAGCCGGGCGGCGTCGAGCGCGAAATAGCTCAGCACCCCGTCGGCGCCGGCGCGCTTGAAGGCCAGCAGTGCCTCCATCATCACCGCGTCGTGGTCCAGCCAGCCGTTGGCGGCGGCGGCCTTGATCATCGCGTACTCGCCGCTGACCTGGTAGGCGAAGGTCGGCATGCGGAACTCATCCTTCACGCGACGCACGATGTCCAGGTAGGGCAGGCCGGGCTTGACCATCACCATGTCGGCGCCCTCGGCGATGTCGAGCGCCACCTCGCGCAGGGCCTCGTTGCTGTTCGCCGGATCCATCTGGTAGGTCTTTTTGTCACTCTTGCCGAGGTTCGCCGCCGAGCCGACGGCATCGCGGAACGGGCCGTAGAAGGCGCTCGCGTACTTCGCGCTGTAGGCCATGATTTTGGTGTGGATGAACCGCCGCTCCTCGAGCGCCGTACGGATCGCGCCGATGCGGCCGTCCATCATGTCGCTCGGCGCGACGATGTCGACGCCGGCCTCGGCCTGCACCAGCGCCTGCTGCGTCAGAACGGCCACGGTCTCGTCGTTCAGAATGTAGCCGCGCTCGTCGAGCAGGCCGTCCTGGCCGTGGCTGGTGAAGGGGTCGAGCGCGACATCGGTTAAGACGCCGAGTTCCGGAAAACGCTGCTTCAGCGCCCGCACCGCGCGTGGCACCAGGCCCTCCGGACGGGTGGCCTCGCGGCCATCGGGCGTCTTCAGCGCGGGGTCGATGACCGGGAACAGCGCCATCACCGGCACGCCGAGCGACAGGCAGGCCTCGGCCTGCGCGAACAGCCGGTCGACGGAAAGGCGTTGCACGCCGGGCATGCTGGCGACGTCCTCGCTGCGGTTGTCGCCGTCGAGCACGAACACCGGGTAGATCAGGTCGGCGGCGCTGAGCGCGTGTTCGCGCACCAGGGCGCGGCTGAAGGCATCGCGACGCAGGCGGCGCGGGCGGCTGGCGGGGTAGGCAGGCAGCATGAAGATGGGACGCGAGGTGCCAAAAATTTGTGATGTGTGGCTATGGTACAGACGCGCCGAGCGGTGTTAAAGTTAGTCCTGAGCGATGCCCGTGAGGGTGTTTCTCCCTGCTTTTCCTCCCTGAGCAGGTGCCTTTACGTGATGACAGCGTCAAGGCTTTTCAGCCCCGGCCCATGGTCGGGGCTCTTTCTTTTGTGCGGTGCGTTTTGTGCAGTGCGATCGGCGCAGGCATTGCGTGAAATTGTGCACCGCATAATCGCCCGATGACGACGCTCTACCTCTGGGTCAAGGCCCTTCACATCGTCTTCGTGGCGAGCTGGTTCGCGGGCCTGTTCTACCTGCCGCGCTTCTTCGTCAACCTGGCGTCGGTGCCGACCGACAGCCACGCCGAGCGCGAGCGCCTGCTGTTGATGGCGCGCCGGCTCTACCGTTTCTCGACCATGCTGATGATCCCGGCGCTGCTGCTGGGGTTGTGGCTGTGGCTGGGCTTTTCGGTCTGGCGCGGGCCGGGGCTGGGTTGGCTGCACACGAAGCTGGCGCTGGTGCTGGTGGCGATCGGCTACCACCATGCCTGCCTGTCGCTGCTGCGCAGGTTCGAGCAGCTGCAGAACCGGCGCAGCGAGCGGTGGTTTCGCGTGTTCAACGAGCTGACGGTGCTGCTGTTCACGCTCATCGTCGTGCTCGTGGTCGTCAAGCCCTTCTGATCCATGGCGCCCGCGGCCGCCGCACGCCACCACCGCAGTTCGGCGTTGCCGCTGGCCTGGCTGGCGGTCGGGGTGGTCGTCTACGCCAGCCTGTACCCGTTCACCGGTTGGCGCTGGCCCGGGGGCGCGCCGCTGACGGAGCTGATGGCGCTGCCGCTGCCGCCGTACCGCAACCGGTTCGACCTCTGGGCGAACTTCCTCGGCTACATGCCGGTGGCGGCCCTGATTCACGCCGCCGGCGTGCGCGGCGGCGGCCGCAGCGGGCTTTGCTGGCTGTTCACCGTGCTGGGCGCGGCCACGCTGTCGTACCTGATGGAGTTGACTCAGCAGTTCCTGCCGCTGCGCTACCCGTCGCAGATCGACTGGGCGCTGAACGCCGCCGGCGCCGCGGCCGGCGCTACCGCGTCGGCACTGGTGCTGCGCCTGGGCTGGCTGGACCATTGGCAGCGCTCGCGCGACCGCTGGTTCATCCGCCGCAGCGCCGGCGCGCTGGCCCTGCTGCTGGCCTGGCCGCTCGGCCTGTTGTTCCCCACGCCGATGCCGCTCGGGCTGGGTCCAAGCTGGAGCCGGCTGCAGGACGGGCTGATGGACCTGCTGGTCGACGTGCGCGGCGCCGAAGGGATCCTCGCCTGGCTCGAGGCCTCGCCGCCGCCGCTGGGCCAGCTGTCGCCGCTGGCCGAGGCCATCGGCACCGCGCTCGGGCTGCTGGGGCCGTGCCTGCTCGCCTTCGTGGTCACCCGGCCGGGCTGGCGGCGGGCGGTGGTCGGGGCCGGCGCCACGGGGCTGGGCCTGGCGACGACCACCTTGTCGGCCGCGTTGAACTTCGGCCCGGTGCATGCACTGGCCTGGCTGACGCCGGTCGTCGTGCCCGCCTGCGTGCTGGCGCTGGCACTGGCGGCGTTGCTGCTGCGGGCCCCGGCGCGGGTGGCGGCCGTGTGCGGGGTGGTCGCCTTGTCGGCCGGCGTGATGCTCGTGGCGCAGGCGCCGTCGGACCCGTATTTCGCGCTCAGCCTGCAGGCCTGGGAGCAGGGCCGCTTCATCCACTTCCATGGCCTGGCGCAATGGGTGGGCTGGCTCTGGCCGGTGGCTGCGCTGTTGTGGCTGGCCGCGCACCTGGCCTCGCGCGAACCGCTGGACGCATGACCCGCTCGGGCAAGGCGGCAAGGCCCCCCTCCTACAATTCCCCGCATGAGCTACTACAAGCACCACATCTTCTTCTGCCTGAACCAGCGCGACAAGGGCGAAGCCAGCTGCATGCAGCATGCAGCGCAGGAAGGCTTCACGCGCTGCAAGGCGCAGGTGAAGGCGGCCGGCCTCGCCGGGCCCGGTGGGGTGCGCGTCAACAAGGCCGGCTGCCTGGACCGATGCGCCGGCGGGCCGGTTGCGGTGGTCTATCCCGAGGGCGTCTGGTACACCTACGTCGACGAGCAGGACATCGACGAGATCGTCGAATCGCACCTGAAGAACGGGCAGCCGGTCGAGCGCCTGATGCTCGCGCCGGACGTCGGACGTTGAATCGCTACCACTGCGCCTCGCCGACCGCATGAACGTCAATACCCAGCGGCTGCGTGTGGCCGGGCCGGCCGGCGCGATCGAGGTCGCGCTCGACACACCGCCGGTCGGCACGCCGGCGCGCGGCGTCGCGGTGGTCTGCCACCCGCACCCGCAGCACGGCGGCACGATGGACAACAAGGTCGCGCAGATGCTGGCGCGCGCCTTCGTGCAACTCGGCTACCGCGCGGTGCGCTTCAACTTCCGCGGCGTCGGCGGCTCCGAGGGGCATTGGGATGACGGCCGTGGCGAGATCGACGACGCGCTGGCCGTGGTCGCCGCGCAGCGCGACGCCAGCCTGCCGCTCGCGCTCGCCGGTTTCTCGTTCGGCGGCTACGTCGCCTCGCAGGCGGCCAAGCGCCTGGCCGATGCCGGCGCGCCGGCCGAGCGCCTGGTGCTCGTCGGCCCGGCGACACAGAACTACGAGGTCGCGCCGGTGCCGCCGAACACGATCGTCGTGCATGGTGAGGTCGACGACGTGGTGCCGCTCGCCGCCACGCTCGACTGGGCCCGGCCGCAGCACCTGCCGGTGATCGTGGTGCCCGGCGTCGGCCACTTCTTCCATGGGCAACTCACGTTGCTGAAATCGATCGTCGTCGGCGCCTGGCACCGCTAGCGCGCCGGCGTCGCCATTCCTTCTTATTGTTCCCTTCGAATCGATGAACCGATCCCTGCGTTTCCTGGGCGTGGCCGCCCTGTGTGCCGGCCTCAGCCTGTCCTCATTCGCCCAGACGGCGCCACAACCGCCCGAGATCGCCGCCCGCAGCTACCTGTTGGTCGACATGACGGCCAACCAGGTGCTGGCCGAGCGCAACGCCGACGCACCCGCCGAGCCGGCGTCGCTGACCAAGCTGATGACGGCCTACCTGACCTTCGTCGCGTTGCGTGACGGCAAGCTCACGCTCGAGACGCGGCTGCCGGTGTCCACACGGGCGTGGGCCGAGCGCAAGGGCGGCGGCTCGCTGATGTTCATCGACCCGAAGATGACGCCGACGGTCGACGAATTGCTGCGCGGCACGATCATCGTGTCGGGCAATGACTCGTCGGTCGCGCTGGCTGAAGGCGTGGCCGGCACGGCCGAGAACTTCGTCGCGATGATGAACCGCCAGGCCCAGGCCTGGGGCCTGAAGAACACCTCGTTCAAGAACGTCACCGGCTTGACCGAAGCCGGGCATTCCAGCACGGCGCGCGAACTGGCCGTGATCGCCCAGCACATCATTCGCGATTTCCCCGACCGCTACCCCTACTACTCGGTCAAGGAATACACCTTCAACAACATCCGGCAGGACAACCGCAACCTGCTGCTGCGCCGCGACCCGACCGTCGACGGCATGAAGACAGGCTTCACCGAGGCCGCCGGCTACTGCCTGGTGGCGTCGGCCCAGCGCGACTTCCCGAACGGCAAGCGGCGTCTGCTGTCGGTCGTGATGGGCACCGATTCGATGGCCGGCCGCGCGAACGAGAGCCAGAAGCTGCTGAACTGGGGCTACACCGCGTTCGACGACGTGCGCCTGTTCGAGGCCGGCAAGCCGGTCGCGACGGTGCCGGTGTGGAAGGGCGCGGCCAATGAGGCCAAGCTGGTCGGCGAAGGGCCGGTCTTCGTGGCGGTGCCGCGCGGCGAGGGCGACAAGCTCAAGACCACGATCGAGCGCACCGACCCGCTGGTCGCTCCGCTGGCCAAGGGCCAGCGCGTCGGCACGCTGAAGGTCACGACGGCGGCAGGTACGCCGGTTGCTGCGCTGCCGCTGGTGGTGGCCGAAGAAGTGCCCCAGGCCGGCCTGATGGGGCGCGCATGGGATGCCATTCGCCTGTGGATCAAGTAATCTGCCGGCGTGCGCACCCTCCGTGCGCCGGAGGCCCCGATGAGCTCGACGCTGCCCGATACCCCGTGCGACCTGAACGGTGAGCTCCTGCCGCTGTCGCAGGCCAAGGTCAGCGTGCTCGACCGCGGCTTCATCTTCGGCGATGGCATCTACGAGGCCATTCCGGTCTACGGCCGGCGCATCTTTCGCTTCGACGAGCACATGGCCCGCCTGGCGCGCAACCTCGACAAGCTTCGCATGGCCACGCCGGCCGGGCTCGCCCGCCCCGAGGATTGGCTCGAGCGCGTGCGCCGCGTGGTCGCCGCGCAGCCCGCGGACGACCAGATGCTCTACATCCAGGTCACGCGCGGCGTCGCGATGCGCGACCACGTGATGCCGATCGGGCTCGAGCCGACGGTGTTCATCATGAGCAACCCGTTCAAGCCGGTACCGGCTGAAGCGCGCCACCAGGGCGTGGCCTGCATCAGCGCGCGCGATTTCCGCTGGGAGCGCGGCGACATCAAGTCGACGTCGCTGCTGGGCAACGTGCTGGCGCGCCAGATGGCCGCCGACCAGGACGCGGCCGAGACCATCCTTTTCCGCGAGGGCGCGCACGGCGGGCCGTGGCTGACCGAAGGCTCCTCCAGCAACGTCTGGATCGTCCACGAGGGGGCGTTGCTCGGGCCGCCGATGAACGAGCATGTGCTCGAAGGCATCCGTGTCGCGCTGCTGCGCGAGCTGTGCGAGGAAGAGGGCATCGCCTACAACCTGCGCCCGATCAGCGAAGCCGACGTGCGCGCGGCCGACGAGTTGTTGTTGAGTTCCTCCGGCCGCGAGGTGCTCGCCGTGACCAAGCTCGACGGCGATCTGGTGGGCCACGGCGCATTGCGCGGCAAGCCGGGGCCGGTGTATGCGCGGCTGTACGAGGCCTACCAGCGCGCCAAGCGCGAGCAATCCGTCTGAGGAGCCCCGAGATGCCGGAAATGCCCGAGATTCCGCCCGAACAATCGCTGATCGAGTACCCGAGCGCCTTTCCGATCAAGGTGATGGGCGCGCATGTCGAGGGGTTCGTCGAGGCGATCGTCACGGTGGCGCTGCAGTTCGACCCCGGCTTCGATGCGTCGACCGTCGAGACGCGCCCGAGCAAGGGTGGCAACTACCTCGGCATCACGATCACCGTCACCGCGACCAGCCGCGAACAGCTCGACGAGCTGTACCGCACGCTGTCGACCCACCCGATGGTCAAGGTGGTGTTGTAGGGAGCCCCCACGCTCCCTCCGGTCGCTGCCCCCCGAGGGGGCCCTTGCAGCGGACCGGCAAAGCCGGATCCGCGCAAGGACCTTGGTCGGCTACTGCGCCGCGAGACGCGCGTCGATGTCCTTCAACTTGTCGGGTGCCGCTTCGTCGCCCTGGCGCGCGGCAGCGGCGTACCAGTAGCGGGCCAGTCGCAGGTCTGCCGCCACGCCGTCACCCTTCTCGTACATCGATCCGAGGATGTACTGGGCGCCCACATCGCCGCCGTTGGCGGCCATCCGGTACCAGTGCGCCGCCTGAGCCGCGTCCGCCGGGGTGCCCCGGCCCATGAAATAGGCGGTGGCGGTCGCCACCTGCGCGTCGACGCTGCCGGCATCCGCCGCGCGCTCGTACCAGGCCAGCGCCTGCGCCAGGTCCGGCTGGCCCAGCCGGTCGCTCTCGTACAGTTCGCCGAGCGCCAGCTGCGCGGTGACGAAGCCCTGCGCCGCTGCGCGGCTCAGCAACTCACGCGCCCGCGCCGGGCTGGCGCCCGCCAGCTCGCCGCGCAGGTGCATCACCGCCAGATTGTGCCAGGCCGCCGCCTCGCCGGCATTGCCGAGCGCGGTGAATCGCTGCTCGGCGGCCGCATGGTCGCCGCGTTCGTACACGGCCACGGCCTGCTCGAGTGCCGCGTGCCGCTCGGCCGGCGTCATCTCGTCGGCCATTGCCGCCCCGGCCGTTGCCAGCACGGCCAGGGCGGCCAGCAGCCAAGCGCTCGTCGTCTTCGTCAACGCATCCACCATCACGTCACCATACGCCCAACAGGATGGCCGTGCCACGGTTAAGCCATCCCCGGCCTGGCCGACAATCGGGCCATGACCGACAGCCTGAGCACGCTGCATTCCCGTTTCCTCGGTCGGCAACCGTACGAGCAAACTTACGAGGCGATGCGCCGCTTCACCGCCGAGCGCGGCCCCGACACGCCGGACGAGCTGTGGCTGGTCGAGCATCCGCCCGTGTTCACGCAGGGCGTCGCCGGCAGGGCCGAACATCTGCTGGCGCCGGGCGACGTTCCCGTGGTGGCCAGCAACCGTGGCGGCCAGGTCACCTACCACGGCCCTGGCCAGGTGGTGGCCTATCCGTTGATCGACCTGCGCCGGCTGGGCATCTACATCAAGGAATATGTCTTTCGCCTCGAGGCCGCGGTGATCCAGACGCTGGACCGCTGGGGCGTGGTCGGTTTCCGCGTCGCCGGCGCCCCGGGGATCTACGTGAACCTGGCCGATCCGCTGCGTGCCGGCCTGCCTGCCGGGCCCCGCGAAGATCCCTTCGACGGCTTGGCCAAGATTGCCGCCCTTGGCGTAAAAGTGAGCAACCACTGCACATATCACGGCTTGTCACTCAACGTCGCGATGGACCTGGAGCCTTTCAACCGCATCAATCCGTGTGGCTACGCAGGGCTGCGCACGGTCGACCTCGCTACACTGGGCGTCCGTGCAAACCCTGAGACTGTCGCGGGCCACTTGGCCGAGCGGCTGGCGACGCATCTGAGCCGCTGAACCTGGACCCGCCATGGCCACGCAGAACACCACCCACGAAGCCAAGACCGGCGCCGACTACGACGCCAGTGCCAAGCAGAAGGCCCAGGCCAAGACCGCGCGCATCCCGATCAAGGTGGTGCCGGCCGAGGTGTTGAAGAAGCCCGAGTGGATCCGCGTGAAGGCCGGTTCGCCGTCCACCCGGTTCTACGAGATCAAGCAGATCCTGCGCGAGCACAAGCTGCACACCGTCTGCGAAGAGGCGTCTTGCCCGAACATCGGCGAGTGCTTCGGCCACGGCACGGCCACCTTCATGATCATGGGCGACAAGTGCACGCGCCGCTGCCCGTTCTGCGACGTCGGCCATGGCCGGCCGGATCCGCTCGATGCCGACGAGCCGGGCAACCTGGCCAAGACGATCGCCGCGCTGAAACTGAAGTACGTGGTCATCACCAGCGTCGACCGCGACGACCTGCGTGACGGCGGCGCCGGCCATTTCGTCGACTGCATCCGCGAGGTGCGCGAGCAGTCGCCGGCGACCCGCATCGAGATCCTGACCCCCGACTTTCGCGGCCGCATGGATCGGGCGCTGGACATCCTGAAGGCCGCGCCGCCGGACGTGATGAACCACAACCTCGAGACGGTGCCGCGCTTGTACAAGGAAGCGCGCCCCGGCTCGGACTACCAGTTCAGCCTGAACCTGCTCAAGCGCTTCAAGGAGGCGGTGCCCGAGGTGCCGACCAAGAGCGGCCTGATGGTCGGGCTGGGCGAGACCGACGACGAGATCCTCGATGTGATGCGCGACCTGCGCGCGCACGGCGTCGACATGCTGACGATCGGTCAGTACCTGGCGCCCTCGGGCCACCACCTGCCGGTGCGCCGCTACGTGCACCCGGACACCTTCGCGATGTTCGAGGCCGAGGCGGCGAAGATGGGCTTCAGCCACGCCGCGGTCGGCGCCATGGTGCGTTCCAGCTACCACGCCGACCGACAGGCAGCGCAGGCCGGCGTGGCCTGATCAGGCCTCTTTCAGCAGGTCCTCGATCAGCCCGTGCAGGGCGGCGAAATCCGGCTCGCCGACGTACTTCTTGACGATGCCGCCGCGCTTGTCGATCAAGAAGGTGGTCGGCGTCAGTCGCACGTCACCGAAGGCCTTGGCCACCGCGCCGGTGTTGTCGATCGCGACGCCGAAGGGCAGCTTGCGCGTCTCGGAGAAACTGGCCACATAGGCCGGCGGGTCGTAGCTCATCGCCACGGCCAGCGTGTCGAAGCCGCGCGCCTTGAACTTCTCGTGCGTCGCGACGATCTGCGGCATCTCATGCACGCAGGTCGTGCAGCTGGTGGCCCAGAAGTTGACCAACATCACCTTGCCCTGTTGCGCCTTCAGGGTCGAGGCGCGGCCATCGAGCAGCGTGTAGCTGACGTTCGGGGCGGTTTCGCGCGATGAGCAGCCGCCCAGGCCCAGCGGGCCCAGCGGCGCAATTGCCAGCAGGCCAAGCGACAGGGCAAGATGGCGGCGGCGTTGGATGTTCATGGGGAGGCAGTGATGGAGCGCAGGCAGTTTACGTTGGCGGGTGGCGGCTTGCTGGTGGCGGGCCTTGGCCGGGATGCCCGGGCGGCGCTCGGCGGCTTCCTGAGCGAGAGCGACGCTTCGCTCGGTGTCAAGACGGCGCTCGAGCGTGGCGCGGTCTCGGCGGTGAGCCTGCTGGGCCGCCCCGACGGCTTCCTGAAGAACCCGAAGGTGATGATCCCGCTGCCCGGGTTTCTGAAAGATGCGGCGCAGATCCTGAAGTTCACCGGTCAGCAGAAGAAGGTCGATGAACTCGTCACGGCGATGAACCGCGCCGCCGAGGCCGCGGTGCCCGAGGCGCAGGCGTTGCTGATCGATGCAGTGAAGACCCTCAGCGTCGCCGATGCGGTGAAGATCGTGCGCGGCAGCGAAACCTCGGTGACGCAGTATTTCTCCGGCAAGACGCGGGTGCCGTTGAGCGAGAAGTTCCTGCCCATCGTGACCACAGCCACCGAAAAGGTGTCGCTGGCCGCGAAGTACAACGCGGTGGCCGGCAGGGCCAGCGGCCTGGGGCTGGTCAAGAAGGAAGACGTCAACGTCCAGGCCTACGTCACCCGCAAGGCGCTGGACGGGCTGTACTGGATGATTGGCGAAGAGGAGAAGAAGATCCGCCGCGATCCGGTGGGCACTGGCAGCGACATCCTCCGGAAGGTCTTCGGCGGCTGAGGCGGCCTACAGGGTCCGCGACAGCTCGAAGATCAGCGCCGAGGGCAAGGAGCCCAGCACGGCGTCGCGGCCCAGCGTGGCGTGCTGGCGGTTGCCTTCGTTGGACAGGGCAAAGCCATTGCCCTCCTGGGCGATCTCGATGAAGACGAAGCCCGGCATGTCGGCCTCGATGCCGGCACGCAGTTGCTCGAATCGCCGGCCCGTGAGGGCCGATTCGTAGATCACTGCCTGCGGCAGGGCGTCGCGGCAGAACTCTTCCGCCTCATCGACCGAGCTGACGAAGTCGACCACCAGGCCCATGTGGCGCGTCGCTTCGCGGATGTCGGTGCGCAGGTCGCGGCGCTGCGCCAGCACCAGCACTTGCGCGCCCGCCAGTGGCTTGGAGTTGTCCGACACGCCGAAGCCCTGGTCGATCTCGATCGCGGTGACGCCCTCGAGTTGCTCGCTCACCGTTTGCGGGAACTCGATCGTCACCGCCGTCACGCCTTCCGGTGCGTCCACGCGATCCAGCCCCAGCTTGAGCGCCCAGGCGATCTGCTGCACCAGCCGCCAGCTCAGCGTATCGAGCCCGTCGGTCGGTGTGTCGGCGTCGTGGCGGGCGACCACCTCACCTTCGAGTTCGGCGGGCGGGCGGTGGCTGAAGTGGCAGCTCAGGCGCGCGTGCGGCGGCCAGGGGCGCAGGTCGATGCGGAACTCGAGGTTGGCGTGGGCGTGTTCGAGCGTCCAGTCGACCAACGCCTGCAGCAGCGAATGCAGCAGCGTGGCGTCGGCGATCACCTCGACCGGACGCATGGCCTGGCGCACGTCGATGCCGCGGGCGCTGATCTCGCGGCCACGCTGCACCAGCACGTCACGCGCCATCTGCGTCAGGTTCAAGGCTTCGGGTGACTGGCGGATGCGGCCGGAGGCGAAGCGCGCCAATTGCTGGCCCATCATGCCCACGCGCCGGGCTAGTTCGATTTCGTCGCGCAGCGCACGCAGGCCGGGCCGATCGATCTTGCCGGTGGTGGCCAGCGAGGTGACACGCTCCAGCGCACTCGACAGCGCCACGCCAATCTCGCTGCCGATCTGCGCGATCAGGGTGCGGTAATGTTCTTCCGGGCCTTCGGGCGGCCAAGGGGCGTTCGCGGCACGCATGTTGGAAGGGAGGCGGTCGGGAGCGTTCATGGCGGGCGTAGATCCTTGCCCGAATGGTGTCTGTTTGTGACAGAGCGGGCCATCCCACGCTTGTTGGGGAAATGGCTCGCATCGAGGGGGGAACCGTGAACTTGTTCGCGCTTCAGGCGGTGCGGGCGATCCGCAACAGCAGCGCGGACAGCGCTTCGGGGGCGGAAATCATCGGGTCGTGGCCGGTCGAGAGCGTGTCCACGTGCCAGCCCGGCTCAGCGCGCACCCGCTCGCGGCTGGTGGCGATCGTGGGCAATGCCGGGCCGGTGCAGTCGATGAAATAGCGCCGCCAGCGCGACCAGCGGGCTTCGTCAAAGCGAAGCGCGTCGTCGTAACAGCCCCCGGGCTGGATGCTCTGGCGGCGCAGCACCCAGTCGCGGTCTGCGCCGCTCAATCCGAACACCGACGGGTCGGGCGGCGCCAGGCCGCCGACCTCGGCGATCTGCGCGCGCCGCTGCGCCTGGGTGTCCGGGCTGTGTGTGCTCGACCAGCGCTCGCCGTTGCGCGGCACGACGGCGTCGATGTAGACGAGCGCCGCCACGCTGTCGGGGCACCGGTCGGCGGCCCCGGTGATCACCATGCCGCCGTAGCTGTGACCGACCACCACCGCTTGTTGCAGCTCCTCCGATTCCAGCACCGCGACGACGTCGGCGACATGGTCGGCCAGGCCGAGCTCGCGGCGGTACAGGTGACGGCGGGCGCCCAGGCCGGTCAGGTCGACCGCGAACGCGCGGTGGCCGGCGGCCCACAGACTCGGCAGCAATTTGCGCCAGCACCAGGCGCCGTGCCACGCCCCATGCACGAGAACGAAGTCGGCCATCGTCAAACCTCCTTGCCGGCGCGCCGCGGCATCGAGCCGGATTGTGATCCCGCCCGGATAATGCGGCGATGCATGGCGCCTTCATCCTGGCTCGGGGCCGATTCGCGGCCGCCTTGCTCGGCCTGCTGGGTGTCTTGTCCGGTCTGCTGGGCGGCTGTTCACCCGCGCTCGACTGGCGCGAGGTGCGGCTGGCCGGCCCGGGCCTGGTGGCGATGTTCCCTTGCCGCCCCGTCGGCCAGACCCGGCAGCTCACCTTGGCCGGCACCGCGGTGACGATGACGCTGCAGGCGTGTGAAGCCGCAGACCGGACGTTTGCCGTCGGCTTGGCCGACATGGGCGATCCCGCGGCGGTCGATGCCGGTCTGCAGGCGCTGCGCGACGCCAGCCTGGCCAAATCGGGCGGCACGGCGCAGCCCGCGGTCAGCGAGTGGTCCGTTGAGGGGATGACGCCGCAACCGGCCGCCGGCCGCTGGCAACTCAGCCAGCCGCAGCCCGCCGGCGGCGCAGTGCACGTGGACACGGCTGTCTTTGCGCGTGGCACCTGGGTTGTTCAGGCCACGGTGATCGCGAAGACGGCCGGCGCGGCCGCCAACGCGCCTTTCTTCGAGGGACTGCGCCTGACGCCTTGATGCATCGGCCGCATCCCCAATAATCAAGCCCATGACCAGCCTCGTGATCGTCGCGCATGCTCCGCTGGCCACCGCCATGCTTGCCGTCGCGCGGCATGTGTTCGCCGAGCGGGCCGATGCGGTGGTGGCGGTCGACGTGGCGGCAGACTGCTCACCCGAACAGGCCGAGCAGTTGATTGGCGAGGCCGTGGGGCGCGTGGCGCGCCCGGCCGGCGCGAACGACCCGAACGCGACCGGGGGCGAGGGCGGGGGCGAGGTGCTGATCCTGGCCGATGTGTTCGGCGCCACGCCGTGCAATGCGGCCCAGCGTGTGGCCGATGGGGTGCGGGTGCGGCTGGTGGCCGGTCTCAACGTGCCGATGCTTTGGCGCGCCATGGCCTACGGGCATCTGCCGCTGGACGGCTTGATCGAGCGTGCTCTGGCCGGTGGCGCGCAGGGCGTGATGCCGGCATCGCCGCAAAAGCCGCAGGATCAGCCACTACACTCGCAAGCCCATGATCCGTCGCACAGTCACCATCAGCAATAAGTTGGGCCTGCACGCCCGCGCATCGGCCAAGCTGACCAAGCTTGCCGGGGGCTACCAGTGCGAGGTGTTCATGACGCGCAGTGGTCGTCGGGTGAACGCCAAGAGCATCATGGGCGTCATGATGCTGGCCGCCGGGATGGGCAGCGAGATCGAGATCGAGACCGAGGGCGAAGATGAGCTGCCGGCCATGGAGGCCATCATCGCGCTGATCGCGGATAAGTTCGGCGAAGGTCAGTGAACCGCCGTTGGCGGGGGGCGTACTTCACTCGCCGAGGAAGTGCTTGCGATAGCGCGCCGGAAGGTCCACCAGGCGCAGCAGCATGGGCAGGTCGGCCGTGTTGAAGTCCGGGTCCCAGGCCGGGGCGCCCAGCACCTTGGCGCCGCAGCGCAGATACCCCTTGACCAACGCCGGCGGCTCGACCGCCAGGCTCTGATCCAGGTCATCCACCGGCAGCGCCAAGCGCGGGCGGACCTGATGCTCGACGCTGGCCAGATGATCCTCGCGAAGGCGCGCCCACAGGCTGGCGGCGGCGTGGCCGCCATCACGCATGCCGATGCTGGCGCAGCCGACCATCGTGTCCAGGCGGTTGCTGTTCATGAAGGCGGCCAGTGCGCCCCACAGCGCGAGGATCACGCCGCCCGAGCGGTGCTCGGCGTGCACACAGGAGCGGCCCAGCTCGGCCATCCGCTCGCGCAAGGGGCGCAGGCGAGTCAGGTCGAACTCGGTGTCGCTGTAGTAGCCGCCTGCGCGGCGGGCCGCCGCAGGCGTCAGCACCCGGTAGGTGCCGATCACTTGCTGCGGGGCGTCGTCGCTCGGAAGCGTACGCACCAGCAGGTGTTCGCAGAAGTCGTCGAACAGGTCCACGTCGTGCCCGGCGGGCGCGCCGGCGGGCAACGTCAAGCGCGCGCCCATCTCGCCGACGAAGACCTCATGGCGCAGCCTCTGCGCGGCGCGCACCTCGTCGGCGTGGCGGGCCCAGACGACCTCGAACTCCGCGTCGCCGCTCTTGGCGGGGCCGGGCAGCGGCGCCGGCGTCGCGGGGTGGCGGGTGGGCGGCGTGACGGCCGGCCGGGCGCGGCGCGCCAGCAGGCCACGACCCAGGCCGAAATCGAGCAGGCTGATCAGCGGCAGGGTCGGGCTGGGCAGTTCTTTCATGACAGCGTCTTTCGGTTGAATCGCCGTCGATGCTCGCCGGCGCCGATGACCCGTGCATGACCACCACATGACGCCGCCGTGACAGCGCGGATCGCTCATGCCGCTGCTACAGTGACTCCATGAGCATCCAGGTCTTCGGTCAGCCGGTGTCGCGCGGCGTCGCGATCGGCCGTGCGGTGCTGGTCGCATCCAGCCGGGTGGACGTGGCGCACTACTTCATCGATCCGGACCAGGTCGAGGCCGAAGTCGGCCGCCTGCGCGACGCGCGAAATGAAGTGGCCGCCGAGCTGATCGCGCTCAAGAGCGAAGTGCCTGAGGAGGCACACGCCGAGCTGGTCGCGCTGTTGGATGTGCACTTGATGCTGCTGCACGACGAGTTGCTGTCTGATGCGACCAAGCAGTGGATCGTCGAACGTCACTACAACGCCGAATGGGCGATGTCGGCGCAGCTGGAGGTGATCGCCCGCCAGTTCGACGAGATGGAGGACGACTATCTGCGCGAGCGCAAAGCAGACCTCGAGCAGGTGGTCGAGCGGCTGCTGAAGGCGCTGACACGCCAGACGGCCCCAGGGGGGCACCATGCCGGTTCGGGCACGGCGCGGGATTTCGCCGGCGAAGACCCCTTGATCCTGGTCGCCAGCGACATCGCCCCGGCCGACATGCTGCAGTTCAAGCGCAGTGTCTTCACTGGTTTCGTCACCGATGTCGGCGGTCGCACGTCGCATACCGCGATCGTTGCGCGCAGCATGGACATCCCGGCGGTGGTCGGTGCCCGCGAGGCCAGCCGGATCGTCCGCCAGGACGACTGGATCATCATCGATGGCGACGCCGGCCTGCTGATCGTCAACCCGTCGCCGATCGTGCTGGAGGAGTACCGCTTTCGACAGCGCCAGATCGAGCTCGAGCGGGCCAAGCTGAACCGGCTGCGCCACACTCCGTCGGTGACGCTCGACGGGCAGGCCGTCGAGCTGCTGGCGAACATCGAGTTGCCCTCGGACGCCCAGGCTGCCATCGAGGCGGGCGCGGTGGGCGTGGGCCTGTTCCGCAGCGAATTCCTGTTCATGAACCGCGACGGGGAGCTGCCCGACGAGAACGAGCAGTTCGAAGCCTATCGTGCTGCCGTGCAGGCGATGGGCGGCCTGCCGGTAACGATTCGCACGGTCGATGTCGGCGCCGACAAACCGCTGGACCGCATGTCGGCCCACGAGCTGCGGCACGAGCACACCCTCAACCCCGCGCTTGGCCTGCGGGCGATTCGTTGGAGCCTGGCCGAGCCGGAGATGTTCGGCGAGCAGCTGCGCGCAATGCTGCGCGCCAGCGCCTACGGCAAGGTGCGCATCCTCGTGCCGATGGTGGCGCACCTGGCCGAAGCGCAGCAGATTCGATTGGCTTTGGAGCGCGCCAAGGCTCAGCTAGATGCCGCCGGCCAACCCTACGCCCAGGTCGAACTGGGCGCGATGATCGAGGTGCCCGCGGCGGCCTTGATGATGCCGACCCTGATGCGGCACTTCGACTTCGTCTCGATCGGCACCAACGACCTGATCCAGTACACGCTGGCGATCGATCGCGCAGATGAGGCCGTGGCTCACCTGTACGACCCGTGGCATCCCGCGGTGTTGCAGCTGATCGAGCGCGCCATCGCCAACGCCAACGAGGCCGGCAGGGGCGTCAGCGTGTGTGGGGAGATGGCGGGCGACCCCGCTTTCACCGAACTCCTGCTGGCCATGGGGCTGCGCAGCTTCTCGATGCACCCCGCCCAGATCGCATCGATCAAGCAACGCGTGCTGCGCGCGGACGTGCGCACCCTGCGCGCGCAGATCGGAGCGGTGCTTGCAGCTGATTCGCCCCAGGATGCCTGTGCGCTGTTGATGAAAGCCCGCGCGCACTGAGCCGAGGCCGGCTCCCCAGATTTTCCCTGCTCACCCGCAGTCAGCTGAGCGTTCGCCAAGCAGAATCGACGACGGGGCTTGCGAGCCAGCGAAAAGCTCTGCTATAGTCGTGGGCTTCGCTGATCGCTAAGCGGTCTTGCACTTCAGCACCAAGCTTCTGGCTGGGCTGAAAGCAAAGCGGAGGCGCAAGAAGGTCGCTGAATGGAAACAAAAGGCGAGCGCTTGACAAGGTTTTAATACCGAACCATAATCCACCTTCTTTGCTGATCACTGATCAGCGCCGTCGACGGCAGCAGCTGAAGACGAAGCTCTTTAACAAGTAACAGCCGATAAGCGTGGGTGTTTGGAGTTGAGTGCTTTGGGCCTAACGGCCTGAAGCTGAGAAGCTTCGAACGCTCATGGAAACTGAAGTGAAGTTCACTTCAATTCCTTAAATGAGTGAAAAATC
>NZ_DATFAN010000181.1:0-2400 GCF_035254525.1 Ideonella sp. | reverse complement strand
CGTCCAGACGCGAACGCGCGCATCCTCTTCGCAGGCGGCGGCCCCGAGGCCCTGTCGCCCATGCTCGTGCCCGCCGCGGCCGAATACTTCGGCAAGGCCTGCGCCAACGGCTGAGGCCCCACGATCCTCGCGAAAGAATTTGCGCAAGCCATGGGCTGAGCGCGACACTGCACCATCATGATGAAGCACTGCTCACCAGCCACTCGCATCCGTGCAGCCGCGGGGGTTGCGCTGCTGGCCGCGGCCGCCCTGCTCGCGTCGTGCGGCGGTGGCGGAAGCACCAGCGGCCTGCCGTCCACCGTGGCCGGCGCCTGGAGTGCCTCGACCCAGGTTGCCGGCGCGTCGCTCGGGCTGGTGCTCACCGAGCAGGATTCGGTGGTCGCCGGCGCCGGCGCGTATCAGGCCAGTGCCGGCCCCTCGGGCACGCTGACCGTCGCCGGCGTGCACCTGGCCGCGCGGGTCACCCTGCAGCTGAGCTACGACAACGGCACCAAGGCGACCTACTCGGCCACGCTGCAAGACGCCACCCACATGAGCGGCGACTTCGCGTTCGACGGCGGCAGTTCCTCGACGGTGGTGTTCGTCCGTCAGTAGCGCGCCAGGCCTGCGGCATCATTGCCAGAGTCTGAGATAGCCTTGCCGCGCCCGGCGCTCATGGCGAGCGGCGGCGCGCCATCTCCATTCCAACCACCATGCACAGGAGCATGCAATGCAAAGAAGATTCCTTGTCGGGACCCTGTTGATCGCTGCCGCTGCGGCCCTCCTTCCGGGCTGCGCCAGCCTGCCGTCACCCGAGGTGATGAAAGCGGAGACCGCCAGCTACCAACTGCCCAAGCTGCCCGAAGCCGGCAAGGCGATGGTCTACGTGGTGCGCCCGTCGGCGCTGGGCGGCCTGGTGCGCTTCAACGTCTTCCTCGACGACCAGGAAGCGCCGTCGGAGATGGGCTACACCCGGTCGAGCCAGTACATCTACTTCTCGGTCGCGCCGGGGCAGCACAAGATCTACTCCAAGGCCGAGAACTGGGCGGAGCTGAACGTCACGACCAACCCCGGCGACATCCTCTTCATCCAGCAGGAGCCGACCATGGGCATCATCATGGCGCGCAACAACCTGTTCAAGCTCGAGGACTATCAAGGCAAGTACCACGTGAAGACGCTGACCGTGGGAACGATCATCAAGACCGCGAAGTAGGACTCGACAGTCAGCCTTCAGGCGAGTGCCGGCAGCACCGTGGCCCGGCACTCGCCCAGGCCGATGCGGCGGCAGCCTTCGCGCTCGGCGTGGCCGCGCAGGATGACGGTGTCGCCGTCCTGGAGGAAGGTCCGGGTCTCGCCGTTCGACAAGGTGATCGGCTGCTTGCCGCCGTGGCTCAGCTCCAGCAGCGAGCCGCCCTCGCCTTCGCGCGGACCGGACTGCGTGCCGCTGCCCAGCAGGTCGCCCGGCTGCAGATTGCAGCCGTTGCTGCTGTGGTGGGCGATCAGCTGCGCGATGGTCCAGTAGGCGTCGCGGAAATTGCTGCACGACAGGCGCTGCGGCGCTTTCATGGACGAGGTCTGCAGCCACACTTCGAGCGTGAGCTCGATGGCGCCGCGGTCGCGGTTGGCCGGTGAATCGAGGTGCGGCAGCGGCTCGGGGTCACCCTCGGGCCGGGCGAACGGCGCACGAAACGGCGCCAGCGCATCGCGGGTCACGATCCATGGCGAGATCGTGGTCGCGAAGTTCTTCGACAGGAAGGGACCGAGCGGCTGGTACTCCCAGGCCTGCAGGTCGCGCGCCGACCAGTCGTTGAGCAGCACCACCCCGAACCATTCGTCCTCGGCCTGTGCCATGTTGCGCGGCGTGCCGAGCGTGTTGACCCCGCCGACGAACACCCCGAGCTCCAGCTCGTAATCGAGCCGCTGGCTCGGGCCGAAGCGCGGCACGCCGGCCTCGCCGGCCGCCTGGCCCTTCGGCCGGCGGAACGCATGCCCGCTCACCCGGATGCTCGACGAGCGGCCGTGGTAGCCGATCGGCACCCACTTGTAGTTGGGCAGCAGCGGCTGGTCGGGCCGAAACAGCCGGCCCACCGCGGTCGCGTGGTGGATGCCGGTGTAGAAGTCGGTGTAGTCGCCGATGCGGCAGGGCCGGGTGAGTTCCACGTCGCGTTGCGGCAGCAGGCAATCGCGCAGCACCGCGCGATGAGCGCTGCCCTCGGCCAGCGCCTGCGACAACGTGCGCCGCGTGTCGCGCCAGCGCGCGGCCGGCAGCAGCATGAAGTGCTCCAGCGCGTGGGTGCCCAGCATCGGCTCGAGGCCGAGGCCGGCGTCGATGGCGGCGCGCAGGTCGAGCACCTCGTCGCCGATCGCCACGCCCAGGCGCCATGCCTCCTCGTCTTCGCCGCGGGCGCGAAAGCACCCGTA
>NZ_DATFAN010000180.1:0-14134 GCF_035254525.1 Ideonella sp. | reverse complement strand
CGGCCTGTTCGCCGATGGCACCGCGGTCAAGCTGGTCGGCGAAGAGACCTTCCGCCTCGCGCGCGAGCTGGTCGACGACTATGTCCTGGTCGACACCGACGCCGTCTGCGCCGCGATGAAGGACGTGTTCCAGGACACCCGCTCGATCGTCGAACCTTCCGGCGCGCTGGGCGTGGCGGGCCTGAAGCAGTACGTCGAAACACACAAGCCGAAGGGCAAGACCTTCGTCGCGGTGACTTCCGGCGCCAACATGAACTTCGACCGCCTGCGCTTCGTCAGCGAGCGGGCCGAGTTCGGCGAGCAGCGCGAAGCCCTGTTCGCCGTCACCATCCCCGAAGAGCGCGGCAGCTTCAAGCGGTTTTGCGAGCTGATCGGCACGCCGACGCACCCCCGCTCGGTGACCGAATTCAACTACCGCATCTCCGACGCCCGGGTGGCGCACGTCTTCGTCGGCATCTCGATCGCCCGGCGCGACGAGGCCGACAAGATCGAGCGCAACTTCATCCGGCATGGTTTTGCCACCGTGAACCTGACCGACGACGAGCTCGCGAAGGAGCACGTTCGCCACATGGTCGGCGGCCGCAGCGAGCTGGCGCAGGACGAGCGCCTGTACCGATTCGAGTTCCCCGAACGCCCGGGCGCGCTGATGCGCTTCCTGGCCGCGATGCACCCGAGCTGGAATATCAGCCTGTTCCACTACCGCAACCAAGGTGCCGATTACGGCCGCATCCTGGTTGGCATTCAGGTACCCAAGGCCGACAAGAAGGCCTTCAAGGATTTCCTCGACACGCTGGCCTACCCCTGCGTCGACGAGACCGACAACCCCGTCTACCGCTTGTTTCTGCGCTGACGGCGGGCCCCGTGCCGGGCGGGCCCAATGGGCCCGAGAACTGAGTGCAGCCGGCCTCGAACCGGCCTACGATCACGGATGTCGCCATCTTCGGAGACTGCCGTGTCACGCCCTGCCTTGCTGCGAAGTCTGCTGCTGGCCGTCGGGGCGAGCCTGCTGTTCGCCGGCTGCGCCACGGCGCCGAGCGCCGCGCCGGAACCCGCGACCTCCCTGCTGCGTGACGCGGCCTTCGGCCCGCCTTCCCAGGCGGTGCGGGTCGAAGATGTGTTCGCGCTGAGCCCGGCCATGGCGCGCTACCTCGACCAGGACATCGGCCGCCAGTTGCGCCGCAGCGGCCGCCAGCGTGGGCTGATCGATGCGCTGTACGAGCGCGAGATGCTGCGCCTGGAGTACGACTCGGCCTCCACGCGGACGGCCAGCGAGGCCTTCGCCGCCCGCTCGGGCAACTGCCTGTCGCTGGTCATCATGACCGCGGCGCTGGCGCGGCACCTGGATCTGCCGGTGACCTTCCAGTCGGTCGACGTGGAAGACAGCTGGACGCGCGGCCAGTCGCTGCTGCTCGCTGCCGGGCATGTGAACCTCGTGCTCGGCCACCGCATGCTGGACCGAGCCGGCGGCATCGGCAACGACGTGGCGCTGACGGTCGACTTCCTGCCGCCGCAGGATCTGCGGGGCCGGCGCGTCACGGTGATCAGCGAGGCGCGCGTGCTGGCGATGTTCTTCAACAACCGCGCCGCCGAAACCCTGGCCCAGGGTGATCTGGACCAGGCCTACGCCTGGTCCAAGGCGGCCGTGGCGCAGGATCCCGGCTTCACCAGCGCCCAGATCACGCTCGGCGTGATCTACCACCGCCGCGGCCTGCTCGATGCCGCCGAGGTGGCGTTCCGCCATGCGCTGCGGGCCGAGCCGCGCAACACCCAGGCGCTGGCCGACCTGTCGTCGGTGCTGTTCAGCCAGGGACGCGATGCCGAGGCGCAGGAAGCGAAGCAGCAACTCGCCCGGCTCGAGAGCCACCCCCCGTTCTACTTCTTCGAGCTCGGCCGCGCCGCCGTCCAGCGGGGTGATTTCGAAGCCGGCCGGGCCTGGCTGCAGCGGGAGCTGTCCCGCGACCCGGACTACCACGAGGTGCATTTCTGGCTGGCGGTCGCTTATGCCGGGCTCGGCGACGCCCGCGCCGCTCGCCGCCATCTGGCCCAGGCCATGGCCAACAGCACGACCCGCGGCGAGCACGACCTGTACGCCGCCAAGCTCGACCGGCTGCAGGCGCAAACCCACCACTGAGCGAGGCAAAGGCCCCGTCAACCTCGGTGACTCGTCTGCGCTGCCTGCGTCGCCAGCGCCGGCGATTCGGCCGGCCACAGCTGTTGCGAGATCTGCACGGCCGGTGCGACCAGGTGGGTGCCGATGCGGTAGGGCGAGCCCAACGCGGTTTGCAGCCGCAGGCAGACGCCCGCCGCCTCGCGGGCGCCGACACCCGGCAACAGGACGGCGAACGAGTGGCCGGCGCAGCTCAGCACCTCGTCGCTGTCGCGTACCCGCCGGCGCAGCCGCAGACCCATCTCGCCGACCAGGCTGCGCACGACCGCGTCGCCATGGCGTTCACGCCAGCCGGCCAGGTCCTCGACCTCGATGCACAGCAGCGCCAGCGGCGCCCGGGCGCGCCGGCACTGCGCGCGGCGCTGCTCGATCCGGTCGATGAGGTCTGCTGCGCTCGAAGGACGGTCCATCCTGGCATTCCCTGGCGGTCCCTGACAGTCCCCGTTGGGCAGAGTGGGGCGAAGAGGCAGGCCGACCGGCACCGCCGGTCGGCCTCGCGCTCGCTCCCTGAGCACCTTTCGTGATGTCGTCACTGAACCCTCCACTGGTCCCGCAGCGTCCACCTTGGTGGCTTTCTGACAGGTAAAACGGAATCGCGCGCCGAAACCCGACATCGGCCAACAAAATTTCTGCCGCGGCGCGCGGGCCACACCCTCGGTGCGCTGCGCATTGCCGCTGCCCACGCTGCCCGCTAGAGTCGCTCGTGGCGCTTCCGCGCGGAGTTGCCACCCCCTCTTCGCATGAGCCACGACATCACGCTGCTGCTTCGCGATGCCGCTGACGGAAACCGTCAGGCGGCCGATCAGGTGATCGCGCTGCTATATGCCGACTTGCAGCGCCTCGCCCGCAGCCGCCTGAGGCGCTCCGGCGACGTGACCTTGCTGGACACCACCTCGCTGGTCCACGAGTCCTACCTGCGCCTGGCCCGCGGCGGCGGCCCTGAATTCGCCGACCGGCGGCATTTCCTGGCCTACGCGGCCCAGGTGATGCGCAACATCGTGGTCGACCTGCTGCGCGCCCGCCAGGCCGACCGCCATGGCGGCGGCGCCTGGCATGTCACGCTGAACACCGCAATCGGCGACTCCGTCGCCCGCCACGAAGACGAGGTGCTGCGCGTGCACGAGGCGCTGGACGAACTCGCCGGCAGCGAGCCGAGGCTGGCCCAGGTCGTGCAGATGCGCTATTTCGGCGGCCTGTCGGAGGCCGAGATCGCCGACTGCCTGGGCGTCACCGAGCGCACGGTCCAGCGCGACTGGCAGAAGGCGCGCCTGTTCCTGTCGCTGGCGCTGAAATAGCCATGGCCGAGCTCGACCCCCGTGCCGCAGCGCCTCAGGGCGGGCCACACGTGGTCGACAAAGCCCGCTGGCCGCTGCTCAGCCCGCACCTGGACGCTCTGCTGGACATGGATGCCGCCGCCCGCGCCGAGCGGCTGGCGGCGCTGCGCGCCGACGACCCGGCGCTGGCCGACGACTTGGCCGCCCTGCTGGCCAGCCTGGACACCCTGGACCGCGAGGCTTTTCTGGAGGCGCCGGCCGTGCCGCCCGCCGCGGCGCTCGAGGGCCAGGCGGTCGGCGCCTACACGATCGAGCGCGAACTCGGCCAGGGCGGCATGGGCAGCGTCTGGCTGGCTCGCCGCACCGACGGCCGCTTCGAGGGCCAGGTGGCGATCAAGTTCCTGCATGCCGGCCTGGTTCCACGCGCTGACGCAGAACGCTTCGCCCGCGAGGGCCGCATCCTGGCCCGGCTGGCCCACCCGCACATCGCCCGGCTGATCGACGCCGGCGTCCACACCCCCGGCCCCGGTGCCGGCCGCATCGGCGGCGCGCAGCCCTACCTGGTGCTCGAGTACGTCGACGGCCTGCCGATCGACCAGCATTGCGAACGCCAGGGGCTCGACGTGGCCGCCCGGCTGCACCTGTTCCTCGACGTGCTCGATGCGGTGGCCCATGCGCACAACCGCCTGATCCTGCACCGCGACCTGAAGCCAAGCAACATCCTGGTCACCGCCGGCGGCGAGGTGAAGCTGCTCGACTTCGGCATCGCCAAGCTGCTGCGCGACGCATCCGGCGGCCCCACCACCGGCGCACCGCCGGACGCCACCGAGCTGACCCAGCGTGCCGGCCGCGCGTTCACGCTGCAATACGCCGCCCCCGAGCAATTGCAGGGCGGCGAAGTCACCACCGCCACCGACGTCTACGCGCTCGGTGTGCTGCTGTACGTGCTGCTCGGCGGCAGCCACCCGACGGCCGGCTCGACCAGCGCCCCGCTCGATCAGATGCGTGCCACGCTGGACCGCCAGCCGCGCCGCCTGTCGGACACGGTGTTGCGCGGCGGCGCGCCCGATGCCGTGCGCAAGGCGCGTGCGCTGCGCGGCGACCTCGACACCATCGTTGCCAAGGCGCTGAAGAAGGGCCCGGCCGAGCGCTACGCGAACGCCGAGGCGCTGGCCGGCGACCTGCGCCGCAACCTGGCCCACGAGCCGATCGCGGCGCGGCGGGACACCGCGGCCTACGTGCTCGCCAAGTTCGTGCGGCGCCACCGGGCCGGCGTGGCGGCGGGCTCGGTGGTCGTGCTGGCGCTGGCAGCCGGCGTCGGCGTCGCCATGTTCGAGGCTGCCGAGGCCCGCCGGCAGCAGGTCCAGGCCGAGGGGTTGATCGAGTTCATGCTGGGCGACCTGCGCCGCAAGCTGCAGCCGGTCGGCCGGCTCGACGCGCTCGACGCCGTCGGCAAGCAGGCGCTGGCCTACTACGCCACGCAGGATGCCGACCGGCTCGACGCCGCCTCGCTGGGCCGCCGCGCCCGGGCGCTGCACCTGATCGGCGAGATTGCCGACAACCGCGGCGACCTCGACGAGGCGACCCGTGTCTTCCACCAGGCCGCGCAGAGCACCGCCGCATTGGTCGAGCGCCACCCCAACGACGGGCAGCGCCTGTACGACCACGCGCAAAGCCTGTACTGGATCGGCTTCGTCGCGCGACGCCGCGGCGAGGCCGACGAGGCCGAACGCGCCTTCCGGGCCTACCTCGACCTGGCCGAGCAAATGGTGCGGCTGGATCCGGCCCGCCTCGATTGGCGCATCGAGCGCGCCTATGCGCAGCAGAACCTCGGGGTGCTGCAGCTCGAGCGCTCGCGCCCGGCCGAGGCGTTGCGCGCGTTCAACGATGCGCGCGCCACCTTCGCCGCCGCGCCATCGACCCGGTCGGATCTGCGCTTCGAAGAAGCCAACGCACTGGGCTGGATCGCCAAGGCACGTGAAGCCCAAGGCGACCTGGCTGGCGCATTGGCCGCGCAGCGCGACAAGCTGGTCGTGCTGAACCAACTGCCGGCGGCGGCAAGCGACCGCCGCGCGCAGCGCCTGATGGCCAACGCCACCTACGAACAAGGGCAGCTGCGGCTGATGATGGGGCAGGCGCCGGCCGCGCTGGCCGCCGCCAGCGAAGCCCTGGCCGGGTTCGAGGCCCTGATGGCCGTCGACCCGAACAACGCAGACTGGCAGATTCAGGCCAATCTCGCCAGGCTGGGCGTGGCCGAGGCCTGGTGGACGCAGGGCAACCTCGCCGCGGCCCGCGAGGCGCTCCAGCGGGCCGAGGCAGAGAACGCGCGTCTGCTCGCCACCGGCGCGGCGCGGGCCACCTGGCGGCTGTCTCTGCAAGGCGCGGCGTTTCGCCTGCGGCTGGCGCTTGGCGACCTGGGGCCGGGCGCGCGACCGGCGCTCCAGGCCTACCTGGACGACGTGCGCCAGGCCGGCGCCGGCGGCGTGGCGGTCGACGCCTTGCAGTCTCGCCTGGCCGCCGCCGCGCAGGTGGGGCTTGGTGATCTGCTGGCACGCGACGGCTCATCGGGGCTCGCCCGCGATGCCTGGCGAGCAGCAGCCGCGCGCCTGCGCGAGGCGGCCGGTCAGGGCGACCCCGCCGCCACCACGCTCTTGGCCCAGGCGCTGTCGCGCCTGGGAGAGAACGCCGAAGCACGCGCGCTGGCCCAGCGTGTCGCCGCGTCGGCGTATCGGCACCCCGACTTTGCCGATCTGCAAGAACGGCTGGCGAGCGGCGGAGGCGCTGCCGGCCATCAACCCCAGTGAGGATCACATGCCCAACGTCACCGTCAACGTCAGCAGCATCGGCGTCGTCAGCTGCACCCCGGATCCGGTCCGCGTCAGCGGATCGAACGCGACGATCACATTCAACCTGGCCAACGCCGACTACTCGTTCGCTGCCACCAACGCCATCGTCGTCCCGCAGCCGGCTTCGCAGTTCCCGAATCCCGCGACGACGGTGTCGGCGAATACCGCCACATTGTTCGACGCCAACACCGACTCGAATCACTACAAGTACGTTGTCCACCTGGTCAAGAACAGCGACAACGAGCCGCTGAGCTTCGATCCGACGATCGAGAACGGCTACTGACCGTCTAGCGCTGGAGTGGGGCCGGCCAGCCGTGCCGGCCCGCGCCCCCCTTGGTTGCACGATAGGCCCGCCCCCCGGTGGTGTGCTCGAATCGCCCGGTTCGCGCACCGCCACCACGGAGGGTGTTCATGCTCACGTTGTTCCGCCCCCGCCGCACTGCCGGCAAGCGCATGGCGCCCTGGCTGCTCGCGGCCGCCCTGCCCGCCGGTGCTGCCACGCTCAACGAGCTGCCGGTTCTGAAGAGCCGTGCTGGTGAGCTCGACGTCCTGATCGTGGCGCGCGCCGAGAAGCTCACCACCCTGGGTGATCTCAAGCCCACCGGCTGGATCTACGACATCTGCCCCCGGCCCGCCGACGGCAGCGACACCTGCCCCGCCAAGCCGCCCGGCACGAACCTGTTTGGCGGCACGCGATTGCAACTGCAGCCGGGCGACACGCTGAAGATGCGGTTGGTCAACAAGCTGCCGCCGGTGCTCGATTCCGAGCACGCCGGCGAGCCCGGCCACCACTACCTCGGCGCCAACCCGACCAACCTGCATACCCATGGGCTGATCGTCTCGCCGCGCTTTCCGACGAAGGCGCGGCCGACCTACGGCGACAACATCTTCGTGATGACCTTCAACCCGGACAACGGCCTGCCGGGCGACGATGACGTGGTGCACGGCGACATCCGCCTGGGCTTCACCGAGTACGAGATCAAGATCCCCAAGAGCCACCCCGCCGGGCTGTTCTGGCTGCACAGCCACGTGCATGGCCTGACCTTGAACCAGCTCAGCTCGGGCATGTCCGGCGTGATCACGATCGGCGACCCGGCCGATTACCTTTGCAGGAACGACGCCTGCAGCGATTTCCTGCGGACCTTGCCGGTGCGCCACCTGCTGCTGAAGGACACCCAGGTCCTCAAGAGCGAACGCATCGTCACCGAGCAGTACCCGGTGTTCTGCAAGACCGAGGCGACGCGAAACGAGCCCTCGCGCCAGGGTTCGTGCGCAGGCATCCATGGCCGCCCGACCGGCGGCGGCCGCTGGTACTTCAGCATCAACGGCCAGGCCTTCCCGCACATTCCGGTGCACCAGGGCAACGGCGAGATCTGGCGTCTGACCACCGCGTCGGCCACCGTCACCTACGACCTCGGCCTGCGCGACGACGCGACCGGCCAGGACATGTTGGTGCAGGTGCTGTCGGTCGACGGTGTCGCGGTCGAGCCCGACGCCGAAGCGACCGACAGCGAGCTGCGCAGCATGACTGGCGCCAAGGTCCAGGCCGTGCCCTGCCCGGCTGGCGTGCCCGGCAAGCTGGCCCACAAGCCCCTGTGCGCGAGCCGGATCCGGATGATGCCGAGTTCGCGCGTCGAACTCTGGGTCGCCCACCGCGATGCCAACGGCCACCTCGCGCCGGCCGGCACCAACGCCAGCGCGACGCTCTACACCGCCGACGTGAAGACCGGCCCGGCCGGCGACACCTGGCCGTCCGTGGACCTCGCGCAGGTCAGCTTCCGCGGCACCGCCAGCGCCGGCGCACCACAGACCCTGTCGGTCACCGGCGATGCAAACGCCGAGCTGCGCGACCCGCGCCGGCTGGGCGCTGAGCTGCGGGCGTCCAACGCGATGTACCGCCCCGAGGCCGATTGTTCACCGCTGGCGCCGGGCCACATGCGGCGCATCTTCATGGGCTTCACGCCCGGCGGCTCGGTCGGCTTTGGCCTGGGCTACGAGGAGCTCGACGAAAACGGCGTGCCGGTGCCCGGCACCTTCCAGGACATCGCGCCGTTCGACGCGGAGCGGCCCACCGTCTGCGTGCCGCTCGGCGCCGGCAATGCGCCGACGATCGAACGCTGGGAGATCGTCAACATCGCTGAGGAGGACCACAACTTCCACGTCCATCAGACCAAGTTCAGCCTGCTGTCTCGCGACGTGGTCGGCGGCCGCGTCGTTCTGCACCGCGGCGGCGTGCTGCACGACAACGTGCCGATCCCGCATGCCGACGGTGACTGCGAATCGGTGGACGACTGGCGCGCCGGCAAGTGTGTCGTGAAGCCGATGCTGCTCGAGATCCCGTTCACCGTGGCGGGCGACTTCGCCTACCACTGCCACATCGGTGAGCACAGCGAAGAGGGCATGATGGCGCGGATCCGCGTGCGGGCCAACAAGTGAAATACACCTTCGCCGCACGCTGCCTCACGGCGATGGGGCTGGCGGCGGTCACCTGGGTCGCGCCGGTGGCGCTGGCCGCCGCCGGCGCGATGCCCGACGTGCCGGGCATCCAGGCCGCCTACGAAGCCGCCTACCTCGCGACCCGCGGCAAGCCCCCGGGCGAGCACGCCGAGGACCTCGCCATCCAGACCGCCCGCTGCCAGCCGCTGAAGACCGGCCCCGGCGCGGCCTGCCAGATCGACTTCGTCCGCCAGCGCGAGCCCGAGGGCCGCCTCTATTTCGACATCGTCACCCTCGAGCCCGAGGCCAGCGGCGCCTGGGCGCTGCGCTCCGGCCTGTGCATGACCAAGCCAGCGGACCGGCACGCGGGTGCACCGCGCGGCCAATCACGCTGAGCGCACGCCCGGCCGGATAGGGTTCAACCGCACTGTCCGACGTAGCCGCAGGCGGTGCAGAAGTCGCAGCCGTCCTTGTGGATCAGCGTCGCGTTGCCGCACTCGGGGCAGGGCCGGCCGGCGAGCACCGGGGCGGTGACGGCGCCGTTGGCCTTCGGCGCCGGCGCTTCGAGGATGCCCATCGCGTGCAGCGGGAAGCCTTCCTCGTCGAGCACGCCGAGCATCGCGTAGCGATGGATGATCAGGCGCGCGACGTAGGACACCGTGCTCGGCCAGACCTGCTGGCGCCGCTGGCCCGGCACCGGTGCCATGAAGTGGCCGAGCGGCTCGCCGACGTTGAGCAGCTTGCGCAGCTTCATGCCGATCCATGCCGGGTCGATGACCCGCATGTCGAGCGACAGCAGCCGCGCCAGGCCGTCGAAGGCCTTGGGGTAGTTGCCCGAGAAGCCCAGCGCGCAGGGGCGCGTGACGAAGCCGGTCGGCGAGACCTGCGGGTCGCTGGTTGCGAGCGACACCTCCTTCAGCGTCAGCGTGAACGATTCGCCGGTGGCCGGGTTGTCGACGTCGACCGCCCAGGCCAGCGTGCCGGAGGTGCTGGTGCGCGGCTCGTCGCGGCTGAAGAGGGCATCTATCACCGGCGTCGGCCCGCCCTCCTGCAGGGCACCGAGCTGCTCGCAGCGCCAGCGGATCACGCTGGCCGTGGCCGCCACGACGCCGGGGAACAGGCGCTTCTCGCCGTTGGGTGGGAACGGCATCTCGAACGAGCGCTCCTCGGCGACCGTCGCCAGTGCGTCGAGCTTGAGCTTGAGCCACTGCGGATCGTTGGCCCGCATGTCCATCGACAGCGTCTTGGCCAGCGCGCCCAGGCCGCGCGGCTGCTCGGCGCCGTTGACCCAGACCTCGAACGGCAGCGTGGTGCCGAACAGCCCGGTGCCCGGCCCGGCCTCGGCCGGCAACTCGCCGACGAAGAGCGAGAAGTCGCCGTGCGGATGCTGGATCAGGTAGCTCCAGGCCGGGTTGCCGGCGCGCAGCTCGGGCCGGCCCGGCCAGCGCAGCGAGGTCAGCACCGGCGCCGGCAGCTTGTCCAGCGTCAGACGCTGGTTGGCCGAGTCGGTGACCAGCGGCGGCGCCGCGGCGGCCGCCGGCGCGTCGACGCTCAGCACCGCGCCGAGCACCGCATTGGGCCGGTAGGTCGCCAGGCCCTTCAGGCCAGAGCGCCAGGCCGTGAGATACAGGCCCTGGAACTCCTCGTACGGGTAGTCGGCCGGCACATTGACCGTCTTGCTGATCGACGTGTCGATGCAGGGCGCCACCGCCGCCACCATCAGCGCGTGGGCCTCGGCGCTCATCTCCAGCGCGGTCACGAAGGCCGGCGTGAGCGCCGCATCGGCGCCCTTCAGATGGCGGTACAGGCGCCAGGCATGGTCCTCGACCGAGTACTCCTTGAAGTGGCCGTCGGGCATGCGCTTCTTGCGCGTGTAGGCCCACGAGAACGGCGGCTCGATGCCGTTGCTCGCGTTGTCGGCAAAGGCCAGGCTGATCGTGCCGGTCGGCGCGATCGACAGCAGGTGCGAGTTGCGCATGCCCTGGGCGCGGATGCGCTCCTTCACCTCGCCCGGCAGGCGCGAGGCGAAGTTGCCGCCCGACAGGTACAGGTCGGCGTTGAACAGCGGGAAGGCACCGCGCTCGGCGGCCAGTTCGGCGCTGGCGAGGTAGGCCGCGTCGCGCATCGACTCGCTGATGCGGGTGGCCATCTCGCGCGCCTCGGGCGTGTCGTAGCGCAGGCCCAGCATGATCAGCGCATCGCCCAGGCCGGTGAAGCCCAGGCCGACGCGGCGCTTGTTGCGCGCTTCCTCGGCCTGCTGCGGCAGCGGCCAGACCGTCACGTCGAGCACGTTGTCGAGCATGCGCACCGCCACCTTGACGACCTCGGCGAAGGCCTTGTCGTCGAAGCCGGCCCCGGGCTCGAACGGCGCGGTGACGAAGTGCGTCAGGTCGATCGAGCCGAGGCAGCAACAGCCGTAGGACGGCAGCGGCTGCTCGGCACAGGGGTTGGTCGCCGCGATCGTCTCGCAGTAGTGCAGATTGTTGTCGTGGTTGATGCGGTCGAGGAAGAGCACGCCGGGCTCGGCGTGGTCGTAGGTCGAGCGCATGATCAGGTCCCACAGCCTGGACGCGGGCAAGCGGCGGTAGACCCACAGGCCGTCGCCACGGCGGTGGGCGCCGGCCGCCTTCTGCGCCGGGCCGGGCTCGGCGCGGTGCACCAGCTCGACCTCCGTGCCGGCCAGCACCGCCTTCATGAACTCGTCGGTCACGCCGACCGAGATGTTGAAGTTGCGCAGGTCGCCTTCGTCCTTGGCGCGGATGAAGGTCTCGATGTCCGGGTGGTCGCAGCGCAGCACCGCCATCTGCGCGCCGCGGCGCGAGCCGGCCGATTCGACCGTCTCGCAAGAACGGTCGAACACGCGCATGTAGCTGACCGGGCCGGAGGCACTGGACTGCGTCGAGCCGACCCAGGCGCCCTGCGGCCGGATGCGCGAGAAGTCGTAGCCGACGCCGCCGCCGCGGCGCATCGTCTCGGCGGCTTCGGTCAACGCGGTGTAGATGCCGGGAAAGCCGTCTTCGACCTGGGCAATCGAGTCGCCCACCGGCTGCACGAAGCAGTTGATGAGTGTCGCCGTCAGCTCGGTGCCGGCGGCCGAGTTGATGCGCCCGGCCGGCACGAAGCCGCGCCGCTGCGCGTCGACGAAACGCTGCTCCCACAGCGCGCGCTGCTCGGGCACCTCAACGGCGGCCAGCGCGCGCGCCACGCGCAGCCGCACCTCGTCGACCGTGCGTTCGTTGCCCTTGGCGTATTTCTCGGCGAGCACCTCGGCGCTGATGGCCTGGGGCGGCAGGGCGGCGCGCAGGCCGGAGCCGGCGGTGGGGGTCGAAGCGGGGCGGCGAAGCGATGTCATGGTGTTGTCGTGGTTCGGTGGCGGCGTGCCGCAGCGGGATCGGAGACTGTACGTTTCAACAGTGGGCGATGATGCACCAAACGGCCCGCCCCGGGCAGACCGAATCCGCGCAAACTTCGTGGGCTTTGATCTGGGGCGACCCGGGCACAATCGCGCCTCGACCTCACGCCCGCGCGCATGGCGCTGCCGGCCTCTCCTTCAACGCATCACCGCGTGCCATGACCGCTCCCGACGCCCCGACCCCTGCCGCCCCCATCGACGTGCCGGCCACCCCTTCCGCCACCGAGGCGCCCCCCCCGGCAGCCACGCCCAGCCTGTCGCCGGCCGAATGCGCCGAGCGCCTGCGCGCGCTCTTTCCGGCGCTGTTCAGCGGCCCGGCCAAGCCGATCAAGCTGCGCATCCAGGCCGACATCCAGGCCCGGGCGCCGGGGGTGTTCACCAAGGCCGCGCTGTCGGCCTTCCTGCGCCGATACACCGGCGGGACCGGCTACCTGATTGCGCTGACGCGCGCGCCGCAGCGCCTGGACCTCGACGGCCAGCCCGCCGGCGAGATCAGCGCCGAGCACCGCCAGGCCGCGGCCGACGAACTGGTGCGTCGCCGCGCGGTACACGAAAGCCGCCGCCAGGCGGAGGAAGACCAGCGCCGCGAGCGCTGGCAGCTGCTGCGCGCCTTCGAGACGACCACACTGACCAAGGACAATTTCTGCGCCCTCAAGGGCATGACGCCGGAGGCGCTCGACGCCGCGCTGGCGCAGGCCCGGCAGGAGGCCGAGGATCGGGCCCGTGAGCGGCCGCCGCAGGCGCCGCTCGGCGGCCGGCCCGACGCACGCCCGGGCCGCCCGGGCCCTGGCGCCCGGCCGGACGCCCGTCATGGCAGCCGGGATGGCCGCCCGAGCGATGCCCGAGGCCCGCGCGAGCGCAGCCCGCGCCCGCCTCGCCCGGCCCGCTGAGGCCGCCGCCGGCCCGGAAACCCCGGGTCAACCCCAGTAGCGCGGCAGCGAAATCTGCCGCTCATCCGCTGCGCACGCACTTCATCGTGCTGCGCTGGCGGCTGGTCGCACGGACGTGGCGGGGCCACCGGCCGCTGCCTACAGTGCACTCCATCGACACCCCACCACCGACAGGAGCCGCACATGTCCACCACCGCCCGCACCCCCCGCTTCATCAGCCAACAGGCCACCGCCCGCCGCGTCGCCGCCGGCCTCGCGATCGTGCTGACGCTGGGCCTGCTGGCCGGCCTGGACCAGGTCGCCGACCGCCAGTACGACGATGCCCTGATGGCGCAGGCCGCCGACGCGGCCCCGGCGCAGGTGGTGGTGGTCACCGCCAAGCGCCTGCCCCGCGCCTGAGGCACCTCGCCCCGTTTCGCTGAAGACTCCCGTTCCACTCCTCTTGGGCCCCTCGCGGGGCCCTCTTTTTTTTGCCGATGCGCCAGCGCGGTTGACGCTCCGCAAGCCGATGCCGGGAACTTCACACGCTGGCCGGCGCAACGCGGAAGCGGCGCTGGCAGCGCGCCGCGCACAGGTCTACAGTGTCAATCGTCGGCAGGCACGCCGCCGTGCCGAGCTCTTCAAGGAGCCGATCATGTCCACGCTGATCCACCGCCTTGCCACTGCCCATGCTGGCCTGCGCGCCGTGGCCTTCGGCCTCGCCGCGGCCGTCACGCTGGGCGCCATCGGCTTGCTGGCCCATCTGGCCGACCGGCACTACATCGATGCCCTGGTCTCGCTGGATCTGTCCGCCCCGGATGCCAACTACGTGGTGATCAAGGCGCCGCCGCGGTAACAACACCATCGGGCCGCCAGCGGCCGCGATTTCATGCGCGAGGGTCCCCGCCGGGGCCCTTTTGTTTTCTGCAACGTGGGACCTTCCCGCAGGCGGCGTCGAATTCAAGCTGGCTTTCAGCTTGGCGCGCCTAGGCTCGCGCGCCGTCCGCCGATCCCTGCCCCGCGCCGAACGCCGGGGCCAAACGCCCTACGCCATGACGCCTCACCGCACCCTTGCTGTCCACTGCGCCGGCCTCGTTGCCGTCCTGGCCCTGGCCGCCGCCGGGCCGGCC
>NZ_DATFAN010000179.1:0-4095 GCF_035254525.1 Ideonella sp. | reverse complement strand
CTAACCTTGTTATGGGGCGACAGGATTGATGCATAACACCGGCGACTGTCGCCATAACAAGGCGCACGTCACAACCGGCAAGCCCGCCCGGATCCTTGCGATCCGGGCCATTGACTGTACGTTCATACAGTATTATCGTGCCGACGAAAGCAGCACTCTCCCTGCGGCGAACTGTGCCCGGGCCGCTCGCCCGCGGCAACCCCGGGTTTGCGCGCTGCAGGGAGGTCGACATGGCCGTGCCGTTGCGTCCGGCGGAAGTCCGCCGTGCTGATTTGCGTCCCGCCGCGCCCGCGGCTGAGCAGCCGCCATTGCGTTCGCCGCGACTGCTCGACCAATTGCGCGAGCGTGTGCGGCTGTTGCATTACAGCCGGCGCACTGAGCAGGCCTATGTGCATTGGTGTCGCGCCTTCATTCGCTTTCACGGCCTGCGACATCCGGCCGAGATGGGGGCGCCCGAGGTCGAGACCTTCTTGAGCTGGCTCGTCGTGGAGCGCCGGCTCTCGGCATCGACGCACCGCCAGGCGTTGTCGGCGCTGCTGTTCCTCTATTCCAAGGTGCTGGGGGTGCAGCTGCCGTGGATGTCCGAGATCGGCCGACCGCGCGTCAAGCAACGCCTGCCGGTGGTGTTGTCTCAGGACGAACTGGCCGCCGTCTTTCGCGGATTGGTGGGCGAACACCGCTTGTTCGCGAAATTGCTGTACGGCACCGGGATGCGCCTGTCGGAGGGCCTGCAACTGCGCGTCAAGGACGTGGACTTCGCGCATCGGGCGATCATCGTGCGCCACGGCAAGGGCGGCAAGGATCGAGTGCTGATGTTGCCGCAAAGCCTCGTGCCGGCGCTGCGCGAGCAGTTGTCTTGCGCCCACGCGTTGTGGACCAAGGATCAGTCCGACAGCCGTGGTGGCGTTGAGATGCCCGACGCCTTGGAGCGCAAGTATCCGAGGGCGGGCGCCTCGTGGCCGTGGTTCTGGGTGTTCCCGCAGGCCACGCATTCGGTGGATCCGCGCAGCGGCGTCGTGCGCCGGCACCACATGTTCGACCAGACCTTCCAGCGCGCGTTCAAGCGCGCGGTGCTCGCCTGCGGCATCACGAAGCCAGCGACGCCGCACAGCCTGCGCCACGCATTCGCAACGCACCTGCTGCAGTCAGGCTACGACATCCGCACGGTGCAGGACCTGCTCGGCCACGCCGACGTGGCCACGACGATGATCTACACGCATGTGCTGCGGCTCGGTGGCGCGGCCGTGCGCAGCCCGATGGATGCGATGGGCCTGGACTAAGCGTCCGGGCCGTCCTCTTCCTCGGTCGGCATGCTGCGCGAGCCGTTCACGTGTGCCCAGAAGCTCGCCTTGCGCGCGTGGCGCGATCGGATCTCCGCTTCGAAGGCCTCATGCGCCGGCAGCGGCATCAAATCGACGCCCTCGTCGGCGATCTCGTGCAACCGGGCCCAGTAGCGGGCCGCGTGCCCGTAGGCCCGCGAATAGGCCCGATCGAGGATCCCTCGCAGCAGTGCACGATAGACGACCGTTTCGCCGCGCGGACATTCATGGGCACGCAGCGACTTGGCCAGCGGCGCCAAAGCGGGATAGTCCGTGCCGTCGATGCGCGCCTGCTCGGCGATCAACCGGTGCTCGGCAGACTCGGCGTCACCGAGTTCGAGCAGCAACACGGCGGCGGTCTTCGGGTCGTCGTGCTCGAGCACCAGCGCACGGGCGCGCGCTCGTGCTTCGGGGTGCGCGGCTTCGGGCAGGTGTTCCAGCCAGCGCTGCAGGTCGAAGGCGGACAGCGTGTTCTCGAAGAGGCGCTGCCGAATCGGCGCACTGTCTTCAAAGCGACCCAGGCGCCCCAGCGCTTCGGCCAGCAGGCGCTGCCGACTGTCTTCCCTCTGGCCCCAAGGATCCTGCAACCAAGGCAGTGCATCGGCCGGACGGTCGGCGTCCAGATACGCCTGCACGAAGTCCTGTCGCTGCACGGCGTTGGGCTGAGGGCTGTAGCTCAGCACCGCGCGAACCTTGACGTCTGGGTCGTGAAGGGCCTCTGACAGCAACGACAAGGCCGCGGAGAGCTTGTACACCTCGTGCGGCCGCGTCGCGGCGTCCGGCGCTGCGGCCACCGTCTGGCCCATCCGCGCCTGCAGCGATGCCACCAGTTCACGCAGTGCCGGCTGCGACAGCAGCAGATCGGCTCGACGCAGCAGTTCCTCGCGTGCGCCGTACTCATCCGCCAGCACGAGCTTCATCAGTCGCTCGGGCCAGACGTGTGCAGGCGTCTCGCACAGCGCCGCCGCCTGCAGCCAGTGCCGGCAGGCGGCGCGCACGGCGTCGCCGACAGCGCCATCGGAATCGTCGGCACGCTCGAACCAGGAAGCGTCGGCCTCGATGAACGCCTCGAACAGCGCCACTGCTGCTGCAGGATCCTTGGGCGCCAGCTCGCGCGCGACCTGGTCGAGCCAGGCCTGCAGCTCTTGGCCGAATTCACGCGCTTGCCGGTAGTCGTAGAACCTGCGCGAGCGTTTCCAGGCGGCCAGCGTCTTGGTGAAGCTGGCCGCGAGCTTGTCGGGGCGGTCGGCCAGTTGCATGCGAGCCAGGCGTTGCCGTACCGCGTCGTGGTCGGCGGCCAGTTCGACAAGGACCGCGGCCAGGGTGGCCGCTGGCTGACGCTGCAGGATGGCTTCGAGGGAGTCCGGCGGGGCTTTGGGCATGGGCTTGCGATGTCCTTCGTGTGCCGTTCAGTCCGAGGGCATTCCGGCGCTGAGGTCCCAGAAGGTTCCTTGCCAGTGTGTGATGCGCCCGTGCGTGCCGCAGGCCTGGCAGTGCCACACCACGACGCCGTCGTCCGTGACGGCGGTTTGTACCCGGCGGTCGTCGCGCTTGCGGCACTTGAAGCAAGTCGGGCGGGGGGTTGTGTCGGCGCGGGCCTTGTCGGAGGCGTGTGCGATCACCGACGTCACAAAGTCGGCCATCTTGCGTGCGGGCCCGCGCTCGGTGGCGATGGTGCCCTTGTCGGTGAGGTAGTGCCGCGCGTCAATCACGTACATGGATTTGGTCAAAAGGTCGAGCAACATCCCAATTGTTGCTTGGCAGAAATCACGCCGCGGTGCGGGGGTTCTCGTACTTCTGAGGAGCAGCCGGTCGTCAGCGACGGCTGATGGCCGTGACTGTCTATTCGCGCCCTGCGCCGAAAGCTGCCAACTGGTCCGATCCGAATTGAACGGCCGCTCTTCGATTCGCCGAGCTCAACGTCCCGACCCTCAGGCCACATTCCGTGGCCCGATCCCGTCGTCTCGAAGCTGTCGTTCGAAGCGGCGTATTGGCGCGTGAAAACGGCAGCGGCAAGCACTGCCACGAGCCAAGACTGTCGAGGTTTTGACGCGCTGTTGCCCTAGTCGATTGGCACATCGCCCTAGGGCACGGCTGACCAGCAACGCCAGTCGAGGCAAAGTCGCGGTCCAGTGGTTGCATCCAATCTTGACGCGTCCCTCTTGCGACGACGTACTACAAAGCCGAGTGAGCTCAGCCCTGCCAGCATCAGTGTGTAGCTGCCTGGCTCGGGAACTGCCACTGTTGGCGTGATCAGAAATGCTTGGAGCTGGCCATCGAGAAGGCCGTAACCAGCGATTTGCCCGTGATTGTTGATTGCCTGAGCGCTCACGAGGATCCATCCCGACTGGGAATCGATGAGATCGTTGAGATCGACCATCTGACCATCGCTGTACATGAACGCATGAACACTGTGGCCATCCGCAGTGCCACTTTCGCCGACCACTTGCCCAACGTCGTTGATACCGAAGGCGACACTTCCGGCTCCTCCGCTCAGAGTGCCGAGATCATTCATGAGCCCTCGGCTGTAAAGGAACGCGTGGTCAACCGCGTTGCTGGTCAAGCTGTAGCCCGCCACCTCCCCGGCATTGTTGATACCCCAGCCGAGGCTGAAATCGCCACCGAGACTGCCGAGGTCCGTCATCACGCGCTCGCTGTACAGGAAGGCGTGACTCGTGCCGTCACCGGTTGTTTGGCTGTATCCCGTCACCTGTCCAGAATTGTTGATTCCGGCGCCGTTGCTGTTCGTTCCGCCCAAGGTTCCAAGATCGGCCAT
>NZ_DATFAN010000178.1:0-64497 GCF_035254525.1 Ideonella sp. | reverse complement strand
CGCGGAGGCCGGTGTTCGCGCCGCCTGGGCGCGCAAGGAGCAGGCACGCCGCGCCGGCTGGCCGGGGCTGAGCCTGAGCGGCTCGGTCGGCCTGCAGGCCGCCACGCTCAGCGGCCTCGGCGGCGCCGGCGCCGGCCTGGCCGCACTGGCGGCCGCCGTCGACTGGACGCTGTTCGACGCCGGTGCCCGCCAGGCCCAGGTCGACCAGCAGGACGCCGTGCTCGCGCACAGCCGGGCGAGCTTCGACACCGCGCTGCTGACCGCGCTGAAGGACGTCGAGGACAGCCTCGCCGCGCTGCGCGGCAGCCGCGAGCGGGCCGAGGCGTTGCGACGCGCGAGCGACGCCGCCGGCGCCGCCCTGCTGGGCACGCGCCTGCGCCACCAGACCGGCCTGACCGACTTCGCGACGCTGCTCGAGGCCCAGCGCGACGAGCTCAACACCCGCCTCGCCTTGCAGACCACCCAGACCGACCTGTCGCTGAACCTGATCCGCGTCTACAAGGCCCTCGGCGGGGGCTGGAGCGACGCCACGACCCTCGCCTCGAACTGACCATGTCCACGCCCCCACCCGACGACAAGCAAGAAAAATCCGCACCCGATTGGCTCCACGGTGACAGCCGCCCGCGCTGGAAGCGGGCCTCGACCTGGATCGCGCTCGGCTTCGTCCTCGCGCTGGCCGGTGGCTTCTGGGCCTGGCAAAGCGCCCAACGCCGCAACGAGGCGCCGCGCTACGTGACCGAGCCCGTGACGCGCGGCGACATCGCGCTGACCGTCACCGCCAACGGCACCCTGCAACCGACGCGCTCGGTCAACATCGGCAGCGAGCTGTCGGGCACGGTCAGCGAGGTGCTGGTCGATGTGAACGACCGCGTCAAGAAGGGGCAGGTGCTGGTGCGGCTGGACACCGCCAAGCTCGCCGACCAGGTTGCCAAATCCGAAGCCGCGCTGCAAAGCGCCCAGGCCGCCGTCACCCAGGCCGCGGCCGCCACCAAGGAGGCCCGGCTCACGCTCGGCCGGCTGGAGGAGGTGCGGCGCCTTTCGGGCGGCAAGCTGCCTTCGGACACCGAGCTCGACACCGCCCGCGCGACACTGGCCAAGGCCGAGGCCGCCGAGGCCAGCGCGCGCGCCAACGTCGGCCAGTCCCAGGCCACCCTGCGAACCGACCGCACCAACCTCGACAAGGCCTCGATCCGCGCGCCGATCGACGGCGTGATCCTGACCCGCGCGGTCGACCCGGGCAACGCGGTGGCCGCGTCGCTGCAAGCCGTCACGCTGTTCACGATGGCCGAAGACCTGACCAAGATGAAGCTGTCGGTCAATGTCGACGAGGCCGATGTGGGCCAGGTGCAGGAGGGCCAGACCGCGCAGTTCAGCGTCAGCGCCTGGCCGGGCCGGCGCTACCCGGCCAGGATCACCCGCGTGGCCTACGGCTCGACGACGACCGACAACGTGGTCACCTACACGACCCAGTTGCTGGTCGACAACCCGGACCTGACGCTGCGCCCCGGCATGACGGCCACCGCGACGATTGCCGCCACCGAGCGCAAGGGCGTGCTGCGCGTGCCCAACACCGCCTTCAGCTTCGACCCCAACGCCGCGGCGGGCGGCCCGCCCGGCGCGAGCGGCTCATCCGGCGGCGGCATCGTCTCGCAGCTGATGCCGCGCCCAACCCGCCAGGCGACCAAGCGCGCCCGCCCCACCGACGGTGCGGGCGGCAAATCGGCCGGCCAACGCCGCATCTGGGTGCTGCAAGAAGGGCAGCCACAGTCCATCACCGTGACCGCCGGCCTGTCCAACGGCCGCCTGACCGAAGTCAGCGCACCCGAGCTGCGTGAAGGCATGGCGGTCATCGTCGACCAGCAGACCGGGGCGGCGCCGTGAACGACACCGGTGTGTTGATTCGCCTGCGCGGCGTCACGAAGACGTATGGCGAAGGCGCGATCGCGTTCCAGGCGCTGCGCGGCGTGGACCTCGACGTGCAAGCCGGCGAATTCGTCGCGATCATGGGCCCGAGCGGCTCGGGCAAGTCCACCGCGATGAACCTGATCGGCTGCCTCGACACGCCCAGCAGCGGCAGCTACCTGTTCGACGGCATCCCGGTCGAGCGGCTGGATCGCGACGCCCGCGCCCGGCTGCGCCGCCGCCACCTCGGCTTCGTCTTCCAGGGCTTCAACCTGCTGTCGCGGACCAGTGCGCTCGAGAACGTCGAGCTGCCGCTGCTGTACCGCGGCGAGCCCGCCGCGCAACGCCACGCCGCCGCGCGCGACGCGCTGGCCCAGGTGGGCCTGGCCGGCTGGGAGGGCCACACGCCGGGCGAGCTGTCCGGCGGCCAGCAGCAGCGCGTGGCGATCGCGCGGGCCATCGTCACCCGGCCCACCGTGCTGCTCGCCGACGAGCCGACCGGCAACCTCGACAGCGCGCGCAGCGAGGAGATCATGGCCTTGCTTGATGCGCTCAACCGCGACCGCGGCATCACCGTGCTGATGGTCACCCACGAGCCCGACATGGCCGCCCATGCGCGGCGCATCGTGTACTTCCGTGATGGCCGGGTCGAGCGCGACGAGGTCACCCGGCCCGCCATGAGCCCTGCCACGGAGGGCACGGCCTGATGTGGGGCAACACGTTCCTGCTGGCGTTTCGCGCAATCCGCCGCAACCTGCTGCGTTCCTTCCTCACGGTGCTCGGCATCGTGATCGGCGTGGCCGCCGTGATCACGATGGTCACGCTGGGCAATGGCGCCACGCAGGCGGTGCGCGACCAGATCAGCAGCCTGGGCAGCAACCTGCTGATGGTGCGCCCCGGCCAGCGCCTGGGCCCGGGCATGGGCGGCGCCGGCGCGCCGGCCTTCAAGGAGGCGGATGTCGACGCGATCGCCTCGCAGATCGCCGGGCTGAAGGCGGTAGCACCCGAGGTGCGCTCCGGCGTCACCGTGATCGCCAACGGCAAGAACTGGGCGACCACCGTCACCGGCAGCACCGACGCCTACTTCACCACCAGCAACTGGACGCTGGCCAGCGGCCGCATCTTCAGCGACGACGAGCAGGCCAGCGGCGCCGCCGTCTGCGTGATCGGCTCGACGGTCAAGCGCGAGCTGTTCGGCGCGAGCGCCGACCCGCTGGGCCAGCAGATCCGCGTCAAGTCGTTCTCCTGCGAGGTGATCGGCACCCTGGCCTCCAAGGGCCAGGCGGCGATGGGCCAGGACCAGGACGACACGCTGATCGTGCCGCTGCGAACCGCGCAGCGCCGGGTGACCGGCACGACCCGCGTCAACACGCTGCTGGTCTCGATGCGCGACGGCGCCGACCCGGCGCGCATCACCCGCGCGCTGACCCAGTTGCTGCGCGAGCGGCGCAAGCTCGCCGACGGCGCCGACGACAACTTCAACGTGCTCGACACCGCGCAGATCGCGCAGACCCTGTCCGGCACCACGCAGCTGATGACCTCGCTGCTCGGCGCCGTGGCCGCGGTGAGCCTGCTGGTCGGTGGCATCGGCATCATGAACATCATGCTCGTCAGCGTGACCGAGCGCACGCGCGAGATCGGCGTGCGGCTGGCGATCGGCGCGCTCGAACGCGAGGTGCTGCTGCAATTCCTGATCGAGGCGGTCGTGCTGTCGTGTGCCGGCGGCCTGGTCGGCATCGTCATCGCGACCGTCGCCTCGATGGTGCTGGCCAGCGTGATGCAGGTGCCCTACCTGTTCGACCTCGGCATCAACCTGCTGGCCTTCGTCTTCTCGGCGCTGATCGGCGTGGTCTTCGGCTACTTCCCGGCGCGGCGCGCCGCCCGGCTGGACCCGATCGAGGCCCTGAGGCACGAGTAGATCAGGGCACGAGCGACGGCGCCGCGCCCGGTGCGCCGGCCGTGCGGCCCTGCAGCCACGCGCCGGCGAAGATGCCGGCCAGCGCCCACAGCAGTTCCAGGTTGCCGGTGCCGAGCCCGGCGATCGCCGGCCCGGGGCAGACCCCGCACAGGCCCCAGCCGATGCCGAAGATGGCCGCGCCGACAACCGTGTCGCGGTTCATCACCGCCACATGGTGGCCGAACGAGCGCTCCAGCAGCGGCCGCGCCATCAGCCGCGGCACGAAGCGATAGGCGAGCAGCGTGACGGTGAGCGCCCCGCCCATCACCAGCATCAGCCCGAAGTCGCGCCACTGCAGGAAGCCCAGCACCACCTCGGGCTGCACCATCGTCGACAGCGCAAGCCCGAAACCGAACAGCATGCCGCTCACCAGCACGGCAATCACCTGGCCGAAACGCATGCTCATGCCCCCTTCAGCGCCAGCACGAGATGCGCTGTCGCGAAGCCGGTCGCCATGAAGGTCAGCACCGCGACCAGCGATGGCCATTGCAGCGAGCCGAGACCGCAGATGCCATGGCCCGAGGTGCAGCCGTTCGACAGCCGGGCGCCGTAGCCGACCAGCAGGCCGCCGAGCAGCAGCTGCCACGCCGGCACGCCGGTGCCCAGCGCATGCGAGGGGCCCCAGCCCGCCCACCACAGCGCCGCGCCGAGGATCAGCCCGGCTGCGTACACCAGCCGCCAGACGCGGCCGCCGGTGAAGCGCTCCTGCTGGAAGAACGGCGCCCGCGAGAAGAACGACCAGGTCGACGAGAACACCGTGCTCATGCCGCCGATTCGCCCGGTCAGCATGAACAGCAGCCCGACGCCGGCACCGATGAAAAGGCCACCGGCCAGGTAGTGGGCCCAGCCCAGGGGAAACAGCGCATCCATCCGGCCAAGTGTACCGGCCGGGGTACCGCCGCGCAGGGCGACCACCCGCGCAGCAGGTAGAGTGCCGCGACCGTCCAGACGCCATCCGCCCATGCCCAACCCGCCGCCCCCGTGCGCCGTGAACGCGCCCGACGGCCTCGCCCTGCTGTACGCCGACGAGTGGCTGGTCGCGGTCGACAAGCCGGCCGGCATGCTCTCGGTGCCCGGCCGTGGCGCCGACAAGGCCGACTGCGCCGCGCGCCGCGTGCAGGCCGTGTTTCCCGACGCCCTGATCGTGCACCGGCTGGACATGGGAACCTCGGGCGTGCTGGTGTTCGGCCGCGGTGCCGCCGCGCAGCGTGCGCTCAGCATTTCGTTCGCCGAGCGCGCCGTCGCCAAGCGCTACCTGGCGGTCGTGGCCGGCTCGCCCACCACCGACGACGGCCGCATCGACCTGCCGCTGATCTGCGACTGGCCGAACCGGCCGCGCCAGATGGTGGACGCGGAACGCGGCAAGCCGTCGACCACGCTGTGGCGCTTGCTCGCCCGCCACGACGGGCCACCCCGCACCGCGCGCCTTGCGTTGACCCCCGTCACCGGGCGATCGCACCAGCTGCGCGTGCACCTGCAGGCGCTCGGCCACCCCATCGTCGGCGACGAGCTCTATGCGCCGCCCGAGGTGCACGCGCTCGCGCCGCGCCTGTTGCTGCACGCCGAGTCCCTGACCCTGCCGCACCCGGCGGATGGCCGCGCGCTCACGCTGACCAGCCCCTGCCCGTTCTGAGCCCGACCCGATCGACAGGGGAGGCGGGATTCGGGGCCTCAGCGCGCGGCGGGCGCCGACGCGCCGACCAGCGGCGCCCGCAGTCGCTGCTCGAACTCCCGCGGGGCCACGTACTGCAGCACCGGGCGGGCGCGGGCCAGCTCGCCCTCGCCCGGTGGCAGCGTCACCGCCAGACCGAGCGCGGGGTAGAGAAGCTGCAGCTCGCCCTGCGCACCGGCCAGGCGCTCGGCCGGCGGGCCGAAGCGCGCGGTGATCGTCGCCTCGTCGAGCCGCGCCGCGGGCAGAAAGGCCAGCGCGGCCAGCGGCAGGCGCTGCGCCTGCGCCAGATCGGCTTCGGCCAGCGCATGCCGCCTGGCCCGGCCGTCGCCCGCCAACTCGCGCCGCGGCGAGCGTGCCAGGGCCTCGGCGAGCCAGTGCGGGTCCGCCGAGAAGGCCAGCACCAACTTGCCGTTGACGAAGCCGGCCTGGAAGCTCTCGACATACGCCTCGAGCGTCGGGGGCTGTTCGCCCGACACCGCCAGCGCGAGCCGCAGGTCGTTCGCGAAGCGCTGGCTCACCTCGGCCACCGTCGTGCGGCCCGGCATGAGGCCGAAGACCTCGCTGCCGCCATCGGGCAACCGCTGAACTTGCCACGGCAGGCCCTGTGGCGCCGTTCCCGGTGCGGCAGGCGCGCCGCGCCAGGCGCTCCATGCCAGCGCGAGCACCAGCAGCGCGCCGGCAATGGCCAGGGCCAGCAGCGGCGGGCGAGCCCACCACCGGGTGGCGGCATGGGTGGCGTTGGTGTTCGGTGGCGGGTTGACCATGCGCCGATTGTCGTTGCACGAGGCGGCTATGCTCCCAGCCGGCCCCTCAAGCGCAGCCCTCACACGCCATGCCCTCGTCGCCCCACCTCACCTTCATCACCGGCGCCTCGCGCGGCCTCGGCGCCGCGCTGGCCGCGCAGCGCCTGCACGAAGGCCACCAGGTCATCGGCATCTCGCGCCGCGCCTCGCCCGAGCTGGCCGCGCTGGCGGCCGCTCGCGGAGCGCGCCTGGTGCAGTGGACGCTGGATCTCACCGAGCCCGAGCCGGCTGCGCACCAGCTTGCCGAATGGCTGGGCATGCAGGACCCGCAGGCCTTTGCCAGCGCGACGCTGATCAACAACGCCGGCGCCATCACGCTGCCCGGCCCGCTGGCCGACACGCCCTTGGACGAGGCGGCGCGCGGCCTGCGTGTCGGCCTGGAAGCGGCGCTGCTGCTGTGCGCCGCCTTCCTGCACGCCACGCAGGCCTGGCCGGTGCCGCGCAAGGTGCTGAACATCTCGTCGGGCCTGGGCCGCCGCGCGATGGCCGGCAGCGCCGTCTACTGCGCCGCCAAGGCCGGCATGGACCACTTCACCCGCGCGGTGGCGCTGGAGCAGGCGGCCCTGCCGAATGGCGCGCGCCTGTCTTCCTTGGCGCCCGGGGTGATCGACACCGACATGCAGATCAAGCTGCGCGATGCGAACCCGGCCGCCTTCCCCGAGCGGGAGCGCTTCATGCAGCTGCAGCGGCTGGGCCAGCTCGACTCGCCCGCCACCGCCGCCACCAAGGTGCTGGCCTACCTCGACCGGCCCGATTTCGGCCAGGCGCCGGTGGCCGACGTGCGCGATGCCTAGACCTCGCGGCGCATCAGCGTGGCCAGCTTCTGCGCCGCGCGGATGCCCTGGTCCTCGAAGTTCACGTTGACCAGCACCTGCAGTTCGAATGCCTCCTCGGCAAGCGATTCGATCTGCCCGGCCAGGGCCTGCAGCTCTTCGTCGCGATACTCGTAGTTGAAGCGCTCGGACGAGGCGGCGAGGCCCTTTGCATTCCACGTTTCGGCATTGCGGCCGTGCAGCCGCACGACCGCCAGCTGCGGGTTCGTCAGCGCCCAGACGCTGCGCACGAAGTTGCCCACGCCCTGCGGCTCGTCGACGACGACATGGGCCACGCCGAGTTCGCGCTCCCAGGCCAGCGTGCGCTCGGCCTGGGCTTCGTTCAGCCAGCTCTGGTTGCGAAACTCCACCGCCAGCAGGTGGCCCGCCATGCGCTCGACGCAGAGCTCGACATGCGCGCGCCACTCCGGCGCCGAAGTGGCCCAGGGCGCGAACTGGAAGTGCACCGCCTTCAGCTTGCCCGCCGCCTTCAGCGGCGCGAGCGCGGCGATGAAGCGCCGCCACAACTCGTCTTGCAGCTCGGGCGGCAGGTCGGCGTAGTAGTAGTTCTTCTTGCGCGCAGCGAGCGGCGGCAGCCAGGGCTTCATGTCCGGCGGGAAGACCTCGGGCGGCGTCTGGTGCCCGGTCAGCAGCCGGAAGGCCTTCACGTTGAACTGGAAGCCGGCCGGCGTGCGCTCGGCCCACAGTGCGGCGTGCTGCGGCTGCGGCATCGCGAAGAAGCTGCTGTCGACCTCGACCACCGGAAACTGGCTCGCATAGAAGGCGAGCCGCTTCTCGGCCGTGCTGCAGCCGCGCGGGTAGAAGGTCTTGGCCTTGATGAGCGACGGGTCGGTCCAGCTGCACGTGCCCACGCGGATGTTGTGCCGCCGCCCGACCGGCCTCGACGACGCCGGGGCGAACAGCGGGTCCTGCGGCAACTCGGGCGGCACGTTCATGCCGCCATCATGCAACGCGCCGCGGCTCGTCCGCTATTCCTACGCCGAGGCGGGCGGCAGGCTGACAGCCGGGCCCGTGCGGCCACGGTACGTTGAGACATCCGCTTCCCTTGTCAGGAGACCATCGTGCTCTACACCATCGCCCTCGTCCTTCTGATCCTCTGGCTCATCGGCGCGTTGGGTGCCTACACCGCCGGCGGCCTGCTGCACCTGCTGCTGGTCGCCGCCATCGTCATCGCGCTGTATCAGCTCATCACGGGTCGTCGCGCGCCGTAACGAGCGTGCAGCACGTCACGTGCAGCCCGCCATGAACACACGTTCAGCGTGGTGCGCGGGCTGCATTCGTGCCCGGCGCTTGCTGCGCAGGCAGCGGCGCCATGGGAGCATCGCCGCATGCACGACGACGACCGTTTCCGCCGCGACGCACGACTTCCCCGATTCGAACGCCGGCTCCTCCTGAAAGGGCTGGCGACGATGCCCTTGTTCGCCAACCTGGCGGGCTGCGGCAACAGCGGCAACCCCGGTGACTCGGGCAGTGCAGGCGGCCCCGTCCAGGGCGGCGACAGCCCGAGCAGCCCGGTCGACAGCGGCAGCAGCCCGAGCAGCCCGGTCGACAGTGGCGACAGCATCACGCCGGCCCGCGTCTTCGTCCACCCGGGCCTGCTGCACACCGAGGCCGATTTCACCCGCATGCGCGAGAAGGTGGCCGCCGGCGCACAACCCTGGGTCGACGGCTGGAACGCGCTGACCCGCAGCAGCCGCACGAACCTCGGGACGCCCAACCCCCAGGCCACCATCATCCGCGGTGGCGACGGCGAGAACTTCCGCATCATGGTGGAAGACATGCTGCGTGCCTACCAGGGCGCACTGCGCTGGAAGGTCTCGGGGGACACCACCTATGCCGACAAGGTGGTCACCTACCTCGACGCCTGGTCGTCGACCATGACCACCCTCACCGGCAACGCCGACCGCTTCCTCGCCGCCGGCATCTACGGCTACCAGTGGGCCAACGCCGCCGAGATCATGCGCACCTACGAGGGCTGGTCGGCCCCCGGCATCGCGCGCTTCCAGCAGTGGCTGCTGGACATCTTCTACCCGCTCAGCCACGACTTCCTGCTGAAGCACAACGGCGCCGACATCACGAACTACTGGGCCAACTGGGACTTGTGCTCGCTGTGCAACATCCTGGCCATCGGCGTGTTCTGCGACCGCGCCGATCTGTACGACGAGGCGATGGCCTACTACCGCAACACCGGGCGCGGCAACGGCGCCGCGGCCCACGCGGTCTATTGCTGGCACCCCGGCCACTTCGGCCAGTGGCAGGAGAGCGGCCGCGACCAGGGTCACGCCACGCTCGGCATCGCGCTGACCGGGCCACTGTGCGAGATGGCCTGGAACCAGGGCGACGACCTCTACGGGTTCGACAACAACCGCTTCCTGGCCGGCGCCGAATACGTCGCCAAATCCAACCTGCTCGATCCGAACGGCGTGCCCTACCAGGTACCGTTCTCGCGCTACGTCAACCGCCAGGGCACGATGACCGCCGTGTCCACCGCCGGGCAGCCGGCCCAGCGGCGCTGCTGGGAGATGGTCTACAACCACTACGTCAACCGGCAGGGCCTGTCCGCCCCGTGGGTCGCGCAGATGGCGGCGGCACTGCGGCCCGAGACGGACCAGTGGAACGGCGACCAACCCAGCATGGGCACCCTGACCTTCTCGCGCGACGCGATCCCTGCCGGGGCAGCGCCGAGCGGGTTGACCGCCCACATGGCGGGGGCGAATGTGGTGCTCTCCTGGTGGGGCGGCGCCTACGCCACCAGCTACCAGGTCCAGCGCGCCAGCGCCGCTGCCGGCCCCTTCGCCACCATCGGCACCGTCACCGACCTGCGCACCTGGACCGACACGCCCGGCAACGGGGCGTGGTACTACCGCGTCGTGGCCCTGGCGAGCAACAGCACACAGGTCGGCGCCGACACGGTGCGCGTCGCGCTGCCGACCGAGCTGCGCGCTCTCTTGCCACTGAATGAAGGCGGTGGCAGCACCGCCGCCGATGCCAGCGGCCTCGGCAACGCGGGTACCTTGGCGACGGGCGCGAGCTGGGGCAGCGGCCGTGTCGCCGGCAGCGCGCTGGCGCTCGACGGCAAGAGCGGCCACCTCGCGCTGCCCACCGGCGTGCTGGCCGGCCTCGGCGATTTCACGATCGCGGTCTGGGTCTACTGGAATGCCGCCTCGACCAATACGCGGGTCTTCGACTTCGGCTCGAGCGACATCGCGTACCTGGCGCTGATCCCGCGCGACGGCGGGGGCCGCCTGCGCTGCTCGATCACCGGCACCATGTGGTACGGCGAGCAGACGATCGCGGCCGATGCACCCCTGGCCACGGGCCGCTGGGTCCACCTGGCGGTGACGCTGGCCGGCAGCCTGGGCACGCTCTACGTCGACGGTGCGGCCGTCGCCAGCAACCCGAGCATCACGTTCGCGCCCTTCCAGCTCGGCGCCACCACGCAGAACTGGCTCGGCCGTTCGCAGTACGCCGCCGACCCCTGCTTCAACGGCCGGATGCAGGACCTGCGCATCTGCAGCGGGGCGCTCGACGCCGGGCAGGTCGCCGCGCTGGCGGTCTGAAGGCGCCAAGGAAGAAGGGGCCCGCAAAGAAAGGGCCCGCACTTTCGCGCGGCCCCCGGACGGCGCTTCGACGAACGCCGTCGTGGCCGGCTGGGGCGGCCATGGCGTGAGGTATTGCGCAGCGTCGTGCACCGGCAAGGCCCGCTGTCACGAGCCGGTCGTCATGGAACCGCAAAGTTTGTGTCGTTGTGATACCGGCGGCATGGCCGCTGTGACCCATGTTCGACACTGAACTTTCCCCCTTCGCACTCCCCTCACCCCGTACGGGGGCTGGCCCAGCACTCGCCGACGAGGTCGAGCGGATCATCGCCGGCTCGGCGATTGCGCCGCACTTCCAGCCCATCGTCGACCTGAGTTCGGGCCAGATCCTGGGGTTCGAAGGGCTGACCCGAGGGCCATCGGACTCCTTCTTGCATTCGCCGGTCGCCCTGTTCGAAGCGGCGGTGGCCACCGGGCGGCTGTTCGAGCTCGAGCGCTGCGCCATCCGATCCATCGTCTCGGCCTTCGGCCGACTGCAGTTGCCAGGGCGGCTCTTCATCAACGTCTCGCCGCAGGTCATCACGGAGGCGGCCGGCTTCCACGACGCCCTGCAGGAGACGCTTCGAGGCGCGGGCCTGGCCGCCACCCGGATCGTCGTGGAACTCACGGAAACCCACGCCGTGCACGACACGGACCGGCTGCTGGATGCCATTGCCGCGCTGCGTGCGTTGGGCCTCGTCGTGGCGCTCGACGATCTCGGCGAGGGCTTCTCGAGCCTGAAGCGCTGGACCGTCGTCCGGCCGGACTTCGTCAAGATCGATCGCCATTTCGTGGATGGACTGTCGCAGGATCCCTTGCGCCAGCAGTTCATCCGCTCGATCCTGGACATGGCCCGCAGTGCGGGCTGTCACGTGGTGGCCGAGGGCGTGGAGACCGAGTCGGACCTGGCGGTCCTGCGCGAGCTGGGCATGCACAGCGCGCAGGGCTACCTGTTTGCGAAGCCGACGGCCTCGCCTCGGACATCGGTGCGGCCCGAAATCGTCCGCCTGCTCGGCGCCAACGGACACCATCGCGAAGGCCGGCGCCAGCAGGTCCGCGCGGGCCATCTGGCGCGCCCGTCGCTCACCGTCACCGTCGAAGTGAGCTGCGACGACGTGCTCGAGCTGTTCCGTGGCAATCCACAGCTCCATGCCGTGCCCGTGCTGGACGAACTGGGGCGGCCCATCGGCGTCTTGCGCAGCCTGGACAGCCTGGCCCGCGGCAGTCGCCGGTACTTCGCCGAGCTGTTCGGCCGGCAGTCCTGCATCCACCTGATGGATTCGAAGCCGCTGGCCTTCGACGTCGAGAGCTCGCTGTCGTCCATGGCCGAAGCGGTGGCGAACGTCGAAGAGCGCCACCTGATCGACGGGTTCATCGTCACGCGCGAAGGCCGCTACTGGGGGACCGGCCGCATCAGCGACCTGCTGCGCGCGGTCTCCGACAGCCAGTTGTTCGCGGCCCGCTACGCCAACCCGCTGACCCAGTTGCCCGGCAATGTGCCCCTGGACGAACACGTCGATGGCCTGCTGGATCAGCAGGTACCTTTCGTGGTGGGTCACTGGGACATCAGCAGCTTCAAGGCCTTCAACGATGTCTACGGCTATCGCGCGGGCGACGACATGATCGGCTTCACCGCGCAGGTGCTGTCACAGGCCCTGCACGCCGAGGCGGACATGCTCGGCCACGTGGGCGGGGACGACTTCGTCGGCGTCATGACCAGCACCGATTGGGAGGCCAGGATCGGCAAGGGCCTGGCGCTGTTCGATGCCGGCGTTCGGCGCTTCTACTCACCGGAGCATCTGGCGGCAGGCGGCTTCGTGACGCAGGATCGCCGGGGCCAGGAGGTGTTTCACCCGCTCGCAACGCTGGCGGTGGGCGTGGTGCCAGTGCGCCCCGGCCAGCATGAGTCGCATCGCCAGATATCGCGCGTGGCGGCCGACATGCGCCAACTGGCGAAACGCGCGCGCGGCAGTGCCATGTTCGTCGATCGGCGCGCATCCCCACAAGCCACCGCTGAACGAGCATGACTGCACCTGATTCCGCCAACGCCATGAGCGTACGTGGCCGCCTTCTGCTCGTGGCCGGACTGTGCGGCCTTCTGGCGGTCATCCCGACTGGATTCCTCAGCTACGACCATCTGCAGCGCCTGGCCGCCTTGCGCTCGGAACAGCAGGCCCTGCTGATGCACCGCCAATGGCAAGCGGTGATCGACGCGGCACAGGACCACCGCCTGCAGGCCGCCGCCATGCGGGCCAAGCCGGAGGCGGCAGCCGAGCGTGGCCAGGCGGCCCAGCGAGTCGAGGCAGCCCTGCGGGCCATTCCTGCGGCACCCCGAGGCAACGTGGCCGACGCTCGCGCGCTGGACGCCCTGCGCCAGGAATTCGCCAATCTCGCTGCACGGGCCGGCAGGAAGGCCCTCGATCCGGCCCAGTTGCTGGCGGCTCATCTGGCATTCAGCGGCCATTTGTTCGAACGGACCGATGACCTGATCGACCGCTCGGGTCTGGCCCTCGACCCGGCCGCGTATCGCCTGGTCCAGGCCGGCCTGGTCGCTGCCCCCCGCGTGAGCGACGCCTTGTCGGAACTTAGCTCCATCGCTGCGGCCATCGTCGTCGACGACGTCGGCCTCGTCGCCTCCGCGGCGACGCGCTACCGGGTCCGCGCCGACGAGCTGCGCCGTGCCCTGGAGCAGGCCGTCGCCAGTGATGCACGATTGCGCGAGAAGCTGTCGCCGGCCCTCGAGCAGCTGGCCACCCAGCGCACGCGCGTGGACGACATGCTGGTGGCGGCGGGCAGCGACGTGAACTACCCACTCGAGCAGATGAGTGCCACGTTGACCGAGGCGGCTCGGTTGCAGACCGGGCTCGCGTCGCAATCGCTCGAGTCGCTGGACCAGCAGCTCGCGCAGCGCAACGCAGCCCTGCGCATGCAGGCGGCCGCCATGTTATGCGCCGTTGCGGCGGGCCTGCTGGGCGTCGGCGTGTTGCTCTGGCGGACGATCCGCAGCATCCTGCGCTCGGTGATGGCGGCGGTCGATGCCACCGAGTGCATCGCGGCGGGCGACCTGACGCGGCCGGTACCGGCCGGCCGCGGCGACGAGATCGGCCGGGTGCTCACGGCCATGAGGTCCATGCAGCAGGGCCTGCACGACATGGTGACGCAGATTCATGCCAGCTCGGGTCAGCTGGCCGGCGCCGCGTCCGAGATCGCATCGGGCAACGACGACCTGAGCCGGCGTACCGAGCTCACCGCCGCGCACCTGCAGCGCGCGGCAAACGACATGCAGCGCTGCGCCGCCAACGCGGATCAAGGCGCCAGTTCTGCCGACGAGGCCAGCACTCTCGCGCGCCAGGCCTGCGAGGCCGCCGCCCACGGTGGCCGGGTGGTCGCCGACGTGCTGCAGACCATGCACGGCATCGAAGCGAGTTCACATCGGATCGCCGAGATCACCGGGGTCATCGACGGCATCGCGTTCCAGACGAACATCCTGGCCCTGAATGCCGCTGTCGAGGCTGCCCGAGCGGGCGAGCAAGGCCGCGGGTTCGCGGTCGTCGCCAGCGAGGTGCGCAGCCTCGCCCAGCGTTCGGCCCACGCTGCCCGCGAGATCAAGTCACTCATCACGGATTCGGTGGAACGCATGAAAGAGGGCCATCACCTCGCCGGCCAGGCCGGCCGCGCAATGCGTGACATCGCGGATCGAATCGAGGGTGCAAGCCACAGGATGGCCGATCTGGCGTCCGGTGCGCAGGCCCAGCGCAAGGACTTGGGCGCCTTGCGTACGGACATCTCTCACCTGGACGCGATGACCCAGCAGAACGCGGCGCTGGTCGAACAGTCGGCTGCCGCCGCTGGGGCACTGCGCGAACACTCGGACCGCATGCACGCCCTGGTCGGAGCATTCCGCACCGGGTACTGATTCGGGTCGCACCAGAGGCATGTCATGACACCGTCAACCACCTGAAGAACACTCCCAGTGCTCCCGGGATGCAGTGAGCACAAGTGACAACGGGAGGGACGATGAGCCTCGCAATTCCTGAGCTGCCGCGCGGCGTGCGCGCGAGCACGCTGCTGAACGGCAGCGACGCCGACTTCGTCACCAATGCCTATCTCGCGCTGCAGCGCCAGTGGCCCGATGTCGGAGGCTACGGCCATTACCTGTTCGTGCTCGGCCAGGCAGGCGCCAGCCGTGCCAGGGTGCTGCGCGAGATTGCCGCATCGGAGAACGCCCGGCGCTGCGGCGTCGAGTTCATCGACGACCTGCCCCCGGATCATGAGTTCCGGCCGGAGGACAACGACCGCGCGCGGCTCACCGAGCTGAGCCTGACACTTCGCCTCGGGCGCACGGTGGCCGACCTCGAGCAACTGCGCCGCTCGGTCGGCAACCTGACGGCCGAGAAGCTGGCCGGCGCCGTCGAAGCGGTCGTGCAGGCCCAGCAGGCCCACCACGCGAGACTCGAGAGCCGCTTGAACAGCCTGGATGCCGGTGCACGCCACGCCCAGGCCGACGTGATCCCGGGCGATGCCGCAGCATCGAAGGACGTGGCTGCCTGGCGTCACCTGGTGAAACGCCAGATCGTGATCGAAGGGGAGCTCGAAGCCACGCGGCAGCTGGTCGGGGCACTCAACGCCGAACTGGCCGAGCTGCGCAGCTCATTTGCGCAGCTGCACGCATTCGCCACGGTCGAACTCAAGCGTCAGGTGGCCGACTACGTGAACGCCTTGACGCAGGCGCAGACCGCCCACGCGCCGACCGTGCAGGCCCCGCCGGCGCGCCGGCCGACACGCATTCCGCCGTCGACCACCGACCGTTTCGGCGCGCGCCAGAGGGCCGAGCGTGGGTAGTCCCGTGGTGATGTTCTCGCCGCTGCCACCTGCGAAGTCCGGGATCGCCGACTACGCCTGCGAGTTGCTGCCCGCGCTGAGCGCCATTCGACCGGTGCTGGTGGTCTGCGAGCGGGCACCGCAGGCCCCGCCCGGCGGCAACTGCCAGGTGATCACCCTGGAAGATTACGAGCGCGACAGCTCGCTCGCGGCACTGCCCCACGTCTACCAGATCGGCAACAACGCCGACCACGTGTTTGCCTACCGGGCCTTCAAGCGCCGGCCCGGCGTGCTGGTGCAGCACGACTTCAACCTGCACTATCTGGTCGAAGATGCTACGTTGGCCGCCGGGGACGCCGAGGGCTACCGCGACGTGCTGTGCGAAGAGTACGGCGATGCGGGGGGCACCCTGGCCGACATGCGCCAGATCGGTCTGTTCTCGGAATCCCAGAAGCTGGCACTGCCGCTGAACACGCACCTGCTGCACCGCGCCAGCGGGCTGATCGTGCACAGCCAGTGGGTGCACGATCGCCTTCCCGCCGAAGTGCACGGGCGCACGCTCGTCGTGCCGCACCACTTCGCGCCCCAGGCGACCGAGTTCGATGCACTGACGCCTGCGCAGGCCCGCGAGTCGCTCGGCCTGCGGCAGGACACGTTCGTCGTGCTGTCGCTGGGCTACATCACGCCTCCCAAGCAGATCCAGGCGACGCTGGCGGCGCTGGCCATGCTGCGTCGACGGGGAGCGCGCTTCGTGTTCGTGATCGGCGGGCAGCGCAATCCCGGCTTCGACATCGACGCGCACATACGCCGTCACGGCCTGGAGGAGTGCGTTCGCGTAACGGGCTATCTTGACGAGACGGCGTTCTTTCATCACATCGTCGCGGCGGACGTGCTGGTCAACCTGCGTTACCCGACGGTCGGAGAGAGCTCGGGCACGCTGGCGCGCGCGTTGGCCCTGGGCCTGCCGGCCATCGTCCACAACTTCGGCCCCCTTGCCGAGTTGCCAGACGACGTCGTGCTGAAGGTCCCCCTCGAGCTTGGTGAACCGACCGCCCTGGCTGCCGCGCTCGAAGGCCTGATGCTCTACCCCGATTGGCGCGCCCGCCTCGGCCAGGCAGCCAGGAGGCACATGCGCGTGCACTGTTCGGTCGAGCAGTCTGCCGCCATGTACTCGCAGCTCCTGGACGGCCTGGGCAAAGGCCTGTCGAGCGGCCATGGCGCGGGCGGCCGAATCGGGCCCCACGGCCCCCAACTGGTGGCGGCATGATGGGCGAGCCGCTGGTCGGCGATGGCCTGGCCGGCCTGGCGTCGGCGGACGACCTCGCCCAGCTGTACCGCCTGTTCCTCGGCCGCGCCGCCGAACCCGGCGTGCTGGCCGGTGCCCAGCCGCGCCCGCTGCACGAACTGGCGGGCGAGATGGCGGCCAGCGACGAGATCAACCAGTGCGTGCTGCATGCCCTGGTGCAGCAACGGCCCTTGCCGCACCAGGCGTTCGACGACACCGTCCTGAACGGCCTGGCCGACTGGCTCGATGCCCACCTTCCGGGCGGCGGTGAGTCGCAAGGCGACCCCGCTCTGCGCGGCACGACAGCCGCCGTGCTCAGCCGGCTGTACGGCCACCCCCAGGTCGCGCGCTGGCTGCTGGCCGCGCACGGCAGCCTGTTCACCCAGGCGTTGGTCGAGCTTGCCGCGCTGCGCCGGGCCGGCCCTCACCGATTCGACGGCAAGATCGAGTTCGCCAACCGTGACTTCATCAGCGGCTGGGCGCTCGACCTGAGCGGGCGGCAGACGCGCTTGCAGCTCGAAGTGCGGCGCGGCGACCAGGTGGTGGCCAGCGCGCTCGCCGTGAGCTTTCGGCCGGACATCCACCAGCGCCTGGGCGGCCACGGGCTGGTCGGTTTTCGGGCCCGCTGGCACCCGGCCCGCTTCACACCCGGCGAGTCCATCGAGCTGAGGCTGCACGACGCATCGACCGGTGCCCTGATCGGTGCCCCCTACCGCTATGCGAATTCCTGCGTCGATCAGCTCACCGTGGCCCAGTTGCTGGCCAAGGAGTTCGACGAGATCAAGCAGCGACTGGACGCCTTGGCCGGCATGGTGCCCCAGGCCCTGGGTTACGCCGCCTTCCCCCTGGCGCACTTCGACCTGTACCGTCGCGTGCGCCGCGTGCCGCCGCCACCCTGGATGGCCGTCTCAGCGGCCGACGGCCCACCTCTGCACACCACCGTGCTGATCGACGCTGAAGGCGCCGGGCCGCAGGCCGTGCGGCTCAGCATCGAACGCTTGCGGGAGCAGCACGCAAGGCCGCATTGGCAGGCGTGCGTCGTTGGCGGCGACCCGGCCGTGCGCGAGGCTGCCAGCGCGCTGGCGGCTGCCGACCCGCGCATCACCGTGCTGCCCAGTCTCGAGGAGGCAGGGCCGCTCACCCTGGCGCTGGCCTCGAAGCCCGATGCGTGGCTGCTGCTGCTGCAGGCCGGCGAACTGCTGGACGCGCATGCCCTGGCCTGGCTGGCCCAGGCAGCGGCCCAGGTGCCGGCGCCCTGCCTGGTCTATTGGGATGAGGACCGTGTCGAACATCGCGGCAAGGCCTTGCCGCAGCGGCAGGCACGGCACGTCGACCCGATCCTGCGCAGCGCGTTCGACGCCGACGCAATGTTGGAGCTGAACGTCGTCGGGACCAGTTTCGCCGCGCGGGCAGCAGCCGTCGCCGACGCACTGGCCGCGCTGGCTCGGCATCCCCGGGACGGGATCCACCCGCTCGCCCGCGACGAGCGCGAACGCCTGGTCTGGGCGCTGCATGGACTGGGCCGCCTGAGCCATGTGCCCCATTTCCTGCTGACCCGCAGCGAGCAGACCGCGGCAGACGAGCCGCTGGGGGCCAGCCGGCTGGTGGCGCGCATCGAGCCTGCGGCGCTGCAGCCGCTGCTGCCCACGGCATGGCAAGGCCGCGCCTGGCAGCGCCAGCCCGACGCGATCGCCGGGGGCCTGCCCAAGCCCGTGGTGCACTGGCAACCCCGCGCGCCCGAGGCGGTGCTCAGCGTGCTGATCCCCACCCGCGATCATGGCGAGTTGGTGCGGCAATGCGTCGACAGCCTGCGCGCCCTCGCGGCGCAGGCTCAAGCGCTGGACATCGTGATCGCCGACAACGGCAGCACCGACGCCTCGACGCTGAGTTACCTGGCCGAGGCGCAGGCCGGCGGGCGACTGCGGGTGCTGCGCATCGACGAACCCTTCAACTGGAGCCGGCTCAACAACCGCCTGGCGGAAGCGGCGCACGGCGACCGGCTGCTGTTCCTGAACAACGACACCTGCATGCTGACCCGCGGCTGGGACCACGCGTTGCGCGGCCTGCTGGAGCGGCCCGATGTCGGTGCGGTCGGCGCGCGGCTGCTGTACGAGGACCTGAGCATTCAGCATGCCGGCATCGTCTTCGGCTTCGAGGGCTTTGTCGGCCACGAGGCCGTCGAGCGCCAGCCGGATGACCCGCAAGCCCTGTTCGATTCGCAGCTGACCCGACAGGTCAGCGGCGTGACCGGCGCCTTCCTGGCCTGCCGCCGCGACGTGTTCGCATCGGTCGGCGGCTTCGACGACGAGCGCCTGGGCGTGACCTTCAACGACGTGGACTGGTGCCTGCGTGTCACCCAGGCCGGCCTGAAGGTCTTGTACGCACCGGCCCTGAGCCTGGTGCACTACGAATCCAAGTCGCGTGGCTTCGACTTCATGAACCTGGCCAAGCAGCAGCGCGCCGACCATGAGCGCGAGCAGCTGCTGCAAAAGCACCCCGCCGCCTTCGCCGCAGACCCCTTCCGCCACCCGGCCATCAGCGGCTGGGTGCACGGCGAGAAGTCGCTCAACTGACACCCCATCGCCAATGAGCGCCACCCCTTTCCACGAGCTGGCCGCCGCGTATGGCATCGGCACGGTCGATGCACTGAACTTCGGCCACGTCAGCGGTTGGGCCTGGAACCCCGACCACCCGGACATGCCGGTCGAGGTGGAACTGCTGGACGGCGACGAGCAGCTGGCCGTCGTGCGCGCCGACCGCCCCCGGCCGGACCTGGCCGCGCTCGGCATGGGCGACGGCCGCCACGGCTTCGCCTTCGACTTCGGCCCCACCGTGCTGCCCCACGCCCGCCATCGCCTGCGCGTGCGGCGCCTGCCCGACGGCGTGGACCTGGTCAACTCGCCGCGCACGCTGGAGCGCGATGTCAGCACCCTCGACGCCGCGGCGCGCCACCACGTGACGCGCCTGTTCCACGCCGAGGCGCAGGCGGCGCGGCAAGCCGAGGACCTGGACGCCGCGCTGGCCTTCGTCAGCGAACTGATCGGCGGCCTGCTGCAGCGCCGCCTGGCCCTGGCGGGAGCACCCGGCGACGAGGCACTCGAACGGTTGGCCGGGCTGGCGGACGGCATCGCGCCCGCGCAGTGGGTGCAAGGCGCCGGCCGCGCGATGGCCGAGGCCTACCCGCCGCTGGCCCTGCCGACCTCGGAGCAGCCCCGGGTGTCGGTCATCATCCCCGTGTACGGCAAGTTCGCGCTGACCTACGACTGCATCCGCTCGATCGCGCAACACCTGCCCGAGGCCAGCTTCGAGGTCATCGTCGTCGACGACTGCTCGACCGACGAGACACTGCTCGCGCCACTGGTCTTCGGCGGCACGGTGCGGGTGATCCGCCACGACAGCAACCTCGGCTTCGTCAAGTCATGCAACCGCGGCGCCGAGGCCGCCCGCGGCGAGTTCCTGTTCTTCCTCAACAACGACACCTTGCTTCGCCCGGGCTGGCTCGACGAGCTGGTCCGGACCTTCGAGCGCAGCGAGCGAATCGGCGTCGCCGGCGCCAAGCTGCTGTTCGCCGACGGCAGCTTGCAGGAGGCCGGCGGCATCGTCTGGCGGCTGGGCGACGGCTGGAACTGGGGCCGGCACGCCAACCCCGACGAGCCGCGCTTCTGCCACCTGCGCGATGCCGACTACGTGTCCGGCGCCGCCTTGATGATTCCGGCGGCGCTGTTCCGCCAGCTCGGCGGCTTCGACCTGCACTTCGCCCCCGCGTACTACGAAGACACCGACCTGTGCTTCCGCGTACGCCAGGCCGGCTGGCGCGTCGTCGTGCAGCCGCTGTCGGTGGTCGTTCACCTGGAAGGGCAGACCTCGGGCACCAGCGTCACCGGCAGCGGCATGAAGCGCTTCCAGGCGGTCAACCACCGCAAGTTCTTCCAGCGCTGGAAGGGGGTGCTCAGCGCGCACCGGTTCAATGCCGAACAGCCCCACCTCGAGTGCGAGCGCAGCGTGAACAAGCGCGCCGTGTTCATCGACGAGACCACGCCCACGCCGGACCTGGACGCCGGCTCGAACGCCGCGGTGCAGCACATCCGGTCGCTGATCCGGCTCGGCTACAAGGTCACCTTCATCCCGTCGGACAACCTGGCCCGCTCGAGCCCCTACACCGAGGCGCTGCAGGCGCTCGGCGTCGAGTGCATCTACCACCCGTTCTACTGGAGCGTGGAGGAGTACTTCCGCAAGTGCGAGGTGCCGATCGACGTGGTCTACCTGCACCGCTTCGCCAACGGCTCCAAGTACGTGGGCCTGGTCCGGCGCCATCAGCCCACGGCACGCGTGGTCTACAACGTGGCCGACCTGCACCACCTGCGCCTGGCGCGCGAGGCCGAGCTGACCCGCGACGCCGCGCTGGCGCGACAGGCCGCGATGATCCGCCTGGAGGAGCTGGCTGCCATCGCCGCCGCCGACGCGACCATCGTCCATTCGGTGGTCGAGAAGGAGGTGCTGGACGACCCGGCGCTGCAGGCCAAGGTGCACGTCGTGCCGTGGACGTATGCACTGCGCCCGGTGGCCACGCCGGCCGATCGTCGCCAGGGCGTGGTCTTTGTCGGCGGCTACCGGCACAAGCCCAACGTCGATGCGGCGCGCTGGCTGGTCGAGGCGATCATGCCGCTGGTCTGGGCGCAGTTGCCCGACCTGCCGCTGATGCTGGTCGGCAGCCACATGCCCGACGAGCTCAAGCGCCTTGCGTCGGGCTGCGTGCGCACGGTGGGCTATGTGCCGGACACGCAGGACATCTACGAGCAGTGCCTGTTGTCGATCGCGCCACTGCGTTATGGCGCGGGTGTCAAGGGCAAGGTGCTTGAAGCCTTCGCTGCCGGCCTGCCCTGCCTGATGACGCCCATGGCGGCCGAGGGCGTGCCACTGCCTGCGGCGCTGACGGCCCTGGTGGCCGAGCAGCCATTCGCGCTGGCCGACACGATCGTGCACCTGCACCGGGATCGCCCGCATGCCGAACGCCTGGCGGCCATCGGCCTGAGCATGATCGACACCCACTTCTCGGCCGCGGTGGTCGACCGCGGCATCGGTGCCGCGCTGGAGCTGTGCGCATGACCGCGCCCGAGGCCCCCGAGCGGGTGGTGCTGTTCCACTACCACCTGTTCAAGAACGCGGGCACCTCGGTCGACCAGGTGCTGCAGCTGAACTTCGGCGAGCGCTGGCTGGCGCGGGAATTCGAGCCGCGCGGCAGCCCCGCGCTGCACCGGCAGGACGTGGCGGACTGGCTCGTCTCCCAGCCCCAGGCCGTCGCCTTCTCCTCGCACACCGCCGAGTTGCCGCCACCGAGGCTGCCCGGCGTGCGCCTGCTCCCCATCGTGCTGCTGCGCCACCCGCTGGACCGCATCGCCTCGGCCTATGCCTTCGAGCGCCGCCAGGGCGGCAACGGTTTCGGTGCGGTGCTGGCTCGCCACACCACGCTGGCCGGCTACATCGATGTGCGCCTGGCCATGGGGCACGACCGCCAGTGCCGGGATTTTCATGTCGGCCGCCTGAGTCGCATGTTCCCGGCCAGCGAGGGCAGCGAGCTCGAACGCGCGCAGCGGGCCCTGACCGCTCTGCCCTTCGTCGGAATCGTCGAGCGCTTCGACGCCTCGATGCAGCGCCTGGCCGACCTGGTGCGCGAGCACTACCCCGACTTTCGAAGCGCCGATGTCGCGGCCAACAGCAGCCGAGACCCGCGTGTCGGCCTGGACGATCGCCTTGCACTGATGCGAGACAGCCTCGGCGCCGAGCGCCATGACGCGCTGCTGGCCGCCAATGCGGCCGACCTTGCGCTCTATGACAGCGCGTGTGCCATCAGCACCATCTGCGAAGGAGCTTGCCGCCAACACGCTGTCAAAACCCCCACCTAAGCTTCTGCGCTTCGCCTGCGAAGACAAACCGTTTCCGCTCCCTCAGCCTTCCACTCAGCAGCCACCACCATGAAACTCTCCGAACTCGTCAACCAGATCCGCGAATCCGAGCCCGATGCGTTGGGCAGCCTGTCGAACAGCGCGGTGGCAACCGTCCTGCGCGCCGGCTTCGGCGCCGTGCGCGAGGCCATCGACGAAGCGGGCACCGACGTGGTGGCCGTGCCGTCGCTGGGCCGCTTCAAGACCAAGGACGTCGAGACCGAGCAGAACGGCCAGAAGCGCGTGACCCGCCGCACGGTCTTCCTGCCCGCGAAGGAACGGCAGACCGCCGAAGCCTCCTGATCGTGCCGACTTGAGCCCAACGCCTCGCCACGGGCGGGGCTCCACCGGATCGCCCGGGTGGCCTCGACGGCCGCCGGGGTGGTGTCTTGCACCTTCCTCGCCAGAACCGGCACCATGTCTGCGACCCAAGAACTCAGCCCCGACCCGATCAGCAAGCTGATGACCGCGGTGTCCCTGAAGAAGTCGGCCGTGGAGTTGCTGCCCGCCGCGCTGGAGATCCTGCGTGAGCACGGTGATCACGGCTACCTGCGCTTCGTGGCCGGCCGCGCCTGCGTCGACCTGGGCCGGCTCGACGAGGCCGTGACCCACCTCGAAGCCTGCCGCCGCCTGTCGCCGCAGCAGCACTGGGCCGCGTACGAACTGGCGCGCGCCCACGCCATGGCAGGCCAGGGTGCACTCGCGCTGCCGGCACTGCGCGATTTCCTGGCTGCCCACGAGAAGCCCCTGAACAATGCGCAGCAGGACGCCTGCGAACGCATCCTCGACCGCGAGTTCGAGCGCGGCCAGCGTGGCCTGGTCGCTGCGCAGTACCGGCGGCTGACCGAACTCGGCAGCAAGCGCTACCTCACGGTGCTGCGCGCCTTCGAAGGGGTCGTCGATACCGGTGAACTCGACGCCGCCGGGCGGCTGCTGGGTGCCTTGGGCTGGCCCGGCGACGCCTGGGGCCACCTGGCCGTGGCGCGCTACCACGCCGCGCGCAACGATGCCGACCAGGTCGAGCGCCATGCGCTGGCCGCGAGCGAGCTGCTGCCCGACAACCCCGTGGCGGCGATGGCGGTCATGGACCACCTGCGCCGAGCCAACCGGCTGGGTGCTGCCGAGCGCCTGCTGGCCACCTGGCGATCCAGGCTGGCGGCGCCGGAGATGGCCTTGCTCGAGGTCAGCGTGGCGGCCCGCTTCCCGCAACTGCGGCCCGACGTCGCGCTGGCCTGCAGCTCCGGCTTTGCCAACCGCTGGCATTTCATCGAGTTTCTCTACCAGGCCGGTGACCGCCTGCCCGACGAGCGGGCCACGCTCTACGCCGCGCTGGAGGGTCGATTCCCGAACGACCCCGACCTGCTGATGTGCCTGGCCAACCTGGAAGTCGCACGCCGCCAGTTCGGCACCGCCGCCGACTTCAGCCGCCGTGGCCTGGACTGCGCCGCCGACGAACGCCAGCGCCAAGGCTTCGGTTTCAAGCTGTTCGAGGTCGCCTGCTTCACCAGCGAGCTCGACCGCGCCGGGGAACTGCTGGCATCGCTCGATGTGGCCCAGCTGGACGCGATGCAGCAAGCTGCCGTGGCGCGCTACCACGCCGAGCTCGGGCAGTGGGAGCAGGCGCTCGACATGCTGGAGGCCCTGCTCGCCAGCCAGGATGAATTGCGCAACGATCATGCCCAGCTGATCATCCGCACCGCGCGCCGCGTGCAGGGGCAGCAGCGCATCCTCGCCGCGCTGGCGGCCCGGCCGGGCCGGCTGCCGCCGTCGATCCACTACCTGGCCTCGGCGCTCTACCAGGACTGGGTGGTCGGCGACGCGGTCGACACCCAGGCCGCGCTCGACATGGCGGCCGCCATCCGCCTGGAGCTATCGCCGCTGCTGGAGTTCAAGCTGGGCATGCTGGCTCCCATGCGGCAAGCCGCGCTCGAAGCCTGGCTGCCAGCCGGGGCGCGCCAGCGCCGTGCGGTCTTCTTCTGTGCGGACAAGGCTTATGTGCTGCCCGCGCTGGTCAGCCTCGGCTCGCTGCTGGAGCACAACCACGGCTTTCGCGACGCCAGCTTCTACCTCGTGATCGACGACGAATTGATCGAAAGCGTGCAGCCGAGCATCGACAGGCTCGCTGCACACCACGGTGTGCGCATCGTCGCGCAACCGACCTCTGCGCTGATCCCGGACAAGTCCCGCCTGGCCGCCACCTATGGCCTGTTCACCGGCGGGCACCAGCTGGCGGCCGCGGCCTACTACCGCATCTACATGGCGCGGCGGCTCGCCGAGACGGGCGAGTTCGACCAGTTGCTGTACGTCGATTCGGACACTGTCATCACCCACGGCTTCGACGGCATCCTGAAGACCCCGGCCAACCCCGGCACGCTGCTGCTGGCACGCCTCGAGGTGAACCGGCCCGAAGTCCGCCAGGCCATCGCGCAGCATGGCCTGCCCGAGGGCCGCTACTTCAACTCCGGCGTGCTGTGGTTCCCGCAGGTCAATGCCACCCTGGTGCAGCACCTGCTGAAGGCCGAACAGGCGGCGGAGGAACGCGGCAGCGAGCTGCTGTTCCAGGACCAGTGCGCGCTCAACATCGGCTTTGCCGGTGCCTTCGAGCCCTTGCCCGAACGATTCAACTACTTCGCCGGCCCGCACGACGAGCACAAGCTCGCAGCCACCCCGGTCAGCGAGGTCTGCATGCTCCACGTACTCGACCGGCCCAAGCCCTGGGACAGCGCCTACCCGCACGACTCGGAAATCCAGCGCCGCTGGCTGCATGCGGTCTCGGGCCTGTCGCGCATCGTCGGCGTCGACCCGCTCAGCCGCCTGGTCGACTACACGGTGCGCTGACGCTGCCAAGTCCTCTCGTTACCTCGCTGCCCGCCGACCCATGACCCAAGTCACCTACAAGAGCATTCCCTTCACGCTGTCGGAGCACACCCAGCAGCCCGCCTACTTCGTGCTCGGCGTGCGCAAGTCGGGCAGCTCCATCCTGAACAGCATGGTCACGGCGCTGGCGCAAAGACAGGGGCTGCCCTTCGTCGACATCCCGGGCCAGCTGTTCAAGGCCGGCATCAAGGTCGACGATTGGCAGAAGGACCCGGCCCTGTCCTGCGTGCTTGGCGGCGGCAATGTCTACGGCGGCTTCCGCAACTTTCCCGCCGGGCTGCAGAAGCACGCCTTGTTCATGGCCAGCAAGAAGGTGCTGCTGGTGCGCGACCCGCGCGATGCCTTGGTCAGCGAGTACTTTTCCAACGCCTTCTCGCACTCGTTGCCCCAGGAGGGCGACGCCCGCGATCAGATGCTCACGCTGCGCCACCAGGCGCTGCAGGCGTCGATCGAGGCCTTCGTGCTGGAGCGCGCTGCCGCCATGGGGCGCACCCTGATGGAGTACGCCGGCTCGGTGGGCGACCCGCTGCTGAAGTTGTACCGCTACGAAGACGTGATCACCCGCAAGCGCGCCCTGCTCGAGGGCATCGGCGCGCACTTCGGCTGGCGCCTGGACGCAGGCCACCTCGGCAAGGTGCTGGAGTGGGCCGACGTGCTGCCGGACGAGGAACGCCCCACCGCCTTCGTGCGCCGCGTGCTGCCGGGCGACCACCGCAACAAGCTGGCGCCCGCGGTCATCGCCCAGCTCAACGCCCGGTTGGCCGAACCCATGCGTGCATTCGGCTACCCGCCCTGACTACGAGAAGCGAGCACCACCACCATGAACACCCCCATCAAGCTGTCCCTGCAATGCGGCCGCGAGGTCGAATTCGATCTGCCCGAGGTCAACCCCGACCACCCGCACACCACCTTCGTGCTCGGCGTGCGCAAGTCCGGCTCGACGCTGCTCAACCGCCTGGTCATCGCGATCGGCAAGCACTACAACGTGCCCTTCGTCGACATCGGTGGCGGCTTCTTCTCGCGCGACCTGAAGGCCAGCCAATGGGTCGACGACCTGGCGGTTCAGGAGGTCTTCAAGCCCGGCTACATCTTCGGCGGCTTTCGCGCCAGCTACACGCACTTCCAGGCCAGCCCGGTCTTCAAGGAGAGCCGCAAGATCCTGCTGGTGCGCGACCCGCGCGATGCCCTGGTGAGCCAGTACTTCTCGACGCTGAAGACCCATTCGCTGCCCAAGCTGCAACAGGGCGAGGGCGGCGCGGCCGAGCAGATCCTGAAGCAGCGCGAAGAGGCCGCCAAGCTGACGGTGGACGACTACGTGCTGCTGAATGCCCGCTCGTTCCGCCGAACGCTCGAAGGCTACGTGCCGCTGCTGGAAGACGACAACCTGAAGCTGTTCCGCTACGAGGACGTGATCGAGGACAAGGAGCCCTGGATCCGCCGCATGCTCGACGTGATGCAACTGCCCAAGCACAAGGGCTTCATCGAAAAGCTGGTCGAGCTCAACGACATCAAGCCCGGCACCGAGAACACGGCCGAATTCATCCGCAAGGTCACGCCCGGCGACCATGTCGAGAAGCTGCGCAGCTCCACGATCGAAGCGCTGAACCTGATCTTCGAGGACGTGGGCCGCCAGTTCGGCTACCGCCTGCGTTGAGCGGCGTGCACGACGACAACGCCCTGGCCGCAGCGTGGCACGAGGTCCGGCAGGTCCTGCAGGACGAGCCACGCCATGCCGCCCTGCTTCAGCTTTGCAGCGAACCGCCCGCGCTCGACCCGCAGAGCATGGTGCCGGGCACGGTGGCCCTGGCACGCGCGCTCAGCGACGCCGGCTTGGCCGACCCGGCGCGACGGGTCTGGACGGCCCTGCGTGACCAGCACCCGGGGCTGCCGGCCGGCTGGGTCGGCCTCGCGCACCTCGCCTCCCGCCAGCAACGCTGGACCGAGGCCATGGCCTGCTGGAACGCGGCGTTGCAGCGTTTCCCCGACCGCAACCACCCCTTGTGGAAAGTCGGGCTGGGCCGCGCGATGCTGCGCCTGGGCTTGCACGACGACGCGGCGCAGTGCCTGCAGCAGGCCCTCGACCTGCACCCGGAGGAGATCGGCGCGCGCCAGATGCTGGTCAACCTGCTCGACAAGACCGGGCGCCTGGCCGAGGCCCTGCGCACGATCGACGACCGGCGCGAATCCTGCCTGGCCGTCGTCCCGCTGCAGTTCCAGTACCTGAAGCTGATGACACGACGCGGGCGCGTGGCCGAGGCCGCGGCGCTGGCCGAGCAGCTGCTGCACGCGGCGACCACGCTCGACCCCTTCCCGGGCATCGTGCGCCTGCTGCCGGAGCTGGCGGCCAGGTCGGACACGATGCGCCTGGCCCGGCTCGCTGGCGACAGACTCGCCGCCATCGACCCGGCCACGCTGCCCGCCGCCGGCCGACAGCTGCGCAACGAGCTGCGTCTGCGCGTGGCGCTGCAACAAGGTGACCACGCCGGTTTCCTGGCACTGCTGGCGCCATTGGAGGCGGCGGAGTTGCCCACGGGCTTGCACGACGCCGGCACCGACATGGCGCGCCGCCTGGCCAGACCGCTGCGCGAAGCTCTCGATGCACCCAAGGTCTTCGGCATCGGCCTGTCGAAGACCGCCACCACCAGCCTGTCCGAAGCGCTGACGCTGCTCGGCCTGCGTTCGGCGCACTACCAGAACCCGCTGAGCTTCGAGGTGCTCGATGCCGAGCAGGCCCTGTATTTCGACGCCTGCAACGACACGCCGATCAGCCACTGCTTCGAGGCGCTGTACCACAGCTTCCCGCAGGCGAAGTTCATCTACACGACCCGGCCCCTGGAAGGCTGGCTGCCTTCGCTGCGCAAGCATCATCGTCATCACTTCGGCAGCAGCGACTGGGGCGAGCTGCGCACGCTGACCGCCAGGCTGCCGCTGCCCGTCGCGGCCGTCGAAGCGGCGCTGTACTTCAATCATCCGGACGCATTGAGCGCATGGCACGCCCACGACCAACGGGTGCGCCGCTTCTTTGCCGACAAGCCCTCCGGCCGTTTCCTCGAACTCGACGTGTTCGCCGGCCAGGGCTGGCCCGAGCTCTGTGCCTTTCTCGGCGTTCCGGTTCCGGCAGCCCCCTTCCCGCACGAGAACGCCGTGCGCTGATCGAACCCCGAAAGACTTCACCGCCATGAGCCTGATCCGCAAAGCCATCTTCCCGGTCGCCGGCCTGGGCACCCGCTTCCTGCCCGCCACCAAGGCCCAGCCGAAGGAGATGCTGCCCGTCGTCGACAAGCCGCTGATCCAGTACGCGGTCGAGGAGGCCTATGCCGCCGGCATCCGGCAGATGATCTTCGTCAATGGCCGCAACAAGCGCGCCATCCCCGATCACTTCGACACCGCGTACGAGCTGGAAAGCGAGCTCGTGGCGGCCGGCAAGCACGAACTGCTGTCCCTCGTGCACTCGATCAAGCCCGACGACATGGAGTGCATCTACATCCGCCAGCCCAAGGCGCTGGGCCTGGGCCACGCGGTGCTGTGCGCGCAGTGCGTGGTCGTCGACGAGCCCTTCGCGGTGCTGTTGGCGGACGACCTGATGGTCGGCTCGCCACCGGTGCTCGAGCAGATGGTCGAGCAGTTCGCCGACTGGCATGCCTCGATCCTGGCGGTGCAGGAAGTCTCGGACCAGGACACCCAGCGCTACGGCATCGTGGCCGGCACGCCGGTCGATGCGAGGATGATGGACCTGACCCACATCGTCGAGAAGCCGAAGCCCGAGGACGCGCCCTCGCGCCTGGGCGTGGCCGGCCGCTACATCCTGACGCCGGGCGTGTTCCGCGAGATCGCCAACCAGCCGCGTGGCGTGGGCGGCGAAGTGCAGCTGACCGACGGCATCGCCTCGCTGATGCGGCGCGAGAAGGTGTTCGCCTTCCGCTACGAAGGGCGCCGCTTCGACTGCGGCAGCAAGGAAGGCTTTCTCGAGGCCAACGTCGAACTCGCGCTGGCTCACCCCCAGCTGGGCGCGAGCTTCCGCGCCTACCTGCGTGGCCTGCCGCTTTGAGCGCCCACGCCCCAGGCCTCAGGCCTCGGTGGCGACCAGCCGTCGGCAGTCGGTCAGCTGCATCAGCTCGGCGTTGCCACCGAGGGCGAAGCCGCGTTCGCGCGCCGCGTCCATGACCAGCGTCCAATCCTGCTGGAGCGTCGCAAAGTCGGGCGTCGGCCGACCTGGGAGGGCACCGCTCGGTGCCTCGATCTTGACGCCATAGCGCTGGAGCAGCTCTTGCCGGTCGCCCTTGTACATGCCGGCCACGTAGGCAACGACCTCGGCGTCGACCTGCATGGCGCCCTGGAACTCTGGCTTCAGTTTGGACAAGGCGGTGACCTCGTCGACGAAACCCGCCGCCACCGGCTTGCTGTGGAAGTTGTTGACCAGCCGCTTGATGAACAACAGGTTGCCCGCCACGCTGGGGTTGCTCTCGTAAGGCTTGCGCTTGAAACGCTGCAGATCGCCGCCCAAGCCGATCCTGGCGGCGAAATCCTGCACCACGTCGCCCTGGACCAACTGGGCCCGGTCGTACAGCCCGACCACGACACGATCGCGGCCGAAGACCCGGGCCCATTGATCGGCGATCTTGGCCAGGGGCTTGCGTGTGAAGTAGCAGAAGCTGTCGAACGCACAGGACAAATGGGTCGCCTGCACGTTCTGCTGATACCAGCTGGCGAGGTAGGCCACATGCTCGCGCACGTAGAGCACCACATGCACTTCATGCCCGGCCAGCAGCCGCGCCAGATGCTCGATGCTCTTCGGCCCGTGGGTGTGGAAGTCCTCCGACGAAATCACGACCTTGTCCGCGCCGCGGATCTCGTCCAGCAGGCTCGCGACCATCGGCGCTGCGGCGCCCAGCTCGATGCCCTTGGGCGACTTCAGCCACTTCGACAAGGGGTGGTGCGCCGCCGCATCGCGCCCGGCCTGCGGGTAGCACACGCCTTCGTCCCCCAAGGCCTGCGCGTTCATGCGCAGGAAATCCTGCAGCGACGATGTGCCGGTCTTGTTCAGACCGATGTGAAGGTAGATGACGGCCATGAATCGATTGTGCCCACCGCATTTGATGGAACTGCGACATGGACATTGACGAACTGATGCGCCGCATCCGCGAGGCCGACCCGCTGGCCCTGCCAGCGGCGGCGGCCGGCCCGTCGCTGGCCCAGCAACGGCTGGTGCAGGCCACGCTGAAGGCCCTCAGCCGCGCTGCCAGCGAATTCGAGCGCGAACGGCTGGTGGTGCCGGGCCTCGGCAGCTTTCGGCCGCGGCCAGAGCTCCCCGACCAGCCCCCCAATCAACCGGTAGCGCCGCGCCGGCTGATCTTCGTGCCGGAAGCATCGCTGCGGTCCATGCGCGCCGAGCGCCACCTCTGGGAGCAAGCCCTGAAGGCGGTGATGCGCCCCTTGATCCACCCCGAACACCGGTTCGTCGTCGTGTTCTCGGCCAAGTCCGCCTGTTCGTCGGTGGTCATCTGGTTCCTGCACACCCTCGGCCTCGCGGCCGAGGCCCGGGCGCACAACGAATGGCCTCACCTGTACCGCATCGACAAGCTCTACCAGCGACCCGACTACCTCGACGCGCGCGACCGCTTCGGCCCTGACGACGTCACCGTGCTGCGCATCGTGCGCGACCCCGTTGAGCGGGCAGCCTCGAGCTTCCGCCACGCCCTGGGCACAGGCTACGCCCGCGAGGCGATCGGGCGCGTTCTTGGCGTGGACACGGATATCCAGGGCCTTTCGTTCGAGCGCTACATCGACTTTCTCGAGACCGAGGACCTGGACAGCTGCGATCCCCACCACCGTCGCCAGAAGCACCCGTTGGAAGCCGTGCGCCGGCCCGACGTGGTCATCAACACCAGCCGCCAGAATCTGTTCGAGAGTCTGCAGGCCTTCGAGCGCAAGCTCGGCATGCCGTCGACTGATTTCGCCCAGATGCACTGGATCCACGAATTGCAGGCCTCCCGGATGCCGCGCAGCGTTCCGGCACAAGGGGATCCCTACCGCATGGTGCTGACCCGGCAGCGCGCGCAAGCAGGGCCCTGGCCGCTCGGGCTGATCACGCCCGAAGCGCGCGGCCGGCTCGAACGGCTGTACCGGGAGGACATCCAGCTCTACGGTCCGTCCGAGAGCGCGTGAGGCGTCGCGTGATGGCCAGCAAGGAAGCTTGTCGCACGCGACGACAGCGGCGTGAGCTTGGAGGGTGGCTGGCGCTGTGCGTCGGCTGGTCGATGGCGGCGGCCGAGACCCTGCCACCCAAGCCGCCGCCCAAGCCGCCACTGGGCGGCCTGCTGTACATGGGCGACATCCGCTTCAATCGCCAGGATGGCGGCATCCCGGCGCTCGGCCTGGACGAGGTGGCGGCCGCCGGGGACGTCTTCGACGGGCTGGTCGTCAACCTGACCTGGGCTCAACTGCAGCCGGATCCCGAGCGGCTGGACACGGCCGCGCTGGATGCAGCCCTGGCCAAGATCAGGCAGTTCAATGCCCAGCACCCGAACCGGCGGCTGGCGTTGCGGCTGCGGATCTGGCACGGCTCCGGGGCGCCGGAGTGGGCCAAGAAGCTGGGGGGCCCGCCGGTCGCGGTGCGTCATCGCGGCGTGCGCGTGACGGTCGGTCGGTTCTGGAGCGGCCCCTACCGGTCGGCGTGGCGCCGCTTCCAAGGCCGGCTCGGGAGCCGCTATGACGGTGAGTCGCTCATTCGTGGCGTCTCCAACACCTCGTGTTCCTCGATCACGAGCGAGCCGTTCGTCTTTCCGGCGGATCCGGAATCCCTGAAGAACCTGAAGGAGGCGGGCTTCAACGACGACGACTTCGCCAAGTGCCTGCTCGATGCGGCGCAGGACTATGCGGCCTGGCCGACCACCCGCATCGACTATGCCTTCAATCCCTATCGCACCACGGGCGGCGGCAAGGTCCGGCACGACCTCGGATTCACCTTGCGGGTGATGAAGGACTGGCGCGCCACGCTGGGTGAACGGGGCGTCTTGTCGAACGACTCGGTCCAGTTTCCACCACCGGCGTTCCTCCAGCCGATCTACGACGAGATGAAGCGCCTGGGCCCGCCGATCGAGCTGCAAACCCATTCGCCCAAGGGGCTCGCGTGGGAAGCCACCGTCAACTACGCACTGTCTCTCGGCGCGGGGGCCCTCGAACTTTGGGGCGAGACCGCGTTCGGCGGCTACGAGGACATCGCGCCGGAGACGCTCCATCGCTGGTCCGCGCAGTTCAAGAAGAACAGCGGGAAATGATCGGCCAGGCGACGCCCCGTTCCGCCTAGGGCGCCACGCGGTGCGCGTCCAGCGCCTTGCGCAAAGTCTCGGCCTCGTCCTCCAACTGCACCGCGCCCAGCGCCAGGAAAGGCTCGCTGCGAGTGCGCATCGCTTCGGGCGTGCGCTGGGTGTAGGCGTCCACGGCCTGCAAGCCGAGGGCATGCAACTGGCGATTCGCCTGCTCGGCCCGCGCCAACGACTGCACGCTCTTTTCCAGCAGCGCGGCCACCGAAGTGGTGAGCTGGCGCTGGGCCTGCAGCGCTTGCTGGCCTTGCAGCCGTTCCTCGGCCACCAGGCCTTCGGCCTTCTCGCGCCGCCCGCGCTCCGCTGCCAGGTCGGCGCGCACCCGCTCCAGTTCGGCCCGCGCCGCGGCAAGCGCCTGGGCTTGCTGCTTCTCGCGTGCCTGGTTCGCGCGCGCGTCGGCCTGCGCATGCAGCAGGCGCTGGTCCAGCGCCTCCTTCTCGGCCGCGGTGCTGGTCTGCTGCTGGCGCAGTGCGTCGCGCTCCTGCTGGACTTGCTGCAGCGCGGCCTGCGCACGACGCGCGGCCTCCTTGGCCTGGGCCACGCGCCTGTCGTTGGCGTCGGCGCCATGGGCCACGCCAGCGGCGAGGGCGAGAACGAGCGCGGCCCAATGAGTGCGGTGCTTCATGGCAGCTTCCTAGAACCGCAGGTTGGCTTCGAGCTGCAACACCTCGATCCTCAACGGCGCGCTGCTCAGGTTGCCGCTGATCGAGGTCTCGTCCCCCGGGATCGCCAGGAAGCGCACGCCGTCGTCGAGGTTGCGGGTGCTGGTGTAGCGCAGGCCCAGCGTGGCCTTGTGGTCGAAGGCGACCTGGCCCCCGAGGGAGAAGCCCTTGTAGTTGGTGCCGCCCAGGTGCCACGTCGTGTCGGTGTAGGCATCGACCCAGGCGTCGCGCTCGAAGTGGCGGAAGGCGACGAAGCTCTGCCAGTCGCCCTGCTCGACGAGCCTGGGCGAGCCGAACAACAGCTTGGCCTGGTAGCCCAGCGTCTTGTCGCGCAGGTCGGCCACGGCGCTGGTCCCGGCACGGCGCACGATGTCGTCGATGTCGAAGGCGGTGTTCTTCACCACGTCGAGCGACAGCGTCGCCTCGTACGGGCTGTAGTGCCGAGAGCTCAGGCTCAGCGTCAGGTCGACCGGCCGGAAGCGCGAGGCCAGGCCCCACACCGGCGCGGCAGTCGACAGCGGCGCGTTCAGGTTGATCAGCGTGTTGCCCTTCTGCCGGATCGCCGCCGGGTAGGCGCTGGCCTGGTAAGGCACGACGCCCGCCAGAGCACCGGTCGGCGGCAGCTCGCTCTCGCGCACGCCCTCGACGTTGCGGAACTGGTAGACGCCCAGCGCCGCACGCAGCTGCCAGGCGTTGCCGAAGGCCCAGTCGATGCCCATCTGGCCGCCGAGCAGCCACTTGTCGCGCGACGAGTTGGCGAACTCCTCGAGCGGGAAGGCGCCGGCCGTCGCGAAGCCGTACAGGCCACTGGCCAGGTCCAACTCACCGCGGCCGGCAAGCCCGTCGAGCCCCATGTCGTCAGGCCAGAGCAGGTCCGTGCCGTCGAACGGCACCGCCATGCGGCCGCCTTCGATGCGAACGTCGTGCCGCGGCTCCCAGCGCAGCCAGGCCCGGTCGATGCCGACGCCGAGCCGGTTGTTGCCATTGCCCAGCGTGGCGGATTCGGAGGTCGGGCTGCCACCAGTGCTGCCGGTGGCCAGCCGCACGCCGGCGCTCAGCGCGTCGCTGGCCTTGGCGGTGACGCCGACGCGGGCGCGCAAGGTCAGGCGGTGGCGGTCGTGCTGGGTGTTCGTCAGGTCCGGCGACCAGGCGGGCGAATCGGTCTGCGCCCGGAAGATCTCGGGCGCGATGTTGTCGTCGGGCAGCATCTCGGCCTGGGCGCGCACGCGCACGTCGCCCTCGACGCTGACCGACTTCAGCCACGAAGGCAGCCGGCGGCCGTCGGTCCAGCCCTCGTCGCGCGCGGTGGCCAGCACCTCGTTGCGCACTTCGTCCTTGATCTTCTCGCGCGTCGATTCGCTGAGGTAGGGCACGCGCACGACGGGCTTGGGCGCCCCCCAGCCGGTCACCGGCGCGTTGGCGCCGGCGCTGGCCGCGTCGCCGGCGGCACGCGCGCGGCGCAACAACTCGTCGGCCTTGGCCCGCGTCAACAGCCCCTGCTCGACCAGGGCCTCGATCAATGACAGGGTGGTCGCACGCAGTTCGTTCAGGGCGGCCGCCTCGGCGGTGGGTGGGGCGGCCGGCGTCGGCGTCTGCGCCATCGCGGGCCCGGACATGGCGGCACACAGTGCTGCCGCCATGGGGGCGAGGCGATGACGGCGAGGCGTCGGTGGTGTCATGAGGGGCTCCGGGTGAACAAGGAATCGGTCATGCGCCCGCGCGCACGGTCAGGCGAAAGCGCATCGGCTGCTGCGACAGCGCAGGCGGGTTGGGCAGGCGCAGCGCTTCGGCGCTGGCGTCGAGGGCGGTCTTCAGCGGCGGCGCAGCGGCATCGGACTCCCAGCGGGCGATGCGTCCGTCGGCGCCGATCCAGAGGGCGAAGTTCGCGCTCAACTCGCCGGCCTCGGGCGCGAGCCGCCGCTCGATCTCGCCTTGCAGCAGCTGGCGCACGGTGTTGGCGTACAGCCGTTCGGCGGCGCGGTCGGCCACGTTGGGCGCCGAGGCGCCCCCACCCACCGAGACCGGACCGCCGCGGTAGTCGTCGTTGACGCTGCCGGCGGCGAACGCGCTGGGCCCGTTGCCAGCCGCGCCCTCCATCTTCAGCGGCTCGTTGGCCGGCGCCTGCGGCTTGGGCGCCTCGTCGGGGCGCGGCTGCGGGCGGGCCTCGGGGCGCGGTGTCTCCTTCGGCGTCTCCTTCGGCGGCGGCGGTGGCGGGGGCGGCGCGTCGGGCATCAGCGCGATGCGCGCGACCTGGCGCTTGGGCGCCGGCGCATCGAAGGACAGGCGGGACAGGCCCCAGGCGACCAGCCCGGTGAACAGCAACAGCCCGGCGCCGATGCCGATCTGCCGCATCAGCTGCGGCGACACGCGGCCGCGCTCGTACTGGCGCAGCGCCCGGCGGCGCGCGATCAGGGCGGTGGTGTGGTGCATCGTGATCTCCTCATGTACCGATGCGCGAGGTGACCAGAGCCATGTCGACCGCGAGCCGGTTGCACAGGTCGATGACCTGCACCACCGGCGCATAGGCCGCGCGACCGTCGCCCTTGATCGCCACCGTCAGCCTGGGGTCCGCGGCCTTGGCCCGCGCGAGGCGCTGCTCGATCTCGTCCAGCGACAGCGCGGCCCCGTTGAGCAGCAGCGCACCGTCGGCGGCGATCTGCACGATCAGCAGCTCGTGCCGCTCGGTGCTCGGCTGGTTCGACGGTTTCGGCAGCGTGATCGACAGGCCTTGCACCGAGGCGGTCGTCATCAGGATGAAGACCACCAGCAGCACGTAGGCCAGGTCCAGCATCGGCGTGACGTTGATGGTGTCGTAGGGCTTGGTGTCGTTCTGGACGTGCATCGCCTACTCCTGTGCCACGCGCTGGGTCACGAGGCCGATCTCGGTCAGGTCCAGCCGCTTGGCGACCTCGAGCACCTCGGTGACCTTCTGGTACTGCGTGGCCGCATCGGCCTTCAGCACCACCGGCAGTGCCGGGTTCGCGGCCTTGTAGCTCGCCAGGCGCTGCTCGAGCTCGGCCAGCGACACCGGGTAGGCATCGAGGTAGACCGCGCCGTCGCGGGTGATCGTGATGGCGCGGGTCTGCGGCCTGGCGAGCTGGTTGGCCGCCTGGGTGCGCGGCGAATTCACCTTGACGCCCTGCACCGACGCAGTCGTCAGGATGATGAAGGTCACCAGCAGCACGTAGGCCAGGTCCAGCATCGGCGTGATGTTGATGTCGTCGTAGGGCTCGTTGTCCCCTCGGATATCGGCTGCCATCAGCGCAACCCCATGGCATCGGCGCGCTGCGCGGGCACCGCGCCGCGCGTTTCAAGTGGCGTGCGCGGATCCGGCTTGGCCGGTCCGCTGCGCACCCCCCCTCGGGGGGCCGAGCCCGGACGTGAACAGTCCAGTGGACTGTTCATGCCTGGCGAGGGGCCGGGCCACTGGCCCGGCGCGGCCTGCAAGGCGCCGACCGGAAGGGAGCGTGGGGGCCTCATGTCTTGCCGTGGAGTTCGGCCGCTCGGGTCACGAACTCGTCGACGAAGATCTGCATGTCGGCCGAGATCGTCTTGATGCGCGAGGCCAGCCAGTTGTAGCCAAACAGCGCAGGGATCGCGACGCCCAGGCCCGCCACGGTGGCGAGCAGCGCGGCGGCGATGCCGGGTGCGATGGCGTTGACGTTCACGTCGCCGGCGGCGGCGATCGCCGCGAAGGTGATCATCACGCCGACCACCGTGCCCAGCAGGCCGAGGAAGGGGCCGCCCGAGATCGCGATCGTCAGCAGCACCATGCGGGCATTCAGCACGTGGTTCTCCCGCACTTGCACGGCATCCAGCGTCGCCTTGATCGCGTCGAGCGATGCGCCCGACAGGGTCTGCACGCCCTGCGCACGCCGCTTGGCGATCTCGGCCTCGCCGATCGCATAGAGCCGGTACAGCGTCGAGTGGGTGAACGACTCCGTGTCTTGGGCCAGCCCCGAGCCGGACAAGTCAGCCCGGAAGCGGTCGAGGAATCGGTCGTTGGCACGGCCCACCTGCGAGACCAGCCGCGCCTTGCCGACCATCACCGCCACGGCGACCACGAACATCAGCAACAGGATGACGATGACCACCCAGGCGTCGGTCGTGAGGTTCTTCAGCAGGATGCCGAAGTAGCCGCCACCCCCGCTGCCTTCGCCCGCCGCCCCGCCCTCGCCTTCCTTCTGGCTCTTGATGAAGGCGGCATCCAGGCCCTGCGACGCGGCGGCGAGCTTGACCCAGGCCGCGTCGCGCGCGGCCGGCAGGATCTGCAGCTCGTCGACCAGGCCCTTGTAGCCCTGGCCGATCACCAGCGCCGGCGTGGCCGCCGGCAGCAAGGCATCGGCCTCGGCCACCGGCTGCCCGTTGATGTACAGCCGCGCCTTGCCGGTGCCGACCGTCAGCGCCACGTGCGACCAGGCCGAGCCCGGCAGCGCGGCGCCGCCGAGCTTCTCGTCGCCGATGCGCGCTTCGACCTGGTCGAGCGTCCGCTTGAGCGTCACCGGGCCCAGCGTGACCAGCGTCGAGGTTTCTGCCGGCGCGTCGGGTCTCAACCAGAGCGCGACCGTGAGGCCACCGCCCGGCGCCAGCGCGAGCCTCGGATTCGGCGCAAAGGCCAGCGGCGTGCCGGCCAGGCGCAAGGCGCCGCCCAGCAGGCCATTCGCCTCGCGCGCGGCAGGCCCGCTGCTGGGCGGGCCGCCGGCCGCGTCCTGCGCCGGGCCCTCGGCCTCGCTGAAGTGCAGCACGGTCGCATGGTCGGCAGCAAACACAGGGGCCCTGGCCTCGACTGGCGCCTTCTCGTTGCCCGCGTAGACATGCAGCACGTTCTTGTCGCTGCCTTGCGCCACGGCCGGCACCCGCACCCACAGCAGCGCCAGCTCGTTGATCGCATCGAAGCGCTCGATCTCGAAGGGCAGCGCGGTCTTGTCGTCGGCACCGAGCACGCGCAGGTCGGCCCCGTCCGGCGCGACGGCACCGAAGTCGAAGTTGCCCGAATGCAGCCGCACCGGCACCACCACGTCGGTGACCGAGCCGGGCAGCGCGAGGCCCTTGTCGCTGGTGTCCAGCACGACGCGGGTGCGGGTGGTCCAGGCCTCGTTCCACCAGGCCTGGGCGGGGGTGGCGAAAGCGGTGCTGGCAAGCAGGGTGATGAGCAGTCGGCGAAGCATGTCGTTCTCGTTGATGGGCGTGGAGTCGGCCGGTCAGCCCTGGCCGAAGCCGAGGAACTCGAGCAGCAGTTGGCGGCGGGCGCGGCGCTTGCGGCGACGCTCCTCCTCGTCGTCGTCGCCGGGGCGGGTGGCGTTGCTGGCGGCGTCGGCGGCCTGGGCCAGCGCGGCGGTCGCGCCGACGGTGGGCGCGGCCGGCGGCGCACCGGCCACCGAGCCGCCGACGATGTCGTCGGCACCGCGCACCACATCGGCCCCCAGCGTCACAGTGCCAAGCGCGCGGATGCCGGCCTCGCCGGCGTCGATCGCGCCGGCCGGCGCATACAGGTCGAGCGCGCTGTCGGCATCCAGCACCGCGATGCCGCTGCCGCTGAACGAGCCGCTGGTGTCGACGACGATGCGGCCGTTCGCATCGAGCCGGTAGACCGGCGCGGGCGCGCCGACCACCGTCTTCGCGCCGCGGCCGGCATCCACGTCGCCGGTCGACGACCACAGCAGGATGTCGCCCTCGGCCAGCGTGAAGATGCGCGACTGGTTGACCAGGATGTCGCCAAGGGCGACGCCGGCGATGTCGCCGCCGGCCACGGTGACGATGCCCAGCTCGCTCGGCTTCTTCGTGCTGCTGCCGGTCTCGCCGGCGTTCACCGCGCCACTCGGCGCGAGCAGCGTGATGCCCGAACCCTGGAGCGTGCGCGCCTGGGTCGTCGGCAGGCGGATCTCGCCCGCCGGGCGGCCCGCCGCGACGGCCTCGTCGACCGGGAACAGCGCGTTGATCGCCGCGTAGCCGCGGTCGTAGGCGGCCTCCTTGTCCTCGGCCAGGCGCGCGGCCACCGCGGCGCGGCCGTTGCTGCGCAGCTCATCGACCAGCACCGCGTTCAGGCGCAGCAGCTGCCGCTCGACCGGCAATTGCTCGAAGGCGGCGAGCGCGGCGTCCAGCGTGAGCCGCTCGCCGGTCTGGGCCTGCATGAAGCCGAGCAGGGCCTGCGCGGCCTGCGGTGCGTCGGCGCGTGCCACGGCTGCGATGAAGGGCAAGCGCGTGGCCGCGTCCTCGTGGCCCAGCGCCTCGGCGAGCAGCGCGCCCGGGGCCGCCGCCCGCTTGACGGCCGACAGCGATTCGAAGGCCTGCAGCGCCTGCGCGGCGCTGTCACGCTCGTGGCCGACCAGGCCGCGCACGTAGCCGACGATCCCGGCGTCGTAGGCGACATCGCCGAGCAGCGTCCTCACCCTGGCCAGCTGGCCATCGGTGCCGAGCGCGGCGAAGGTCTTCGCCTCGGCGCTGCCGAGCGGCGGCGCGCTGCCACCGCCCGCGCTGTCGGGTGCGTCGAGCAACGCGTAGATGTCCGCCGCCCGGGCCGCGAGCGCCGAGCTGCCGAGCACCGCATAGCCGCGCTGGGCCGCCGTGGCGTAGTCGGCCCCGTCGGCGCGCAGCCCGGCGACCAGCGTCAGCTGGGCGCTGCCCTCGGGCAGCCGGGCCGCGTTGTCGATGTTGCCCACCGATTGCACGCCGGCGCCGCGGCCGAGGTCGACGTCGCGCCCAGCCAGCAGCACCAGGTCGCCCGGGCCGGCGGCGCGCACGCCGGCGGTGCCGAGCGTGATGTCGCCACCGGCGCGCAACAGGCTCAGTTCGCTGATCGCCTCGCCATCGCGCCCGGCGTCCTGCCGCGCCGGTTGGTGCTGCAGCTCGAGGCCGGAGTTCACGTTGGTGCCGCTGAGCACGATGTCGCCGGACGCCAGCACCCGCAGCGGCCGCGCCGAGCGGATGGTGTTGCCGATCTCGACATCGCCCGCCGCGGCCACCAGGCGCACGGGCGTGCGGTCGCTGCGGTCCAGCCCGCTCCCATCGCCGCGAGACAGGTCGTTGTACGACAGGGCCAGCCACGAACTGCCCGGCAAGCCGGCGCCACTCAGGCTGAGCGGGTCGGCACCACTTTCATCGTGGTAGGCCACGCCCTGGCTCCAGCTCGCATTGACCTGCAGGTCGGTGTGAAGGCGCAGGTCCGCACCGGCCAGCAGGTCGAGCTGCGTCGCCCCCGCCTCGGCCTGCTGGATCACCGTCGCGCCGGACTGCACGCCGCCGACGGTCAGCGCCCCGCTGGGCGCGGCCATGAGCACCCGCGAAGGCAGCAGGTTGAAGCTCATGCCGTTCGGGTTGTCGGCCGACGCGGGCTCGCCGTCGGCGCGATAGGCAAGGTCGCCGCCGGCCGCACGAACCGTCAGCGATGCGCCCTCGTCCAGCCCGCTGACCCAACGGCCGTTCAGCGCATGACTGCTGCCGACGGCGCCCAGCGTCAGGTCGCGCCGTGCCTGGACCTGCACCTCGCTGGCTTCGTGCGCCAGCACGAGGCCGGGCGTGGGGTTGAACAGCGCCGTCAACGCCGGCTTCTCCGCCCAGGCCACATCGCGCCCGGCGCTGACGGCCAGCACCGGGCCGCCGGCCTGGACGACCCCGCCGACCACGTCACGGCCGGCCGCGACGCGCACGCTGCCACCACCATAGCGGTGCGCCTCGCCATCGGCGTCGATCAGGCCGCCGGACGGCGCGGCTGCCGTCAGGTCGACCACGTCGACCCCGGCGCGCACATCGATGCGGCCGCCGCCGAACGCGCCGACGCCGTGCTGCAGGCCGGCGCCGAATTCGTCGGGCCTGGCGTCCCAGAAGACCTGCTGGCCCGCCTTCTCGATGCGCAGCCAGGCATCCGGGTGCGCACCCAGCAGGCCGAGGCCGCCGTAGTACCAGCCATCGTCGCTGGTCACCGACCGCGAACGCACCGACCCGCCAGCCTGGATGCGCATGTCGCCGCCGTCCACGCGGAAGGCGTCCTGGCGGAAGAGCAGGTCCCGCACCGCCTGGGCCGCGGCATCGTCGCCCGCGATGCCGGCGCTGTACACGCGCGCACGGCCGACGGTGAGGTTCACGTCGCCGGCGGCGGCCAGCGTGACATCGCCGGTGGTCGTTCGCACCCGCACGTCCTGAGGCTGGCGCGCTTCGCGGCCGATCACCAGGTCCGCGCTGGTGTCTTGCCGTGTCGCGCTCGCCGACGCGGCTGCGAGGTCGGCCCCGGCGACGAAATGCAGCGCGCCGCCGGCGCGGCTGTTGCCGCTCCAGTGGAAGCCGGCATCGATCGACGAGCGCACGGCGAGGTCACCGGCGGCGCGCAAGGTGATCGTGCTGTCGCCCACCGCCGAGACATCGCCCGCATGCAGCGCCACCTCCGCGCGCTCGGACGGTGTCGTCCAGGTGCCCGCCAGCATCGAGACCTCGAGGTCGGCGTCGCTGCGGATCTCGGCCGCCGCGTGGATGCGCAGGGCGTCGCGCAGCCCCTCGTTGCCGCTGGCCAGGCGGTCGGCCAGCAGGGCTGCCTTGCCCCCTTCGGTGCCGACGAAAGCCAGGCCGTCGCGGGCCAAGGTGCCAGCGAGCAAGGTGCCGGGTGCGGGCGCCGCGTAGTCGGTGACCAGGCCGATGCCGTCGTAGACCTTGACCGCCTCCACGTCGATGCGGCCGGCGCCGCGGATCTCGGCGCCCAGTGCGGCGATGTCCACGCCGGCGCCACCGGGGGCCGCGTCGCTGATGCCCTGGCGCTCGGCGCGCAGCGTGAGGCGGCCCTGATCGCCGGCCACGCCGCCCGACACGTCGATCGTCGCCCCGGCACGCAGGGCCAGCGTGCCATGAGCCGCCGACAGCTCGACCCGGCCACCGTCGCCATCCGCCGAGTCGGCCGATGCGAGCAAGGCGGCGCCGGGCGCCACGGTCAGCGCCGTGCCGGCGGCCAGCGCGACGCGGCCACCTTCAGCCCCGCGCGCGTCGAGCGTGCCCTGTACGCCCAGCGCGCCGCTGTCGGCCGCCAGGTCGATCTCGCGCGCGGCGAGCTCGGTCAAGGGCCCGAGCGTCAAGTCCCCACTGCGCTGGCGCAGCCGGATCGCCCCCGAGAAGCTGGCCGGGTCGGCCTCGCCGATGTGCCGCGCCAGCGCGGCCAGGTCGACCGGCGCGCCGCTGTCGATCGACAGCTCGGCGCCTTGCGTGTTGCCGCTGGTGCCGCGCAGTTCGGCCTGGACCTGAACGGCCCCCTGCGGCGCGGCCAGCGTGATGCGGCCGCCCGCGCCGCCGCTCGGCCCGTTGCCGGCGCCCGACACGTTGACCACGCCGCCCTGCAGCGCCACGTCGCCGGTGCGGGTGAGCATCGTCACCTGGCCGCCGCCCAGGTCCACCGAGGCCTCGCCGACGGCGACGCTGCGGCCCGACACGTCCAGCCGGCTGTCGGCGCCGAGTTCCACCCCGGCCTCGGCCTCCAAGGACACCGAGCCCGAGGGCAGCACGATGCGGCCGAGCTGCGCGATGCGCTCGGCCTCGATGTCGAGCGAGGCGCCGAGCGCCGAGGGCGGCGCCACGGTACCGGCCAGCGCCTCGATGCGCAACGCGCCACCGGCCTTCAGCGTGCCGTCGGCACCGGCCGCCTCGGCGACGATGCCGCGCGAGCGCAGCACCACGGCGCCGTCGGTGGCCAGCGCCGCGCCCGGCCCGGCGAGCGCGATGGCGTTGTCGGCCAGCAGCGTCAGCGACGCGGCGTCCTGCACCACCACGCGGCCTGGGGCCAGGCGGATGTCGCCGCGACCACCCGCCGCCTGGCTGGCGTGCAGCGTCAGCTGCCCTTCGCCGGCCAGGGCCGGTGCCCCGGCGAGGCCGCTGCTGTTGGCCAGCGTGATCTCGCCGGCCGTGATGCGCGCGCCGGTCTGCGTGGCTTCGGTCGTGCGCAGTGTCGGCGTGTCCAGCACCAGGTGGTCCAGCGTCGGTGCGCCGACGACGTCCTCGCCCAGCACGGCACCATCCTTGAGGTTGACGAAACGGTAGGCATGCAGCGTCAGCCGGTCCGTCTCGCTGACCTGCTCGAGCAGCGCCGGCGTCAACGAGAGCACACCCGGACCGCCGGCCGGGCCGCCGACCGTGATGACCGGCGAGCCCAGGGTCAGCTCACCGGCGCCGAGCGAGGCCGTCCGGGCGATCTTGGTGTCGCGGGTCGCGTCGATCACCAGGCTGCCACCGGTGGTGTCCAGGCGCACGTCATCGCCCAGCGACAGCGTGCCCGCCTGCATCGCGGCGCCCTGCCGCGTCAGCCCGGCGCCGGGCGCGGCCGCCAGCCGCAGCGCGGCGCCGTCGCCCTGGAGCACGAAGGTGGTCGGCGCCGCGGCGTTGCCGGCCGCGCCCGCCACGGCGTTGATCACCGAGCCGGCCTCGACCTGCAGTTCGCGCTGGGCCGCGACGACGAGGTCCTCGACCTGCAGCGCCTGGCCGCCGGTCGCGATGCGCACGCTGGCTGCACCGACCTCCAGCGCCGTGCCCAGTTCGCCGCTGTCACCGCTGCGCGCGCCGAGCACCAGGGTCTGCGCACCCAGCCCGTTCAGCGTGGCCACCGAGAGCTGCAGCGCGCCGTCGGCGCCGTCCGCAAGCTCCCCGCCGGGCGCGCCGACGACGATCTCCTCGGCAGCGAATTCGGCCCGGCCGCCGCGGCCGGCCGAGCGGCCGCTGCCCGGCGCCGCACCGGCCATCTCGATGCGGCCGTCCAGGCGCGCGCTCGTCGTCGCCAGCGACAGCGTGCCCGCGTCCATCGGCCGCTCGCCGGGCGCCTGGCCCTGCTGCGTGGCGCTCTCGGTGAACGCCGCGTTGGCGAAGGTCTCGCGGATCTCCGCACGCTGCCGCGCCACCGCGCTGCTGCTGATGCGCCAGGTGCTGGTCTGCGCATCGGCGTTCGCCGTGCCGGCGGTCGCCAGCCGCGCGCCGACCCAGGCGGAGCCGTCGGCTTGGGCGACGGCCGCGCCCAGCGCCAGCGGCGTCGCGCCCGCGACCGGCTCGACCAGGAAGGCGCCGGGCTGCAGCGCATAGCGCGCCGGCAGCAGCGTGTAGGTGCCGGCCGGCACCGGGCCGCCCTCGCCGATCTGGATCTGCCGGCCCAGGGCGGCCGCGCCGTTGATCGTCGCGTCGAACAGCGCCGCTGCCTGCACGCCGGGGACCAGCGCGTAGGCGCCGTTGCCGCCGGCGAACACGTCGGTCGAGCCGCCGCGGCCGGGCACGAATTCGTAGGCGACCAGGTCGCCGCCGCCGCGCAGGTCCAGCGTCGCGCCCTGCTGCTGGGCCACGACGGGCGACTCGATGTCGATGCGCTTGCCCGGGGCGGCAGCCATGGCCTGCTGGTCCGGCGCGGTCCAGGTGCCCGATGCGCTGCTGCCGTAGGGCAGGCGCAGGCCGTCGGCCGACACCGAGGTCTCGCTGCCCTCGCCGAGCGTGACCGACTCGCTGCCTTTCAGCACGATCCGGCCCTGCGGCGCGCGCACGACGCCACCCTGCGTGATGGTGGCCGCCTCGATGCTCAGGGTGCCGCCGGCCGACAGCGGCGCGGCCCCGGCCGCCGCGCCGTCTGCGTGGCCGGCGATCGTCACGTCGCGGCCCACGGCGCTGATGCGGAATTCGGTCGCCGTGCCGGGGTAGACCTGGCGCGCGGACAGGCGCAGGTCGCCGGCACTCGTCAGGCTGCCCTGGAGCCGGTTGGCGCCGGTGCCATGCAGCATCAGGTCGCCTTCGGCGGCCAGCGTGAGCCGGTCCAGGCCCTGGGTGACCCAGTCGCCCGAGACCAGCAGCCCGTCACGCGAATGCAGGGTGATGCTGGCATCGCCGGCGCGCGCGGCCGGCACCGGCGCGGCCGCCCCGGCGTCCAGCGGCGCCAGGCCCTGCAGCCAGATCTGGCCGGCATCGAGCTGCGTCGCCTGGCCGGGCTGCGCCGCGATGGCACGCGACGACAGCGTGAGCGTGCCGGCAAGATCGAGGTCGACGCCCTCGAGGAAGCGCAGCGCATCGCGCGCCCCCAGGCTCAGGTCCGCGGCGCCCGAGGCGACGATCGTCTGCGCCGAGATCGATGCGATGCCGGTGAGCCCGTCGACGCCGGCGGTGTCGCCCAGCGCGAGGCCCGCGGTCTTCAGCGTCGGCCCGGCTGCGATGCGCAGCTCCCGGCGTTCGTTCTCGGGTGCGCCGGGCTGGCTGCTGGCCTCGGCCGTCAGCGTGACGCCCAGGCTGCCGCCGCTGCCGCCCGTGCCGCCCGCATGCAGGTCGATCGCCGCTTCGCTGACCAGCGCGCGGTTGGCCTCGATGGCCAGCGTGCCGCCATCGCTGTCGACCCGCTCGCGCACCCAGCGCACACCGCCTGCCGTGAGTTCGCTGCGATCGAGCACCGCACTGGCGCCGTGCGCGACCAGCTCGGCCCCCTGCTGCATCACCAGGACCGGCTCGGTGCCGGCCGCGCCCTTGGCCGACAGCGTGATGCGCCCGCCGTCGAGCACCTGGCCCTGGCGCAGGCCGTTGGTCGTCGGGGCCCGCAGCGTGATCCCGGATACGTCGATGCGGCCATGCTCGCCAAGCCACAGGGCGGTGGCGGCCGGCTGGCCCGCGTCGGTGATCTGCCTGGCGTTGATCGACAGCGCGACCAGGCCGCCGGCGGTGTGCAGCGTGCCGTCCATCCACAGCTGGTTCTGGGCCGACAGCGCCAGCGACGAGCGGGCCGGGGCCTCGACCACGACGCCCTGCTCCACCACGAGCCGGCCATCGCTCGGGTCGGTGCCCGAGGAGCGCAGCGCCAGGCTCATCGCCGCGGGCGCGACACCGGGCGCCGGCCCGCTGCTGGCGAGCGACAGCCAATCGCTGCCGCTGGCGGCCAGCGCGGCCGCGCGCGGGTCGAGCTGCCACTCGTCGCGATGCAGCGCGATGCGCGTGTCGGCCGCCACGTCGAGTTGCTGGCGGCCATCCAGCGTGAAGCTGCCGAAGCCGCCCTGCGTCAGCAGCGCCGGGTCGATGCGCATCGCATCGGGCGCGGCCTCGCCGGCGCCGACGTGGATCGCGCGCGCGCTCAGGCTGAAAGCGCCGCCCGCGGCCAGCGACTGGCCTTGCAGCGTGCCGCCGAGCACGATCCCGGGGGCCTCGCCGGCCTCGGTGCCGGTCTGCGCCAGCTGCACGCTGCCGGCGGCGCCGCCACTCACCCGGCCCGATGCATCGACGAGCGCGCCGCCGGAGACGTCGACCAGGCTGCCGCTGCCCAGCTGCACGCCGAGGCCGCCGCTGGCGCTGAAGCGGCCGCCGCTGACGGTGTCGGTGCGCGTCGGGCCGTCCTGCAGCACGTTGACGAAGCGACCCGCCAGCTCGACACGAGCGCCGTCGACCAGCGTCGCATTGCCGCGCCTGGCATTCAGCTCGACGCTGCCGCCGGCGCTGCGCGTGCTGCCGCCCAGCACCACGTCGCCCTCGGCGGAAAGCAGGCGCAGCGACGCCTGGTCGCCCAGTGCCAACGATGCGTCGGTGGTTTGGCGCAGGGCCAGCACATTGCCGTCGGCCGCGATGGCGATCGCGCCGAAGCCCGCCCCGGTCAGCGTGGCGAGCGACATGCCCGAGACGGGCGGCAGCTCGGCCGCCATCGGCTCGCCCCACCAGCCGGCGTCGTCCGGCGGGCCCTGCAGCGTGAGCTGGAAGTTGCGCAGCACCGCGCCGCCGGCGTAGGTGGCGCTGTCGAAATCCTGCGCGCCCTGGCGCACGGCCCCGACACTCAGTCGCCCGCGCGACGCCTCGGCGTCGTCGCCCTGCTGCTGCCGGGTGCCCGACACCGTCCCGGCCGCCAGCGCGCCCTGCAGCACCACGGTGGGCGCGACGATCGCGACGCCGCCCGCGGCCCGGCCCTCGACATAGCCCTCTTCATGCCGGGTCGGCGTCAGGTTGCCGTAGTTGACCTTGACACCCCAGCGGTCGAAGCCCGCGGCACTGCCCTTCTGCAGGTTCAGCGCGGCACCGTAGGCCTGGTCGGTCGGCGCCTCGTTGAGGTTGTAGACCCGGCCGTCGGCGCCGATCAGGCGCGTCTCGCGCACCTCGGCCGCGGTGTAGTTGACCTGCCCACCCGACACGTCGATGCGCGAATTCGCGTGGGTCAGCACGCCGCTGCCGGCGGTCAGCCGCACCTGGCCACCGGCCGAGAGGCGCTCGCCGATCGTCTGCTGCAGGCCATCGCGGTAGCCGTCGAGGCTGCCGAGGATGGCCGAGTCCTCGCGTACGTCGACGGTGACCTTGCTGCGGTACAGCAGCCCGTCACGCTGCAGCGGCGCGTCCTTCAGGTCGTTGCTGCCGAGCAGCCCGGTCGTCACGAAAAAGCGCGCCACGCTCTCGGTGGTGTCGGTCGTGCCCGACACGTCGATCACCGCGCCGTCGCCCATCACGATGCGCTCGCCATCGCCGGCCGCGGCCTCGAAGCTGCGGCCATCATGGGCCTGGAAGTTGGGCGTCGCCTCGGCCCGCACGTCCACGGTCGCGCCCGGGGCGGTCACCTGCGCGCCGGTGTCGAGCAACACGCTGGCCCCCGCGAGGTCGATGCGCGGGTTGACGAAGGTCGCATTGCCGTCGCTGGTCTGCGGTTTGCCGCCGTTCTGGCCGGCGCCGTCGTCCAGCCCGATGGTCGTCTGGCTGTTCGCGCCGAGCACCAGCGCGCCGGCCTGGGTGGCGCGCACGCCCTCGTTGAGGGCCCGGGCATCGCCCTGCGCGCGCAGGATGATCGAGCCGTTCTCGGTCACGCTGCTGGTGGCGCTGACGCGGCCCATCTGGTTGACCGCCATCGCGACGATGGTCGCATTGCCGCGTGGCGCGGCGATCGAGCCGCTGGCCTCGTTGACGGCGCTGCCGTGCGCGCCTTCGGGTGCGTCCGACGGCCCCGCGCCCACCTCGACCAGCAGCCCGCGCAGGGACGGCACCTCGGGGTTGGCCTCCGAGGCGTAGAGCAGGTTGTCCGCCGGGGGCTGCAGGTAGACCTTGCCGCCGGCGGCGAGCATGGTCTGGCCGCCGGGCGTGCTGATGCTGCCGGCGTTCTCGACCCGCTTGGCGAACAGGAACACCCGGCCGCCGTTGGCGGTGGTGATGCTCGCGCCCTCGTCGACGCGGACGAAGTTCCGGCTGTCGACGAAGTTCCCGGCCGCGCCGTCGTAGGCGAAGGCGGGCGTCGTCTTGTCGAACAGCAGGCTGTTGGTCAGGCCGGAGAGGAATTCACCGTCCGACACGTTCAAGGCCGAGGCGATCAGGCTGCCGGTGTTCACCTGCGCGCCGCGGCCGAAGAGGATGCCGTTGGCGTTGATCAGGTAGATCTCGCCGCCGTTGGTGGCTTTCAACTTGCCGAAGATCTGCGAGGGCGCGGTGCTGCCCAGCACGCGGTTCAAGGCGCTCGAGTTCTTCAACGCCATGTCGAAGGTGACGCTGCTGTTCGAGCCGATGTCGAAGCTCTGCCACTGGTAGATGGCGCGCTGGCTGTCCTGGCGGATGGCCTGGTCGATGCCACCCTGTGCGTTGGGCGTGTTGACCGGCGCGGCGCTGCCGTTGCCGTAGATGCGCCAGCTCGCCGACGGGATGGGCACCGCGCTCGGCGCCGGCGGGCGCGCGGCCGCGGCCCACAGCGGCCAGCAGGCGGCGAGTGCGGCGGCCAGCGGCGTCAAGCGAACGGGCAGTGCAAGGCGTGCGGACAGGTGACGAGGGGCCATGGTGGTATCTCGCTCAGAAGCGCGCCGCGAGCCGGGCATGCAGGTGGAGTTCGCCGCGCGCGCTGTTGGGGCTGTCGCGCAGCGGCCAGCCGAGGTCCAGCCCCCCTTCGAGCCCGGCCGCCGCGCCGCTGCCGGATACGCGCAGCCCGAGCCCGACGCCGGCCAGCGATTGCGCGCCGGGCTGCCCCGCAGCGGGGTCGATGGTGAAGACGCGGCCGGCGTCGACGAAGACCAGCGGCACCAGCTCGCGCAGGTCCGGGGTGCCGGCCGAAGCGATGTTGGCGATGCGCCATTCCAGCGAGCCGAGCAGCGCGTGGTCGCCAGTGGCCTCGCTTTCGAGGTAGCCGCGCACCGTGTCGGCACCGCCGATCGCGTACTGCTCGGCGCTGACCAGCGCGCCGGAAGCCGCCTGCGCGCCCAGGCGCAGCGCGAGCTGGCCCTCTCCCTCGCGTTGACCCAGGGCTTGCCCCAGGCGCTGCTGCGCGCGCAGATCGAAGCGGCCGACCAGGAAGCTGCCGTCGCCGCCCTTGCGCTTGCACGCGAACTGGTCCTGCGGGCCGCTGCCGCCGCTGGCCAGCGGGCAGTCGACGTCGCGCTGCAGCAGCGCGCGGGCCGCTGCCGTCAGGCTGGCGTTCCACTGCCAGCGCGTGGGGCCGTCCAACGCAAGGTCGCTGTACGCGAGCTGGAACGGCAGGTAGCGCAGCGGCGTCGAGATCTCGTCGGCGCCGAACACCGTGCGCTCGCGCAGCAGCTTCAGGTCGGCGCCCCAGGTCAGCACGCCCGTGCGGTCGCCGCCGCGGCGGGCGAAGGCGCGTGCGCGCCGCAGGCCCAGTGTCGTGCCACGGCCCAGCACCTGCGTGCCGCCGAGGGTTTCCACATCGCTGTCGGACAGCGTCAGCGAAAGGTTCCAGCTGTCGCCGAGCGTCTCGGCCTCGGCATCCGCGATGGTGTAGTTCGCGACCAGCACGCGCGATTGCCCGGGCTCGAACGGCGCGGTGATCAGGCTCAGTGCCAGCGCGTGATCGCGCTGGAACAGGTTGTCGTAGCGCAGCGTGGCCTGCAGGCGCAGCGGCTCGGTGCCGGCGGCATGCTGGTTGTGCAACTCGACGGTGCCGCCAAGCGGCAATGTGTCCTCGACCTGCAGCTCCACGTCCACCGTGCCCGGCAGGCGCCCGGGCTTGAGCACCGGCTGCACGCGCCGGTCGTCGCTGCGGTTCAGCTCGGCCAGCTGGACCTGCACGGTGTTGAACTCGGGCACGGCGCCGGGCTGCAGCGCTGCCACCTTGGCGCGGATGAAACCCTGGTCGTGGTAGCGCGAGCCCAGCACGTACAGCGCGCCGACACGGCCCTCGATGACCTTCAGTCGCACCACCCCTTCTTGGACCTGCTGCTCCGGGATGTCGACCAGCACCGTCAGGTAGCCGGCCCTCTGGTACGCCGCCTCGAGCGCCGTGCGCGCCGCCTCGACCCCGGCCATGCCGCGCCCCGGGCCCAGGTGCGGCTCGACCGCGGCCTCGATTGCCGTCACCGGCAGCACGCTGTTGCCCTCGACGTCGATCGCCAGCAGGTCGAAACCAGCCTCGGCGAACGCGCGGCCGATGGGCAGCAGCGACAGGAGCAGGACGACGAGGGCGGCGAGGGTTCTCACGGCCGGCATGTTCGCGAGCCGGGGTGACGGCGGCCGCCCCGGCACATGCACCGATCGGCTCATGCCGCGCGGGCGATGGTGACAGCGCCGTGACGGCCGGGCGACAGCAGACGCTGCACTTGCGCCAGCGCGGCGCCGATCACCTGGTGCATGTCGAGGTAGCGGTATTCGGCCAGCCGCCCGCCGAAGTGAACCTGCGGCGCCAAGGCATCGGCCAGCGCGCGGTAGCGCTCGTAACGCGCCAGGTTCACGGCCGTGCCCACCGGGTAGTAGGGCTCGCGGCCCGGGCCGCCATGGGCCGGGTACTCGCGGGTGATCAGCGTGTGGCGCGCCGCCTCGGTGCGCGCGGCGCTCGGCAGCTCGAAATGCCGGTGCTCGATGATGCGGGTGAAAGGCACGGCCGCATCGCTGTAGTTCACGACCGCGGCCCCCTGGAAGTCGGCCAGCGGCAGCAGCTCGCGCTCGAAACGCAGCGAGCGGTACTCGAGCGCACCGTGGCAGCGGTCGAAGAACGCATCGATCGGGCCGGTGTAGATGACTCGGTCGTAGCGCGCCAGCCAGTGGTCGCGGTCGCGCAGGAAATCAACGTCGAACTCCACCGGGATGCCCGCCAGCAGCCGGTCGAACAGCGCCGCATACCCGCCGATCGGAATGCCTTGATAGCGGTCGTTGAAGTAGTTGTCGTCGAAGCTCAACCGCACCGGAATGCGCTTGATGATCTCGGCCGGCAGCTGGCTGGGATGGCGCCCCCATTGCTTGCGCGTGTAGCCCTCGATGAACAGGCGATACAGCGTCGGGCCGACGGTCGCCAGGCAGTGTTCCTCGAGGTTGGCCGGCGCGGCGATCGGCTGCCGCTCGCGCGCCAGGGCATCGCGCGCCTGCTGCGGTGTGCGCACGCCGAAGACCTGGTACAGCGTGAACAGGTTGATCGGAAAGCTGTAGATCGCGTCGGCATGGCACACCTTGACCCGGTGCACGTAGGCATTGAAGCGGGCGAAGCGGTTGACCCAGGCCCAGATGCGATCGCTGTCGGTGTGGAAGATGTGCGCGCCGTGCACGTGCTCGTGGCAGTCGGCCTCAGGCAGGTAGCGCGTGGCGCAGTTGCCGCCGGGGGCGTCGCGCTGCTCGATGACGTGCACGCGGTGACCCGCATCGTGCAGCTCGCGGGCGCAGGTGGCGCCATACAGACCGGCGCCGACGATCAGGATGCGTTGGCTCATGAATAACAGGCAGGAAACGGGTTGAGGGCGGGCACCGCGCGCAGTGACCGCCCCCGGTTGTGGTGGGCCGGCACCGGCCGGCCCGTCCCAACGACGCTCGTCTTACTTGACGATGCGGATCGGCGAGCAGCTCGCCGCCGTGTTGTGGTCCATGCGCGAAGCGAACTTCAGCGTGACCGGGTCGGTCAGGTCCTCATAGGCGCCGGTGTAGGTCGTCGGCAGGGCCATCACGCCCTGCTGGGTGTCGACGTCGGCGATGTTGAGCTGGGCCGCCTTGCCGCCATTGGCGCGCAGCGCGGTCAGGAAGGACTTCACGTCGGCGTCGGTCAGCAGCGTCTTGTGCCACTGCATCGTGGCGTCGTAGGCGAACTGGTAGGTGCCCACCTTGGCCACGTCGCGCGCCGGCGAGATGCCGTCGAGCTTGACGAAGCGGTAGCCCTTGTCGATGCCCAGGCCCGTCGGCAGCGGGCTGTTCTCGCGGCTGAGGATGCCGATCGCGTAGGCGGTGCCGCCCAGGTTCTCGACCGTGGTGCCGAGGCAGGTCTCGACGTTGCCCGAGCCCGAGCCCAGGTTCCAGGCCAGCGTGCCGTTCTCGGACAGCGCGGGCGAGGCGAGCGGGGTCGAGTTGTTGGCGCCGACGGTCTGGCCGACCGGGGCGTAGGTCGAGGTGCCCGCGCCGCAGCCGGCGTTCAGGAATTCGACGTTGAAGCTGGCCTGCGTGCCCGAGCCGATCACCCGGCGGCAGACGTTGACCTGCTTGCTCAGCACGCCGGCGTCGACGCTGGCCGGCACGACGAGGTTCCAGCCACGCTTGTCGACCGAGCTGCCCGACAGGTTGCCGGACAACGCCGCCGTCACGAAGGTGCGCGACAGGCTGGGCATCTTCGCCGGGGCGTCGTCGAGCACGCCGCCGGCCGGGATCAGGCCCTGGGCTTCCTGCAGGGCACGGTAGAGCTTCTTGTTGACCGCCACGCCCATGATGGTCTGGTTGAACGCCTTCGAATCGAGCGTCGTCGTGCTGACGGCGGTCTGCGGCGAGGGCAGGTTGACCTGCTTCTGGAACAGGGCCGGCTCGACGTCCGACAGGCCGGCGTCGGCCAGGCGCGAGACGACGTTGTTGCAGGCGAAGCTCGGCAGCAGGATGTCGGTGGCCGGGCTGGGGTTGCCGGTGGCCGTGCAGGTGCCGTCGACGGCCATCAAGTCCTGCGCCGTGCCGGTGGCGATCGGGTTCACGCCCTGGAACGAGCCGCCCGCGTCGCGCTTGACCAGCAGCACGGGCGTGCCGGTGACCCAGTTGCCGACCTTCTTCTTCAGGTTGCACGAATAGGCGCGGTGGCTGCTGCCGGCCGGAGCGGCACCGGTGCCGTTGAAGAACACGTCGAAGGTCGAGGCGTTGCAGTTCGTCTGGAACCAGGCGCCGATGAACAGGCGCTGCGCCGAGGCGCCGGCGATGTAGACCTCCTTCAGCGTGCCGTTGCTGCGCGCGGTGTCGATCTGGGCGGGGGTGAGCGCATGGGCGCTGCTGGCAGCAGCCAGCGCGGCCAGGGCGATCAAACGAAGCTTCATGGTGACTCCATCCTAGATATGGGTTTGTCGATCAGTTGCACCGCGAAGCGATGCCGCGGCGAACTGGGGTCACTATCCGAAGCCGGGGTGACATGCGTGTGGGCGCTGAGCGATTCGCACACCATGCGAACGGGCCATGCAGGCTCGAGCGACTGTCATTCGCCGACTCAGCTGATCAGCCGACGCGCCATGGCCTCGGCCACCGCGTGGGCGCGGTTGCGTGCGCCGAGCTTGCGCTGGATGCTGCGCAGGTGGTTCTTCACCGTCAGCGGGCTGATGCCCAGCAGGGCCCCGATCTGTGCATTCGCCTTGGCTTCGCGCACGGCCACCAGCACCTGCAGTTCGCGCTCGGTCAGCGGCGGCGCGCCAAGCGCCAGTCGGGTGGCGACCCGGCGCGCGCCGGTGCCTTCGGCACGCCACCAGGCGAACTGCAGGTAGGGCATCCACAACTCGAGGGCCAGCAGGGCATCGGCGCCGGGCGCCGCGCCCTGGCGGCTCGCGAACGCGAAGATCAGCTCGGGCCCCGGCCGGCCGGGCCCCTGCACGGCGTGCAGTTCCAGCGCACCGAAGCCGGCCCCGGCCAGCGCCTGCGCGCCCTCGGCCGGCAAGGTATCCAGCACGACACGACAGGCCCGCCCGTCGGCCCGCTCCCATTGTTCGGCCAGCTGCCGCCAGCAGTGCGCCGCCGGGTTCGACAGGGCGAGCATCAGAGACTCGGGCAGCGGCACGCAGTTCAGCACCAGGGCACGGCACCCCCCTGCATCCCGTCCGGCATCGCACCAGCACAAGGCCAGTTCGTGCGGCACGAAGCGATGCAGGTGCAGGCGCAACCAGACGAAGAACTGCTGTGGGGAGGCAATCGCGTGCGCGGCCTCGACGCCGCGCAGGAACGCGTCGCCAAGTTCGGGCACGCTGGAGAACGGGGCATGCATGGGGGGCCGATCGACAGGACGGCGCAGGGTAGGCGCCGCGCATGAAACCGCCGTGACGCGAGCGTGTCGGCTCCTGGTCCCTTCGGGCGCCGCGCTGACGCGGTGGCGTCATCGGAGCTGGTGATGATGGCGGCCTTCCCAGCCTGCGCCTCCTGGCGCCCGCCTTCGTGACACCTTCGCCGACCGTCCTTCCCGCCTGGCACCGGCACGACGGTGCCGATTGGCATCGCCTCCAGGCGATCGACCGCTCGATGCTGGGCGCACCGGTGTTGTACCTGGCCGGCAGCGAAGGCAGCACCTGGGCCGGCGGCGGCGACCGGTTCGACCTGCGAGCCGACGACTGGCTCGGCGGCGGCACGCTGCGCAACAGCTTCTATGTCGACCCCTGGGCGAAGCTCAGCCACGCACGCGAACTGGGGCTGGTGGTCGATGTACGCGGCAGCCTGCGCCTGCGGGTCATGCGTGCCACGCGCGGCCAGGCGCCGGTGGTGCTGCGCGAAATGCACATCGATGCGCCGATGCGCGGCCGCCACGTGCTGCCGCTCGGATCGCTGTCGGCGCTGCCGGAGGGCAGCCGCCTGTTCTGGCACGTCGACGCGATCGACGGTGCGCGCCTGCACGAAGCGGCCTGGTGCACCCGCTCGACGCCGCGCGTCGGCGCGCGGCTCGCCGTCCTGATGCGCACCTGGGGCCGCACGCGCGATCTGCAGGCTCAGCTCGAGCGCTTCGCGCAAGGCGCGCGCAGCGACCCGTTTCACGCCGCGTTGCTGGCCCGCACCGAATTCTGGGTGCTCGACACCAGCGCCGCCGCCGATCACCTGTGGCCCGAGGCCGACGCCCTGGGCCTGGACCTGCGCGTGATGACCGGGCCCAACCTGGGCGGCGGCGGCAATGCCAGCCACCTGATCCACCACTTCCTGGTCCGCTGCGATGCCGCACCGGCCGAAGCGCCCGACGAGGTGCTGATCCTGGACGACGACCTGCTGCTGTCGATGGAGTCGCTGGCGCGGCACTGGATGGCCTCGGCCTACCGCGCCGTCGAACACGTGGCCAGCCTCCCGGTGTTGATGAAGAGCCAGCCCACGCGCGTGTGGGAAGACGGCGGCTTCTGGGGCCGGCTGAACTTCAAGGAGCAGGGAGGGTTCGGCCTCAAGCGCAACATGTTCCCGCACCTGCTCAAGCACGGCCTGTCGCTCAACGGCTTCGAGCACCTCGACGAGTTCGGCCCGCTGAACCACTGCGAGTACACGACCTTCATCTTCTTCGCGCTGCCGCTGGCCACGCTTCGCCGCATCGGCCTGCCGGCGGCCTTCTTCCTGCGCGGGGACGACATCGAATATTCGCTGCGCGCCCAGGCCGCCGGCGTGCCGGTGATCACCAACCCGAACCTCGCCGCCTGGCACGAGCCCGGCCACTCCTACGCCCAGGAGTACATGGCCATCCTGCACGCGGTGCTGATCAATTTCAGGCACTCGGACAGCGGCGCCGCCGAGTTCGCGCGCTGGTTCGAGCAACGCCTGGCCGAGCACACGGCCCTCGATGACCTCGAGGGCGCCAGGCTGTACCTGCAGGTGCTCGAGCACCTGCAGGACGAGCCCAGCGCCCTGCTGACGACCGACTTCGATGCCCATTACCGCGCGGCCCTGCCGGCCCTCCAGGCCGCCCGCATGAGCCCGCTGCCCGAGGCCGAACGGCAACGCCTGGAGCGCGATGCCGGCGAGCACGGCGTGCTGCTGCGGCCCTTTCTCTACCCCGGCTACCAGCCCGACGCGAGCCGCTACCGCGCCGTCGTGCTGGTCAATGCCGGTGCCGGCACCTACCGCGAGCTGCCGCCGGTCGCACCGGCCGATCGGCTGTGGTTGATGCGCCGCTACCTGGCCGCGCTGGCCGCATTCGTCGAGCACTTCGATGCCCTGCGCGCTCGCTGGCGCGAGCGGCTGGCCGTCTCTGGCGGCGCGGCGTTCTGGGCCGAGGTGGCCGCGCGTCACGCGGACGAGACGCGCGCACTGGCGCACGCGAAGTTCCGCTTTCCGCCACCGCCCACGGCACCCGCGGCGGGTGAGCCCGGCCCGCCACCGCCCGACGCCGACTGGCCCGCCGCCCTGCCCGTGCGCGAACTGCGCCAGCGCATCGAGCGCGAGTTGGTGCAACTGGCACGGCTGCGCCAGGGCGCGGCCGCGCAAGCCGGCCGGGCGCCGCAGCAGCACGCTGGCATGGTGGGACCGGCCTCGCCACTGGCCCGCTGGTGGCAGGGGCTGCGCCGCCCGGTGAGCCGGGCAGCCAGGCACCCTCACCCCGGCAGCCCTGCCCAGCCGCTGCCGGCCGACTTCGACCCGGCCCAGTACCTGGCGCTGAACGCCGACGTTGCCCGCACCGGCATCGACGCCGCCCTGCACTATGCCCAGTTCGGCCGCGCCGAAGGTCGGCGCTACCGGCTTTGACGACCCCCTTTTGCATGAGCTCTTCACGACCCCGGCTGATCCTGCACATCGGAACGCACAAGACGGGCACCAGCGCCTTGCAGGCCGCGCTCGACGGTGCGCGCGACGTGCTGCGGCAGCATGGCGTGCTCTACCCCGACACCCGGCGCCCGCCCTGGCCCGAGCTGCCCAAGCATTGCTCGGTCTACCACGCGGCGGCTTCCGGCAGCCCGGCCTTGCAGGCGCGCGAGCGCGAGGCCTTGCTCGCCGAGTTCGACGCCAGTGGCGCACACACGCTGCTGATCAGCGAAGAGGGCCTGTCCGAACCCGACCCGCGAGTGGCCGAATTCTTCGCCCCGCTGTCCGCGCGCTTCGAGATCGAGGTGTTGTGCTTCCTGCGCCGGCAGGACCTGTTCGTCGAGGCGTTGTTCAACCAGTTCGTGCGCGAAGCGGCGCGTCGCGAGTCACGCCCCATCCTGACGTTCGCGCGCGCGCCGGCGACCCGGGAACGGCTGAACTACCGTGCGCTGCTCGGTCGCTGGGCCGCGCTGCCGGCACGCGTGCGGGCGCTGGACTTCGACGGCCCTGCGGTGCGCGGCCCGGGCCTGATGGCCGCCTTCGAGACTGCGCTCGGCCTGCCTCCGCTCGGCCTGCCGGACCGGCGCGCGAACCCGTCGCCCGACATGCGGCTTGCGTTGCTGCTCAACCGGATGAACCGGCTGCGGGTGCCCTACGAACTTGCGCCCTTGCTGCAGGCCGCGCGCGCGCTTGCCCAGACCGGCCTGCCGCCGGTCAGACACCTGCTCGGCGGCGACGAGCGACGCCGGATGCTCGCCGAGTTCGAGGACTGCAACCGACGACTCGCCGCCGAGTTCGGCGTCGAATTCGGCGGCGAACTGCCGCCGCACGAGCCAGCCTGTGCGCTCGAGGATCTCGACGCCGGTTTCACGCTCCAGTTGCTGGGCGGGCTGTCCCGGGAGCGCTCCGCGTCCGCGGCTGAAGCCACCGCGTGAGGGCGTCAGGACCCGCTCGCACTGGTTTCGCGCCGCAGCGTCATGGCGCCGCAACGGTCATGGGCCGGGCCGCTTGCGCGTCAAGGTCGAACATCGGAAAATTCAGCCCCATGCACATCGCGTCCCAAATGACCAAGGCGACTTTCGCCAGCTGAACCCGCCTTTCGACGCGATCGGGAGGCATTCGCCTTCCGGCACCAAACCCCGGCAAGTGCGAACTTCCCAGGGTTTTTGTTTTGTTCCGAGACCTTGCCATGCGCACCTACGACAAGTTGATCGCCACGATCTCCGCTCGCCGGAGCGTGGAACACGTGCGCCCTCGCCTCGGCTGCACCCGACACCTTCGACGCTAGGAGTCTGGGCGGCAGAAGGGAATCCCCTGACTGCCGCTGACGGATGAGGTACGTTGGCGGCCATGGCCGCGAACTACCTCCCGTACGAGCCGCAGCAGATGCTGCTGCTGCCCGAGGCGATCCAGGACTGGCTGCCCGAGGGGCATCTGGCGCACTTCATCAGCGACACAGTGGATACGCTGGACCTGGGCGCGTTCCACGCCCGTTACGACAAGGACGGCCCGCGCAACCAGCCGTTCCACCCGGCGATGATGGTCAAGGTGCTGGTGTACGGCTACGCCACGGGTGTGTTCAGCTCGCGCAAGATCGCCAAGAAGCTGCACGAGGACGTGGCCTTCCGGGTGCTGGCCGCGGGCAACTTCCCGGCGCACCGCACGATCCGCGAGTTCCGGGCGTTCCACCTGAAGGAGCTGTCGGATCTGTTCGTGCAGGTGGTGCGCCTGGCGCGCGAGATGGGCCTGGTCAAGCTGGGCACGATCGCGGTGGATGGCACCAAGGTCAAGGCCAACGCCAGCCGCCACAAGGCGATGAGCTACGGCCACATGCTCAAGGCAGAAGCGGAGCTGAAGGCGCAGATCGATGCGCTTCTGAAGCGCGCTCAGCAGGCCGACGAGGCCGAGAAGAACGAGCCCGAGCTGGACATCCCGGCCGAGATCGCGCGGCGCGAGGCGAGGCTCGCGGCCATCGCCGAGGCCCGCCAACGCTTGGAGCAGCGCCAGCGCGAAGCCGAGATCGAGCGCGGGCGCGACCCCGACGAGCCGCCCCGAGGCGGGCGCTACAAGCGCGAGTTCGGCGTGCCCGAGGACAAAGCGCAGGACAACTTCACCGACCCCGACAGCCGCATCATGAAGCGCGCCGGCGGCGGCTTCGATGCCAGCTACAACGCGCAGACGGCGGTCGACGATGCGGCGCACATCATCGTGGCCGCGGAGCTGACCAACAACGCCAGTGACGCGGCTGAACTGCCCACGCTGCTGCAAGCCGTCAAGGACAACCTGGGATGCCTGCCCGAGCAGGCTCTGGCCGACACCGGCTACAAGTCCGAGGCGGTGTTCGAGGCGCTGGCGGGCAAGGGCTGCGATCTGGTGGTGGCCATTGGCCGCGAGGGCAAGCGGCCGCTGCGCTTCGATGCCGAGCGGCTACCGCACACGGCGGCGATGGCCGCCAAGCTGCAGACCGATGATGGCAAGGCCGCCTACCGGCGACGCAAGTGGATCGCCGAGCCACCCAACGGCTGGATCAAGAACGTGCTGGGGTTCCGCCAGTTCAGCCTGCGCGGGCTGCACCGTGTCAAAGCCGAGTGGAAACTCGTCTGCTTGGCGTTGAACCTGCGGCGAATGGCTGCAATGCAGGCCTGTTGAGGGGCTGCAAGGCCTTCCTGCAGCCTCCACGGCCGCCCCCCGGGCCGCCGGTTGAACGCGCACAACGTCATCGACAGCCCGGACTCAAGCCGCCGATGCCGTTGAAGTCAGCTTCCCACGTGCCGCGAGCCGTCTGCCACCGGCCGGCAATCACGGGCCCACTTTGGCAGCGACCCCTTGTGCATGCCTCAATCGGGCGATACGCCAGCCGAGCGCTTGGCGCGAGCTGCGCCCTTGGCAGGCACGCCCGGCCAGTCCTATGTGGAGCGGCACGGCATCCCAATCAAACTGGCCGACGCCACCGGCCTGCGATTCGACCCAGACTGGAGTGATCGCGCCGCGGTGCTGGTAGGCCTTTACGACCGAACGGGAACGCTGAGGTCGGTGCATGGCCGCTACCTGAGCACCTTGCGCGTGCAGGACATGATGCTGACGATCGGCCCCGGCGGAGACGTGTTTTGTGTCGGGCATGGCTGGCACGGCGATCCGCTGATCCTGGTCGAGGGCGTCTTTGACGCGCTCTCGCTGGCAGTCTGCGGCTACAGCGGCGTGGCGACCATCGGACGATGGGCGCCGTGGCTGCCCGAGGCCTGCGCTGGCCGTGTCGCCTGGCTCGGCTTTGACGGCAACGCCGGCGGCTGGGTGAGGAGGTCCGACGCAAGCGCCATGCATTGCAATCCGCGTGGACGTGAGATGGCTCGATTTCGCGGCACGGCCGCTGCATGTGATCGAGGCCGACGGCCGCGTGGTGCTCGAGCGCGCAAGCGAGTCGATGGACACGGTGCTGGGTGCGATCCCAGGAGAAGCGGTGGCGCAACGACGCGTTCCGCTGCGCGCCGTCTTCGACTGAATCCCGCCGGTCGGGCAGCTGGGCAGCGAGCCAGGGGCCGACCTCGCGCATCGTCGGCGGCCGGATCCCGCAGCGCAGAACACTCACCCTCGTTCGAGCTGTGAATCGCGACCGCGACCCGGCCGGTCACGATCGGTTCGGCGGTTGTGCTGAATCCTGTCCTGTACAACCCGGCTCAGCTGCGACGAGAGCAGTCGATCAGAAGCGTCTTCCGAGGCACCCAACGCTTCGACAATTCTGTAGTAGGAGCCGGTGACCTCCTTCTCTACCCGGCGCCAGCCTTCGGCCTTGCCAGGTTCCGGCATCGAAGGCGCACGGTTCGAAGGCTCGCCGCGGCCTTCCATCTGGCTCACCTCCCGGGGCTTGTTCGTTTTCTCGCGCTGCAGGCGGGGCGCACGCCGGGTGGCCTCGGCCTCGACGCCACGCTCTCGCAGCTCGTAGGCAAAGCGCTCGCGCCAACGCTGCAGATCAGCCTTGCGCGGGTTCAGTCGCTGGCCATCCAGTGACTCGGTCTTGACGCACACGTGAACGTGGACCTGCGGCTCGTCATGGTGCTGAACCATGACCCATTGATGGCCAGCGAACTCGAGCTCCGCGCTTGCCTTGACGGCACCGAAGACCGCTCGCTCGTCCGTACCCTCGCGCATCGAGAAGATGATGTGAAACGCCTCCTTGCGCGGGCTGTCGTCGTCCAGGACGGGTCCGGTGTGCTTCCAGGCCCACAGCAGGTCCGTGACCGACTCAGCATCCCGAAACTCCCGGCCGTCCTGGTCGCGCAGGATTTCTTCACCGTCACGCGACAGGTACCTGAAATGCCCTGCCAGCGACGTCGCAGTCTTGCGTCCCTTGGTTGGAATCTTCACGACCACTTGGCTGCGTCGGCTCGCGACGGCTTTCAGGCGTGCCGTGAGGTCGGCCCTGCTGCCCCGGCCGGGATATTCGGGCCGCGTCCGCGCCGCGACAGGAGCCCCGGTCCAGAGCGATCGACCGCGTCGAGATTGCGCAGGTTTCTTGCGCTTGCGTCCCAACAGCAGATCGGCAGCTGGTCCGATGAAATCGTCGCTGCCCGCGGTCCTCGCATTCATACCGTGATCTCCCAACGGCGAGTGCCTTGGGCCATGGTTCGGCTGCTCAACTCGACATGCCGCTTGATGGTGGCCTCCAACGATTCCAGGCGATCTGCCAGGGCAGTTTCTGCAACCTGCCGGCGCCATTGGGCCAGGTCGATGGCTACGCCGGCCAGCAGCGCATTGCTGGCCGTCAATGCCTCCATCTCGGCTTGACCGAAGGTGGGCGTCTGCGTGAGCGCAGCGCGGACCGCCGCCACCAGCCACGCCTGGTAGCCGAGACCCTGCGACGCGCACACGTCCTTGATGGCAGCATCTTCGGTCGGCGTGAGCGCGATCTCGCGCGGCACCTTCGGCCCATGGTCGGGGCGGCAGCCAAGCCGGGCCAGAGCCGGCGAAGCGAGTGGGCGGCCGACGCCAGACATGGCGCCGTTGCTGGCCCCGCGTGCTGAGGCAGCTTCAGGAGCCTTCAGAGAAGCCTCCACGAGCGCGCAGATTGCGGGCCCTGCCTTCACCCCCAGAGCGTCGCAATGCGCGCGCCAGGCGGCTTTCAGGGCTGGGCCGAGGTCCACGGACAGCAGGCCCGCGGATCGAGGCTCCTTCGCATTGGCGCTTTCCAAGTGGGACTCGGTCGTCGTCACGTCGCCATCTCCCTGGTCGATTCCGCGGACGTAATACATTTGCCGGCGGCAGCCTATCCTGCAACCAATACTACCAGCCAATAATCCGGCTATCCGACCCCAATCCAGCCCCCGGCATTCCACTTCGTAACTGCAGACCTGAACGCAAACGGTCCATATGTGGGCCGAAAGTGGAACGAAACGGGAATGCGAGTTACAAGGTGGAACGCAAGTGGTGGACTAAACGGCACGCAAGTGGGTAGTATCCGGTCCATAAAGGGTTGGTATCCGGAACGAATCCGGCACGCGATGCACCGATGACCACGAACAGCCTCAAGACCTTCTGGGACCAGACCGAGCGCGTGGCGCTCACCCCCCGCCTGCAGCCCGGCATGCTCCGGCGCAAGGCGGGCCTGTTCGCGCACGAGATTGCTCGGCTGCACGAAGCCGGGTACTCCCTGGCGGAGATCCAGCTGGTGCTCAGCGACGTCGGCCTGCCGGTCGGCAAGACGACCGTCGCACGCGAGGTCGCACGCCTGAGCAGCGCGGCGCGTGCCGGCGGATCGCCGCCGCAGATCGATTTGCCAGCGCCGCCCGGGCCGCCTGGACAGACTCCCTCAGGACCCGCCGCGCTCACCCCAGGCCCGGTCAGTCCTCGAGCAGCCTGGTCGGATTCATCCGAAGGCTCGGTCACGCCCGCCCGCCCGCCCCGCGCCGGGCCGGACAAACCCGCCGGTCTGGCCGGCGACCCTCGAACCGGGATGCAGATTGCCGGCGAGTTCTTCAGCACCTACATAGCCAATCCGCTTTTCAAGGAAGGGAAGAAGTAATGAAGGTCGCTGTCATCAATTTCTCCGGCAATGTCGGCAAAACCACGATGGCCCGGCATCTGCTGGCGCCTCGAATTCCCGGCGCCCGTCTGATTTCGGTGGAATCAATCAATACGGACTACGCCGAGGAGGAATCCATCAAGGGCCGCCAATTCAAGGAGCTGCAGGTATATCTGCAAACCGCAGCCGACGTCATCGTCGATATCGGGGCCAGCAACGTGGAAGAACTGCTGGGACTGATGCGCAAATACAGCGGCAGCCAGCACGATTTCGATTACTTCGTGGTCCCGGCCGTGCCCGGTGTCAAACAGCAACTCAATACCGTCGGCACCTTGAGCGAGCTGGCGCGAATGCGTGTCCCCCCCGAAAAACTGCGGGTTGTCTTCAACCAGGTCGAAGGTGACGGGACCGAAGCCGACGTCCGGCAAGCGTTCGCCGCGCTGTTCACCTTCGTCGGGGAGCATCCGGAGTGCGGCGAACTGAACCCGGCCGCGCGCCTGACGACCAACGAGCTGTACCAGCTCCTGGTGGGCAGCGACCGATCGGTGATCGACGTCGCCCACGACGAAACTGACTTCAAGCGCCTGATCGCGCTAGCCGATGATCGGGCCGAGAAGATCAAGCTGGCGGAGGCCCTGGCCCTGCGCCGTCTGGCGCAGGGCGTCTTGCCGGAGTTGGAGGCCTGCTTCGCCGCGCTGAAGCTGGCATGAGCGACAAGCCTCAGACGGTCAGACAGGCCTTGATGGCCGAGCTGCTCGACGATCTGCAGCGCATGGCCGATCGCGTCGAGGCGCTGCGGGACCTGCAGGACCGGTCCGAGGCACATGCGAAGAACACGGCGCAAAGCCTGCTGCAGGCCAGCAGCCAGTTCCGCGCCAGTGTCGATGACACCCTCGCTAGGCTGCGAGTGGAGTTTGCAGCGCTGATGGCATCCGCGACCGAGCACGCCGCCCGCAGCGTCGTAGGCGAACAGGCCCAGGTCCTCGAACGAGCCGCCATGGCCGCCGTGCGCCAGAGCCTGACGAGGGAAGCGATCCAGCGCTCGCGCACCGACTGGCTGCGACTTGTGGCCACCGGCGCGGCGATCGGCGCGGCCGCCGGCATGCTGACGGCCTGCCTGGTGATCTACCTGGTCGGTCTGGGCGGCTGAGGCGACAAGTCCACGCACTTGAACTCATGCGCCCGGGATGCCAGCGGTGACCCGGCAGAGCGGTATCGCCCGGCGGCGCGGCCCTGCAGGGTCGGACAAGCAGGCG
>NZ_DATFAN010000177.1:0-47944 GCF_035254525.1 Ideonella sp. | reverse complement strand
GTCGGCACGATGGGCGCGGCGATCAAGTACATGATCGAGAACAACTGGGAAGCCAATCCCGGCATCAACCCCGGTGACATGTTCACCAATAATGACTGCTCGATCGGCAACGTGCACCCGTGCGACATCGCCACCATTGTGCCGATCTTCGCACATGGCAAGCTGGTCGGCTGGGTCGGCGGCGTCACCCATGTGATCGACACCGGCGCCGTCACGCCGGGTTCGATGTCCACCGGCCAGACGCAGCGCTTCGGCGACGGCTACATGATCACCTGCCGCAAGACCGGCGTGAATGACACGCCGTTGCGCGACTGGTTGCACGAGAGCCAGCGCTCGGTGCGTACGCCGAAATACTGGATTCTCGACGAACGTACCCGTATCGCCGGCTGCCACATGATCCGGGACTTGATCGAAGAGGTGATTGCGGAGGAAGGCCTGGAAGCCTACGAGAAGTTCGCGTTCGAAGTGATCGAGGAAGGACGGCGCGGGCTGCAAACGCGCATCAAGGCGATGACGCTGCCGGGCAAGTACCGCAAGGTGGCCTTCGTCGACGTGCCCTACAAGCACGAGGACGTGCAGACCTCCAACGCCTTCGCCAAGCTCGACTCGATCATGCACTCGCCGGTCGAGATGGAGATCCGCGCCGATGGCTCCTGGCGGCTCGATTTCGAGGGCGCGAGCCGCTGGGGCTGGCACTCGTACAACGCGCACCAGGTGGCCTTCACCAGCGGCATCTGGGTCATGATGACGCAGACCCTGGTGCCCACGCAGCGCATCAACGACGGCGCGTACTTCGGCACCGAGTTCCACCTTCCCAAGGGCACCTGGATGAACCCGGACGACCGCCGCACCGGCCACGCCTACGCCTGGCACTTCCTGGTGTCGGGCTGGAGCGCGATGTGGCGCGGGCTGTCGCAGGCCTACTTCAGCCGCGGCTACCTCGAGGAGGTCAACGCGGGCAACGCCAACACCTCGAACTGGCTGCAAGGCGGCGGCATCAACCAGGACGGCGAGATCCACGCGGTCAACAGCTTCGAGGCCTCGTCCTGCGGCACCGGCGCCTGCGCGATCAAGGACGGGCTGAACCACGCCGCCGCGATCTGGAACCCCGAAGGCGACATGGGGGACATCGAGATCTGGGAGATGGCCGAGCCGCTGCTCTACCTGGGCCGCAACGTGAAGACCAATTCCGGCGGCTACGGCCAGTACCGCGGCGGCTGCGGCTTCGAGACGCTGCGCATGGTCTGGAAGGCGCAGGACTGGACGATGTTCTTCATGGGCAACGGCTACATGAACAGCGACTGGGGCCTGATGGGCGGCTACCCGGCGGCCACCGGCTACCGCTTCGAGGCGCACCAGACGGGGCTGAAGGAGCGCATCGCGCTGGGCGACAGCCTGCCGCTGGGCGCCGACACGAACCCCGACCTGCCCGACTACGAGAACCACCTGAACGCCGGCGCCACGGTCAAGCGCGACCAGCAGTGCATGACCACCGAGGACTGCTACGAGAACTACGACCTGTACCTGAACTACCTGCGCGGCGGACCCGGCTTCGGCGACCCGCTGGACCGCGAGATCGACGCGATCGCCAAGGACCTGAACAGCGCGCTGCTGCTGCCCGAGTACGCGCAGAAGGTCTATGGCGCCGTGGCCACGAAGAATGCCAACGGCGTGTGGACGGTCGATGCCAAGCAGACCGCGCTGCAGCGGCTGGAGATCCGCCGCCAGCGCCTGGCGCGCTCGATCCCGACACGCGAGTGGATGAAGGAGGAGCGCGAGCGCATCCTGACCAAGAACGCGTCGCCCCAGGTGCAGCACATGTTCGCGACGAGCTTCGGCCTGTCGACCAAGTTCGAGCAGCAGTTCCGCGATTTCTGGCACCTGCCCGAGACCTGGACGCTGCTCGAGGAGGACCTCGACGTGCCCAGCTACGGCGCGAAGTTCCGCATGGATCTGTCGAAGATGCCCGACGTGAAGACCGTCGTGCTCGTCGAAGAGTGAACGATCAAAAGGAGACTGAAGATGTCCACCTACACCCGCGAACAAGTCCGCAACCTCGTCGACGGCAAGCTCGACTGGGACACCACCTTGCGCATGCTCTCGATGCCCAAGGACCCGGAGCGCTTCGAGCTCTACGTCGCCGCGCTGCAGAAGAAGCTCGGCTGGACCGACCGCATCGTGCTGCCGCTGGGCCCGCACCTGCACATCGTGCAGCAGGCCAAGACCAGCAAGTGGGTCACGCAGTGCGACTGCGGCCACGTCTTTGGCGACTGGCGCGAGAATTGGAAGCTGCACGCCCACATCTACGTGCGCGACGACGAGGAGGCGATGGCCGAGGTCTACCCGAAGCTGATGGCGCCCGACACGAAGTGGCAGGTCTACCGCGAGTACTACTGCCCGCAGTGCGGCACGCTGCACGACGTGGAGGCGCCGACGCCGTGGTACCCGGTGATCCATGATTTCGAGCCGGACATCGACGCCTTCTACAAGGAGTGGGTCAAGCTGCCGCTGCCCGAGCGCGTCGACTGACGCGCCCTCCGTCTGCCTGCCTGCCCGCCCGCGGTGCCCGCCGCGGGCGGGCGTTCTCGCTATGATGGGCCGAGACAAGCCGGATCACACGGCTGCAGATCACACGACTGCATGGAGACAAGCATGGCATCGCTGGCCAAGCAGCTGTTTTCGAACCCCGGCGACGAACCGTCGGTGATGGCGGCGTGGGAATCGTTCCTCGAGGGCGGCGAGCGGCCCTCCGAGGCGCTTCGGGCCCTGGTCGATTCCTCCTGGCAGCGTTGCCAGCAGGCCCAGGTCGATCCGCGCGCCCGCAGCGGCCCGCAACCGGTGTCCGAGCAGGATCTGTACCTGCTGCGCGAGCGCCAGCGCGAGCTGCTCGAGGCCAGCGCCCCGGTCATGGCCTGCGCGCGCGACTTCCTGTGCGAGACCGGCACGCTGATGGCGCTGGCCGACGCGCAGTGCACCATCCTCACGACCGAGGGCGACATCCCGGCCATCGGCTCGGCCGAGACGATCCGCCTGGTGCCGGGCGTGGCCTGGTCCGAGGCGCTGTGCGGCACCAACGCCATCGGCACCGCGCTGGCGGTGGGGCAGCCGGTGCAGATCCACAGCGCCGAGCACTTCTGCGAGGGCATCAAGCGCTGGACCTGCTCGGCCACCGTGGTGCGCCACCCGCTCGACGGCGAGATCATCGGCGTGCTCGACGTGTCGGGCCTGTCGCAGACCTACAACCGGCAGACGCTGGCGCTGGTCGTCACGACCGCCAGCCGCATCGAGAACCGCCTCGCGATGAGCGAGATGGAGCGCCGCTACCGCCTGCTCGACCACGCCGTCGGCCGCCTGGCGGTGGCCGGGCAGGACGGTGTGGTGCTGTTCGACCGCCGCGGCTGCCCGATCAAGGCCAACGAGCACGCCCCGCAGGCCATCGCCGCGGTCGGCGGCGAGATCGATCTCGCCGGCGCGCGCCGCCTGCCCGAGCTCGCCGCCGCCAAGCTGGCCCGCGGGCACGCGCGCACGGCGCTGCCGGCCTGGATCAAGCCCGAGTGGCTCGAGCCGCTGGTCGTCAAGGGCGAACCGCTGGGCACGCTGCTGGTCGTGCCGTCCGGGCGCGGCCGCGTGGCGCCGCTGCGCAGCGCGGCGGCCGAGGCGCCGGGCACCACCGGGCCGGGCCCGGCGCGCGACCCCTTCGATTCGCTCGTCACCGGCGACCCGACCCTGCTGGACGTGATCGCCAAGGCGCGCCAGCTCGCACGCTCAAGCGCGCCCGTGCTGCTGCAGGGCGAAACCGGCGTCGGCAAGGAGGAGTTCGCGCGCGGCATCCACGGCACGAGCGCCGGGCCCTACGTCGCGCTGAACTGCGGCGGCCTGTCGCGCGAGCTGCTCGCCAGCGAGCTGTTCGGCTACGCCGACGGCGCCTTCACCGGGGCGCGCAAAGGCGGCATGACCGGCAAGATCGAGGCCGCCCACGGCGGCACGCTGTTCCTCGACGAGATCGGCGAAATGCCGCCCGACATGCAGCCCCACCTGCTGCGGGTGCTGGAGCAGGGCGAGATCTACCGCCTCGGCGAGAACACGCCGCGCCGGGTCAAGTTCCGCCTGATCGCGGCGACGCACCGCGACCTGCGCAAGGAAATCGCCGAAGGCCGGTTCCGCATGGACCTGTACTACCGCATCGCCGTCACCAGCCTGCGCATCCCGCCGCTGCGCGAGCGCCAGGGCGACATGGCGCGCCTGGCGGCGCACTTCCTGAACCGCTTCCGCAGCGAACAAGGCCTGGCACCGGGCACGATCGACGAGGACGCGCTGCAGGCCCTGCAGGGCTATGCCTGGCCCGGCAACGTGCGCGAGTTGCGCAACGTCATCGAAGGTGCGCTGCTGATGTCCGACGGCGCAGCGTTAACGCGCGACGCCCTCCCCCGCGAGTTGCTCGAATCGATCGACAGCCGCCCGGCGACCGCCGGCGTGTGCAGCATGGCCGAAGGCGAGGAGGCGCTGATCCGCCGCGCCATCAGCGCCTGCGACGGCAACCTGACCCTGGCCGCGCGCCAGCTTCGCATCGCCAAGAGCACGCTGTACGTGAAAATGCAGCGCTACGGCTTGTCACGCGAGGAGGCTCGGCGCTGACGCCCACCCCGAGCGATTCACATGAATGTGCCAACCGCGCGAAAGTCTTCCGCCTACGGCATCGGCATTCTCGGGCTGGGGACGATCGGGCGCCGCATGGCGCAGTCGTTCGACGACCATGCGGCATTCCGCGTCGTCGCCGCGTACGACACGGATCCCACGGCAAGCCGGCCCGGTGTCCCGATGCTCGGCAGCGCGCAAGAGCTCATCGCCGATCCGCGCGTTCACTGCGTGTACATCGCGTCGCCGCCGTCGACCCACCTCGGGTACATCGAAGCCGCGGCCGGAATCGGCAAAGCGATCTTCTGCGAGAAGCCGCTGACCGTGTCGCCGGTCCAGGCAAATGAATGCTGCGAGCTGATTCGAAAGGCCGGCGTGCCGGCGGCCGTCAACTTCCCGTTCGCCACCTCCTGGGCGGCCCGGCAGCTGCGTCACCTGGTCGCGGACCACGCGCTGGGCGCCGTCCACAGCGCCCGGCTGACCCTTCGCTTCGCCCGCTGGCCGCGCACCTGGCAGGCCAAGGCCGAGCCGTGGCTGTCGCGGCCCGAACAGGGCGGCTTCATGCGCGAGGTGGGATCGCACTTCGTCTTCCTGGCGACCCGCATGTTCGGCCCGGGCCAGGTCGAGTCGGTCGACATCGTCCGCTCGCCGCAGGGGATCGAGCAGAGCCTGAAGGCCAGCGTGCAGTTCGGCGCGGTGACGATGCACATCGACGGGGCGATCTCGGGCAATCTGGGCGACGTGAATCGGTTCGAGATCGCCGGCGAGCTGGGGACCACGGCCATCACCGACTGGCAGCGGCTCGACTACCGCGGCAAGCTGTCGGAGCGGATCAATTCGCTGCCCAACCAGCTCGAAGCGCTGCGCCTGCTGCTGGCCGGTGACGACGCCCACGGCCTGGCCACCCCCGAGGAAGCGGCGCGCGTCGTGGACATCGTCGAATCCATCCTGCGGCACTGAAGCCCGCGCCGCGCCGTCAAGCGCGCGCCACCGTCGCGTCGAACACGTCCAGCGTCGGAAACGCCGCCTGCTCACGCAGGCAATCCCAGAGGTAGATCGCGATCCCCGGGTCGCCCGTCCACAGCGAATAGCGCAGCTGGCCGTACTGATGCGCGTCTGCCTCGGCCTGCGCGATCGCATGCATCGCAAAGGCGCGGGCGCGCTGCAGCCAGCGTTCGTCGCCGCTGCGCTCGTAGAGCTTGAGAAAGGCGTAGCCGTTGCCGGCGGTGCCATGGCAGAGGTTCGAGCCCTTGGCCAGCGGGCCGGCGGCCCAGGTGGCTTCACCGGCTTCGAGCAGCAGTGCGTCGAGCTCGGTGCCGGCGGGCAAGCCCGCCAGGCAGATCACGAAGCCCGGTGCGCCATGGCAGAACTGCATCAGCTTCTTTCCAGAGGCGAAGTCGGGCTCGAAGAGTTGGCAGCGCCAGCTCGCCATGCCGTCCTCGCGCGTGGCACTGCGGCTGACGGTCTGCACGATTGCCGCCTGCCACGCCGGCCAGTCGCCCGGCTCCAGCAGGTGCCGGCCACGGATCAGCCCGTGCGCGGTGGCGACGAAGCCGTGCACCGCGTCGAGGTAGCTGCTGCTGCGGCCGTAGAGGTCTTGTTGCCAGTAGTGGCAGCCATGCGCATCGGACCAGCGCAGCTCGCTCCACAGGCGCGCCGCGGCGCGGCGGTACAGATCGGCCCAGCGTTCGTCGCCGCTGCGGTGGTGCAGGAACGAGGCTGCGAGCAGCGTACCGGGGGAGCCCCACATCAGCTCTCGTTCCGGGCGGGCGAGGTTGCCCTCGAGCAGGCCCGCCAGTTCGTCCGCGTGCGCGGCGGTCGGCTCGTCGGCGTGCTGCATCAGGCGGATCGGCGTGTCGCCCATCAGGTACGAGCCGAACGCGTCGCTGCCTGCGCCGGCGAGCCAGGTGCGGTTGCGCTGGCGAAGCGGCTCAAGCTCGTCGTGCCAGCGTGACGCCCGTGGCGTGGCGCCCGCGTCCTGCAGGTAGCGCAACGCCCAGACGACACCGGCGGCGCCGTGGTACAGCGGCGTCGCGGGCTGCCGCGGGTCGTCGCCCGAATCCAGGTCTTTCGGGTGCGGCGGCCACCCGGCGCCGGGGACAAAGCGCGCCTCGGTGTCAGCCACGATCCATGCGATGGCGGCGCGGGCGCGCGCGGCGCTCCAGGCGATGTCTCGCAGCGGCTCGTGGCGGACGGGGTCGTGCAGCATGGGCGGGGCCCTTCGGTCGCGGTGGACCGGGCATTGTGGCCCCGTGCTCAAGGCTGCAGGTATTGCTGGAAGAATTCGACGAAGCCGTCGTAGGCGTGCTCGATCGAGGTGTTGTCGAGCGCCGTGCACGGTGCGCGCCGGCTGCGCGGCAGCAGCTGCCCGCAAAGCGCCAGGCCGAAATCAGGGTGGTGCTCGGTGAACAGCTCGGCCGGCACCAGCGTGCGAAAGAAGGGCTTCTCGTAACGCAGCAGCACCGCCGGCATGTCGGGGCTGGCGTCGGCCAGCGCCGAGCCGAACAACGCGTACTGCGGGTGTCGCGCCTGGTACGAAGCGACGAAGGCCTCGCGGTCCTCGGGGATGAGGAATCGATCGGCCATCTCCGTGCCCTGGTAGCTGGCCTGCGCGTTGTAGCCGTAGACCGCGTTGACGCGCACCTGCGGGTCGGCCTGGTAATGCAGCGCCGTCCACAGCGCCAGCGTGCCGCGCGAGTGGCCGAGGTAGAACACGTTGCGCGTGTCGAGGTCGAGCTCGCTCGCATGCGCGCGCAGCCATCGGGTCGCCTCGGCGATGTCGTCGTGCGGCGCGGGCACGATGTAGTCGTCTTTCACCGGGTGGCGGTATTCGATGCTGGCCACCGAGAAGCCGTTTGCCCGGGCCTGCTGCACCAGCACCGGGTACAGGTTGCCGCGGCTGACGCTGATGTACTTGGTCGCCCGCGCGGCGTGGGCGTAGATGATCAACGGGCGGCCGCCTTGAGGGTCCGGCGCGGCGGGAAAGAAATCGAGGTCCTGGTACAGCACCTTGGCGATGTCAGGCTCGTACCAACTCTCCGCACCCCAGCGCATGTTGCGGTAACACTGACAGTCTTCGTGCCAGGTGCCGCCCAGCAGTTGTGCATGCGCGGCCCCCACGGCGGCAGCGGCAAGCCAGGCTGCCCACAGCTTGTGCATCGAATGCATCGCACCCTCCAGTGGCGATCTCGACGGGCCGGACGGGGCAATCGGCTTACCCGCCGCCGCCGTCGTATCGCGGCGTAAGATCCGCGACCTGCCATGAACCGCGATCTCTTCCGCCGCCCCTTGCGCATCGGCCTGCCCTGGCTGATGTGGCTGGCGCTGCTGTTGCCGCTGGCCCAGGCGGCCGCGGCCTGGCACGAGGTCTCGCACACGGCCGAATCGGCCGGCACGCTCGATGCCGGCAAGAAGGCCCTGCACCTCGGCGCATGCGGGTTGTGCCTGGCCTCGGCGGCGGTGCACGGCGCGGGGGTCGCCCCCGCACTGCCGGCGATGCTGCACCCGGCATTGGCGCAGTCGCAGCCGCCGCTGCCGGCACCGAGCTGGCGGCCTGCCGCGCCGGTGCTCGGCTATCGCAGCCGCGCGCCGCCTTCCACTCCCTGCTGATCGTTCGTTCGATGCGCCTGCCGGCCCGCCTGTTCGCGGCCGCCCGGGCGCTTTCCGATCCGTCTGCCTGGAGTCTTCTCTTTCATGCACAAGCTGCTACCGGCGAGCCTCGCGCTCGCCCTGGTCGCGCCATGGAGCGCGCATGCCCAATCGACCCCGAGCTCCACTGAGCTCAAGGCCTTGCGCGACGAAATCGCCGCGCTGCGCGGCGCCTACGAGGCCCGCCTGCAATCCCTCGAAGCCCGGCTGAAGGCGGCCGAGGCGCAGACCGCCAGCGCGGCGGCCACCCCCGCTGCCACGCCGCCCGCGGCCGTGGCCCCCGCATCGCTGCCGGCCCCGGCCGGCGGCGGCGCCAACGCCTTCAACCCGGCCATCTCGCTCATCCTCTCCGGCGGCTACACCCGCACCTCGCAGGACCCGGAGAACTACACGATCACCGGCTTCCAGCTGCCGGTGGGCGGCGAGATCGGCCCCGGTGGCCGCGGCTTCAGCCTGGCCGAATCGGAGCTGGGCCTGTCCGCCAGCATCGACCCGTGGCTGCGCGGCGTGGCCAACATCGCGCTCGCCCCGGAGAACGAGGTCTCGGTCGAGGAGGCCTACATCCAGACCACCTCGCTCGGCGGCGGGCTCACGCTGAAGGCTGGCCGCTTCTTCTCGGGCATCGGCTACCTGAACCCCCAGCACGCCCACACCTGGGACTTCGCCGACAACCCGCTGGCCTACCAGGCAATGCTGGGCACGCAGTACGGCGACGACGGGGTGCAGCTCAACTGGCTCGCGCCGACCGACCAGTTCATCGAGCTGGGTGTCGAGCTGGGCCGCGGCCGGGGCTTTCCCGGCGGCGACAACAGCCGCAACGGCATCGGCATGGCCGCCCTCACCGCCCACACCGGTGGCGACATCGGCGACAGCCACAGCTGGCGCGCCGGCCTGTCGGTGTTGAACGCACGCGCCGACGGGCTCGGCCTGGTCGGCACCGCGGCCGACGGCGGGCTGCTGGAGAGCGCCTTCAGCGGCAGCACCCGCGTCTGGGTGGCCGACGGCGTGTGGAAGTGGTCGCCGAACGGCAACGCCACCCGCACCAGCTTCAAGCTGCAGGGCGAATACCTGCAGAGCCGTCGCAGCGGCGACCTGACGCCGGACGGCGGCGACGCGGCCGCCTACCGCTCGACGCAATCCGGCTGGTACCTGCAAGGCGTCTACCAGTTCCTGCCCGGCTGGCGCATCGGCCTGCGCACCGAGCAGCTCGACGCCCGCACACCGGACTACGGCGCCAATAACGGCCTTTATGCACTGACCGGCTACAGCCCGCGCAAGAACAGCCTGATGCTGGACTTCAACCCCAGCGAGTTCTCGCGCGTGCGGCTGCAGCTCGCGCAGGACCGCTCGCGCGAGGGCGCCACCGACAACCAGCTGATGCTGCAGTACCAGATGAGCCTGGGTGCGCACGGCGCGCACAGCTTCTGAACCGCCGGAGCCGAACGATGAAGAACACCATCACCCAACGAACCGTTGCGCTGCTGCTGGCGGCACCCGCGCTGCTGCTGGCGCTGCCCGCCCAGGGCGCGCTGCGTGTCCTCGCCTGCGAGCCCGAGTGGGGCGCGCTCACCCAGGAGCTGGGCGGCAGCCTGGTCGACGTCTCGGTGGCGACCGGCGCGCTGCAGGACCCGCACCAGATCCAGGCCAAGCCCAGCCTGATCGCCCGCACGCGCAATGCCGACCTCGTCGTCTGCACCGGCGCCGAGCTCGAGATCGGCTGGCTGCCCGTGCTGCTGCAGCAGGCCGGCAACGCGAAGGTCCAGGCGGGCCAGCCCGGCAACTTCGCCGCGGCGGATGTCGTGCGCAAGCTCGACGTGCCGACGCTGCTCGACCGCGGCCAGGGCGACGTGCACGCCGCCGGCAACCCGCACATCCAGACCGACCCGCGCAACATCGCGCAGGTGGCCAACGCGCTCGCCACGCGCCTCTCGCAGCTGGATCCGGCGCACGCGGCCGATTATGCGAAGCGCCAGGCCGACTTCGCCCAGCGCTGGCAGCAGGCGATGGCGCGCTGGGCCGCGCAGGCGGCGCCGCTGAAGGGCGTGCCGGTGGTCTCGCAGCACAAGGCCTTCGTCTATCTCTACGACTGGCTGGGGCTGAAGGAGGTCGCAGTGCTGGAACCGAAGCCCGGCGTCGAACCGACCGCGTCGCACCTTCAGGGCGTGCTCGCGGCGCTGAAGACCACGCCGGCCCGCATGGTGGTTTACGCCGCCTACCAGGATTCGCGGCCGTCCGACTGGCTGAGCAAGAACGCCGGCATCCCCGCGGTGAGGCTGGCCTTCACGGTGGGCGGCACCGACGCCGCGAAGGACCTGTTCGGCCTGTACGACGACATGCTGGCGAAGCTGCTCGCCGCCGCGGGGGCCGCCAAATGAACTGGAGCGCGCTCGACGCCGGCATCCTCGGCCCGGCCCTGGTGGCCGGGCTGCTGGTGCTGCTGACCCACGTGCCGCTGGGCACCCAGGTGCTGGACCGCGGGATCGTCTTCATCGACCTCGCGATCGCGCAGATCGCGGGCCTGGGCGTGATCGCGGCCGATGCGATGGGCCTGCCGGAAGGTGGGGTCGCCGTGCAGGCCGCCGCGGTCTGCGCGGCGCTGCTTGGCGCGCTCCTGCTCACCTGGACCGAGCGGAAGGTGCCCGAGCAGCAGGAGGCGCTGATCGGCGTGATGTTCATCCTCGCCGCCTGTGCCGGCATCCTGCTGCTGGCCGGCAACCCGCATGGCGGCGAGCACCTGAAGGAGCTGCTGGTCGGGCAGATCCTGTGGGTCAACACCACCCAGCTCGCCTGGCTCGGCGGCCTGACGATCGCGCTCGTCGTCGCGCTCGGCTTCGGCTGGGTGCGGCGGCTCGGGCGCTTCGGGTTCTACGGCGCCTTCGCGCTGGCGGTGACCGCGTCGGTGCAGCTCGTCGGCGTGTACCTCGTGTTCTCGAGCCTGATCATCCCGGCGCTCGCCACGCGGGGCCTGACCGGGCCGCGCCGGCACTTCGCCGGCTACGGACTCGGCGCGGTCGGTTACGCGGCCGGCCTCGCGGTGTCGGCACTGTGCGACCTGCCCTCGGGCGCGGTGATCGTCTGGACGCTGGCGGTGTGCGGGCTGGTCTTCGCACTCATCGCGCCGGCCGGCACCAGCGCCGCCAGGGTGGCCCGCACGCCGTCGGAATAAGGCGTCTTGCGGACCGGCCCGATCAGCGCCAGCAGCGCGCTGTCGTCCATCAGCACCGGCTCGGTCTGCAGGTAGTGCATCTCGACCAGCTCGCGCAGGAAGGGCTTGAACAGGCCGATCACGCGCAGCATCGTCTTGCCCGCGACGCGGTGCCTGATCGGCCGGCCGGCCTGGCGCTCCATTTCCTGCAGCAGCGCGCGCTGCGTCGTCACGCCGGCACCGGCGAGGTGCCAGGTGTGGCCAAAGGCCGCCGGGGTCTCGACCAGCTTCGCGACGACCGGCCCGACGTCCGGCACGAAGACGAATTCGTGCGGCGTGTCGATCGGGCCGATCAGGTCGGCCGTGCCGCCATGCACCGCGGCCTGGACCGCGCTGTGCAGGAAGCTCGCCTCGACGCCCGGGCCGTAGAAATCGGGCAGGCGCAGCACGCCGGCCTCGATGCGGCCTGCGGCGGCCGCCTGCCACAGCAGGTCTTCCTGCGCCTTGCGCATGCGCCCCTTGAAGGTGTGCGGCTCGCGCGGGTGGTCCTCGCGCACCGGTGTCGTCCGCGGCCGGCCGTAGGGGTAGACCGTGCCGATCAGCAGCAGGCGCTTCACGCCCGCGGCGATCGCGCCGTCCAGCGTCTTGCGCATCAGCAGCGGGTGCAGGTCGAAGCGGGTGTAGTCGACGCCCACGAGGTAGACGATCGTCTCGATGCCGCTGGCGGCCGCCCGCACCGAAGCGGGCTCGTCCGGGTTCCAGCCGGCGATCTCGGCCAGCGGATCGGCACCATACTCGGCGCGCAGCGCGGCCATGTTGCGACCGACGACGCGGTAACGCCGGCCCTGCCCGCGCAGCGCGGCGGCGATGCTGCGGCCGATGGCGCCGGCGGCGCCGAACAGGGCGATCGTGGGGGCGGTGGTCTGCATGGCGGCGTCCTTTCAGTGGGTTGTGTCACGGGTCGACGGCCGCCAGTGTGCAAGTCGCCGGCCTCAATGGAAATTGCCGAAAGGCGGCTACTGCCTATTCATGATTGAATAGCCTGCATGGAACCCGACTGGCAGTGGTATCGCTCGTTCCTGGCTGTGCTGGACCAGGGCTCGCTCTCGGCCGCGGCACGCGCGCTCGGCCTGACCCAGCCGACGCTCGGCCGCCACGTCGACGCGCTCGAAGCCGCGCTGGGGCTCAAGCTCTTCGTCCGTTCCCACGACGGCTTCGCGCCGACCGACGCGGCCGTGTCGCTGCGCCCCTATGCCGCCGGCCTGGCCGACACGGCCGCAGCCCTGCTGCGTGCCGCCAGCAGCCACGGTGAGGGCGTTCGAGGCACGGTGCGCATCACCGCGAGCGAGGTGGTCGGCGTCGAGGTGCTGCCGCCCATCCTCGCCACGCTACGCGAGCAGCAGCCCGAGCTCTCGATCGAGCTGGTGCTGTCGAACGAGGTGGACGACCTGCTGCGCCGCGAAGCCGACATCGCGGTGCGGATGACGCGGCCGACCCAGGCGGCGCTGGTGGCCAGACGCATCGGCGGAATCGAGGTCGGCCTGCACGCCCGGCCGGACTACCTGGCGCGCTGCGGCACGCCGAAGCGCGTGGCGGACCTGGCCCGCCACACCCTGATCGGCTTCGACCGCGAAACGCCATGGCTGCGCCGGCTGCAGCAGCAACTGAGCGGCATCGGCCGCGAGCAATTTGCGCTGCGGGCCGACAGCGACCTGGCGCAGCTGGCCGCCGTCCGAGCCGGCTTCGGCCTCGGCTTCTGCCAGGCCACACTGGCGCGGCGCGACGGGCTCGTGCGCGTGCTGCCCACGCCCTTCTCGTTCACCCTCGACACCTGGCTCGCGATGCACGAAGACCTGCGCACGAGCCCGCGCTGCGCGGTCACGTTCGCCGCGCTCGTCGACGGCCTGCAGGCCTACATCGCCAGCGAGCCGGCGCTCAAACGAAATCCCGCACCCGGTACCAGCCCATCCCCACCGCCTGCATCAACCCGCCCAGGCGCTCGCCGCCGGGAAACGGCGGGTTGACGATGCCGCCGAACCAGTCGAGCCGCTCGGGCTTGCCCTGCATCGCTTCGGTCACCAGCGTCGCGGCCACACGGGTGGGCACCACGCCGTGGCCGCAGAAGCCCTGGGCCCAGAAGACGCGGTCATGGCGCCGGCCCCAGTCGGGCATGCGGCGCATCGTGATGTCGATGTGGCCGCCCCAGGCGTAGTCCATCTTCGCGCCCTTCAGGCTCGGGAAGGCGCGCAGGATGTTGGTCTTCATCGCCTCCGGCAGGTTCACCGGCGTGCCGCCAAGGTAGGTGCACTTGCCGCCGAACAGCAGCCGGTGGTCGGCGGTCGTGCGGAAGTATTCGAGGATGAACTGGTTGTCGTAGACCGCGTGGTTCTTCGGGATCAGGCTGCGGCAGACCGATTCGCCGAGCACCTCGGTCACGCCGATGAAGGTGCCCACCGGCAGCATGCGCGAGGCGAGCCTGCGCTCGACCTGGTCGACATAGGCGTTGGCGCCGAGCACGAGCTGATCGCACCGGACCTGCACGCCGCCCGCGACGCGCACGGTGACGCCGTTCGGGCCCTCGTCGTAGCCCTCGACCTTGCTCTGCTCGAAGATGCGCGCACCGGCCGCTTCCACCGCGCGGGCCAGGCCCAGCACGTACTTCAGCGGGTGGATGTGCGCGCCTTCGGGGTCGATGATGCCGGCCTGGTAGCGCGCCGAGTTCAGATAGTTCGGCAGCGTGGCCTTGTCGACGAACTCGAGCTTGTCGTAGCCCCACTCGGTTCGGCACTCGTCGATCCAGCCGGTCAGGTCGGCCACGCGGCGCGGCAGCACGGCGACTTCGAGGTGGCCTTCGACGAGGTCGCAGTCGATCTGCTGCTCGGCCATCAGCCCGCGGATCTGGCGCACCGCGCGGCGCGATTCGTCGAACATCTCCTTCGCGCGCTCGTAGCCCATCACGCCCTTCAGGCGCTGCATGCCGCAGGGAAAGCCGATGATCATCTGGCCGCCGTTGCGGCCCGAGGCACCCCAGCCGACGCGGCTGGCTTCGAGCACGACGACTGATCTGCCGGCGCGGGCCAGCTCCAGCGCGCAGTACAGGCCGAAGAAGCCCGCGCCGACGACGCAGACATCGGCCGTCAGGCTCTCGGCGAGCGCCGGGCGCTGGACCTGCCACTCGCGCGAGGTGGCGGCGTAGTAGGTGTCGGTGTGCTGGGGGCTGCTGCGGAACATGAGTCGGCTCTCTGCGAAGGTCAGGCGAGTTCGATGAGGTGGGTCAGATCCCACTCGTGGCGTGGGTCGGCCAGGGCCGAGCGCTCGGCATGCTCGTGGCGCTTGATGGCGACATAGGCATCGACCAGCGGCGCGCCGAACAGCTCGCGCAGCGTGGCGCTGGCCTCGAGTGCGTCGAGCGCGGCCGGCAAGGTGCGCGGCAGCGCGTGGGCGTCGTCCGCGCCCGGGTGCGGCGCTTGCGCGGCGCGCAGGCCCGCGAGGCCCAGGCCCAAGGTGGCGGCCACGGTGAGGTAGGGGTTCGCGTCGCCGCCGGGCAGCCGGTTCTCGACGCGGCGCGCGCTCGGGCCCGAGGTGGGGATGCGGAAGGCCAGCGAGCGGTCCTCGGCGCCCCAGCTCGCGTGCGAGGGCGAGGCATCGCTGAGCGCAATGCGGTCGTAGGCCATGTCGTAGGGCGCGAAGAAGGCCATCGCAGCCGGGGTGTGGGCCTGCAGCCCGGCAATGAAATGGCCGAGCTCGTTGCTGCTGTCGCCCGAAGGGTGCGCGAACAGGTGCGGCCAGTCGCCGCCACGACGCTGCACGCTGAAATGCCAGTGCATGCCGGTGCCCGGCTGATCGAGGAAGGGCTTGGCGGCGAAGCTGGCGAGAAAACCGTGCCGCGCCGCGATCTCGCGCGCGACACGCTTGAAGCGGAACACCGCGTCGGCCTGGGCGAGCGGCGCGCCGGGGCGGAAGTTCACCTCGAACTGCGACAGCGCCGACTCGTGGGCATGGCCCGACAGCGGGATGGCCAGAGCCTCGCAGGCCGCGAACAGCTCGTCGAAATAGGCCTCGAAGTGGCCGGCGCGTTCGAGTGAGAAGGCCTCGCAGGCCGCTTCACGCGCCATCGCCCCCGGTTTCGCTCGGGCGCTCGTGAGCGCCGCCTTGCCGCCGGCTTCTTCGCGATGCAGCAGGAACAGCTCGAGCTCGGGCGCCACGAGCGCCTGCAGCCCTTCGGCCTCGAACGCGGCCACCACGCGGCGCAGCGCCGCGCGCGGCGACAGCTCGCTCGCATCGATCTCGCGCCCGTGGTGCGCCGACCACCAGCGCCCGGTCGGCTCGCACAGCACGGTCACCTCGCCGGCACGGCCGGGGCGCGGGGCGAGCGTGGCGAGGTCGGGCACCAGGTGCATGTCGCAGTAGCTGGTCGGCAGCATCGGGCCGAACACCGCGTCGGGCTCGCCGGCGGTCAGCGTCAGCCCCAGCACGACCGAGGGCAGCTTGCAGCCGCCGAGCGCGAGGAAATCGTCGTGCGCCACGCGCTTGCCGCGCGCCAGCGAGGTGAAGTCGCCCAATGCACATTCGACCGAACGGGCGCCCAGGCGGGCCAGCGCGGCCTCGGCTTCGGCGCGGTCGACGGCAGGCAGTGCTTGGAGAGGGCTCATAGACCGATGATAGGATTCAAATGGACCACCATGTTGGGCCACTTCATGGCTTGCTGATTGGTCCACTTTGATCCCGATGACCGCCCCACCGACCGACACGCTGGCCGACTGGCTGGCCGCCCGCGAGGCGGCGGCGCCGGGGCAGCCGCTCGGCGCGCGCCTGGCCCAGGGGCTGCGCGAGGCCATCCTGCAGGCGATCGTCGCCCCGGGCCAGCGGCTGCCCGCGACGCGCGCGCTCGCGCAGCGCCTGGGCGTGGCGCGCAACACGCTGGTCGCGGTGTATGCGCAGCTGGCCGCCGAGGGCTTCGTCGCCGCCGGCCAGGGCTCGGGCACCTACGCCTGCCGCGTGGCGCCCGAGCGGGTCAGCGCGCGCAAGGCGCCGGCCAAGGCCGTGCGGCCGGCCACCCGGCGGCCCGCGCCGGCCCTCGCGGCCCGCGGCCTGCGCTACCAGGCACACCCACTGCACCGCTTCTGGAGCCGGCAGCCCTTCTGCCCGGGCGGTTTCGATGCCGGGTTGTTCCCTCAGGCGCTGTGGAACCGCCTGCTGGCGCAGCCCCTGCGCAGGCAGGACGCGGCCCTGCTGGCCGCCGGCGAGCCCGGTGGCCTGCCCGCCCTGCGCGAGGCGGTGGCGCAGCACGTGCGCGCCACGCGCGGCGTGCGCTGCGAAGCACGGCAGGTCATCATCACCGACAGCACGGCGCAGTCGCTGGACTTGATCGCGCGGCTGCTGTGCGACCCGGGCGATCGGGTGTGGATCGAGAACCCCTGTTACTGGGGCGCGAGCCAGACGCTGGCGGACCTGGGGCTGACGCTGCAGCCGATCGAGGTCGATGACGACGGGCTGCCGCCGCCCGCGCCCGCGCGCAACGCGCCGCCGGCCCGTCTGGCCTACCTGACGCCGTCGCACCAGTTCCCGACCGGCGCGGTGATGCCGCTCGCGCGCCGGCTCGACTGGCTCGCCCATGCGCGCACCCACGGCACGCTGCTGATCGAGGACGATTACGACAGCGAGTACCGCTACACCGGCATGCCGTTTCCCTCGTTGCAGGGGCTCGACGCGGAGATGGGCAGCGCCGGCGGGGTGCTGTACCTCGGCAGCTTCAGCAAGACGATGTACCCCGGCATCCGCGTCGGCTTCCTGGTCGTGCCGGCCGCGCTGGCCAGCGTCTTCGCCGACGCCTCGGCCGATTTCTACCGCGACGGCGACCAGCTCGTGCAGCAGGCGCTGGCGCGCTTCATCGCCGACGGGCACTACGCCTCGCATGTGCGCGCGCTGCGGCGCGAGTACGGCGCGCGGCGCGAGGCGCTGGTGCAGGCGCTGTGGCGCGCGGTGCCCGAGCTGCTGGCCGACCCCGTAGGCGCGCCGCCGGCGCTGCGCATCCTCGGCGGCGCACGCGGCGTGCACCTCGCGCTCGCGCTGCCCGACGCGGTGGACGACCAGGTGCTCGCCGCGCGCTGCCGGGCGCTGGGCGTCACGGTGATCCCGCTGTCGGTCTACTGCGTCGGGGCGCGGCGCAGCGGGTTGGTGCTGTCGTATGCTGGCGTCCAGGCCGAGCAGATCGAAGCGCTGGTGGACCGCATGGCGCCAGCTCTGCGCCGAGCCCTGCTCGCCGGCCCGCGCTCAGCCTGACCGCCGAGCCCGCTTCGGCTTCGGCGCCGCGCCCGTGGGCGGGATGTCGGCGAAGAAGTCGAACAGCTGCTGCGCCGCCGGCGTCAGCGCGCGGCCACGGCGGCGGATCAGGCCCACGTGGCGCGTCACCGTGGGCTCCTCCAGCGGGATGCTGACCAGCAGCGGGTGGTCGCGGCCCGGCATCGCCATCGACGGCACCGCCGCCACGCCCAGGCCCGCCTCCACCAGGCCGAGCAGCGTGGTCACGTGCTGCGCCTCGTACACCGCCTCGGGCCGGCCCGGCACGCCGGCCAGCGCCTGGTCCAACAGCAGGCGGTTGCCCGATTCCTTGCTGACGGTGATGAACTCGTGCTCGCCCAGCTCGCGCCAGGTCACGCGGCGGCGCCGGGCCAGCGGGTGGTCGCGCCGGCAGGCCGCGACGAAACGCTCCTCGACCAGCGGCTGGAAGTCGATCTCCGGTTCCTGGCTGCCGATGAAGTTCAGGCCGAAATCGGCCTGCCCACCGGCCACGGCCGCCAGCACCTCGTTGGCGCCGGCATCGAGCACCCGCACGCGGATCTTCGGGTAGGTCTCGCGGTAGCGGCGGATCACCTGCGAGAGGTAGTAGTACACGGTCGACGGCACGCACGCCACCGTCACCTCGCCCATGCGGGTGGGCGCGATGCCGCGCAGCGCGAGCAGCGTGCCGTCGAGCTCGTCCAGCCACTGCGCCACGCTGCGCGCGAACTCCCGGCCCACCGCGGTGAGCGTGACCTTGCGCGTGGTGCGCTCCAGCAGCCGCACGCCCAGGGCCTGCTCGAGCTTCTCGATGCGGCGGCTGAAGGCCGGCTGCGAGATGTGCACCGCCTCGGCCGCGCGGCGGAAGTTTTGCAGCTCGGCCACCGTGCGGAAAGCCTGCAGGTCATTCAAGTCGAACTGGATGGCCATCGGGGTTGCCTTGAACTGATTGATGTTCTCTGTCGATCAATCCATGAAGTTTATGCAATTCCCTTGCATCGATGCCCCGCCGATCATGGAGGCATGGATTCCCTCACCGTCCCTTGCGTGCTGATGCGCGCCGGCACCTCCCGCGGACCCTTCTTCCTGCGCGAATGGCTGCCGGACGGCGACGAGGCGCGCGACCAGGCGCTGATCGGCGCCATCGGCGCGTCGGACCTGCTGCAGGTCGACGGCGTGGGCGGCGGCAGCACGCTGACCAGCAAGGTGGCGATCGTGTCGCGCTCGTCGCAGCCCGATTGTGATGTGGACTACCTCTTCGCCCAGGTCGGCGTCGGCCAGTGCTCGGTCGATACGCGGCCCAACTGCGGCAACATGCTGTCGGGCGTGGCGCCCTTCGCCATCGAGCAGGGCCTGGTGACCGCGCTGGACGGCCAGACCACCGTGCGCGTGTTCAACATCAACACGCGCTCGCGCATCGATGTGACCGTGCTGACGCCCGGCTGCCGCGTGGCCTACGAGGGCACCACCAGCATCGACGGCGTGGCCGGCACCGCAGCGCCGATCCGCCTGAACTTCCTCGATGCCTGGGGCTCGGTCACCGGCGCGCTGTTCCCCACCGGGCAGCGCATCGACGTGGTCGACGGCACACCGCTCACCTGCATCGACGCCGCGATGCCGCTGGTGATCCTGCGCGCGGCCGACCTGGGCCTGAGCGGCCGCGAAAGCCCTGCCGAGCTGGACGCCGATCGCGCGCTGCTGGCGCGCATCGAGCAGCTTCGCTGCGCCGCCGGCGAGCGCATGGGCCTGGGCGACGTGAGCAACAGCGTCGTGCCCAAGCCGGTGATCGTCAGCGCCGGAGATGGCGATCACAGCATCACCTCGCGCTACTTCACGCCGCGCCGCTGCCATGCCTCGCATGCAGTCACCGGCGCCATCGGCGTGGCCACGGCGTTTTCGCTGCCCGGCACCGTGGCCAGCAGCCCGCTCGTCGTGAGCGGTGCACGAGCGGTCTCGGTCCTGCACCCGCAGGGCCGCATCGACGTCGAAGCCGTCATCGAAGGCCGGGGCGAGCAAGCGCGCATCGAACGCGCAGCCCTGGTGCGCACCGCCCGCAAGATCCTGGAAGGCGAGCTGCACATCCCGGACTACGTGTTCTCGAAACCCATTGAAGGAGACAAGGCCATGAAACGCATCCTCGCCCCGGCGCTCGCCGCCACCCTTGCCGCGGCCGCGCCGGCCGCGATGGCCTGGCCCGACAAGCCCATCACACTCGTCGTGCCCACGGCCGCCGGCGGCGGCAACGACGCCATGGCCCGCACGATCGCCCAGAAGCTGGGGCCGCTGCTGGGCCAGACCATCATCATCGACAACCGCGCGGGCGCCAACGGCTCGATCGCCAGCGAGTACGTGGCCCGTGCCACGCCCGACGGCCACACGCTGATGTTCGGCTACATCGCCACCCATGCGATGAACCCGGCGCTGCAGAAGCTGCGCTATGACCCGGTGGCCGACTTCGAGCCGGTGGGCATGGTGGGCTACTCCGCCACGCTGATGGTCGCCTACCCCGGCACACCGATCAAGGACGTGAAGGACCTGGTGGCGCAGCTCAAGGCCAAGCCGGACAAGTTCACCTACGCCTCGGCCGGCAACGGCACCGCGCCGCACTACGCCGCCGAGCTGTTCAAGCTCAACGCCGGCGTGGTGATGACCGGCGTGCCCTACAAGGGCTCGGCGCCGGCCGTGACCGACACCATCGGCGGCCAGACGCAGTTCATGTTCCCCAGCCTGTTCACCGCGCTGCCCCACGTGAAGGCCGGCAAGCTGCGCGCACTGGCCGTCGCCGGGCCGAAGCGCTCGTCCAGCCTGCCGGGCGTGCCGACGCTGAGCGAAGCCGGCGTCGACGGCGTCGACGTGACCCAGTGGTACGGCATCTTCGCCCCCGCCAAGACGCCCAAGGCCGTGATCGAGCAACTGAACAAGGCGCTCAACCAGGTGCTGAACGACAAGGAAATCGTCAAGCGCATCGAAGACCACGGCGCCGACGTCGAGACCAGCACGCCCGAGCAACTGGGCCAGCTGGTCAAGACCGAGCTCGCCAAGTGGAAGGGCGTGGTGCAGAAGGCCAAGCTCACTGCCGATTGATCCGCCCACACCCCCCACCAACATCACGAGGAGACACCGATGAAAACCGTTCTCGCCATCGCCGCCGTCGCGGCCAGCGCCGGCGCCCAGGCGCAGTCCAGCGTCACCGTGGCCGGCGTGGCCGACGCAGCCATCCGCCAGGTCAGCAACGACGGCGTCGGCACCGACCGCTCGCTGGCCAGCGGCGGCAATGCCACCAGCCGCCTGATCGTTCGCGGCACCGAAGACCTGGGCGACGGCCTGTCGGCCGCCTTCTGGCTCGAGCACGGCTTGGCGTTGGACACGGGCACGCCGGCCCAGGCCACGCAGTTCTGGGATCGCCGGTCGACGGTCAGCCTGGCGAGCAAGAGCCTGGGCGAGATCCGCGCCGGCCGCGATTTCGTGCCCAGCTACTCGAACTGGAGCCGCTACGACCCCTTCGCCTACGTCGGCGTAGGCAGCTCGAGCAACCTGGTGTCCGCTTCGCCCACCGGCCCGATCCGCGGCGCGTTCGGCAGCAACCCGAACACCACTGTGCGCGCCAGCAACTCGGTGCAGTGGCTGATGCCCAGCGGCTGGGGCGGGCTGGAGGGCGGCGTGATGGTCGCCGCGGGCGAAGGCGGCCTGGCCGCCAACGGCCAGCACAAGGTGGTCGGCGCGCGCGTGGGCTATGCCGCCGCCGGCTGGGGCGTCTCGGCCGCCCACAGTCGCACGACCAACGACCTGACGGCCGACGACGCGTTCACCGACAGCGCCGTGGGCGCCAACGCCGGCTTCGGCGTCGTGCGCGTCTCGGCCGCCTGGCGCCGCTTCCGGCAGCTCGACGCCACGCAGACCAACCTGCTGCTCGGGGCCTGGGTGCCGATGGGCTCCGGCGAATGGAAGCTGTCGTGGACGCGGGCCAACCTGTCCGGCCAGGTGGGTGGCACCTCGATCGACGACAACGACGCGAGCCAGATCGCGCTGGGCTACGTCTACAACCTGTCCAAGCGCAGCGCACTGTATGGCACGCTCTCGCGCATCACCAACAGCGGCGCGGCCACCTATGTCGTGCCCGGCGGCCCGAAGGGCCTGGCCGGCGGCGACAGCTCGCGCGGCATCGAAGCGGGGCTGCGCCACAGCTTCTGACCATGGACGAACTCACTGCCTGGATCGGCCGCAGCGAGACGCTGCACGACACCATCACGCCCACGCCGGTTCGCGCGCTGGCGGCCACCCTGGACCACGACCCGGCCCCGGTCGAGGCCGGAACGCCGCTGCCTGCGCTGTGGCACTGGCTGTACTTCCTGCCGCTGCACCGGCAAAGCGAGATCGGCCCGGATGGGCACGCCAGGCGCGGCGGCTTCCTGCCGCCGGTGCCGCTGCCGCGGCGCATGTGGGCGGGCAGCCAGTTCGAGTTCCGCAGCCCGGTGCGGGTAGGCGACGCCGTTCAGCGCACCTCGACCATCGCCGACGTGACGCGCAAGGATGGCCGCACCGGGCCGCTGGTCTTCGTGAAGGTGCGGCACGAGCTGCGATGCAACGGCGCCAGCGAACCCGCGATCGTCGAGTTCCACGACATCGTCTACCGCGGTGCGAAGCAGCCGGGCGACGTGGAGCCACCCCCCACGGCGGCGGCCACCGGTGCCCCCTGGCAACGCGAGATCGTGCCGGACGACGTGCTGCTGTTCCGCTACAGCGCGCTCACCTTCAACGGGCATCGCATCCACTACGACCGGCGCTACGTGACCGAGGTCGAGGGCTACCCGGGCCTGATCGTGCACGGCCCGCTGATCGCCACGCTGTTGATGGACTTGCTGCGCCGCCAGGCCCCGCAAGCCGACGTGGCCACGTTCCGCTTCAAGGCCGTGCGGCCGACCTTCGACCTGCACCCCTTGCGCGTCAACGGCGCGCCCCAGGCCGATGGCCAGGCCATCAAGCTCTGGGCCCAGGACCACGAGGGCTGGCTGACGATGGACGCGGTCGCCACGCTGCGCTGAAAGGTCACCTCGCATGCAACCCCTGAAGGGCCTCACGGTGGTGACGCTGGAACACGCGATCGCCGCGCCGTTCGCCACCCGCCAGCTGGCGGACCTGGGCGCGCGGGTCATCAAGATCGAGCGCCCCGGCGTCGGTGATTTCGCCCGCGGCTACGACAGCCGGGTGCGCGGCCTGGCCTCGCACTTCGTCTGGACGAACCGCAGCAAGGAGAGCCTCACGCTGGACGTGAAGCACCCGCACGCCAATGCGCTGCTGCGCCGTCTGGTGCTGGAACAGGCGGACGTCGTGATCCAGAACCTCGCGCCCGGCGCGTCGGCCCGGCTGGGCCTGGGCTACGAGACGCTGGCCGCGGCCAAGCCCGGCATCATCGTCTGCGACATCTCGGGTTATGGCGGCGATGGCCCCTACCGCGACAAGAAGGCCTACGACCTGCTGATCCAGAGCGAGGCCGGCTTCGTCTCGGTCACCGGCACGCCCGACGAGCCCTGCAAGGCCGGCCCGTCGATCGCCGACATCGCCGCCGGCATGTACGCCTACAGCCAGATCCTGGCGGCGCTGCTGCAGCGTGCGCACACCGGCCGCGGCCAGCACATCGACATCTCGATGCTGGAATCGCTCGCCGAGTGGACCAGCTACCCGCTGTACTACGCCTTCGACGGCGCGCCGCCACCGGCCCGCACCGGCGCCAGCCACGCGACGATCTACCCCTACGGCCCGTTCCCCACCGGCGGCGGCGGCACCGTGATGCTGGGCCTGCAGAACGAACGCGAGTGGGTCGCCTTCTGCGACAAGGTGCTGCAGCAGCCCGCGCTGGCGCAGGACCCGCGCTTCGCCGGCAACGCGCGCCGCAGCGCCGAGCGCGAGGCGCTGCGGGCCATCATCATCGACGCCTTCGCCCCGCTGAGCGCGGCGCAGGTGGTCGAGCGGCTCGAAGCGGCGCAGATCGCCAACGCGCGGGTGAACACCATGGCCGAGGTCTGGGACCACCCGCAGTTGAAGGCCCGCCAACGTTGGCGCGAAGTGGATTCGCCCGCCGGCCCGCTGCCCGCGCTGCTGCCGCCGGGCTCGTGGCACGAGGAACCTCGCATGGACCCGGTGCCGGCACTGGGCGAGCACACCGACGCGATCCTCGCCGAGCTGGGCCTGAACGCCGCGGACATCGCCGCGCTGCGCACCGAAGGCGCGATATGAACACGCCGCGCAGCTACCTCTTCGTGCCGGGCGACCGGCCCGAGCGTTTCGACAAGGCCCTCGCCAGCGACGCCGATGTGGTGGTGCTCGACCTGGAAGATGCGGTCGCGGCCGATCGCAAACAAGCCGCCCGCGAGGCAATCCAGCGCTGGGTGCCGACCTGCGACGCCGCCACGCGGGCGCGCATCGCGGTGCGGGTCAACGAGGCGGCGGCCCCCTGCTTCGCCAACGACCTGGCGATGCTGCAGCAGGCACCGGTCGGGCTGGTGATGCTGCCGAAGGCCGAGGCCGCTTGGCAGATCGGCACGGTGCGCCACCGGCTGCCCGCGGTCGAGGTGTTGGCGCTCGTCGAGACCGCGCGCGGCGTGGTCGCCGTGCACGAGGTGGCGGCAGCGCCGGGCATGGCCCGGCTGGTGTTCGGCACGCTGGACTTCGCGCTCGACCTCGGCATCGCCCCCGAACCCGCCGGCCTGGCGCATGCCGCCGCCTGCCTCGCGCTGGCCTCGCGCGCCGCCGGCCTGCCCGCGCCGGTGGCCGGCGTCACGCCCGAGATCGGCGACGACACCCGGCTGCTGGCCGACTGGGGCTGGGCCTGGGCGCTGGGCTTCGGCGCCAAGTTGTGCATCCACCCCCGGCAGATTGCCCCGCTGCACGACGCGATGCGCCCCAGCGCCGTCGAGCTCGACTGGGCCGAGCGCGTGATCGCCGCCGCCGCAGCCGCGCGTGGCGCCGCCGTGCAGGTCGACGGCCGCATGGTCGACAAGCCGGTGCTGCAGCGCGCGCTGGCCTTGCGCGAGCGCGCCACCCGCTGAAGAAACCTCCACGCACCTCCAGGAGCCCACCATGGCCGCCTCCATCATCGACTCGCAGGTCTTCCAGGGCATCTTCAGCACCGACGCGATGCGCCAGGTCTGGTCCGACGAGAACCGCACGCAGAAATACCTCGACATCGAGGCTGCGCTGGCTCGCGTCCAGGCGCGGCTGGGCCTGATCCCGCAGGAGGCTGCCGACGAGATCGTCAGCCATTGCCGGCTCGACCAGATCGACCTGGCCCGGCTGCGCGAACAGACCGAGCGCATCGGCTACCCCATCCTCGGCGTGGTCACGCAGATCAACCAGCTGTGCCGCGACAAGCTCGGCGAATACGTGCACTGGGGCGCGACCACCCAGGACATCACCGACACCGCCACCGTGCTGCAGATCCGCGAGGCACTGCAACTGGTGGACGACGAGCTGGCTGCCATCGCGGCGGCGCTGGCCAGGCTGGCCAAGGAGCACCGCCTGACGCCGGTGATCGGCCGCAGCAACCTGCAGCAGGCCATCCCCGTGACCTTCGGCTACAAGATGGCCGGCTTGCTGTCGGCGGTGCTGCGCCACCGCGAGCGCCTGGCCCAGTTGAAGCAGCGGGTGCTGGTGGGCGAGTTCGCCGGCGCGGCCGGCACGCTGGCCTCGCTGGAGAGCGGCGCGATGCAAACCCAGGCGGGGCTGTGCGAGGAACTCGGGCTCGCGCAACCGGTGATCGCCTGGCACACCATCCGCGACAACATCGCCGAGGTCGGCGCGGTGCTGGGGCTGATCGGCGGCACGCTGGGTAAGCTCAGCATGGACGTGAAGCTGATGATGCAGACGGAGGTCGGCGAGGTCTACGAGCCCTACCACCACGGCCGCGGCTCCAGCAGCACCATGCCGCAGAAGCGCAACCCGATCTCGAGCTGCTACATCCACGCCGCGATCTCGGTGGTGCGCCAGCACGCCGCCGCGCTGATGGACGCGATGGTCGCCGACCACGAGCGATCCACCGGCCCGTGGGAAATCGAGTGGATCGTGCTGCCCGAGGCCTTCTGCCTGATCGCCGGCGCGCTGAAGCAGTCGCGCTTCGTGATCGAAGGCCTGCAGGTCGACGCCGAGGCGATGCGCCGCAACATCGACCTGACCGGCGGCCTGGTGATGAGCGAGGCGGTGATGATGGGCCTGGGCCCGTACATCGGCCGCGAGTACGCCCACGACCTGGTCTACGACCTGTGCCGCGAGTCGATCGCCACGAAGACGCCTCTGCTGGACCTGCTGGCGGCCCATGCCGAGATCGCCCGGCACGTCGACCGCCCCGCGCTCGAACGCATGCTGGACCCGGCGAACTACCTCGGCCAATCCGGCCTGATGGTGGATCGGGTGCTGGCGTGCCTGTGACCCGCCACCGGCCTCACCAAACCCGGTAGACCCGCCCGGTCTGCGCCCCCTCGACGCTGCGCACATAGGCTTGCGCCACCCGGGCGGCATCGGCCGGCTCGAAGCCGCGGAACAGCGGGTCGTAGCGCTCGATCGACTCGGTCAGGACGGTCGGGTTGACCACGTTGATGCGCAGCCCGCGCGGCAGCTCGATCGCGGCGGCGCGGGCAAAGCCCTCCAGCGCGGCGTTCACGGTGCTGGCGTTGGCGCCGCTGCGCAGCGGCTCGTCGCCGAGGATGCCCGAGGTCAGCGTGATCGAGCCGCCGTCGTTCAGGTGGTGCTGGCCGATCAGCGCCAGCTGCACCTGGCCCAGCAGCTTGTCGTGCAGCCCGATCTGGAACTGCTCGGGCGTCATCTCGGCCAAGGGGCCGAAGTGCACGCGGCCGGCGGCCGCGACGACGGCATCGACGCGGCCGGCACGCTCGAACAGTGCGTGCAGGCTGTCGGCGCGGGTGATGTCGGCCTGCAGCGCGCCGCGGGTCTTGCCGACGGCGATGACCTCATGCCACGCCGACAGGGCGCTCACGACCGCGCGGCCGATGGTGCCGCTGGCACCGATGACGAGGATCTTCTTCATGGCTTGCTCCGACTGAAATGGGGTGGCGTCATTGTGGAAACGGAACTGCTTTGGAAAAATAGGCTTCCGATAGCAGCACTGGAAACCATCAGTTCCGAATCAATGGACCGCCTGACCAGCATGGAAGTCTTCGTGGCCGTGGTAGAGGCGGGCAGCCTCAGCGCCGCGGCCAAGCGCTTCGGCCTTTCGGCGCCGATGGTCGGCAAGCACCTGCAGCACCTGGAGCAGCGCCTGGGCGCCCGGCTGCTGACCCGCACGACCCGGCGCCAGAGCCTGACCGAGGTCGGCCGCCACTACCTCGAGCGCTGCAAGGAGATCCTGGCCGACGTGCGCGCCGCCGAGGCCGGCGCCGAGGCGCTGCGCGCTGCGCCGCGCGGCCGGCTGCGGGTGGCGGCGCCGGTCAGCTTCGGCGCGATGCGCATGGCGCCGGCGCTGGCCGACTTCCTCGCGGCCTGGCCCGAACTCAGCGTCGAGCTGGCGCTGGAAGACCGGGTCGTCGACCTGGTCGAGGAGGGCTTCGATGTCGCGGTGCGCATCGGCCGGCTGAAGGATTCGGAGTTCATCGCCCGGCCGCTGCAGCCCTACGGCATGTGCCTCTGCGCGACGCCGGCCTACCTGGCGCGGGCCGGCACGCCGCGCACGCCGGACGAGCTGGCACGGCACCAGCGCCTGGGCTTCACCCACTGGAACCAGCAGGGCGACTGGTCGCCGCTGGCCGAGCTGATGCAGGACGACAAGCTGCCGAGCCCGCGCCTGGTGTCGAACCACGGCGGTGCCTTGCACATGGCCGTGCTGCAGGGCGCCGGCATCGCGCTGCTGGCCGAGGCGCTGGTGGCCGAAGACCTGCGCAGCGGCCGGCTCGTGCGGCTGCTGCAGGCGCAGCTGCCGCCGCCACGGCCGATGCACCTGGTCTACCCGCGCGACCGCCAGCCGGTGCCCAAGCTGCGCACCTTCGTCGACTTCATGCTCGACCGCTTCGGCGCGGCGCCGGGCACCTCCGCGCTCACTTGACCATTCGGCCGGCGGGGCCCCTGGCCGCGATCCGGCAGGCGTCGATGCGCACTGACAAGATGGCGTGATGCGCCGGCGCCCGCCTGCCCCACCCCGCCCGATCGCCGCACCACGCCGCGAATGGCTGGGCCGTGTCGCCCGCTGGGCGGCGCTGGCCGGCGCCTGGGCCACGCTGGGCAGCGCCTGCGGTGGCGGCGGCAGCGACAACAGTGCCATGTCGTCGCCTCCACCCGCGCCGCCGCCGGCTCCACCTCCACCACCGCCGCCGCCACCGCCGCCACCCGGCGACGCACGCCTGACCGTGCTGAACACCAGCCTGGCCAACCCCTGGGGCCTGGCCTTCCTGCCCGATGGCCGGATGCTGGTCACCGAGCGCGGCGGCGCCATCATCCGCCTCTCGGCCGACGGGGGCACCGTCGAGGCCGAGGTGAGCGGCGTGCCGGCCGTCATCGCGGCCGGCCAGGGTGGCCTGCTGGACATCGTGCTCGACCCCGATTTCGCGCACACCGCCTGGGTCTACTTCAGCTACTCCGAGCCGGGCAGCGGCGCCGAGACCGGGCTGGCAGGCACCGCGGTGGCCCGGGCCCGGCTGGCCGGCAATGCGCTGCAGGGCCTGCAGGTCATCTACCGCCAGGTGCCCAAGGTCAGCGGCAGCGGGCACTTCGGTTCGCGCATGGTCTTCGCGGCCGACGGCACGCTGTTCGTCTCGCTCGGCGAGCGGCAGCTGGGCAGCCCGGCGCAGGACCTGGCCACCTCGCTGGGCAAGATCGTGCGCATCCGGCCCGACGGCAGCATCCCACCGGACAACCCGCCATTCGGCGCGAACGCGCGGCCCGAGATCTGGAGCTACGGGCACCGCAACCCGCAGGGCATCGCGATCCAGCCCGGCACCGGCGAGCTGTGGAACACCGAGCACGGGCCCCAGGGCGGCGACGAGCTGAACGCCGTGCAACGCGGCGGCAACCACGGCTGGCCGCTGGTCAGCTACGGCTGCGAGTACGGCTCGCCGGTCGGCGACAGCTGCCGCATCGGCGGAGGCACGCACGCGCCGAACTACGTCGAGCCGGTGGCCACCTGGGTCCCGGTGTCGACCGCGCCCAGCTCGTTGCTCTTCTACACCGGCAGCGGTTTCCCCGAGTGGCAGGGCAACGCCTTCGTCGGTGCCCTGGCCGGCCAGACGCTGTGGCGCCTCGTGCTCTCGGGTCACACCGAGGTCTCGCGCGACGAGCCCTTGAAGAGCCTGCTGAACGAGCGCGTGCGCTGCGTGCGTCAGGGCCCGGATGGCTGGATCTACCTGCTGACCGACACCGGCCGCCTGTTGCGCATCGAACGCTGAACGGGGCGGCCGGCGGCCGGACACATCAAGTTGCAGCTTTGGCGCCACGCACTGGCGCAGTGCGCGCAGCACGTCACGGTCGCCAAGGCCGCGCAGGGATGACAATCGTCGGGTCATTCATTCTTCCAAAGACGCCTCCACAACGATGGACGACGCATGGTTTCGCCGCCAGGTGGGGCGGCATACCAACACCTGGCGCGACCAGCCGCGCGAATTCGCTCGCCGCACCGCGGCCGACGGGGCGCTCGCGTTGGGTGCGCTGGCGGGGCTCGTGCTGCTGCTCGTGATCGCCGCCCTGGTGGTGTTGATCGGCTGGTGGCGCGCGAGCACCGGCTGGCCCTGGCTTGTCGTCGGACTGTTCGTCGCGGCGCTGGCCTGGCCGCTGGTGCGCGCGCTGCGCGTGCGCGCCGCCCCGCCGCCCGGCGTGGTCATCGGGCCGCAGCAGGCCAAGGAAGTGCACGCGCTGGTCGAGAAGGCCCGGTCGATGCTGCACGCCGCGCCGGTGGACGAGCTGCGTTTCGATGTCTCGCTCGAGGTCAAGCTGGTGCCGCAGCCACGCCTCGGTCTGCTCGGCTGGCCACGCCATGTGCTGGTGATCGGCCTGCCGCTGATGATGGCCCTCGGCACCGAGCCGCTGGCGGCGCTGGTCATGCATGCGCTCGTGCCGCTGCGCCGCGAATCCGGCTTGCGCGACGCCCTGAAGGAACCGACGGCCTGGATCGAACGGCAACGCCTGACCTGGGCCGCGCTGGCCGCGGGCTGGACGCCGTCGCGCCTGCTGCCCTGGTGGCAGGATGCCGTGCTGGCCCCCTTCATGGACCGCTTCTGGCCGCGCTTTGCGACCCGCGCCGTGGTGCTCGGGCGCGAGGAGGCGATGGTCGCCGACCGGCTGGTGCTGTCGCGCTGCGGCGCCCAGGCGATGGCCACTGCGCTGCTCGGCCCGGCCGTGCAGCAGCAGTTCCTGGCCGAGGTCTTCTGGCCGCAGCGCTGGGCCAGCGCCCGTGAATCGCACCTGCCCAACGTGCTGCCGCTGCGCGAGTTGCGCGCGCTGATCGGCGCCAGCCTGCGCCACCCGCAGGCCAAGGGCTGGCTGCACGACGCGCTGCAGGCGCTGCCCCCGCGCGGCGACCTGCGCCCCGCGCTGCGCGACCGGCTTGCGCTGACCGGCGATGCCGCCCGCCTGTCCAAGCGCGCCAGCGAGGGCCGCAGTGCCGCCGATTCGCTGCTCGGTCGCCAGCTCGACAGCTGGATCGACCTGCTCGACGCCCACTGGCAGCGCGAGGCGGCCGCCGAGTGGGCCGAGGTGCACCAGGCGCACCGCGAGCGCGAGAAGCTGCTGACCGAGCTGGCCGAGAGCCACGCCTCGCGGCCGGTGTCACTGGACGATCACCTGCTGTGGATCCGCACCGCGAGCCAGGTCAGCGGGCCCGCGGCCGCGGTGCCGATCGCCCGGGAAGCGGTGGAACGACACCCGAAGAGCCCCGGCGCACGCTACCTGCTCGCCTGCACCCTGCTCGATGCGCGCGGCCTGCTGCCCTCGCGCCACCTGCTGCCCGACCTGCCGCCCGATGCGAACGAGGCGCTCGAGATCCTGCGCACGCTGTCGGATGCCGGCGGCAGCGACGACACGCGTGGCGGCGCCACCGACACCAACGACCTGACCTGGGCCCTGCCCGCCGCGCGCCGGCTCGAACGCGCGCTGATCCAGCGCGAAGGCATCGAGGCGCTGCGCGCCGTGCGCATGCGCATCGCCGAGCTGGAGCGTGATGCCGACAAGGCCATGGCCGTGCTGACCGACTTCTCCGGCCCGCAGGTGCTGGGCCCGGCCCGCCTGGGCGGGCGCACGCTGCGGCCGCTGCTCGAGCGGCTCAAGCGCGAGCCGGCCATTGGCCGCGCCTGGCTGCTGGCCAAGACCGACACGCGTGCCCGCGGCTGGGTGCTGCACCTGCTGGTGGTCGAGCGCTCCAACTCGCTCGAGCAACCCGGCCCGCGCCACGACTGGGCCGACCTGCGTGCGCTGCTGGACCCGCCCTTCCCCTGCTTCGTGATCGACCTGCTGCACCCCGACTGGACCGGCCCGAAGCACATGGACGTCGTGCAGCAGATCTTCGACACGGCCGGCGGCCGCATCCACGCTTCTCGCTCGACCTGAGCGGGTGAGACACTCGCGGCCACCGACCGGAGGAGCCGCATGGGCAAGAGCAGGCTGGAAGCGTTCAGCGACGGCGTGATCGCCATCATCATCACGATCATGGTGCTGGAGATGAAGGTGCCGCACGGCGATTCGCTCCAGGCGCTCTGGCCCCTGCTGCCGGTGTTCCTCAGCTACGTCCTGAGCTTCGTCTACGTCGGCATCTACTGGAACAACCACCACCACATGCTGCACGCCTGCAGCAAGGTTTCCGGCCCGGTGCTGTGGGCCAACCTGCACCTGCTGTTCTGGCTCTCGCTGTTCCCCTTCGCCACCGGCTGGATGGGCGAGAACCACTTCGCCGCGTGGCCGTCGGCGCTGTACGGCGTCGTGCTGCTGATGGCCGCCTGCGCCTACTGGATGCTGCAGCAGGCGATCATCGCCGCCGAGGGGCCGTCGTCGACGCTGCGGCGCGCGGTCGGCAACGACCTCAAGGGCAAGCTCTCGCCGCTGTTCTACATCGCAGGCATCGTCTCGACCTTCTTCGTGCCGTGGCTCGCGGAGCTGGCGTACGTGCTGGTCGCGCTGTGGTGGCTGGTGCCCGACAGGCGCATCGAGCAGGCGTTGCAGCGCTGAGCTCGAGAGGCCCCTGGCCAGCGCGGGCGGGGCCGCCTTCCTACAATGCCGGGGTGCACCTGCTGAACGCCGACCTCCACTGCCATTCGACCGCATCGGATGGCAGCCTCAGCCCAGGCGCCCTCGCGCAGCGGGCACATGCGGCCGGCGTGCAGCTGTGGTCGCTGACCGACCATGACGAGGTCGCCGGGCAGCGCGCCGCGCGCGAGGCGGCCGAGGCGCTGGGCATGGCCTACGTGAGCGGCATCGAAGTCTCGGTCAGCTTCGCCGGCGAGACGGTGCACATCCTCGGCTTCGGCTACGACCCCGACAACGCCGAGTTGCAGGCCGGCCTGGCCGCGCTGCGCGCGGGCCGCATCGCCCGCGCCCAGCAAATGGGCGAGAGCCTCGCGCGGGCCGGCATCCCCCGTGCCTACGAAGGCGCGCTCGCGCTGGCGCCCAACCCCGAACTGGTCTCGCGCACCCACTTCGCCCGCTTCCTGGTCGACAGCGGCCATTGCGGCAGCGTGCACGAGGTCTTCAGCCGCTTCCTGAAAGAGGGCAAGCCCGGCTTCGTGCCGCACCGCTGGGCCGGCCTGGGCGAGGCGCTGCGCTGGCTGCACGGCGCCGGTGGCGTCGCGGCGATCGCCCACCCCGCACGCTACCGCTTCACCCCGACCGAGGAGTTCGCCCTGTTCAGCGAGTTCCAGGCCCACGGCGGCCGCGCCGTGGAGGTGACCTGCGGCAGCCACTTCCCCGACGAAGTGGCCAAATACGCCGACATGGCGCTGGAGTTCGACCTGCTGGCCTCGCGCGGCAGCGATTTCCACGCCCCCGATGAAAGCCGCACCCCGCTGGGCGCGCTGCCCGACCTGCCCGGCCGGGTGACGCCGCTGTGGACGCTGTGGGCCGATTCACTGGCCGGCCGGCGCCCACCGCGCGCCGGCGAGCCCGGCCCGGCCCCCGCGCTCGTGGCCGCCGCCAACCCGGCCCCCTCGGCCATCTCCGCTTCGTGAGCTTGCCCGCCGCGGGCAAACTGCCGCGCCAGCATCCGCTGCTGGGCGTGACGCTGATCGCACTGGCCGCGACCTGCTTCGCGACCATGGATTCGGGCAGCCGCTACCTCGGCGGCTACCTGCCGGTGCTGCTGTTCTTCTGGGCGCGCTATGCCTTTCAGGCCACGGTGATGGCGCTCTGGCTGGGCCTGCGCGGTGATTCAACGGCGCCCCCAGGAAACGTCTTCGACGTTTCCGCCCCCCGAGGGGGTCAAGGAACTCGGGAGCGGCCCTTCGTTTCCTTGGCCGCCTTTTCCACCTCGCACCCGCGCTTCCAGGCCATCCGCGGCGCGCTGCTGGCCGCCACCAGTGCGATGAGCTTCTACGGCGTACAACACATGCCGGTGCCCGAATTCACCGCGATCAACATGCTGACGCCGCTGCTGGTGATCGTGCTGGCCGGCTGGTGGCTGCACGAGAAGGTCAGCCCGCTGCGCTGGGCGCTGGTCGGCGGCGGTTTCGCCGGCGCGCTGATCGTCATCCGCCCCGGCTCGGGCGTGTTCGGCTGGGCCGTGCTGTTCCCGCTCGCCGGCGCCTTCACCTATGCGAGCTTCCAGGTGCTGACGCGGCGCCTGTCGGGTCACGAGAGCCCGTATGCGACGCACTTCTACACCGGCCTGACCGGCACGCTGATCCTCACGCCCTTCCTGCTCGCCAGCCCGATCCCGGTGCTCGACACGCTGCGGGCCGCCCCGACCTGGCAGATCGGCGTGATGCTCTCGATCGGCGCGCTCGGCACCGTCGGCCACCTGCTGCTGATCCTCGCGCTGGGCATGGCGCCCACCGCGACGCTGATGCCCTTCGTCTACCTGCAGATCGCGGTCGCCACGGTGATCGGCTGGCTGGTGTTCCGGCAGGTGCCCGATGCGGTCGCCTTCGTCGGCATGGGCGTGATCGCGGCGTGCGGCGCGGCGGGCGCCTGGCTCAACGTGCGCAGCGCCCCCCGGCCGACCGACCCGGTGGTTGCCGATACGATGGCCGACTGACCGGACCGACCACGATGAAGCCCCGCCACGCCAACGACTACCGCCCGACCTCGCGCCGCCAGCGCCTCGTGATCGTCGCCATCACGGTTGCGACGGTGGTCGCGCTGTGGATGCTGCTGCTGCTTCGCCCGGGCTTCCACGCGCGGCCGATCCCCGGCACGCCGCTCGCGCCCTGCCCGCCCGGCCAGACCAGCGGCTGCGTGGGCGGCAAGGCGGACGTGCTGCTGATCCCGGCTGCGCCCGCGTCGTCGCCGGGCAGCGAGCCGGCGCGCTGAACGGCCGGGGCAGGTCACTTGGCCGGCTTGGTCGGCGCCTTGCTGAGCACGTAGCGCTCGTCCAGCGCCTCGAGGTTGGTCTCGCCGGACTGGACGATGAGCCGGATCTCCTTGTTCACGTCGCCTTCCACCTCGAAGCGGTGGCCTTCGATCAGCTTGGCGCGGTCACCCTGGCGGCTGATCACCTGGTAGCTGCCGCGCGGGGTCAGGCCGGAGACCCTCCACACCGTGCTGCCGGCGGTCGGGCCGGGGCCGAGGTTGTACAGCGGCCTGCTGTGTTCCTGCCAGCCGGCCGCGAACGGTGGATTGGCGGGCAACTCCTCCGGCTGGTACATGGCGCAGGCGCCCAGGCCCAGCAAGGCGGCGCAGATGCCGACGCCGGCAACCAGGCGCGCCGGGCGACGCAAGATGGGGTGGTTCATGGAGCCTCCTGTCGGTCGTGCAGACCATCTCAACGGGCGGCTTCGCCGGCCTGTTGACGCGCGGTGCGCCAAGTCGGTGCCGTCACACCGACAATGCTGCCATGTCACAGCTCTTCGAGGTCCATCCGGACAATCCGCAGCCGCGGCTGCTGAAGCAGGCGGCGCAGATCCTGCATGCCGGCGGCGTGGCCGCCGTGCCCACCGATTCCAGCTACGCGCTGGTTTGCCACCTCGACGACAAGGGCGCCGCCGAGCGCCTGCGCCGGATCCGCGAGGTCGACGACAAGCACCACCTGACGCTGTTGTGCCGGGATCTGTCCGAGCTCGCCACCTATGCGCGGGTCGACAACCGGCAGTACCGGCTGCTGAAACTGGGCACGCCGGGGCCGTTCACCTTCATCCTCGAAGCGACGAAAGAGGTGCCGCGCCGGCTCTCGCACCCTTCGCGCCGCACGATCGGCCTGCGCGTGCCGGCCCACCGGGTGCTGCAGATGCTGCTGGCCGAGCTGGGCCAGCCGCTGCTCGCGACCACGCTGATCCCGCCGGGCGAGCAGGAGCCGCTGAACGAAGCGCAGCAGATCCGCGAGCGCTTCCAGAAGCAGTTGCAGGCGGTCGTCGATGCAGGCGCCTGCCCGATGCAGCCGACGACGGTGATCGACCTCAGCGGGGACGAGCCGGTGCTGGTGCGCCAGGGCCGCGGCGACATCGCGACCCTGGGCCTGTAGCCAAGCCGCTTGCGCGGATCCGGCTGCGCCGGTCCGCTGCAAGGGCCCCCTCGGGGGGCAGCCCCCGGAAGGGGGCGTGGGGGCTCAAATTCCTGCGGTCACGACGATCTCGATCTTCCACTCGGGCTTGGCCAACGCCGCCTGCACCGTCGCACGCGGCGGCGTGTGGCCCGGCACGACCCAGGCTTCCCAGACGGCATTCATCGCCGCGAAATCGGCCAGGTCGGCGAGAAAGATCTGCGCCCGCAGGATCTTCGACTTGTCGCTGCCGGCGCGGGCCAGCAGGCCGTCGATCGCGGCCAGCACCTGTCGCGCCTGGCCGGTGATGTCCTGCGTGCCGTCGCCGGCCACCTGGCCGGCCAGGTAGGCCACGCCGTTGTGCACGGCCATCTCGGACATGCGGGGGCCGACGTCGAAGCGTTGGATCGTGCTCATCGGGTCAGTGCTTTCTCTTTGAGTGGGAATGGTGGGGATGCGCCGGCTTGGGCGGGGCTGCCGACGGAGCCGCCTTCTGGCCGAGCTTGGATTCGGTGCCCGCCAGCAGCTTGCGGATGTTGGCCTCGTGGCGCCAGACCAGCAGCAGGCTCATCACCGTGATGGGCAGCACCATCGGGGACGGGCCCCACTGCAGCAGCTGGAAAAAGGGCGTGAAGGCGGCCGCCACGATGGCCGCGAGCGAGGAGTAGCGGGTGACGAAGGCCACGATCAGCCAGGTGGCCAGCGTTGCCGCGCCGAGCGCCGGGTTCAGCGCCAACAGCACGCCCGCCGCCGTGGCCACGCCCTTGCCACCCTGGAAACGGAAGAACACCGGCCACAAGTGGCCGACGAAGGCGGCCAGGCCGACCAGCCCGACGGTCGTCTCGCCCCAGCCCGCACGCGGCGCGAGCAGCAGCGCGGCCAGCACCGGCACATAGCCCTTCAGCGCATCGAAGGCCAGCGTCAGCAGCGCGGCCAGCTTGTTGCCCGAGCGCAGCACATTGGTGGCACCTGGATTGCCCGAGCCGTACGAGCGCGGATCCGACAGCCCCATCACGCGGCTGACGATCACGGCGAACGACAGCGAACCCACCAGGTAGGCCGCGACGATGGCGGCCAACGAATACGCGAAACCCATGCCGGTATGCACCTTCGGCAACGATGCCGGGCCCGAAGTGTAAGCCGGGCCCTGCCGTGCGGTGCGCTGGCGGGATTGGCGCCACCAGGCCCGTTCGGTATGCTGGACAATCCGCCGCCCATCCCTCACTCAGGGCCCCAAGGTTTGCTGCGCCTCAACTCGTCGCTGGTCACCCGCATGATCGTGTCGGTTGCCGCCTTCGGCATCGCCGTGTTCCTGCTGGTGGGCGGCATCGAGCTGTGGCGCGAGCGCGGCGAGCTGACCCGCTCCGCGCATGTGCGGGCCGATGCGGCCCTGGGCCTGAGCTCACCACCGATCGCCCTGGCGCTGTGGAACTACGACCTCGCGACGCTCGACCTGCTGGCGCGCAACCTGGTGCGTGACGGCGCGATCGTGCGGGTGCAGGTGCTGGCCGACGACGGCAAGGCGCTGGTCGACGTCTGGCGGCCGGGCTTCGATTCGGCCAGGGCCGGCGCTCCGCTGGACCTGCCGCTGAAGGTGGCCGCCCGGCCCGCAGCCATCGGCACGCTGCGTGTCAGTGAATCGTTCGCCGAGATCGACGCCCAGATCGAGCGCCGCGCGATGCAGCGCCTGCCCTGGGAGCTGCTGAAGGTCGTCGCCATCGCGCTCGGCTTGCTGTGGGTGATGCACCGCCTCGTGACTCGCCGCCTGCTGGCCCTGGTGCACGATCTGCGCGACCTGAAGATCGACGACCCGCTGGCCCGCCTGCCGGCGCAGGCGGGATCAGACGGCTCGGGCGACGAGGTGATCGTGCTGAGCCAGGCGCTGAACCGCTTTCTCGACGCGCGCGCCAGCGAGAGCCTGCGCCGCGAGGCGGCCGAGCAGCAGCTGCGCGCGGGCCTGCAGGAGCGCTCGGCCATCCTCGGCTCGCTGCGCGACGGCCTGCTCGCGCTCGACGGCAGCATGGCGGTGCGCTACGCGAACGATGCCGCGGCCCGCCTGCTCGGCCAGCCGGCGCATGCGCTGGCCGGACGCAGCACGCTGGCCGGGCTGGCCACCGTCGCCGGCCCCGGCAGCGCGGTAGATTTCGTCGAGTGGCTGGCGCCGCGGCTGCGCCGGCGCGAGGCACGCACCGACCGCCTGACACTGCAGCCGGGCGGTGCGCCGACAATCGAGGCCCAGGCGCAGATCACGCCGGTCAGCGGCGCGCGCGAGGTCGTCTGGATCGTCGTCATCTCCGATATTTCCGACACGCTGCGCACCCGCGCCGCCGAACAGGCCCGCGCCGCCGCCGAGGCCGCGAGCCTGGCCAAGACCGAGTTCCTCTCGCGCATGAGCCACGAGTTACGCACCCCGCTGAACGCCATCGTCGGCTTCGCGCAGTCGCTCTCGCAGGACCCGGTCGTGCAGGGCGACCCGAAACGGCGCGAAGGCGTCGCGCTGATCGAGCGCGCCGGCTGGCACCTGACCGGCATGATCAGCGACGTGCTGGATCTTTCGCGCATCGAATCCGGCCGCCTGCGCCTGACGCTCGGCCCGGTCGACCTCGCGCCGCTGGCGCGTGACGCCCTGGCCTTCGTGGCCGCCGACGCCGAGCGCGACCAGGTGATGTGCGCGCTGGACATTGCCGACGACGCACGCTGGGTGCACGCGGATCCGGTGCGGGTCGAGCAGGTGCTGGTCAACCTGCTCAGCAATGCGGTCAAGTACAACCGCGCCGGGGGCCAGGTCTGGCTGCGGGCCCGGCCCGGGCCCGGTGGCAGCACGGTGCAGGTCACCGTGCGCGATACCGGGCTGGGCATGACCCCGGCCCAGCTCGATGGCCTGTACCAGTCGTTCAACCGCCTGGGGCGCGAATCCTCCGGCAAGCCGGGCGCCGGCATCGGCCTGGTCGTCACGCGCACGCTGGTCTCGCTGATGCAGGGCCAGCTGAGCGTGCGCAGCCAGCCCGGCCAGGGCAGCGAATTCACCGTGACACTGCCGGCGGCGCAGTCGCCCGCCGAGCCGGCCGACGGTGAGATGGACGTCGTGAGCGACCCGCGGGCCGAGGGCCGCCCGCGCCGGCTGCTGTACGTCGAGGACGACGCGGTCAACGCGCTGGTGATGGCCGCCCTCGTCGGCCGGCGGCCGGATCTGACGCTCGAAGTCTGCGGCACCCTGGCCGAGGGCCTGGCCCATCTGCACGCCAGGCCGCCCGACCTGTTGCTGCTCGACATGCAACTGCCCGACGGCCGTGGCCTGGAGCTGCTGCATGCGATCGCCGCCGACCCGCGGCTGCGCCGGCTGCCGGTGGTGATGGTCTCGGCCGACGCGATGGACGAGACCGTCAACGCGGCGATTGCCGCGGGCGCACGCGCCTACGTCACCAAGCCGCTGGCCTTCGACGAGGTGCTGCGCCAGATCGACGCGGTGATGGCCGGCAGCGCGACGACGATGGCCGGCGGGCTGGACGGCCGCTGAGGGGGGGCGACGCCGCAGGCGGCGCAGGGGGCCCTATTCGCCGTCCCAGTAGTCGACCTTGGCGCTGGCGCGCGTCAGGTGCATCAGGCCCGGGCCACCCGGCTCGGCGGCCCAGACGCCGATCTTGCCGGAGTCGGGGTACTCGCAGACCTCGGGGTCGAGCTCGCTGCTGATGGCCAGGTAGCGCAGCGGCACCGAGCCGGTGTTGATCAGCTGGTGCGCCGTCGCCGGGCCACCGCAGGGGCAGCCGATCAGGTCGCCGGCAGCCACCGGGTGGCGCGCGTCGCCGAGTCGCAGCTCGCCGCGGCCGGCGATGATGTAGAACATCTCGTCGTTCACGCGGTGGCTGTGGAACGGATAGCCGGTCTTGCCTGGCGGCACCTCGGTCAGCGAGCAGCCGAGCTTCTTCAGCCCGAGTGTCGCGCCGAGGGTCGCGCGGGTGAGCTCGAATCGCTCGCCCGCCGCGCCGCCCGGGCGGTATTGGGCGGGCCGGGGTTGCAGCGGCTGTTCATCCAGCGACAGCACGGGTTTGACGGTCATCGGTGGCTCCTCTTGGTGGGGGTCGAAGGCGCCACTGTGCACCGGCGCTGCTGACAGCGCGATGTCAGCAGCCCAAGGCCCCCACCCGCGCCAGGCTCAGCCCGGCGTCGCCACGCTGGCGCTGCATTCGTCGATGCGCGCCAGCAGCTCGTTCAGCCGGATCGGCTTGGCCACGTAGGCCGCGAAGCCGGCCGCCTTGCCGCGCGCGATGTCGTGCGGCATCGCATCGGCCGAGACCGCGATCACCGGAATGCCGCGCGTGCGCTCGTCGCCCTTGAGTTCGGCCAGCACCTCGTAGCCGTCCATGCCGGGCAGCTTGATGTCGAGCAGGATCAGGTCGGGCCGCTCGGCGCGCGCCCGCGCGATGCCTTCGGGCCCGTCCTCCGCGGTGAGCAAGGTGAAGCCGGGGAACTCCTCGAACCAGGTTTCCATCAGCTCCAGGTTGGCCGCGTTGTCCTCGATGTAGAGCACCCGCAGGCGGCGCTCCACCACCGGCTTCGGCGCCAGCTCGGCCGGCGGGCTGGGCGGGCGCTCCTCGGTGGCGCGCGGCAGCTTGATCCAGAAGGTCGACCCCTCGCCCGGCGTCGATTCGACACCGAGCTCGCCGCCCATCAGCTCGGCCAGGCCCTTCGACAACGCCAGGCCGATGCCGGCCCCCGGGATGGGCGAATCCTCCCGCCCCAGGCGTTCGAACGGCACGAACAGGCGGGCCAGCTTGTCGGCCGGGATGCCCAGCCCCGTGTCGCTGACGGTCAGCATCGCGCGGTGGTCGTCCAGCAGCTGCCGACCGAGGCGGACCTGACCGCCGGGGCGGTTGTACTTGATGGCGTTCGACACCAGGTTCACCAGGATCTGGCGCAGGCGCGTCGGGTCGGCCTGCACCACGATCGGCGCCGCGGCGGGCTCGATCTCCAGCGTGATCTTCTTGCCCTGCAGCGAGGCCTGGCACATCGACACGGCATCCTGCAGCACCTGCCCCAGCTCCAGCGGCTCGGCGCGCACGGCCAGCCGGCCGACCTCGATGCGGGCCAGGTCGAGCAACTCGTCGATCAGGCGCAGCAGGTGCTCGCCCGCGCGGTGGATCTCGCCGGCCCAGCGCCGCTGCTTCGGTGCCAGGTCGGCCGCCTCCAGGATCTGCGCAAAACCGAGGATGGCGTTCATCGGCGTGCGCAGCTCATGGCTCATGCGCGAGAGGAACTCCGACTTGGCGAGGTTGGCGCGCTGCGCCTCGTCGCGTGCCGCCTCCAGCGCGGCCGTGCGTTCGCGCACGCGCGCCTCGAGCCCCCGGTTGGCGTCGAGCAAGGCTTCTTCGGCCTGCTTCAGCTCGGTGATGTCGGTGGCGGTCGACACGACGCGCGCCGGCCCGCCGCCCGGCGTGGCGGCCAGCGTGATCAGGTAGTGGCGCTCGGCACCGTCGGCGTCGGGCATGCTGAGCACCAGCGCCTGGCGGTCGCCGGTGGCCAGCACCTGCTGCAACGCCCGGTCGAAGTCGGCCCGGCGCTCGGGCGGCACCCAATCCCGCCCCAGGGTGCCCACCAGCGGCCGCTCGGGCGGCCCGCTGCGGTTGGCAAAGCGCACGCGGCCTTCGGCATCCAGCTCGCAGATCAGCGCGACGGTGTGGGCGGTCAGCGTGCGCAGCCTGGCCTCGTTGTCGCGCACGGCCGCTTCGGCCCGACGGCGTTCGCTGATGTCGCGCAGCACGCCCTGCGCGCCGGTGACCGCGCCGTCGATGCGGATCGGCGTCACGTTGGCTTCCGCGGGAAAGCGCGAGCCGTCGTCGCGCATTGCACTCAGCTCGATGTTGCGCAAGGTCTCGCCGCCGATGACCCGCGCCAGCATTCGCGCGGCCTCGGCGCGATGCTCCGGCGCCACGCGCTCGGCGAAGGCCTGGCCCGTCATGTCGTCCGGCGCCAGGCCGTACAGCGCCCGGGCGCTGGGCGACACGTAGCGCAGCACGCCGTCGCGGTCGGTCTGGAACACCAGGTCCGTGTTCATTTCCGCGATGCCGCGGAAACGCTCCTCCCGCTCGCGCAGTGCGGCCTGGGCCAGCATGCGCGGGTGGACGTCGACCAGTGTGCCGACGGCTCGCAGCGCCGCACCGTCGGCCGCGCGCTCGACGACCCGGCCGCGCACCGACATCCAGCGCCAGCCGTGCTCCAGGTGGTGCAGGCGGCATTCGATCTCGACGCGCGGGCTCTGCTGCAGCGCATGGTGCTGGATGGCCTGCAGCGCCGCCTCGAGGTCGTCCGGGTGAACCATCTCGCGCCACGCCGCCAGTTGGGCCGGGAGCCCACCGGGCCGCCTGCCGAGCAGCGCGGCGCAGTCGTCGTTGGCATCGACCACCCGTTGCGCCAGGTCGCAGTCCCACAGCCCCGCGCCGGCGGCCTCCACGCTCAGGCGCAGGCGCAGCTCGCTGCGCGCCAGCTGCTCGTGCGAGGCGTCGCGCTCGGCGCGCGCCTGCTCCAGCGAGCGCAGCAGCCCGTTGATCGACCGGGTCACGGCATCCAGGATGTCGGGCCGCCAGCGGCCGGTGGCCGGCCGGTCCAGGACCAGCGTCCGGTCGCGCGGCAGCGGCCGGGTCGGGTCGATGTCGCGCACGAAGCGGGCGACCCGGGTCAGGTGCTGTGTCACCAGGTACTGGAAGACCAGCAGCATGAAGGCGGCGACGAGCAGGGTCTTCAGGCCGTTGCCGAGCATTTCGATCAGCAGACGATCCCACACCCGCGCCAGCGCCTGGTCGACGCTGGCCACGACGCGCAGGGTGCCTATCGTCTGCCGCGCGTCGGCCCGGTCGTGCGTCAGCGGCAGCTCGACCTGCAGTCGGCGCTGCGCCCTCACCTGGCCGGCCGACCAGCGCACGCGGCCGTCGACCTCGACGCCGGCGTATTCGACATCCGGCAGGCGCAGCAGGCCTTCGAGCTGACTCTGGACCAGGTCGTCGTCGAGCTGCCAGACGCTGCGTGACAAGGTGGGCGCATGGCTTGCCTGGACGAAATCGAAGCTCGCACGGATGCCGACCAGATCGCGCTGGTAGCCACGGTACAGGTCCAGGCCCGTGATCAGTGTCGTGATCAGCGTGCTGAACGCCACCACCGCGACCAGCAGCCGCCTGGCAACGCCATTGCCGTTGAACAGGGCATGGTGCACACCGCCCCAGCGAGATTCACCCATCCCACCCCTTTCGCGCGCCTCGTGCCGCCGCGGCCGGTCTACTTCCGCGCGTCCTCCAGCATGCGTTCGGTGATCTCCCTGCGAAGCCGCTCGAGCTCGCCACTGGCCTGCATCTGCCGCATCGTCTGCTCGACGCGGGGGACGAGGTCGCGGCGACTCTCGTGAAGAAAGTGGTACAGCAGGATGCGCTCCAGCGGCGGCGACAACGGCCGCAGTGCGCCGTCCAGGCCGAGCCGGCGGTTGACGAGCAGGCCGCTGAACAAGTCGTTCACCGCCACGTCGACCCGTTCGGCGGCGAGCATCGTCATCAGTTGGTCCATCGTGGTGGCCGCCTCGACGCGCGGCATGCCCTGCGTGCCGCGCTCGGACGAGCCCACGCCGCGCACGATGCCGATCGCGTAGGGGCGCAGCGATTCCCAGCCATCGACGCGGAACTGCTGGCGTTTGACGAAGGCGGCCGGCTCGATGTAGTTCAACGGCACCTGCACCGGCAACAGCGTCGGGTACTCGTCCTTGACCGCGAGGATGCGCTGCACCTCGCCGTCGACCCGGCCCTGGCTCGACTCGATCAGCGCACGCTTGGCCGGCATGTCGACCAGCACGAGCTCGATGCCCATCCGGCGGTAGACGGCCTTGAGGATCTCCCCGCCCACGGCCTGGTCGGGAATGTTCTCGATGCGCGCCAGGCGAACCGTCGTCTCGGCCCGGACGGGCGCGGCGCCGCAGCCGAGGACGACGACGAGCCAGGCGGCCCAGGCCGCGAACAGACGACGACGGAACGAGCCGATCGAAGCATTCATCGACCCATTGTGCGCCGCGCCCCGCCGGCACGGCAGCCCCAGAAACTCGGGGGCCGATGGCTGCTCTTGACGGTGATCAGGCCAGCGCGCAGGACACCGGCTTCGCGCCGAGCTTCTCGGTCAGCACCGCCGGGGCGATGCCGACGAGGTAGCCGCGCCGGCCGCCGTTGATCAGGATGCCCGGCAGGTCCAGGATGCTCTGCTCCACGTACACCGGCATCGCCTTGCGTGTGCCGAACGGCGAGGTGCCACCAACCAGGTAGCCGCTGTGCCGCTGCGCGACCTCGGGCTTGCAGGGCTCGACGCTCTTCGCGCCGATGGCGCGCGCCAGGTTCTTGGTGCTGACCTGGCGGTCACCGTGCATCAGCACGATCAGCGGCTCGGCCCTGTCGTCCTGCATCACCAGCGTCTTGACGACCTCGTGTTCGGGCCGGCCGAGCTGTCGGGACGACTCGGCCGTGCCGCCGTGGTCGACGTAGTCGTAGACGTGCTCGGTGTAGGCCACCCCATGGGCCTTGAGCCATTGGGTGGCGAGGGTCTCGCTGACGTGCTTGTCTTTCTTGGCCATCGATCGAAGCTTACTGGGCGGGGTCGCGCATCTCGAGCCGGACGGCGTCGATCGCGGCGAGCAGTTCGGGCGACAGCGTCGTGCCCCAGGCGTCGAGGTCTTCGTCGAGCTGGGCGACGGAGGTCACACCGATGATGGTGGAGGCGACCCGCCAGTTCGTGTAGCACCAGGCCAGCGCCATCCGCGTGGGCGTGAGGCCGTGTTCGCGGGCCAGTGTGTTGTAGCGCCGCGCGGCAGCGAGTGCGGACGGGCGGCCCCAGCGCTGCTGCTTCATGCGCTCGAAGCGCGCCATGCGGCCGGGGTTGGCGGGGTCGTCGATGCCGCGCTCGTCGTACTTGCCGGTGAGCAGGCCGAAGCCGAGGGGGGAGTATGGGATCAGCGCAACGCCCAGGCGGTGCATGGTCTCGTCCAGCCCGTTGTCGAGCGAGCGGTTGACCAGGCAGTAGGGGTTCTGCACGGTCACCACCCGCGGCAGGCCGTGCGCCTCGGCCACGCGGACGAACTCGGCCACGCCGTAGGGCGTCTCGTTGGACAAGCCGATGTGGCGCACCTTGCCCGCCTTGACCAGCGCGGCCATCGCTTCGAGCTGGTCGTGGATCGAGGTGTTCTCGGCGTCTCGCTTCGGCTCGAAGTACAGCGCGCCGAAGCTGGGCGCGTTGCGGTTGGGCCAGTGGATCTGGTACAGGTCGATCACGTCGGTCTGCAGGCGCTTCAGGCTCGCATCGCAGGCGGCGACGATGTCGGCCGGCGTCAGGTCCGGTGCGCCGCCGCGGATCCACGGCATGCCGCGCGACGGGCCGCAGACCTTGCTCGCCAGCACGAGCTTGCGCCGCGCCCCGGGGCGCTTCGCGAACCAATGGCCGAGGATGGTCTCGGTGGCGCCGAAGGTTTCGGCGCGCGGCGGCACCGCGTACATCTCGGCGGTGTCGAGGAAATTCACGCCGCGCTCGACCGCGCGGTCGAGGATGGCGTGGGCCTCGGCTTCGCCGACCTGCTCGCCGAAGGTCATCGTGCCGAGGCAGATGGGGCTGACCTGAAGGTTGCTGCGGCCAAGGGTCAGGGTGTGCATCGTCGCGTTCCGTTCGCAAGAAGGCAAAAGTGCGAGTGTGCCGCAGCCGCCCATGGGCTCCAGAGCAATCTTGTTTGACGGTTATTTTTTATTGTTTTACAGTAAGTTCATGCACATCGAAATCCTCGCCTTGTCCCGCCAGCCCACCCCGGCACTCGCGCTTCGCCTGGGGCGCCTGGCGGCCTGGGTGCAGGCGCTGGCGCTGCTGGCCGCGCTCGTGCTGCTGGCCGTGCTGCCGCTTCAGTTGTTGGCCCCCGACGCGCTGCTGGCGCTCGGGATGGGTGAGGCCACGGGCCAGAACCTGCTGGACCTCGCCGAAGGCGGGCTCACGACGGCCGCCCGCCTTCGCATGGCAGCCGTCACCGCCTTTCCCGTGGGCCTGGGCCTGGCCTTGCTGTGGCAGCTGTGGCGCCTGTTCGGCGAATACCGGCGCGGTGCCGTCTTCAGCCCCCTCGCCCTGGCCTGCCTGCGGCGTTTCGCGCTGCTGCTGGTGGCGCTGGCCGTCGTGCAGCCGCTCGCCCAGGCCGCCCTGTCGGTGGCGGTTTCGTGGGACAACCCGCCCGGCCACCGGGCGCTGGTGGTGGCCATCAGCTCCAACGACTACGCCTTGATGCTCGGCTCGCTGGTGTTCGTGGCCATCGCCCGCGTGATGACCGAAGCGGCGCGCGTCGCCGAGGAGAACGAGGGCTTCGTCTGATGCCCGTGATCGTGCATCTGGATGTGATGCTGGCCCGGCGCAAGATGCGCTCGCGCGAGCTGGCCGAGCGCGTGGGCATCACCGAGCAGAACATCTCGCTGCTGAAGTCGGGCAAGGTGCGCGGTGTGCGCTTCGACACGCTGGCGCTGATCTGCGAGGCACTGCAGTGCCAGCCGGGCGACCTGCTCGAGTACCGGCCCGACGATGAGACGCCCTGAATCGGATCGACCCGGCGGCTGGCCCGTCGCACGCCGCCCGGGCGCGCTGGCGGGGGTGGTGGCGCTGCACGCGCTGCTGGTGCTGGCGCTGTGGCAGTCGCTGCGTTCGCGCGAACTCGAGGTGCGGGTCGAGCCGCATGCGCTGGTTTGGGTGAACGCGCTGCCGGCACGGCCCACGCGTGCGGCGGCACCGCCGGCCAAACCACCACCGCAGCGGGTGGCCGTGCCCAGCCGCCCGCCGGCCCCCGCGCGGCCGCCTGCTGCGCTCGCGCCGCACGAATCGACCTGGGTCGAGCCTGCCCCGGCGGTCGCCGCCGCGCCCGCCGCGCCCGCCGCCAGCGCGGCCTCGTCGCCCCCGACCGAGCGCCTGCTCGACAGCGCCGCCACGCGCGCCGCCATCCGCCAGACCGGACGGATGCCCTTGCTGCAGGAGCGTGCCGCCGCGGCAGCCGCCGACGGCATCGCGCGCACCGACGCCGGCCTCGCCGGTGGCGTTGCCGCCGCCGGCATGCCGGACTGCATGAAGGACCCGGTGCCCGGCCGCATCCTGGGCATTCCGCTGCTCGCCGTGCAGGTCGCGCGAGGCAAGTGCGCGAAATGACGGCCGGCACGACCGATCGGCGAATCAGCCGCCGGCCGCCGCGCGCGCCCGTTCCTCCTCCTGCAGCCGCAGCACGCGGCGCTGGACCTTGCCGGTGGTCGTCATCGGCAGCGCGGCGATGAACTCGATTTCCTTCGGGTACTCGTAGGGCGCGAGCTGGCCCTTCACGTGCTGCTGCAGCGCGGCCACCAGCGCCTCGTTGCCCTCGAAGCCCGGCGCGAGCACCACGTAGGCCTTGACCACGGCGCCGCGCTCGGCATCGGGCTTGGGCACCACCGCGGCGTTGGCGACCGCCGGGTGCTTCACGAGGCAGTTCTCGACCTCGCTCGGGCCGATGCGGTAGCCGGCGGCCTTGAACACGTCGTCGCTGCGCCCCTGGTACCAGAGGTAGCCGTCCTCGTCCATCACCGCGGTGTCGCCAGTGCGGCACCAGCTCTCGACGGGGACCCCCAAGGCGTCGAGTACGCCGCCGGCCCGCCGAGGGGGCGCGCCCTTCTTGGGGCGCCCCGGCGAAGGGCCCACCGACCCGGTGAACTTGGCGCGCGTCGCGTCGTCGCGCTTCCAGTAGCCGAGGAAGAACACCGGATCGGGGTCGCCGTGAACATCGAGCCGGTGCACCGCCACGTCGCCCGGCGTTCCGCGCGCGCACTCGCGCCCGTCGTCGTCGATCACGACCACGCGGTGGCCTGGGTAGGCGCGGCCCATGCTGCCCGGGCGGGCCGGCCAGCCCGCGCAGGGGTGGCCGTCGGTGCCGATCGTCTGGCTGCAGTTGCCGACGATGTAGTTGATCTCGGTCTGGCCGAACATCTCGTTGACCACGAGCCCCAGCTCGTCGCGGCACCAGGTGAACACGGCGTCGCCGACCGCCTCGCCGGCGCTCATCACGGCGCGCAACGCCAGGCCCGCGTAGCGTTCGCGCGGGTGCGGCACCGCCTTCATCATCGCCTTCAGCGCGGTCGGAAACAGGAAGCTGTTGGTCACGCGGTGGCGCTGCATCAGCTCGAACGCGCGTTCGGGTGCGAAGCGGCCCTGGAAGGCGACGATGGGCACGCCGAAGTACAGCGAGGGCAGCAGCGCATCCATCAGGCCCCCGGTCCAGGCCCAGTCGGCCGGGCTCCAGAACACGGCGTCGGCGGGGGCGCCGCCAGGACCGAGCTTCTTTTTCGGGGGCATGCCGGAACCACTGCGCAACCAGTTCTGGCTGCAGACGAAGCCGGTCAGGTTGCCGATCAACGCCCGGTGCGGGATCAGCGCGCCCTTGGGCGGGCCGGTGGTGCCGCTGGTGTAGATCAGCACCGCCGGGTCGTCGGCCTTCGTGCGGCGGGCGGTGAAGGTGGCCGCCTCGCGCGCCAGCGCGGCGTCCCAGTCGATGTCGCCCTGCCCGGCCGCCGCGCCGACCGCGATCACCGTCGCCAGGGCCCGGCACTGTCCGCGCACGGCGAGCA
>NZ_DATFAN010000176.1:0-8624 GCF_035254525.1 Ideonella sp. | reverse complement strand
CCCGGCGTGCTGCAGCACCTCACCAGTTGATCGAGCCCATGCCATGACCACCCCGACTCCGCCCGTTGGCCCCCAGCGCATCGTCTGCCTCACCGAAGAGACCACCGAGTGGCTCTACCTGCTCGGCGAGGAGCGGCGCATCGTCGGCATCTCCGGCTACACCGTGCGGCCCCGCCGCGCGCGCGACGAGAAGCCCCGCGTGTCGGCCTTCCTCGACGGCAAGATCGACAAGATCGTCGCGCTCGAGCCCGATCTGGTGATCGGCTTCTCCGACATGCAGGCCGCGCTGGCCGACAAGCTGATCCGCGCCGGGCTGAACGTGCTGGTCACCAACCAGCGCAGCGTGGCCGAGATCTTCGCGACGCTGCGCCTCGTGGCCGGCCTCGTCGGCGCCCACGCGCGCGCCGAGGCGTGGATCACCGAACGCGAGCAGGCCTTCGAGGCGATGGCCGCCACCGTGCGCGGCTGGCCGCGCCGGCCGCGTGTGTACTTCGAGGAGTGGGACGAGCCGATGATCAGCGCGATCCAGTGGGTCTCGCAGCTGATCGGCATCGCCGGCGGCGACGATGTCTTCCCCGAGCTCGCTGCGCAGCGCATGGGCCGCGACCGCGTGATCGCCGATGCGCTGGAGCCGGCGCGCCGCGCGCCCGAGCTGATCGTCGGCTCGTGGTGCGGCAAGAAGTTCCGGCCCGAGAAGGTGGCTGCACGCGAGGGCTGGCAAGCCGTGCCGGCGGTGCGCGACGGCCGCCTGCACGAGATCAAGTCCTGCGACATCCTGCAGCCCGGCCCGGCCGCGCTGACCGACGGGCTGGACCAGCTCCATCGCCTGTTCGCCGGCTGGGCCGCTTCCGTCGAACGCTAACGTAAAACATGAACGCACCCTTAAATCTGAGCGACCTGCACGACGCCGCGCTGGCCGCGCGCGTGCAGCACCGCATCGACCACAAGACCAAGCCGCTCGGCGCGCTCGGCCGGCTGGAGGCGCTGGCGCTGCAGCTCGCGCTGATCCAGGGTACCGGGCACCCGCGGCTCGAAGCGCCGCAGCTGGTCGTGTTCGCGGCCGACCATGGCATCGCCGCGCGCGGTGTCTCGGCCTACCCGAGCGACGTGACCTGGCAGATGGTCGAGAACTTCCTCGCCGGTGGCGCGGCCGTCTCGGTGCTGGCGCGCCAGCATGGTCTGGCGCTGACGGTGGTCGACTGCGGCGTGCGGCATGAGTTCGGCCCGCGCCCCGGCCTGGTCGACGCCAAGCTCGCGGCCGGCACGGCCGATTCGAGCCGCGGCCCGGCGATGCCGCGCGCGCTGTGCGAGGCCGCGCTCGACCGCGGCGCCGCGCTGCTGCGCGGCCTGCCCGGCAACGTGCTGCTGCTGGGCGAGATGGGTATTGCCAACACCTCTGCCGCCAGCCTGCTGATGAGCCGCCTGACCAGCCTGCCGCTGGCCGACTGCGTGGGCCGCGGCACCGGCCTGGATGATGCCGGCCTGGCCCGCAAGCTCACGGTGCTCGGCGAAGCACTCGCGCTGCATGCGCGGGCCACCGAGCCGCTGGATGCGCTGGCGGCGTTCGGTGGGCTGGAGATCGCCACGATGGCCGGTGCCGTGCTGCAGGCCGCGGCCGAGCGGCGCCTCATCGTCGTCGACGGCTTCATCACCACCGCCGCCGTGGCCGTGGCGGCGGCGCTGGCGCCGGCCGTGCTGCAGCGCTGCGTCTTCGCCCACGCCTCGGCCGAGAGTGGCCATGCGCGCTGGTTGGCGGCGCTCGGCGTGCAGCCGCTGCTCGATCTGGGCCTGCGGCTGGGCGAAGGCTCGGGCGCGGCGCTGGCCTGGCCGCTGGTCGCCTCGGCCTGCCGGCTGCTGGACGAGATGGCCAGCTTCGAATCGGCTGGCGTCAGCGAGCGTGGTGCCTGAGCGCGGCGCGCCGCGCGTGGCGCCGCCGGGGTGGCTGGTCGCCGAGTGGCGCTTGCTGCTCGTCGCACTGCAGTTCCTGACCCGCCTGCCGGTTTCGCCTGGCGGTGTGTACGAGCCGGCGTGGCTGAACCGCTCGGCACGCCACTTCCCGCTGGTCGGCGCCCTCGTCGGTGCGCTGGGCGCCGCGGTGCTGGCCGCCGCGGCCACCGTGTGGCCACCCACCGTGGCTGCGCTGCTGGCGCTGGTCGCGACGGTGGTGATCACCGGCGCCTTCCACGAAGACGGCCTGGCCGACACCTTCGATGCGTTGGGTGGGACCGTATCGCGCGAGCGGGCGCTGGCCATCATGAAGGACTCGCGCATCGGCAGCTACGGCGCCGCGGCACTCGTGCTCACCCTGGCCGGCCGCACGGCGCTGATGGCCGCACTGTGCGCGCAGGGCGCGGCGCAAGCGGCGGCTGCGGTCGTGCTCGCGCATGCCTGGGGCCGCGCGACGGCGGTGCTGCTGATGGCGGGCCTGCCCTATGCCGGCGACGCCGAGCATGCCAAGGCCAAGCCGCTGGCCACCGCGGTGGGGCCGGCCGAGTGGCGCGTGGCGCTGGGCTGGGCGATGGTGGTGGCGGCCGGCTTGGCGTGGGCCGGTGCCCTGGCTCCGGCGCGGGCCGGCGTGGCACTGGCCGCAGCCGCGCTCGTGCTGTGGGCCATGCGGCGCTGGTTGCGGCCCCGGCTCGGCGGCTACACCGGCGATACGCTCGGCGCCACCGAGCAGCTCACCGAGCTGGCGGTGTTGCTGGTGCTGGCCGCCGAGGTCGCCGGGTGAGCGTCTTCGCCTGGCGCCACCCGAAACCGCACGGGGCCGCCGGGCGCTGCATCGGCGCGCGCAGCGACCTCGACGTCGACCCGCGCCGCGCCAAGCGCGTGGCGCGGCGCATCCAGCGCACGGCGCGCGCGCTGGGCCTGCCACGCATCGTCGTCACCTCGCCGGCCTGGCGCTGCGCGGCGGTCGGCCGTTGGCTGCGCCGCTGGGGCTGGGTCCACCGCATCGACACGGCACTGGCCGAGCTCGATTTCGGCGCCTGGGATGGGTTGGCATGGGGGGCCATCGCACCGGCCGAGATCGACGCCTGGTGTGCGGACTTTTCGGGTTATGCGCCGGGTGGTGGCGAGCCGTTGGCCGCGCTGCTGGCCCGCGCCGCGGGCTGGCAGCCTGGTGCGGCGCGGGTCGTCGTCAGCCATGGCGGCTGGCTGCTGGCGCGGCGCTGGGCCGAGGCGCATCCGGATGGGCGCGCCCCGCGGGCTGCCGAGTGGCCCCGCGCGCCGCGCTACGGCGAGCGCCTGCCGCTGGCGGCCAGGTCGCCAGCGGCTGACGCCTGAAGGCGCCGCTGGGTCACCCAGGACGCCGGTTGCCATGAAAAACTTGCCAAGTTATATAAGCGCGAATATTATGACTGCATGAACCGTGGACTGGGTACTCAGTTGCGCCACCTGATCGAACTGCTCGATGGCGCCGTCGCCGACAGTTATGCGCGCGCCGGGCTGGCCTACCGGCCCCGCTACACGCCGGTGATGCGGGCGTTGATCGCGCAGGAGCCGCTGACGATCGGGCAGATCGCGCGGCAGGCGGGCATGACCCAGCCCGCGGCGACGCAGACCGTGGCGCTGATGGTCAAGGAGGGGCTGGTGTCGGCCGAGGCCGGCGACGCCGATGGCCGCCAGCGCCTCGTGCGCCTGACCGGCCAGGGCCGGTCACTGCTGCCACGCCTGCAGGCGTGCTGGCGGGCGACGCAGCACGCCGCCAACGCGCTCGATGCCGAACTGCCGTACCCCTTGTCCAAGGTGCTCGCCGAAGCCATTGCGGCGTTGGAGCGGCACCCGTTCGCCGAACGCATCTCCGAACAAACGACGCTGACATCATGAACAAGAAGACCCCCGTCATCGTTGCCGCGGCGGCCGCCGTGATGGCCGCCGGCGTGGCGGCCTGCGAGCAGCGCGGCACCTTGTCGCTGCTGATCGCGCGGGCCTCGGGCGGGCCCGCGCAACGCGACCGGCCGATCGACCCGGCCACCACCCGCACGGTGGTCGATGCGCTGATCACAGCGCTGAACGCGCACTACGTCTTCCCCGACAAGGCACGCGCGCTGGCAGAACGCCTGCGCGAGCGCCTGCCGCACTACACGGCGACGACCAGCGCCGAGGCCCTGGCCGAGGTGCTGACCGCCGACATGCGCGCCCTGCTTCACGACCGCCACCTGCGCGTCGAGTACAGCGATCGGGTGGTGCCCCCCGATGTTACGGAGGCGGCGGACGACACGCTGTCGCCGCAGGACCGCGCCGAGATGCAGCGCCTCAACTACGGCTTCGAGCAGGTGCAGCGGCTGCCGTTCAACATCGGCTACCTCGAGCTGACCGTGTTGTCACCGGAAGCCGACGACCGCCTGGCCGCCGCGATGACACTGCTGGGCGACACCCAGGCGCTGATCATCGACCTGCGCGGCTGCCGGGGCGGCGCCCCGCATTCGGTGGCGGCCGTCGCGAGCTACCTCGTCGAGCGGCGCACCCACCTGAGTGACTTCGTCGACCGGGACGGTCGCGTGACCGAGGAGGTCCACACCAGCGAGCAGGTCACCGGCCCGCGTTACGGCGCACAGCGGCCGCTCTACATCCTGACGAGCCACGACACCTTCTCGGCCGCCGAAGACTTCAGCTACGCGATGAAGAACCTCAAGCGCGCCACGCTCGTCGGCGAGGCGACCGGTGGCGGCGCGCACCCCGGCGAGCTGCGCCGGCTGGGCGACCACTTCGCGGCCTTCATCCCCAGCAGCCGCTCGCTGAGCCCGATCACCCAGACGAACTGGGAAGGTGTCGGCGTCGAGCCCGACCTGAAGGTGGCGGCCGACGACGCGCTCAATGCGGCGCAGTCGCAGATCCTGAAAGCGCGCCTGGCCAGCGAACCCGACGAGGCGGTCAAGCTGCGCATCGCTGCGCGCATCGCGGATCTCGACTGATCCTCAGTCCGCAGGTCGAACGTCGCCGGGGATGGCCGAATAGAGCCAGTAATCCGTCGGCACACCGCGCACCAGCCGAAAGTGGCGAACCAGCCCTTCGCGCCGGAAGCCGCAGCGCTCCAGCACCCGCTGCGACCGGAGATGCGGCAGCACGGTCGTGGCCTGCACCCGGTGCCAGCCCTTGACCTCGAAGGCCCACAGCGTGGCTGCGCGGCACGCGGCGGTGGCGATGCCCCGGCCCCAGTGCGCCGGCGCGACGTCGTAGGTGATCTCCGCCGTGCCGTTGAGCGCCGAGATGGTGTGAAACCCGACGGTGGCTACGAGCGTGTCGCCGCCCTGCGGAACGAGCGCGAAGTGGATGGGCGAGGTGGCCTCGCCGGCCAGCGTGCGCTGGATCACCGCGAGCACGTCATCGACCGTCGTGGCCGTCGAGCTGGTGAACTCCTTCACTTCGGGCAGGCAGGCATAACGGGCCCAGTCGGCGGCATCGTCGAGACGGACCGGGCGAACCGTGAACCCGGGCAGGTGGGGCAGAAGCATGGGCGGCGCTTCTCGCTTCTCTTTCCTGTCTGGTGCGGAAGCCGGGCTACTTGGTCAGGATGAGCTTGCCCGTGCCGGTGCGGCGCAGGCGGTAGACCTGATCGCCGTGGGTGATCAGGGCTTCGTCGGTGCCGGCCAGGAGGTCTTCGCTGCGCCACTGCGGGCCGCCGGCCGACGAGGCGGTGACGGGGGCGACGATGGCCGGCGGGTCGGCGGGCAGCGGCTCGGGCAGGCCAGGGGGAGGAAGCGGAACAGGCATGATCGAATCTTATTACGAGCGATTCTCATTTGCATGTAGATAGCCCCAAGAGGCTCAAGGCCATTCTGCACGTGCCGTCGTACCCCGTACTTGATTTGGGCCGGTCTCGCAGGTTCCTGCGGACGGGCACAATCGTGGGTTGACGCTGGCGCCGGCCGGTGCCTTGCCACGAGCCCTGATCGACAAGAACATGCCTTCCGAAGACAAGCCCCTCACGACCCCCGTGGCACGCAGCAGCCAACGCGACCTGGGCCGCCATGCCTATAGCCGAGACGATCTGCTGGCCTGCGGCCACGGCGAGCTCTTCGGCCCCGGCAACGCCCGCCTGCCGCTGCCCAACATGCTGATGATGGACCGCATCGTCCACATCGACGACACCGGCGGCACCTTCGGCAAGGGCCTGGTCGAAGCCGAACTCGACATCCAGCCCGACCTGTGGTTCTTCGGCTGTCACTTCGAGGCCGACCCGGTGATGCCGGGCTGCCTGGGGCTCGATGCACTGTGGCAACTGGTCGGCTTCTGGCTCGGCTGGCGTGGCAACCCGGGGCGCGGCCGCGCGCTCGGTGCCGGCGAGGTCAAGTTCTACGGCCAGGTGCTGCCGACTGTGAAGAAGGTCAGCTACCGGCTCGACCTGAAACGTGTGATCGAGCGCAAGCTTGTCATGGGAATTGCGGATGGCCACATGTACGCTGACGGGCGCGAGATCTATTCGGCCACCGATCTGAAGGTGGGGCTGTTCACTTCGACGGAAGATTTCTGATGCTGCGTCGTGTCGTCGTCACCGGGTACGGCATCGTCTCGAGCCTGGGCAACAACAAGGAGCAGGTGCTTGGCAGCCTGCGCGAGGGCCGTTCGGGCCTGAAGTTCAACCCGCGTTATGCCGAGCTTGGCATGCGCTCGCAGGTCAGCGGCCGGCCCGACCTGAGCCTGGAGGCGATGATCGATCGCCGCACGCTGCGCTTCATGGGCGACGCGGCCGGCTACGCCTACCTGTCGATGCAGCAGGCCATCGAACACTCGGGCCTCGCGCCCGAACACGTGTCGAACCCGCGCACCGGCCTGGTGGCGGGCTCGGGCGGTGCGTCCAGCTACAACCAGGTCTGGGCCGCCGACACGCTGCGGGCCAAGGGCATCAAGCGCGTCGGGCCGTTCATGGTCACGCGCACGATGGGCAGCACGGTCTCGGCTTGCCTGGCTACGCCCTTCGGCATCAAGGGCGTCAACTACTCGATCACCTCGGCCTGCTCGACCAGCGCGCATTGCATCGGCCATGCCGGCCAGCTGATCGCCTGGGGCCAGCAGGACGTGGTCTTCGCCGGCGGCGGCGAAGAAGAGAGCTGGGAGCTCTCGCTGCTGTTCGATGCGATGGGTGCGATGTCCAGCGGTTTCAACGACCAGCCCGAGCGCGCCTCGCGCGCCTTCGACGCCGCGCGCGACGGCTTCGTGATCGCCGGCGGCGGCGGCATGCTGGTGCTCGAGTCGCTCGACCACGCCCAGGCCCGCGGCGCCACCATCCTGGCCGAGCTGGTCGGCTTCGGCGCCACCTCCGACGGCTACGACATGGTCGCCCCGTCGGGCGAAGGGGCCGTGCGCTGCATGCAGCAGGCGATGAGCACCGTGAAGACGCCGGTCGACTACATCAACGCCCACGGCACCTCGACGCCGGTCGGCGACCTGGCCGAGCTCGGCGCGGTGCGCCAGGTCTTCGGCGACGCCGTGCCGGCGATCAGCTCGACCAAGTCGCTGTCGGGCCACTCGCTCGGCGCGGCCGGCGTGCAGGAGGCGATCTACTCGCTGCTGATGCTGGAGCACGGCTTCGCCGCCGCCTCGGCCCACATCGAGACGCTGGACCCGGCGGCTGAGGGCATGCCGATCCTGCGCGAGCGGCGCGATGCGCCGATGACCACGGTGATGTCGAACAGCTTCGGCTTCGGCGGCACCAACGCGACGCTGGTCTTCACGCGCTTCGCGGGCTGATGGAGCGGGCGGGCCACGCCCGCCCCACGTTCCCCCATGCCCCGCTTCGCCGCCAACCTCAGCATGCTCTACCCCGAGCATGACTTTCTCGACCGCTTTGCCGCTGCCGCGCGCGATGGCTTCGAGGCCGTCGAGTACCTGTTCCCCTACGCCCACGAGCCGGCGCTGTTGGCCGGGCTGCTGGCCGGGCACGGGCTGCAGCAGGTGCTGTTCAACGCGCCGCCGGGCGACTGGGACGCCGGCGAGCGCGGCCTGGCCTGCCTGCCGGGGCGCGAAGACGAATTCCGCCGCGGCATCGGGCAGGCGCTGCGCTACGCCGAGGCGCTGGGCTGCCCGCGCGTGCACGTGATGGCCGGCCTGGTGCCGGCCGGTGCCGAGCGCGCGCGCCTGCAGGCCACCTACGAGGCCAACCTGGCCTGGGCCGCGGCGCAGGCAGCGAGCGTCGGGCGCGATGTGCTGATCGAGCCAATCAACCCGCGCGACATTCCCGGCTTCTTCCTGAACCGGCAGGACGAGGCGCACCGCATCGTGCAGGCCGTCGGCGCGCCCAACCTAAAGGTGCAGATGGACCTGTACCACTGCCAGATCGTCGAGGGCGACGTGGCCATGAAGCTGCGCCAGTACCTGCCCAGCGGCCGCGTCGGCCACCTGCAGATCGCCGGCGTGCCCGAGCGGCACGAGCCCGACGTGGGTGAGCTCAACTACGCCTACCTGTTCGGCGTCATCGACGAGGTGGCCGCGCAGTGCGGTTGGGATGGCTGGGTCGGCTGCGAGTACCGGCCGCGCCGTGGCGCGCAGCCCGGCGGCACGACTGCCGGCCTAGGCTGGCGGCCCGGCGCCGCCTGACCGGCTAGCGCCGCCCGCGCCGCTGCGCCAGCGGCCGCTTGCCCTTCAACTGCCGCTCGATGCCGTCATTCAGCTCGGCGCGCAGCGCC
>NZ_DATFAN010000175.1:0-7846 GCF_035254525.1 Ideonella sp. | reverse complement strand
CAAGACCGAGCTGGCGCTCAAGGGCTGCTTCATCGCGATCGGCCACCAGCCCAACACCGCCATCTTCGAAGGCCAGCTGGCGATGAAGGACGGCTACATCACCACCCGCACCGGCCAAACCGGCTTCGCCACGATGACCAGCGTGCCCGGCGTGTTCGCCGCCGGCGACGTGCAGGACCACGTCTACCGCCAGGCCATCACCTCGGCCGGCACCGGCTGCATGGCGGCGCTCGACGCGCAGCGCTTCCTCGAGCAGGAAGGCTGAAGCCGCCGGCCCGGCCGCGGCTGGCCAGGGTGGCGGAATCTCCGCTATAATCATCGTCTTTGCCGGAAACGGGTCGCCCCGCGTCCGGTCCACGGGTGCCCACCCAAGCGCCACACGCCGTCGAAAGCCGGCACAGGCCCCTGCTCTAGGCACCAGCGCCAACAACACTGGACGAAGAACTGGAGAAGCGTCATGGCACGCGTCTGTCAAGTCACGGGCAAGGGCCCGATGGTGGGGAACAATGTTTCCCACGCAAACAACAAAACGAAGCGCCGCTTCCTGCCCAACCTGCAGTACCGTCGCTTCTGGGTCGAGAGCGAAAACCGCTGGGTGCGCCTGCGCATCAGCAACGCAGCGCTGCGCCTGATCGACAAGGTCGGCATCGACCAGGTCGTCGCCGATCTGCGTGCCAAGGGCGCGCTGTAAGCGCACCCGTCTCAACAGACTGACTGACAGGAGTCACGCACCATGGCAAGCAAAGGCGGCCGCGAAAAGATCAAGCTGGAGTCCACCGCGGGCACCGGCCACTTCTACACCACGAACAAGAACAAGAAGACCACGCCCGAGAAGCTCGAATTCATGAAGTTCGACCCGAAGGCGCGCAAGCACGTGCTGTACAAGGAAATCAAGCTGAAGTAATTCGGCTCGATCCCCAAGAGAAAGCCCACCAACCGGTGGGCTTTTTGTTTGGCCCGGCGAAGCCTGGGCCCCTCCAAGTGGCGTGCGCGGATCCGGCTTTGCCGGTCCGCTGCGCGAGCCCCCTCGGGGGGGCAGCCCACGGAAGGGGGCGTGGGGGCTAACAACGCGCCGCGCGCAATTGAACGGAGAATTCGCGCAGCGCGGCGATGCCACTTTCCTCGGCGCGGCGGCACCAGTCCTGCAGGTCGGTCACCAGTTGCTCGGCCGACACGTTGGTGCGGGTCCAGAGCTGACGCAGTTCCTCGCGCATCGTGACCAGCTTCTTCAGCACCGGCGAGTCGTCCATCGCAAGGTCGAGCTGGGTGCGCAGGTTGCTCGGAATCTTCTCTGCATCGCGGTGCAACCAGCGTTCGGCAACGCGCAGATTGGTCCACGCGGCACCGGTCTTCGCAGCGCCGTCGGCCTTCAGCTTGGTCAGCTCGATCGCACAGGTGCGGCGGAGCTGCTTGGCGTAGTTGGCCATCACCTCGTAGCGGTTGGCAATGATCGCCTCGAGCGTCATCGAATCAGCCACCGGCTTGACCGAGCCCAGCACGAGCTGGGGCGGGGTCTTGCGCACCTTGGCCAGACCCATCGTTTCCAGCGCGCGGATGTAGCCCCAGCCGATGTCGAACTCGTAGGGCTTGACCGACAACTTGGCCGAGGTCGGGTAGGTGTGGTGGTTGTTGTGCAGTTCCTCGCCGCCGATGATCAGGCCCCAGGGCGAGATGTTGGTCGAGGCGTCGACGGCCTCGAAGTTGCGATAGCCCCACCAGTGGCCCAGGCCATTGATGATGCCCGCCGCCGTGATGGGGATCCAGAGCATCTGGACGGCCCAGACGGTCGCGCCCACCGCGCCGAACAGCAGCAGGTCGATGACCAGCATCAGGCCCACGCCCTGCCATTGGAAGCGGCTGTACAGGTTGCGCTCGATCCAGTCGTTCGGCGTGTTGTGGCCGTACTTGTCCAGCGTTTCCTGCACCTTGGCCTCGGCCCGGTACAGCTCGCTGCCCGTCAGCAGCACGGTCTTGATGCCCTTGGCAACCGGGCTGTGCGGGTCGTCCGCCGTCTCACACTTGGCGTGGTGCTTGCGGTGGATCGCGACCCACTCCCTGGTCACCATGCCGGTGGTCAGCCAGAGCCAGAAGCGGAAGAAGTGCGACGGGATCGCGTGCAGCTCGAGCGCGCGGTGCGCCTGCGAGCGGTGCAGGAAGATCGTGACCGACGCGATGGTGATGTGCGTCAGCACCAGGGTGAACAACAGCAGTTGCCACCAGCTGGCATCGACGATCCCGTGGGCGGCCCAATCGATGAAGGCCGAGAAGATCGCTTGCAAATTGCTCATGTACACGCCAGCCGCCCGAGAGTTCGAGCCAATGTGAAATTGTAGGAGACATGGCTGCCGAGACCAGCACGGGAATTGCGTAGGAAATCGCCGCCATCCGGTCAGATCGGGGCGGACGCCCGGCGCTTCAAGGCCGGCGCTGCCAGGCCGCGGCGAAAAAGCCGTCGGTCTGGTGGCGGTGCGGCCACAGGCGCAGGTGACCGTTCGAGTCCAGTTCGGGAGCCCGCTCCACCTGGGCCGCGGCCAGCGCCGCGCCCGCTGGCAGGGGCTCGAACTCGGGGTGTGCGGCGGAAAAATCGGCGGCCACGGCCTCGTTTTCGCTGCGCAGCAGGCTGCAGGTGGCATAGACCAGGCGACCGCCGGGCTTGAGCAGCCGCGCCGCACTGGCCAGGATGTCGCGCTGCTTGGCGCCCAGCTCTTCCAGCGACTTGGGCGACTGGCGCCATTTCAAATCCGGGTTGCGGCGCAGCGTACCCAGGCCCGAACACGGGGCATCGACCAGCACCCGGTCGATCTTGCCGGCCAGCCGCTTGATGCGATCGTCGCGCTCGTGGGCAATCTGCGCCGGGTAGACGTTGGACAGGCCGCTGCGCGCAAGCCGGGGCTTGAGCGCATCGAGCCGGTGGCCAGACACGTCGAAGGCGTACAGCCGCCCCGTGTTGCGCATCAGCGCCCCGAGCGCCAGCGTCTTGCCGCCGGCACCGGCACAGAAATCGACCACCATCTCGCCGCGCTTGGGTGACAGCAGCGCCGCCAGCAGCTGGCTGCCTTCGTCCTGCACCTCGACGTCGCCACAGGTGAACACCTCGAGCTTCTGCAGGGCAGGCTTGCCCTGCACGCGCAGGCCCCAGGGCGAATAGGGGGTGGGCGTGGCCTCGATGCCGGCCGCGGCCAGCGCGGCCTGCACGTCCTCGCGCTTGGCCTTCAGCGTGTTCACGCGCAGGTCCAGCGGCGCCGGCTGGTCGAGCGCGTTCACCAAGGGCCAGAAGTCATCGCCCAGCTCGTTCTTCAGCAGCCCGGCCAGCCAGTCCGGCAGGTTGTGGCGCAGCTTCTCGGGCAGGCCGGCCACGTCGATCGCCTTCACCTCGGCCAGCCACTTCTGCTCCTGCGGGCCCAGCGCCCCGCGCAGGAAGGTGTCGCCGCCTTGCCAGGCCAGGGCTGCCAGGCGCCGCTCGAGCGCGCCACTCCCGCTCTGGGCCAGGTGGGCCAGCAGCAGGCGCTGCCGCAGCACCGCATAGGTCGTCTCGGCCAGGCTATGGCGCTCGCGCTGCCCCAGGCCACGGTGCTTGCGAAAGAAGGCTGACACGACGGCGTCGGCGGGCTGGTCGAACTTGAGCACCTGGCGCAACAGCTCGGTTGCCAGGTCCAGCAGGGCATTAGGATGCATCGATGGATTATCCCCGCGCCGGCCTGGGCGCCCCGCACCGATGAAGCGCCTGTGGACCCACGTCGCCGTGCGACCGCGGATGTCGCTGGCCGCCGCGGTGGGTCTGGTGGCGGGGCTGCTGGCTCCTGCCGACACCGCCGTCGGGCGGGCCCTGGTCGGCTGGAACATCGGCGTCTGGACCTACCTGGCCCTGATGTCGTGGGTCATGGCCCGCGCCGACCACGGGCACTTGCGGCGCAGCGCGCTGGCCCAGACACCGGGGGCGGCCGTGGTGCTCGGCCTCGTGGTGGGCGCCTCGGTGGCCAGCATCGTGGCCATCGTCGCCGAGCTGGCCTGGGTGCGGCACGTGCAGGCGGCGCCACTGGCGCTGGCGCATGTGCTGCTGGCCCTGGGCACGGTGGTCGGCGGGTGGCTGCTGCTGCCACTGGTGTTCACGCTGAACTACGCGAGCCACTACTACCGCCACACCCCGCCGGCAGGCTTGAAGTTTCCGGACGTCGATCCGAGCTTCCACCCCAACTACGTCGACTTCCTGTACTTCTCGTTCACGATCGCGGTGGCGGCCCAGACGGCCGACGTGGCCATCACCAGCCGGCCGATGCGCCGCCTGGTGCTGCTGCAGGCGCTGCTGTCGTTCGCCTTCAACACCGCCATCCTGGCGATGGCTGTCAACATCGCCGCCGGCTTGCTGCCGGCGCCGCGCTGAAACGGGTCAGCCGACGAGCAACTGAGGCTCGCCGTCGAGCTGGGTGACGCGGCCGGCCTGGACACGCAGCCGGCCCTCGACGCACCAGCGCACCACCAGCGGGTACAGGCGGTGCTCCTGCACCAGCACGCGCTGCGACAGCGTCGCCTCGTCGTCGCCCGGCAGCACCGGCACCGTCGCCTGCGCGATGATGGGCCCGTGGTCGAGCTCGGGCGTCACGAAGTGCACCGTCGCGCCGGTGACCTTGCAGCCGGCCTCGATCGCCCGCCGGTGGGTGTGCAGCCCCGTGAAGGCGGGCAGCAGCGACGGGTGGATGTTGAGCATGCGGCCCTCGTAGTGGCGCACGAAGGCAGCGCCGAGGATGCGCATGAAGCCGGCCAGCACGAGCAGGTCCGGCCCCCAGAGATCGATCACGCGCCGCAGCTCGGCGTCGAACGCCTCGCGCGTCGCGAAGGCCTTGGGGTCGACCGCCGCCGTCGCGATGCCGCGCTCGGCGGCCCAGGCCAGGCCCTGTGCGTCGGCCTTGTTGCTCACCACGCCGACCACGCGCGCCGACCACCCTTCCGCGGCGCCGCACTCGACGATGGCCTGCATGTTGCTGCCGCGGCCCGACAGCAGAATGACGATTCGTTTCATAGAGGCGCCGCAGTGTAAGCCTCTGCCAGAATCCGGAGAATGCGAGCCCGCGTCGTTTCCGGCATGCGCCCCACCGGGGCCCTGCACCTTGGCCATTACCACGGCGCCTTGAAGAACTGGGTGCGCCTGCAGCAGGACCACGACTGCTTCTTCTTCGTGGCCGACTGGCATGCACTGACCACGCACTACCAGGAGCGCGAGGTCATCGAGCGCAATGTCTACGACATGGTGGTCGACTGGCTCGCCGCCGGCATCGACCCGAATCGGGCCACGCTGTTCATCCAGAGCCGGCTGCCGGAGCACGCCGAGTTGTTCACGCTGCTGGCGATGGGCACGCCGCTGTCCTGGCTCGAGCGGGTGCCGAGCTACAAGCATCTGATCGCTACCCAGCCCACCCGCGATCTCGCGACCTATGGCTTTCTCGGCTACCCGCTGCTGCAGGCGGCCGACATCCTGATCTACCGCGCGAACTTCGTGCCGGTCGGCGAAGACCAGGCAGCGCACGTCGAGGTCACGCGCGAGGTCGCGCGGCGCTTCAACCACCTCTATGGCCGCGGGCGGGGCGAGCCGGTGCTGCCCGAGCCCGCCGCGCTGTTCACCGAGACGGCCAGGCTGCCGGGGCTGGACGGCGAGAAGATGAGCAAGAGCGCCGACAACACGATCGAGATGCGCGAGGCGCCGGAGGTCGTCGCGCAGAAGATCCGCCGCATGCCGACCGACCCCCAGCGCGTGCGCCGCGGCGACGCCGGCGACCCGGCGCGCTGCCCCGTCTGGCCCTTGCACCAGCTGTACTCCGATGCCGGCACCCAGGCCTGGGCGCGCCAGGGCTGCACCAGCGCCGGCATCGGCTGCCTGGACTGCAAGCAGCCGGTGATCGAGGCGATCCACCGCGAGCAGGCGCCGTGGCGAGAGCGAGCGGAGAACTACCTCGCGAACCCGAAGCAGGTGCACTGGATCGTCGAGATGGGCACCGAGCGCGCCCGCACGATCGCCCGGCAGACGATGAAGGACGTGCGCGACGCGATGGGCCTGAGCTATTGACGCCCATGTCCGCGCCTTTGTTGATGCTGCTGGCGGCCCTGCTGTTCTCGACGATGGGCGTGTGCGTCAAGCTCGCGTCGGCCCAGTACAGCGCCGGCGAGATCGTGCTGTACCGCAGCGTCGTCGGCGTGCTGTTCATCGCCGGCCTCGCGCGGGCGCGCGGCGGTAGCCTGCGCACCACCGTCCCGGCGATGCACTTCTGGCGCAGCCTGACGGGTGTGTGCTCGCTCGTGCTGTGGTTCTATTCGATCGGCAAGCTGCCCCTGGCCACCGCCATCACGCTGAACTACATGAGTTCGGTCTGGATGGCGCTGTTCCTGATCGGCGGCGCGGTGATGATGGGCTCCGCCCGGATCGACCCGCGGCTGGTCGCCACCGTGCTCGTCGGCTTTGCCGGCGTCGCGCTGGTTCTGCAGCCCACGATCGAGCGCGACCAGTTCCAGGGCGCGCTGGCCGGGCTGACTTCGGGCCTGGGTGCCGCCATGGCCTACCTGCAGGTCACCGCGCTCGGGCGCGTCGGCGAGCCCGAGTACCGCGTGGTCTTCTACTTCTCGCTCGGCGGCATCGCGGCCGGGGCGCTGCTGACGCTGGCCGGCGGCGCCCATGCACACACCCCCGTCGGCGTGCTGCTGCTGGTGGCCACCGGCGTGCTCGCCACCGTGGCGCAGATGATGATGACGCGCGCCTACGCCATCGGCCGCACGCTGTCCAACGCCAGCCTGCAGTACCTCGGCATCGTCTTCTCGTTCCTCTACGGCGTGCTGATCTTCGATGACCCGGTGACGCCCGTCGCGCTGGCCGGCATGGTGCTGATCATCGGCGCCGGGCTCGCCGCCACCCGCCTGCGCCAGCGCAGCACAAGCGCAGCCGACCACGAATCCTCGACCCTGGAATCCTGACCCGCCATGACTGCCTCGCTTCCAACCCCCTTGATCGGCGCATCCACCCTGCTGGCCCGCCTGGGCACGCCCGACTGGCCGGTGCTGCTCGATTGCAGCTTCGATCTGGCCGACACCGGCGCGGGCGAGGCGGCGTACATCGCCGGCCACCTGCCGGGCGCCCGTTATGCCCACCTCGATCGCGATCTGTCCGGCCCCAAGACCGCCCGCGGGGCGATCGACGGCGGCCGCCACCCACTGCCGACCCGGGAAGCCCTTGCCGCGACGCTGGCCCGCTGGGGCATCGGCGCGGGCACGCCGGTCGTCGCCTACGACGCCCAGGGCGGCGCCTACGCGGCACGGGCCTGGTGGCTGCTGCGCTGGCTGGGCCACCAGGCGATCGCGGTGCTCGACGGCGGCGTCGCCGCCTGGCAAGCCACCGGCGGTCCGCTCGAGCAAGGCCTCACGCCGCACGCCCCCGCGGCCGAGGGCTACCCGCTGCGGCCGGCCGCGATGCCGGCCGTGGACGCGTCCGAGCTGCTCGCGGCGCCGGGGCGCCTGCTGGTCATCGACGCCCGGGCACCCGAGCGCTACCGTGGCGACGTCGAGCCGCTGGACGCGCAGGCCGGCCACATCCCCGGCGCGCGCAACCGCTTCTTCAAGGACAACCTCGATCCCAACGGCCGCTTTCGCCCCGCCGCCGAGCTGCGCCGGGTCTTCCAGGCCTTCGGCGCGACACCTGGGCAAGTCGTTCACCAATGCGGCTCCGGCGTGACGGCCTGCCACAACCTGCTGGCGATGGAGCTGGCGGGCCTGCCCGGGTCGGCGCTGTACCCCGGCTCATGGAGCGAATGGTCTGCCGACCCGGCGCGGCCGGTGGCGCGGAGCTGACACGAGCAACGCGGCCTTG
>NZ_DATFAN010000174.1:0-57514 GCF_035254525.1 Ideonella sp. | reverse complement strand
TGGCGTCGAGGGCGCGCAGAAGGTCGGCATGGAGAAGTTCAAGGCCGACTTCAAGAAGAAGTTCGGTGCCGATGTGCAGATCTACGCCCCGTACGTCTATGACGCGACGATGGTGATGGTCGATGCGATGGTCAAGGCCGGTTCGGCCGAACCGGCCAAGTACCTGCCGGTGCTCGCCAAGACCAGCGGCTACAAGGGCGTGACCGGCACCATCGCCTTCGACGAGAAGGGCGACATCAAGAACGGTGCGCTGACCCTGTTCACCTACAAGGGTGGCAACCGCGAACAGATCGCCGTCGTGCGCTGATCGTCGGCTCGATCACCCAGCAAGAGGCCCCGCGACGCGGGGCCTTTTTTCGTGCCTGCGCAGCGCCGTGCCTCTCAGCGCTGCTTGAACGTCGACGAGATCGCATCCATCCAGTCGCGCTTGACCACCCACTCCTTGCCCTGCGGGTAGACCACCGAGAACTCGTTGGGATTGCCGGCGCCGCGATAGGTCCACCAGGTGAACCCGATGCGGTTGGCGACCATCGCTTGCATCATCTCCTTCACGCCGCGGCGATCCGGGTCGTCCCGCGAGCGCACGCCGATCTGCTGCACGAACACGGGCACCTGGTGCCGCGAACGGAAGTCCACCAGCTGCTTGACGCGCTCGCGGTAGTCGGCCAGGCTGGCCTCGTCGGTGCCGCGGGCCTTGGCGTGCAGGAACAGGTTGCCGGTGTAGACCACGTCCTTCCAGGCCGGGTCGTAGACCTCGTCCATCGCCTTGGTCTGGTAGTGTCGCCCACCGATCAGGAAGGGCACGCCGGGCGCGACCTCGCGGATGGTGCCCATCAACTCGGCATAGAACGCCTTGATCTCGGCGGGCGATACGCCAGGCGGGTTCAACTCCGGCAATGGCTCGAACATGCCCAGGTAGGGCGTGTCCTTGTAGCGGTTGGCCACGAAGCGCCAGATGGCGACGAACTTCTTGCGCATCGGCGGATCGGTCCAGAAATTGTGACCGTTGTTGCCGTACTGGTCACTCGGATCGCAGTAGCGCCGCCCGTCCGGCTGCGTGCCGTTCTGCCCGCAGTCGGAATCGATGAACAGCACGATCCACAGTTTGGCGCTCGAGGCCGACCGGATCGCTTCGTCAAGACGCTGCAAGTTGGCGGGTGCGATGCCGGCCGTGGCGGTGGCCGCGTCGTCGCGGCTGTCGACATTCTTGGTGCGGTACTTGCCCCACCAGCGCAGCGGGATGCGGACGACGTTGGCGCCCTGGGCGACGTTTTCCGCGGCGTCCTGGGGCAGGATCTGCTCCCAGTGACCCCAGTTCCACCCACGCAGGATGATGGGCTGGCCACTGGGATCGATGATGTCCGGCCCGCGCAGCGTCAGGCGCGGTGGCGCGGCCAGGGCGGGCCGGCTGACGGACAGGCCAAGCGGCAGGCCGAGCAGCGGCAGCCTCAGCATCGATCGGCGGGTGGACATGGTGGCTTCCTTTCGCGCTCCCCCACGGCGGCAATCTGCATGCCTCCAGCAGGCCAGAGCGCGTCGTGTCAGCGTTCGCTCGTGCCGAAGCGCTCCCAAAGGTCCATTGATTCGGACTTGGCCTGCTCTTCCATCAGGTCGATGCCGCCCAATACCTGCGTCATCGCCTCGAGCAGCATTTGGCTCACGTCGTCGCCGCCGGCCATGGCTTGGCTCGCAGCGCGCGCCTGGAGTTGGCCGGCCACGATGGTGGCTGCCGCGTTGAGAAGAGCGTCCTGGCTGAATTTCACTCACGTCCCCTTGCGCCAACCGTTGGCGACGCGATCGTAAGTGAGATCGTGCCGTCCCGGTAGAGGGCAAGCATCCCAAACGAGGGGAACAGGGCCCGCCTCGGCGATCTGCCGTTTCGTATCATGCGTGGCATGGGCCATTCGCAACGTTTCTGTGTGATCGCCCAGGCACGCACGGGCTCGGAATACCTGACCACGCGCCTGAACGAACATCCCGAGATCGCCTGTCACCGCGAGCTGTTCAACCGGCACACCGTGTACTCGGCGCTGACCGGCGAATTCAAGGCGCGGCTGCCCAGCATCGAGGAGCGCGATGCGCAACCGCTCGTCGCGCTCGAGCAGGTGGCGGCGCTGTCGGACCAGGCCTTCCCGGCAAAGCGCCTGTTCGGTTTCAAGCTGTTCCTCAAGCACCACCCGGATGTGCGCCAGCACGTCCGCGCCGACCCGCGCTACCGGCTCATCGTGCTGGAGCGCGGCAACAAGCTCGCGCAGTTCGTCTCGACGCAGACGGCGCGCACGACGGGGCAGTGGACTGCCTTGGCCACCAAGGGTGGTGAGCCAAAGGTTACCGGCAAGGGCGGCGCCGCTGCGGACGCAGCGCCCGCAGCCATCGAGGTCGACATCGACCACCTGGCCCGCTTCGTCGAGCTCTCGACGAAGCGCTACGCAAATTTCAACCAGCGCATTGCGGGCCGCGCCGGCGTGATGCATCTGCAAAGCGAAACCTTGGACGAGCGCTTCGTCGAGGTGCTCGAATTCCTGGGTGTGGACGTCAGCCCCGAGCTGCGGATCGTGCGCCTGCGCCAGAACCCCACCCCGCTGGCGACGCGCGTCAGCAACTGGGAGGCCGTCGTTGCCTGGCTCGACCGCCACGGCCACGCCGATTGGACCGCGGGCTGATCGCCTCTCAGCTCTGTTGACCAGCGGGCGGAATCGCCGCCGGATCCATCCAGAATATTCCCCACATGTGCCCAGCGGGGTCGGCGAGGTCGCGGGTGTGCATGAAGCCAAGCTCCTCGACCGGGTTCACATCGGCCTGCCCATGTCTGAGGGCCGGGCGTCTCTACGCGTAGGGAGGTTCCACCAGGACGACGATCCTGCACCGCCCGAGTCGACAGCTGGGGACCGTCGGCTCCGACGAACCGCCTCTCGACCCGCACTCGGACTGAGCTGCTCGAGTGCCCGCTCATGGCCGGGAGTCCATCTTTTGCCGGTCTGACCAGCTTCGCCATATCAGTGAGGCAAGCGGTGCGAATCGGCCTTACTGTGGTATCCGCCCCCAAGTCGAGGAAATTGCCTCTGCGAGGGCGGCGAACAGTCGACCTGCCCGTGTATCCTTGCGCCGATTCTGGTCTTACCAATATCGGCTCCAGAGCCCGCCCCGGAGTGGCACATGAATGACAAGGCAGTCTGCAAGATCGTCATCGTCGGCGGCGGCACGCGTCGTGGATCCTCACGAAGCTGCGCGGCACCCGCGGCTTCGCGCAGGCGATGAGCTACTGGACTCATAGCGACCTCTTCGAGGAGCCAGGCCCACCCGATCGGCCCTTCCATGGCGGATTCGGCCTGATGACCCGTGAGGGCGTCCGCAAGCCGGCCTGGTTCGATGCGCACACCGCCTACTTCGAGATGGGCTCGCCCAAGCAATGGCACCTGCCGATGCGCAGCAACGATGTCGTGCTGGTCACGCTGGAACCCGCCCTCAACTAGACCTCCGTCTGCCAGAAGAACATGCACCCACTTATCCGCCGTGCCTGCGCCTTGCTCGCGCTGCTGACCTTCGCATTGCCGGCGCTGGCCGCCAGCCGGGAGCGCCTGTCGCTCGACACGGGCTGGCTCTTCCACCTCGGCGAGGTCCCGGCGCCGCCCGTCAAGGGCCACGGCATGAGCTACCACAATGGCAAGGCCAATGGCGCCTGGGGGGCCGCCTCGGCCGACTTCGACGACTCGGGTTGGCGGCGCCTGGATCTGCCGCATGACTGGGCCGTCGAAGGCCCGTTCGATCGCAACGAGAACGCCTCGCAGGGCTACCGCCCGCGCGGCATCGGCTGGTACCGGCGCTACCTGAAGCTGGACGAGTCCGACCGTGGCCGCCACCTCGAGCTGCAGTTCGACGCGATCGCCACCCACAGCACGGTGTGGGTGAACGGGGTCGTCGTCAACCACAACTGGTCGGGCTACAACGGCCGCTCGATCGACATCACGCCGTTCGTGCGGTATGGCGATGACCCCAACACGATCGCCGTGCGGGTCGACGCCAACGCGATGGAAGGCTGGTGGTACGAGGGCGCCGGCATCTACCGCCACACCTGGCTGGTCAAGCGCGATGCGCTGCACATCGCCACCGACGGCCTGCATGCCAATCCGGTGAAGCAGGACGGCCGCTGGACGCTGCCGGTCGAGGTGACGCTGGAAAGCAGCGCGAAGGCCGCTCGCAGCGCGGTGATCGACGTGACGGTGTTCGACCCGGCAGGCACCGAGGTCGCCAAGGGCAGCCTGCGAGCACAGGTCGGCGCCTTGGATTCGGCCGTCGCTCGCACGAGCCTCGAAGTGCGCAGGCCCAAGCTCTGGTCGCTGAATGATCCCCAGCTGTACCGCGTTCGCGCGGTGCTGCGCGAGGGCACGAACGAACTCGACCGCACGGAAGTGCAGACCGGCTTTCGCACCATCCGCTTCGATGCGGACAAGGGCTTCTTCCTCAACGACGAGGGGCTGAAGCTGTACGGCGTGTGCGTCCACCAGGACCATGCCGGGGTGGGCGTGGCCGTGCCGGAGTCGATCTGGGAGTTCCGCTTGCGCCGCCTGAAGGAGATGGGCGTCAACGCGATCCGCTTCGCGCACAACGCTCCGGCGGCCGAAGTGCTGGACATGGCCGACCGGATGGGCCTGCTCGTCATGGACGAGAACCGCAACTTCAACCCCTCGCCCGACTATCTCCAGCAGCTCACCTGGCTGGTGCGGCGCGACCGCAACCACCCGAGCGTGATCCTGTGGTCGATCTTCAACGAGGAGCCGCTGCAGAGCACCGAGGCCGGCTACGAGATGGCGCGCCGCATGGTCGCGGCCATCAGGAAGCTCGATGCCACGCGCCCGGTGACGGGGGCCATGCACGGCGGCCTGATGGCCGGCCTGAACGCGTCCGATGCGCTCGACGTCGTGGGCGTGAACTACCAGATCGGCACCTACGACGCCTACCACCGCGCGTATCCGAAGCGGCCGATGACGAGCACGGAGGACACCTCGGCCTTCATGACGCGCGGCGCGTTCGTGAGCGACCGCGCGGCGCAAGTCCTGGCCAGCTACGACGAGGAGCCGTCCTCGTGGGGCAACACCCACCGCGACGCCTGGCGTGCCATCGCCCAGCGGCCATTCATCGCCGGTTCGTTCATCTGGACCGGCATCGACTACCGCGGCGAACCGACGCCGTTCGAATGGCCCAGCGCCAGCTCATTTTTCGGCGCGATGGACCTGGCCGCGTTCCCCAAGACCGCGTTCTGGATCCACCAGGCCCAGTGGACGAAGCTGAAGGACCGCCCGGTCGTCAAGCTGGTGCCGCACTGGAACTGGCCGGGGCGCGAGGGTCAGCCGGTGCACGTGATGGTGGCGAGCAATGCGCCGCGCGTGCGGCTGCTGCTCAACGGCGCGATCGTCGGCGAGCAGGACGTCGATCCGTTCGAGATGGCGCACTTCCAGGTGCCCTATGCGCCGGGCCGCATCGAGGCGGTCGCCCTGCAGGCCGGCAAGGAGCTGGCACGCGACACCGTCGAGACGAGCGGGGCGCCCGCGCGGCTGTTGCTCATGCCGGATCGCACCGCACTCGCGGGCGACGGGCTCGACGCGGTGCCGGTGACGGTGAGCGCGGTCGATGCGCAAGGCCGACCGGTGCCCACCTCGAACCTGCGCGTGAGCTTCGAGGCGCAAGGCGAGGGCGCGATCATCGGCGTCGGCAACGGCGACCCGAACTCGCACGAGGCGGACAAGGCCAGCGAGCGCAGCCTGTTCAACGGCCTGGCGCAGGTGATCGTGCAGAGCCGTCGCAACGGCCGCGGCGTGCTGAAGCTGCGCGCCTCGGCGCAGGGCGTGCAAGGCGCTGAAACGGTGATTGCCCTGCAGGCCGCCAGCGCGCCGCCGAGCGTGCCGACCGCCGAGCCCACGACGCCGCTGCTGAGCTGGCGCGTCTCGCCCGCCTTTGCCCAGCGGCCCGACCCCAACGTCAAGCTGGCCGAGACCGACATGAACTCCTGGGGTTGGGACGAGCCGCCGATCCGCCGCGGGCCGGAAGCCGAGCTCTTCCGCCTGTACCGCACCGGGTTCTCCGTGCGCGCTGACCGCAACGACGGCCGCGGACGCCTGGCCTTCGGCGCCATCGCCGGCAAGGCCGAGGTCTGGGTCGACGGCGTCAAGCTCGGCGAGAAGGCGACGACCGATGCCGCACCGTTCGCGGTCCTGCTGCCCAAGGGGGCGGCGCGGCGCGAGGTCACCGTGCTGGTGGAGGCGCAGCGGGGCCAGCCGTCGGGCATTCTGGGCCGTGTTGTCGTCGAGGCGGCGGCCCAGTGAGCAAGGGCCCATGGATCGCCGCGGTGGCCATCGCGTTGGCCGGCGCGGGCTGGATGTACTCACGATCGTCGGCGAGCGTGCCTTCGACGGCCGTGCCCCTTTCCGCGCCCGAGGCGCTGCCGCAGGCGGCCGAGCCGAGCGCGGCGCCGACGCCGGTCTCACCCCCATCTGCGGCAGCTTCGGCATCGGCCGCATCGGCCATGCCACCCCCAGGGCCGTTCGGCAACGACTCCGCGGCCGACCTGCTGCGCAAGGTCCAGCTGGGGTTCGGCAGTGGCAGCGCGCAGGAGGCGCAGAAGGCGGCCAACGTGCTGCAGTTCTGTGCTCACGCGGCGAAGGCGGCCGAAGCCATGCAGGTCACGCGCGACATCATCTCGCTCGTGCCGGAGTCCATCAGGAAATTCCTCGACTCGTTCGGCGGCATCACCAACGAACAAGTCGACCGCGCGCAAAGCGACGCGCGACGCTGCCAGGTCTTCGACGACTCCACGCTGGCCCGCCGGGGCGAGCTGTTCCAGAAGGCCTACGAAGGCGGTGCGCCCGGTGCGGCGATGTCCTACCTGACCTGGCTCACCCACGACGGCAAGGCCGAGGCCGATCCGGCGATGGTCGACAAGCTGCAGGCCGAGGTGCGCCAGCTGGCCCAGGCCGGGGACCTTGGCGCGCTGACGTCGTACGCGTTCATGGTGGACTCGCAGGCTTACGGCACGAGCCGCACCGAGCGGGAGGCCTACAAGGAAGCCTGGCTGTGCATCGTCGGCGAAGGCAACCCCGGCAGCGCCGCATCGAGCCGGGAGCTCATCGCCAAGCTGGAGCGGTTTTCCAAGCTTCCGCCATTGACCCCAGAACAGCAGCGTGAGGCGGAGGCCTTGGCGCAGCAGGTCTACGACGCCTACCATCGGCGCTCGAACAAGAAAGAGTGAGGGAGAAGCCATGACGGAAAGCATGAACGCCCGCGCGCGCCCGGCAGGGCGCCTTCGACGCGCCTGGCGCTCGTGGTGGGTCCGCATCGGGCTGCTGGCGGTGTTCGCCGCCGCCGGCGCCGCCGCCTGGAGCGCTTTCGCGCCACGCACCCCGCCAGCGCCTCCGCCCACCGGCGAGGCCGCGGCCGCCGACATCACGCAGACAGTGCTGGCCGCCGGCGTGCTGCAGCCGCGCACGAAAGTGGATGTCGGCGCCCAGGTGAGCGGCCAGGTGCAGAAGATCCACGTCCAGCTCGGCCAGCAGGTGAAGAAGGGCGAGCTGCTGGTCAGCCTGGACCCGGCGCTCGCCGAAAGCGATGTGGCCCAGGCCGACGCCGCCGTGGCGCAACAGGCGGCGCTGATCGACAGCACGCGCGCCAGCTTAGGCCTGGCACGCCGCGAGGCCGAGCGCCAGCACCGCCTGCTCGGCGGCGAGGCCACGGCCGCCGCCGAAGCCGAGCGCGCCGACACCGAGCTCGCCCGGCTCGAGGCCGACCTGCGCGGCCAGACGGCCACCTTGAACCGGCTGCAGGCCGAGCTCGTGCAGCGCAGGCTGCGACTGGGCTACACCGCCATCACGGCACCCATCGGCGGCACGGTGGTGAACCTGCCGGTGCAGGAGGGCCAGACCGTCATCGCGATCCAGGTGACGCCGGTGATGGTCACGCTGGCCGACCTCGACGAGATCACCGTGCGGGCGCGCGTGCCCGAGGCCGACATCGGCCAGGTTCGCCCGGGGCAGAAGGCGAGCTTCGTCACCCTGGCCGGCGAGGCCCAGCGCCACGAGGGCCGCGTGCGGGTGATCCAGCCGATTCCCGAACGCGCGGGCAACGCGGTCTTCTACAACGTGCTGTTCGAGGTGCCCAACCGCGAGCGCCGGCTGCTGTCCGACATGACGGTGCAGGTGAGCATCGAGACCGGCCGGGCCGACAAGGTGCTGGCCATCCCGATGGTGGCGCTGGGCGCGCGCGGCGACGACGGCCGCTACGCCGTGCAGGTGCTGGGCCGGGACGGCAAGCCCGAGCCGCGCAGCATCCGCACCGGCCTGCAGGACGGCGCGAAGGTGCAGGTCTCCGAGGGCCTGAAGGCCGGCGACAAGGTGCTGCTTGCGCCGCCGCCGGCCGACGCTGCCTCCGCCGCGGCCGCCGCCGCTTCGTCGGTCTGACGCGGTGGCGCTGATCGAGCTTGCCGGAGTCGGCCGGCACTACCGGCTGGGCGACATCGACGTGCTGGCGCTCGATGGCGTGGACCTGGCCATCGAGGCGGGCGAATTCGTGGCCATCATGGGCCAGTCCGGCTCGGGCAAGAGCACCTTGATGAACCTGCTCGGCTGCCTGGACGTGCCCACCGCCGGCCGCCTGGCGATCGACGGCCGCGATGCCGGTGCGCTGTCGCCCGACGAGCTCGCCGCGCTGCGCCGCGAGCGCTTCGGCTTCATCTTCCAGCGCTACCACCTGCTGCCGCACCTGGACGCGCGCGCCAACGCGGGGCTGCCTGCCGTGTACGCCGGCGTGGCCGCCGGAGCGCGCCATGAGCGCGCCCAGGCGCTGCTGCAGCGCCTGGGGCTCGGGACGCGGCTGCACCACAAGCCCAACGAACTGAGCGGCGGCCAGCAGCAGCGGGTGTCCATCGCCCGCGCGCTGATGAACGGCGGCCAGATCATCCTCGCCGACGAGCCCACCGGTGCCCTGGATTCGCAGTCGGGGGCCGAGCTGCTGGCGTTGCTGGCCGAGCTGCACCGCCGCGGCCACACCATCATCCTCGTCACCCACGATGCCACGGTGGCGGCGCACGCCCGGCGCATCATCGAGCTGCGCGACGGGCGCGTCGTGCGCGACAGCGGCACGCCGGCTGGTCACCACCCCGCCGCGCCGTCGGCGGAGGACGCCGCTCCGGCCAGCGGCGGCTGGTGGCAGCGGCTGCGCGGGCAGTGGCACGAAGCGCTGCAGTCGGCGCTGCAGGCGCTGCTGGGCAACCGGCTGCGCTCGGTGCTGTCGATGCTGGGCATCAGCATCGGCATCGCCGCCGTGGTCAGCATCGTGGCGCTGACCAGCGCGGCGCGTGGCAGCGTCGAGCGCGACGTGGGCGCCTTCATGCAGGGCCGCATCCTCGTCTACCGTGGCAACCCGGCGCTGCCGCCGGGCACGGTGCCGCGGCCCTTCCTGCCGTCCGAGCTGGCCGCGGTGCGGGCGCTGCCCGGCGTGCGGGGCGTCACCTTCGAACGCGAGGCGCAGATGACGGCGCGCCATGCCAGCCGCGACAGCATGGTGAGCGTGCTCGGCACCGAGGCCCACACGCTGGCGATGCGCAAGCTCAAGGTGGTGCAGGGGCGCGAGCTGACGCAGCGCGACTTCGATTCGCGCGCCCAGGTGGCGCTGATCGACGACAAGGCGCGCGACCACTTGTTCCGGCCGGGCGAGGTGGTGATCGGGCGCACGCTGCTCGTGGCGCCTCAGGTCCAGCCGGCTGGCATGGGCGCCGCCGCTCCGGAAGGGGTGGCCCTGCCGGTCACGATCGTCGGCGTGGTGGCCGACAGCGGCGGCTTCGCCCAGTTCGGCTCCTGGCTGGGCCGCGTCTTCGTGCCGCACACCACCTTCGCGCAGAAGCTGGACCTGCGCATCGATGCCGACAACTTCAACGTGCTGCTCGACGTCACCGTGCCGCCGGACGAACTGCGAAAGCAGATCTCCTACCGTTTGAGGGCCCTGCACGGCGCTGAGGACTTCGGCATCTGGAGCGCGGACGAGGACTTCCGCAAGTTCCAGCAGGTGACCGGCGTCATGTCGCTGCTGTTCGCCGGCGTGGGCGCGATCTCGCTGCTCGTGGGCGGCGTGGGGGTGATGAACATCATGCTGGTCTCGGTGAGCGAGCGCACGCGCGAGATCGGCATCCGCATGGCGGTGGGCGCGCGACAGGCCGACGTGCGCCTGCAGTTCCTGGTCGAGGCGGTGCTGCTGTGCTGCCTCGGCGGCGTGGCGGGGGTCCTGTTGAGCTGGCTCGCGGCGCAGGTGCTGAACCGGGTGCAGAGCGGGTTGCAGGTCGAGGTGAGCGGGGGCGCGCTGCTCGTCGCCTTCGGGGTGTCGAGCGTCGTCGGCCTGGTCTTCGGCACGCTGCCGGCCAGGCGGGCGGCGGCCCTGAGCCCCGTCGATGCGCTGGCGAGGGAGTAAGGTGATGACGATGAGCAAGCGGCTGCGCCGCGGGACCTGGGCGATGGCGGCGTTGCTGGCTGGCTGCGCCTTGCCGACGTCACCGGACGACGCGCCGGTCATGGCCGCGCCTGCGGCCTGGGCGACGCTGCAAGCCACACCAACCTCCGGGCAGTGGGTCGGGCCGACCGACGCGGCCCTGGAACGGCTGCAGGAGCGCGCGCTGGCGGTCAACCGGGACATCGCGCAGGCACTGCTGCGTTGGCAGGCGGCGCAGCGACAGGATCGGATGGCCGGGCTGGCGCGCCAGCCCACGCCCGCGCTGGACGCCGCCGCCGGGGCCACCCGCGCGCTCGACGGCGACGCCCCGCTGCAGCGTTCGGTGTCGGTGAACCTCGGTGCCAGCTACGAGGTCGACTTGTGGCAGCGCCTTGCTCACGCGCAGCAGGCGGCCTCGGCGCAGGCGCGTGCCGCCGAGGCGGACTGGGCCGCCGCGCGTGTGCTGGTGCGCGCGCGCGTGGCCGAGGCCTGGTGGACGCTGGCCGTGACCACCGCCCAGGCGCCCGGCCTGGCGCTGCAGATCGACGGCGCCGAGCAGGCGGTGGCGCTGACACGGCTGCGGGTGCGGGAAGGCAAGCTGCTGCCGATCGAGATCGACAAGGCCGCCGCCACGCTGCAGGGCTTGCGCCTGCAGGCGGCGCAGCAGGCCGAGCTGGCCACGCGGCAGCGATTGCAGCTCGGCCTGTTGCTCGCGGACCCGGCATTCGTGCCGCCGCCAGCACCGGCGCTGCCTTCGCAGCCGCCGGCCGACTGGCGCGCCAGCGAATCGCCCGAGCAGGTGCTCGCCCGTCGTCCCGACGTGCAACAGGCGCGGGCCGCGCTCGATGCCGCGCTCCAGCGGCTGCGCGGCGCCGAGGCGGCGCGTTATCCGCAGCTGAGGTTCGACCTGGCCCTGGGCACCGGCGGCACGCGCTGGAGCGAGTGGCTGGAACACCCCTTGGCCCGGTTGGGCAGCACCTTGCTCGTTCCGATGATCGACTGGCGGCGCCTCGACCTGCAGCGCCTGGACGCGCAGGGCGAACACGAAGTCGCGGCCCTGGCGCTGCGCGACGCCATGCATCGCGCGCTGGTCGAGATCGAGCAACTCGCCGCCGAGCAGGCGAGGCTGCAGGAGGAAGAAGCGGCGCAGGCCCGCCGTCTGGCCGAGGCCCGCACGGGCGAGCGCCTGGCCGAGTTGCGCCTGGCCGTGGGCGCCATCAGCCGGCTGGATTGGCTGCAGGCGCGCAACGCGCGCCTGGCGGCTGAGCAGGACACCCAGCAGCTCGGCCTGCGCCGAGTGCTGAATGCCGTGGCGCTGCAGCGGGCGCTGGTGGCTGGCTGAGGCCCGTCTCAGGCCTGCCGCACACGATGCACGGCAGGCCCTCGGCGCTGTTTCAGCGGGTGCCGACCATCACGCCGCGGCAGCCCGTGCCGAGGTAGACCCGGCCGTAGAGCTGCCGGTCGCCGGCCAGCGTATTGACACCGCCGAACTCGTGCGCGTCGTCGGTGATGCGCACCCAGTTCGCGCCCTGGTCGTCCGAGCGCCAGATGCCGTTGATCCCATCGACGACGCCGGCCACGAAGAGGGCCGGGTAGGTGGCGCCCGGCGCAGGCGCGCCGAAGCTGACGGCGGCGGCCAATTGCACGCTGGGCAGCTTCTGCGCCGGCGCGCCCGCGCCGTCGATGTGGTACAGGCCATTGGGCGTGCCCAGCCACAAGTCGCGCGCCTTGCCGCCCGGGATGGACACCAGCGAGTTCTGCGAGCCCCAGGATGGCAGGACCTCGAGGCCGCCCAGGCTGACGCTGAAGCTGCGGCCGCCGTCGACGCTCTCGAGCAGGTTGCCCGTGTTGAAGTCGTAGGCGTAGTAGAGGCCGTCGACCGCGCGATCGGCGACCGGGCGCACGAAGGTGCCGGAGAAGAAGCTGCCGACTGTCGGGTAGCCGGTGGAGGGGGTCCAGCTGGCGCCACCGTCGGTCGAGTAGTGGGCCGACTGGCCGCCCGGGACCCACACCATCGAGCTGCCGCGGGCCGACACCGCGATCGAGCCGCCGTCATTGGTGGTGACCGGCGAGCTCGGCATGTGCGACCAGGTCACCCCGTTGTCGCTCGAGATGTAGGCGCCGAAGCCGCTGGTGGCCGTGCGCACCACCAGGTTGGAGTTGTGCTCCGCGGTGTCGATGTCGAGGTTGGTGACGTTGGGCTCGGCGAAGTAGCCCTGGGTGCTCTTGAAGTTCTTCGCGTAGCGCACGCCGCCCACGTCGCCTTGCGTGGCGAGCACGCTCGCCCCGCGGCGCGGCGAGATGATGCGGGTGATGCAGGTCTCTTCCAGGCCGTTGACCGCGAAGTTCCACTGCGGCGTGTCGGCGGCGAGGGTGCCGCTCTCCCAGAGGCCGTAGCCGGTGTTGTACATGACGTGGCCGGGATCGAACGGGTCGATGTCGATGTCGGTCATCCAATGACCGAGGTGGCCCTGCAGGTCGCCGCCGGAGTAGGCGGTCAGCCAGCTGTAGCCGCTGTCGTTCATCGTGCTCTTGGTGCGCAAGGGCTCCCAGGAGGCTCCGCCGTTGTTCGAACGATAGACCTCGTCGCCGGGCCACCAGCGGTTCAGCGAGGTGGCGACGATCACGTTGGGATCGGTGGCGCTGACGCTGACGCCGCCGTAGCCGAAGTAGGTGCCGGGCTCGGGGGAGATGTCCGACCAGGACAGCGTCGGCGGTGCCAACTTCCACACGCCGCCCGACGAGACGCCGTTGGGGCCGAAGAAGTTGGAGTAGGTCAGCAGCAGGTTGCGGTTGGCGTCCAGCGCGCCTTGCAGCGGCATCAGGCCGGCCGGGCCGCCCGGCACGGCGGTCCAGGTGGCGCCGGCGTCGGTGGAGCGGTAGAGGCTCGCCTCGGTCGTGGTGGCCACGCCGGCGTACAGCGTCTTGGTGGGCTGGCCCTTTTTGCCAGCCGGGTCGAAGAGCACGAAGTTCACGCTGCTCGGGCCGAAGGAAGTGACCTTGGCCCAGGTCGCGCCGCCGTCGATGGACTTGTACAGGCCGTCCTGGTTGGTGCCGAGGAACAGGATGGAGCCGTTGTTCGGGTCGACGACCAGCCGCTCGCCGGTGCCGCGGCCGTCGGAGTTGCCGCCGAGGTTGATGGGCAGGTCGGTGCGCACCCAGGTCCGGCCGCGGTCGGACGAGCGGAAGATCGCCGCCGGATGGCCCCACCAGGGCAGGTACATGCCGCCGGCGGCGTAGACCTTGCTCGGGTCGCGCGGATCGACCGCGACCGACACCACGCCGGTCAGTTGCGAGTCGGGCCGGATGATGTGGTCCATGAGCGGCGTCCACTTGGTCGAGCCCGGGTCACGCCGGTAAAGGCCGCCCACATCGGTGCGGGCGTAGGCCAGGCCTTGCACCTTGGGATGGAAAAGGGTGCCGGTGACGAAGCCGCCGCCACCCCAGGCTGCGTTCTTCCATGCATAGGTTTCACTTGTCGCCGCGGCGACGGGCCCGCCCACGGTGCACAGGCCTGCGACGAGGCTGGCGATGAGGGTCAGGCGTTGGCTTGCTTTCACGCAATGTCTCCTACTGTTGCTGTCATGAATGCCGGTTCCACCCGGCCGGAAAGAAGGGCCGCGTGCTGCCCTGGCCAGGCCGGTGCGTCAGCGACCACTGTGGATGTCGAAGCTCACTTCGCGCCGATGTAGGCGGTCTTCACCGTCGTGTAGAACTCGGCGGCGTAGCGCCCCTGCTCGCGTGGTCCGTAACTCGAGCCCTTGCGGCCGCCGAAGGGGACGTGAAAATCCACGCCCGCGGTGGGCAGGTTCACCATCACCATGCCCACCTTCGCGTGGCGCTTGAAGTGCGCGGCATGCTTCAGGCTCGTCGTGCACACGCCGGCGCACAGGCCGAAGGGCGTGTCGTTGGCCAGGGCCAGCGCGTGCTCCGCATCGCGGGCGCGGATCACGCAGGCCACCGGACCGAAGATCTCCTCGCGGGCGATGCGGTGCTGCGGGTCGGCGATGAACAGCGCCGGGCTCATGTAGTAGCCCTTGGTGTCGCGCTTCAGGCGCTCGCCGCCGGTCAGCAGCTCGGCGCCTTCGCGGCGGCCGATCTCCACGTACGACAGGTCCTGCTCCAACTGGTCGTGGCTCACCACCGGGCCGATGTCGGTGCCTCGCTTCAGGGCGTTGTCCACCACCAGGGCCTGCGTGCGCTCGCGCAGGGCGTTGACGAAGCGGTCGAAGATGCCGGGTGTCACGATCAGCCGGCTGGATGCGGTGCAACGCTGGCCGGTGGAGAAGAACGCGCCCTGCACCGCACAATCGACGGCCTGTTCGACGTCAGCGTCGTGCAGCACCACCAGCGGATTCTTGCCGCCCATCTCGAGCTGCACCCGGGCCTGGCGCGCGGCGGTGGCCTTGAGGATGCCCCGGCCCACGCCCACCGACCCGGTGAAGCTGATCGCATCGACCAGGGGGCTGTCCACCAGGGTCTGGCCGACCAGCCGGCCGCTGCCCATCACCAGGTTGAACACGCCCGCCGGCAGGCCCGACCGGCTGATGATGTCGGCCAGGGCGTTGGCGCAGGCAGGCACCAGCTCGGCCGGCTTGAACACCACCGTGTTGCCATAGGCCAGGGCTGGCGCGATCTTCCAGGCGGGAATGGCGAGCGGAAAGTTCCACGGCGCGATCAGCCCCACCACGCCCACCGGCTCGCGGGTGACCTCGACCTCCACACCGGGCCGGACCGAGGCGAGCTTCTCGCCGGGGATGCGCAGGGCCTCGCCGGCGAAGAACTTGAAGATCTGCCCGGCGCGTGTGGTCTCGCCGATGCCTTCGGCCAGCGTCTTGCCCTCCTCGCGGGCCAGCAGCCGGCCGAGCTCTTCCTTGCGGGCGAGGATTTCGCTGCCGATCGCATCCAGCACGTCGAAGCGGCGCTGCGGCGTGCTGAGGGCCCATTCGTCGCGCGCATCGGCGGCGGCCCGGATCGCGCGTTCGGCCTGCGCGGCATCGGCGCGGGCGAACTCGGCCACCGTTTCGGACAGGTCGGACGGGTTCTCGCGCGTGCCTAGGGTGACGCCGGTTTCCCAGCGCCCGTTGATGTAGTGCTTGAGCGTGGCCATGGTCTGCAGGGCTGTCACATGGCGCGGGATGGTACGAACCAGACTGATAACTGACCAATGGATTCTCTGGCCCCATCCATATACGATCTTGGATATCTCCAGCGCGTTCAGCCCGCCATGTCAGTTCCGTATACCCACTGGTTCATCCGCGCCCGCCTGAAGACGCGTCAACTGCTGCTGCTGGTGGCGATGGATGAGGAGGGCAACATCCACCGGGCGGCACAGGTGCTCAACATGTCGCAGCCGGCAGCGTCGAAGCTGCTGAAGGACCTGGAGGATGCCCTGGGCGCACAGCTGTTCGAGCGCCTCCCGCGGGGCGTGCGGCCGACCTGGTACGGAGAAACCATGATCCGCCACGCCCGCATGGCGCTGGCCAGCCTCTCGCAAGCTCATGATGAGATCGAGGCGCTGAAGAGCGGTCGCTTCGGCCAGGTGAGCGTGGGGGCGATCACGACGCCGGGCATGACGTTGATGCCCGCCGCCATCGCACTGGTGAAGCAGGAGCATCCCAGTCTGCGCGTCGCCGTGCAGATCGAAACCAGCGACGTGCTGATGGAGCGGTTGCAGCAGGGCAAGCTCGACATGATGGTCGGACGCCTGTTCGAGACGCACGACAAGACCGCGCTGCGCTACCAGCCGCTGGTGGAGGAGCCCGCGTCCGCGGTGGCTCGGCCCGGGCACCCGCTCCTGGCGATGCCCAAGCTCTGCCTGCGCGACCTGGTCAGCGCAGGCTGGATCGTGCCGCCGGCGGGCAGCGTCCTGCGACACCGCTTCGAGCTGATGTTCCGGGAGGAGGGCCTGGAGCCCCCGGTCAATCTGATCGAGACTGCCGCGCTGCTGTTCACCACGCGGATGCTGCAGCAGAGCGACCTGCTGGCGGTGCTGGCCGCTGACGTGGGGCGCTACTACGCGGAGCACGGCATGGCGGCGGTTCTGCCCATCCAGCTGCCTTGCAAGATGGACGCGTATGGCCTGATCACGCGCAGCGACCGGCTGCTGTCACCTGCCGGCAGGGCGATGCTGGAGGCGCTGCGAAAGGCGGCCCTCAGCGTCAACGGGGTAGCGTTGGAAGCCAGCCCCTGAGCGCCGTCGAGTTCAGCCGCCGTCGATCTTGGACACGGCCGCCTGGCGGGTGAACTGATCCAGGTACGTCCAGACGGGGTCGTGCTTGCGCGCCGGGGCAGGAAGCTGGGCAGAAAAGCAGAACGGGCCTTGAAGGCCCGTATTTCCTAGGTCTCTGGCGGAGGGAGCGGGATTCGAACCCGCGGTGGGCTGTTAACCCACACACGCTTTCCAGGCGTGCGACTTAAACCACTCATCCATCCCTCCGCGGGGACAGCCGAGCATTCTAGCCCAGCAATTCCGCGGCTCAGCGCGCGACGCCGGGGTGGGTGGTGGGGCTGCGCATCAGCGCCATCGCGCTGCCCACGAGTGCCGAGACCTCGCTCATGTTCCCCGGCACGATCATCGTGTTGTTCTTCTGCGCGAGCTGGGCGAAGGCTTCGACCGCCTTTTCGGCGACCTTCAGTTGCACCGCCTGCTCGCCGCCTGGCTGCTGAATGGCCGCGGCCACCTGGCGGATCGCACTGGCGGTGGCCTCGGCCACGGCAATGATGGCTGCGGCCTCGCCCTGCGCCTTGTTGATCTCGGCCTGCTTGGCGCCTTCCGAGCGGGCGATGAAGGCCTCTCGCTCGCCGGTGGCGATGTTGATCTGCTCCTGGCGCCGGCCTTCGGACGCCGCGATCAGTGCGCGCTTCTCGCGCTCGGCTGTGATCTGCGCCTGCATCGAGTGCAGGATGGCGGCGGGCGGCGTCAGGTCCTTGATCTCGTAGCGCAGCACCTTCACGCCCCAGTTGAGGGCGGCCTCGTCGAGCGCGGCGACGACCGAGCTGTTGATGATCTCGCGCTCCTCGAAGGTGCGGTCCAGTTCCATCTTGCCGATCACGCTGCGCAGCGTCGTCTGCGCGAGCTGGGTGATCGCGACGATGTAGTTCGACGAGCCATAGCTCGCACGCATCGGATCGGTCACCTGGAAATAAAGGATGCCGTCGACGGTGAGCTGGGTGTTGTCCTTGGTGATGCAGATCTGGCTCGGCACGTCGAGCGGAATCTCCTTGAGCGAGTGGCGATAGGCCAGGCGGTCGACGAAGGGCACCAGGAAGTTCAGCCCCGGTGCCAGCGTGGCGTGGTAGCGGCCCAGCCGTTCGACGACCCAGGCGTTCTGTTGCGGCACGACCTTGACCGCGCGCACGATGAACAGCGCGGCAATGGCAAAGAGAATCAGGGCAACGATTTCCATCGGGTTCTTCCGTTTGTTGTGGTGGTTGTCGTGATGATGGGGTGGTGATCAGCGCACCGCGCGATCGAGTACGAGTTGCAGGCCTTCGACGGCGACGATGACATGCTCACCGGGGGCAGGCGCGCCGCTGCCGCCGAAGCGGGCGTTCCAGGCCGCGCCGCGGTAATGCACCGTGGCCTGGCGATCGTCGCCCCAGGCGTCGACCTGCACGCGCGAACCCACGTCCATGTTCACGTCGGGGTTCTCGGCAGCACGCGGTGCGGCAGGGTGTGCCAGGCGGCGGCGGCGCCAGAAGGTCACGGCGGCGCCACCCACTGCGGCCGCGGCCACGAGCTGGCCGGGAAAGGGCAGACCGGCATGGGCAGCCAGTGCCCCGGCCGCCGTGCCAATGCCCAGCATCAGCAGGTAGAAAGTGCCGCTGGTCAGCTCCAGCACCACCAGCAGCCCGGTGGCGACCCACCAGGCCGTGGATTGATCCCACGTCATCTCCGTCTCCTTCCTTCGGCCCTACACTTCGCGCTTTCCATTTTCAGCCCGCCCGAAGAGGGGCCGACGCCATGCAGCGCTTTTCTTTTCCCGTCGTGATCATCGATGAGGACTTCCGTTCCGAGAACACCTCGGGCCTGGGCATTCGCGCGCTGGCTGAGGCGATCCAGAAGGAAGGGTTCGAAGTGACCGGTGTGACGAGCTACGGCGACCTGTCGCAGTTCGCGCAGCAGCAAAGCCGCGCCAGCGCGTTCATCCTGTCGATCGACGACGAGGAGTTCACGCCTGGGCCCGAGCTGGACCCGGCGGTGCTGAACCTGCGCAAGTTCATCAGCGAGATCCGTTTTCGCAACGCCGAGATTCCGATCTACCTGTACGGTGAGACGCGCACCTCGCAGCACATCCCGAACGACATCCTGCGCGAGCTGCACGGTTTCATCCATATGTTCGAGGACACGCCGGAGTTCGTTGCGCGCCACATCATCCGCGAAGCCAAGAGCTACCTCGATTCGCTCGCGCCGCCGTTCTTCCGTGCGCTGATGCACTACGCACAGGATGGCTCCTACTCGTGGCACTGCCCGGGCCACTCCGGCGGCGTGGCCTTCCTGAAGAGCCCGATCGGCCGCATGTTCCACCAGTTCTTCGGCGAGAACATGCTGCGCGCCGACGTCTGCAACGCGGTGGAGGAGCTCGGCCAGCTGCTCGACCACACCGGCCCGGTGGCCGCGAGCGAGAAGAACGCGGCGCGCATCTTCAACGCCGACCACTGCTTCTTCGTCACCAACGGCACCTCGACCAGCAACAAGATGGTCTGGCACCACAACGTCGCGCCTGGCGACGTGGTGCTGGTCGACCGCAATTGCCACAAGTCCATCCTGCACTCGATCATCATGACCGGGGCGGTGCCGGTGTTCCTGACGCCCACGCGCAACCACTACGGCATCATCGGCCCGATCCCCGAGAGCGAGTTCAGCAAGGCTTCGATCCAGAAGAAGATCGCCAAGCACCCGCTGCTGCAGGGTGTCGACCCGAAGACTGTCCGCCCGAAGATCCTGACCGTCACGCAGAGCACCTACGACGGCGTGCTCTACAACACCGAGACGATCAAGAACACGCTCGACGGCTGGGTCGACACGCTGCACTTCGACGAGGCCTGGCTGCCGCACGCCGCCTTCCACAAGTTCTACGGCACCTACCACGCGATGGGCAAGGGCCGGGTCCGGCCGAAGGAAGCGATGGTCTACGCGACCCAGTCCACGCACAAGCTGCTGGCCGGCATCAGCCAGGCCTCGCAGGTGCTGGTGCAGGATTCGCAGACGGTGCAGCTCGATCGCGACCTCTTCAACGAGGCGTATCTGATGCACACGTCGACCTCGCCGCAGTACGCGATCATCGCCTCGTGCGATGTCGCCGCCGCGATGATGGAGCCGCCGGGCGGCACCGCGCTGGTGGAGGAGAGCATCCTCGAAGCGCTGGATTTCCGCCGTGCGATGCGCAAGGTCGCCAAGGACTACGGCCGCGATTGGTGGTTCAAGGTCTGGGGCCCGGACAAGCTGGCCACCGCGGGCATCGGCAAGCCCGAGGACTGGGTTCTCAAGGCCAACGAGAAGTGGCACGGCTTCGGCAACCTCGCGGCCGGCTTCAACATGCTCGACCCGATCAAGTCGACCATCATCACGCCGGGGCTCGATGTGTCGGGCAAGTTCGCCGAGACCGGCATCCCGGCCTCGATCGTCACCAAGTACCTGGCCGAGCATGGCGTGGTGGTGGAGAAGACGGGCCTGTACTCGTTCTTCATCATGTTCACCATCGGCATTACCAAGGGCCGCTGGAACACGCTGCTCACGGCATTGCAGCAGTTCAAGGACGACTACGACAGGAACCAGCCGCTGTGGCGCATCCTGCCGGAGTTCTGCGCGGCGCACCCGCGCTACGAGCGCATGGGCCTCAAGGACCTGTGCCAGGGCATCCACGCGATGTACGCCAAGGGCGACATCGCGCGGCTGACCACCGAGATGTACCTGTCGGACCTGCACCCGGCGATGAACCCCAGCGAGGCCTTCGCGAACATCGCGCGCCGGCGCATCGAGCGGGTCGAGGTCGACAAGCTGGAAGGGCGCATCACGACCTCGCTGCTGACCCCGTACCCGCCGGGCATCCCGCTGCTGATCCCGGGCGAGCGTTTCAACAAGAAGATCGTCGACTACCTGCGCTTCACCCGCGCCTTCAACAAGGCCTACCCGGGCTTCGACACCGACGTGCACGGCCTCGTCGGCGTGGAGGTCGAAGGCGGCGACAAGCGCTACTACGTCGATTGCGTGAGAGACTGAGGCCCCCACGCCCCCTTCCGGGGGCTGCCCCCCGAGGGGGCTCGCGCAGCGGACCGGCAAAGCCGGATCCGCGCACGCCACTTGAATGGGGCGGCGCTGCGCGCGCCCCGCACCCGTCAGGTCGGCACGTCGCCGATCATGACATGGCTGAAGCCGCCGTCGACGTACGTGATTTCGCTGGTCACGCCGGCGGCCAGGTCGGACAGCAGGAAGGCGGCCACATTGCCGACGTCCTCGATCGTCACGTTGCGGCGCAGCGGGGCGTTCTTCGAGAAGACCTCCAGCAGCTTGCCGAAGCCCTTGATGCCGGAGGCTGCCAGGGTCTTGATCGGGCCGGCGGAGATGCCGTTGACGCGGATGCCCTTGGGGCCCAGGTTGGCCGCCAGGTAGCGCACGCTGGCCTCGAGCGAGGCCTTGGCCAGGCCCATCGTGTTGTACGCCGGCACGGCGCGCACGGCGCCGAGGTAGCTCAGCGTCAGCAGCGCGGCATTGGGGCGCAGGCTGGGCAGCGCCGCCTTGGCCAGCGCCGGGAAGCTGTAGGCCGAGATGTCGTGCGCAATGCGGAAGTTCTCGCGTGTCAGCCCGTCGAGAAACTCGCCGGCGATGGCCTCGCGCGGCGCGAAGCCGATCGAGTGGACGAACCCGTCAAAACCTTCGGGCCAGGCGGTCTTCAGGTCGGTGAACAGCCGTTCGATGGCGGCATCGTCCCCGACGTCGCAGTCGAACACGAGGTTCGAACCGAACTCGGCGGCGAACTCGGTGATCCTATCCTTGAAGCGCTCACCCACGTAGCTGAACGCCAGCTCAGCGCCTTCGCGGCGGCAAGCCTGGGCGATGCCATAGGCGATGGAGCGGTTTGACAACAGGCCGGTGATCAGAAGGCGCTTGCCGGCGAGGAATCCCATGCAGTCTCCGAAGGGGTTGGAATGGGGCTGGATTCTCGCACTTCTTTCTCTCGCGCCTTGCGGGTATGGCTCTTGCAGGCTACAATCCGCTTTTCGCTAGAATTGCGTGAACACACTTGAAAAGTGGGCGGATTCATCCAGCCCATTTTTTTTGCGTGAGTGGTTTTCCATTGATTGCAAGGGTATTTGCCGCCAGATGAGCTGGAGCCAGGCCGTCGAGAAGACGGTGACCGGTTTGGGTTATGAACTCGTTGATGTCGAGCGCTCGGCAGGCGGGTTGCTGCGTGTCTACATCGACCGCGTTCCTGGCCGGGCCTACCCGACGGGCGAGCACGAATTCGTCACCGTCGAGGATTGCGAAGCCGTCACGCGGCAGCTGCAGTATGCGCTCGAGGTGGCCGGCGCCGACTACGCGCGGCTCGAGGTCTCGTCGCCTGGGCTCGACCGGCCGCTGAAACGGGTCGAAGACTACGTCCGGTTTGCGGGCAATCTGGTGCAGATCACGCTGAAGCTGCCCTTCCAGGGGCGCAAGAAGTTCCAGGGCACGCTGGTGGCTCCCGCCGAAGGGGCTGCCGAGGGCTCGGGATGGCATTTGGTTTTCAACGATGGCAAGGTCGATCAGGTACTCGACTTTGCCTTCGAAGAGGTTCGCGAAGCCCGGCTGGTGCCGGTGCTCGATTTCAAGGGGCGCCGAGGCAAGGGCGCGCCGGCCACGCAGTCACCGGCCGGCGAAACTGACGGAGGTCAACAACAATGAACCGCGAAATGCTGATGTTGGTCGATGCGATCTCGCGCGAGAAGAGCGTGGACCGCGACGTGGTGTTCGGCGCTGTCGAGGCGGCACTGGCCCAGGCCACCAAGAAGCTGCACGGTGGCGAGGTGGACATTCGTGTCACCGTCGACCGCGAAACCGGCGAGTACGAGACCTTCCGCCGCTGGCATGTGGTGCCAGACGAAGCGGGTCTGCAGATTCCCGACGCCGAGATCCTGCTGTTCGAGGCCAAGGAGCAGATCGACGACATCGAGGTCGACGACTACATCGAGGAGCCTGTCGAATCGGTGCCGATCGGTCGCATCGGTGCGCAAGCTGCCAAGCAGGTGATCCTGCAGAAGATCCGCGACGCCGAGCGCGAGCAATTGCTGAACGACTTCCTCTCGCGCGGCGAGAAGATCTTCGTCGGCACCGTCAAGCGCCTGGACAAGGGCGACATCATCGTCGAGTCGGGCCGCGTCGAAGGCCGCCTGAAGCGCAACGAGATGATCCCGAAAGAGAACCTGCGCTCGGGTGACCGCGTGCGGGCTTTCATCGCCGGCATCGACACGGCCGCCCGCGGCCCGCAGATCATGCTGTCGCGCTCGGCGCCGGGTTTCATGGTCGAGCTGTTCGCCCAGGAGGTGCCCGAGATCGAGCAGGGGCTGCTGGAGATCAAGAGCTGCGCCCGCGATGCCGGTTCGCGCGCCAAGATCGCCGTCGTTTCGCACGACAAGCGGGTCGACCCGATCGGCACCTGCGTCGGCGTGCGCGGCTCGCGCGTGACCGCCGTGACCAACGAGCTCGCCGGCGAGCGCGTCGACATCGTGCTGTGGTCCGAGGACCCGGCGCAGTTCGTGATCGGCGCGCTGGCGCCGGCCAACGTGCAGTCGATCGTCGTTGACGAGGAAAAGCACGCGATGGACGTGGTCGTCGACGAGGAGAACCTCGCGATCGCCATCGGCCGCGGCGGCCAGAACGTGCGCCTCGCATCGGAGCTCACCGGCTGGCGGATCAACATCATGACCGCCGAGGAATCGGCCGCCAAGCAGGCCGAGGAATCGGGCTCGATCCGCAAGCTGTTCGTCGACAAGCTCGATGTCGACGAGGAAGTCGCCGACATCCTGATCGAAGAAGGCTTCACCAGCCTGGAAGAGGTGGCCTACGTGCCGCTGCAGGAAATGCTGGAGATCGAAGGCTTCGACGAGGACACCGTCTCCGAGTTGCGCACCCGGGCGAAGGATGCGCTGCTGACGATGGAGATCGCCCGCGAGGAGAAGGTCGAGGAGGTCTCGCAGGACCTTCGTGACCTGGAATTCGACGGCCAGGGGCTCGCCCCCGACCTGATCGCCAAGCTCGCCGATGGCGGCGTGCACACCCGCGACGACCTGGCCGACCTGGCCGTCGACGAACTCATCGAGATGACCGGCGTGGACGACGCGCAGGCCAAGGCGCTGATCATGAAGGCACGTGAACACTGGTTCAACGCCTGATCAACGACCGCCTCAACCCAAGCGCCCACGAGACACCGGCATCAAGATCAAGGAACTGAAGACATGGCAGTGACCACCGTCGCCCAACTCGCCACGGAGCTGAATCGGCCCGCGGCGACGCTGCTCGAGCAGCTACAGTCGGCCGGCGTCGCCAAGAAGTCGCCGGACGACTCGCTGACCGAGACCGACAAGGAACGTCTGCTTGAATTCCTGCGCAGCTCGCACGGCACGGCCGTCGGCGACCGCAAGAAGATCACGCTGACGCGCAAGTCGACCAGCGAGATCAAGCAGGCCGATGCCTCCGGCAAGGCGCGCACCATCCAGGTGGAGGTGCGCAAGAAACGCGTCTTCGTCAAGCGTGACGACGTGCCCGGCACGGCGCACGAGGAGGAGGCCGCACCGGCCGCGCCGGTGGTCGACGAGGCCGAACTCGCCCGCCGCGAGGAGGAGGCGCGCCACCAGGCCGAGCTGATCCGCCGCCAGGAGGAAGAACTCGCCGAGAAGCGCCGCCAGCGCGAGGAGCGTGAGCGTGCCGAACGCGAAGCCGCCGAGCGCGCCGCCGCTGAAGCCGCCGCGGCCGAGAAGGCCGCCGCGGAAGCGGCGGCTGCGGCCCAGGCCGCATTGGCCAAGGCTGCCGGCCCGGCCGCCGAGCCGGCTGCGCCCGCAGCCGCCGCTCCGGCCCCTGCCGCAGCCGCACCTTCGCCAGCCACGGCTCCGGCCCCAGCCGAAGCGCCCGCCGCAACGCCCAAACCCGGCCTGCGCGTGATCAAGGCCGCCGATGCCGATGCCGAGGAGAAGCAGCGCATGGCCGACCTGGGCAAGCGCCGCCAGGCTGCCGAAGCCGAAGCCGCCGCCATCCGCGACATGATGTCGCGCAAGGCGAAAGTGATGGTCGCCAAGAAGCCCGAGGAGCCGAAGCCGGCCGACGCTGCGGCCAAGGAGGGCATCAAGGGCACGATCCACAAGGCCAAGGCCGTCCCGGGCGCCCCGGGTACGACCACGGCGGCCACGGCGGCCAAGCCGGGTGACAAGAAGTCGGTCAAGTCCGAGAAGCTCTCGTCCAGCTGGGCCGACGACGCCAAGAAGCGCGGCGCCGCCGCCAAGGGCAGGACCGACAGCGGCGCTGGCCGACCGGGTTGGCGTGCACCGCGCGGAGGCCGCCGTGGCGACAGCCGCGAGGGTGCCGGCGGCTCGACCTACCAGGCGCCGACCGAACCGGTGGTGCAAGAGGTGCATGTGCCCGAGACCATCTCGGTGGCGGACCTCGCCCACAAGATGGCGGTCAAGGCCTCCGAGGTCATCAAGCAGTTGATGAAGCTGGGGCAGATGGTCACCATCAACCAGCAGCTGGACCAGGAGACCGCGATGATCCTGGTCGAGGAAATGGGCCACAAGGCCCTGGCCGCCAAGCTGGACGACCCGGAAGCCTTCTCGGAAGAGGAAGAAGCCGCAGCCGGCGGCGAGCAACTGCCGCGTGCGCCGGTCGTGACCGTGATGGGCCACGTCGACCACGGCAAGACCTCGCTGCTCGACTACATCCGCCGAGCCCGCGTGGCCGCGGGCGAAGCGGGTGGCATCACGCAGCACATCGGCGCCTACCACGTCGACACGCCGCGCGGGATGATCACCTTCCTCGACACCCCGGGCCACGCCGCGTTCACCGCGATGCGTGCCCGCGGCGCCAAGGCGACCGACATCGTCGTCCTGGTGGTGGCCGCCGACGACGGCGTGATGCCGCAGACCAAGGAAGCGATCCACCATGCCAAGGCGGCGGGCGTGCCCATCGTCGTGGCGATGAACAAGATCGACAAGCCGGAAGCCAACCCCGAGCGCGTGAAGAGCGAACTGGTGGCCGAGCAGGTCGTGCCAGAAGAGTTCGGCGGCGATTCGCCGTTCGTGCCCGTGTCGGCCAAGACCGGCCAGGGTGTCGACGAACTGCTCGAGCAGGTGCTGCTGCAAGCCGAAGTGCTGGAGCTGAAGGCCCCGGCCGAGGCGATGGCCAAGGGCCTCGTGATCGAAGCCCGCCTGGACAAGGGCCGCGGCCCCGTGGCCACGGTGCTGGTGCAGTCGGGTACCCTGAAGCGCGGCGATGTCGTGCTGGCTGGCGCCAGCTACGGCCGCGTGCGCGCCATGCTCGACGAGGACGGCAAGAACACCGCCGAAGCGGGCCCGTCGATCCCGGTCGAGATCCAGGGCCTGACGGAAGTGCCGCAGGCGGGCGACGACTTCATGGTGCTGGCCGACGAGCGGCGTGCGCGCGAGATCGCCACCTTCCGCCAAGGCAAGTACCGCGACGTGAAGCTGGCCAAGCAGCAGGCCGCCAAGCTGGAGAACATGTTCGAGAACATGGGCGAAGGCCAGGCGCAGACCCTGCCGCTGATCATCAAGGCCGACGTGCAGGGTTCGCAGGAAGCGCTCGGCACCTCGCTGCTCAAGCTGTCGACCGACGAGGTCAAGGTGCAGATCGTCCACGCGGCGGTCGGTGGCATCAGCGAGTCGGACGTCAACCTGGCGATCGCCTCGAAGGCCATCATCATCGGCTTCAACACGCGCGCCGATGCCGGTGCGCGCAAGTTGGCCGAGGGCAATGGCGTCGACATCCGCTACTACAACATCATCTACGACGCGGTCGACGAGGTGAAGGCGGCGATGAGCGGCATGCTGGCGCCCGAGCAGCGGGAAGAAGCGCTGGGCACGGCCGAGATCCGCAAGGTCTTCGTGGCCTCGAAGATCGGCACCGTGGCCGGCTCGATGGTCACCTCGGGCCTGGTGCGCCGCGGTGCGAAGTTCCGCCTGCTGCGCGACAACATCGTCATCTACACGGGTGAAGTGGAGTCGGTGCGGCGCGAGAAGGACGACGTGCGAGAGGTCAAGGAAGGCTTCGAGTGCGGTATCAAGCTGAAGAACTACAACGACATTGCCGAGGGCGACCAGTTGGAGTTCTTCGAAGTCAAGGAAGTCGCCCGAACGCTGTAAGGCGGGTCCGGCTTCATGCCAGGAAAACCCCGCCGGCTTCGGCGGGGTTTCTTGCTTTTGAAGGGACGCAAGAGCCATGAAACACAAGCGCAGCATTCCCAACCGCAGCCACCGGGTGGCCGACCAGATCCAGCGCGACGTGGCCGAGCTGATCCGTGAGCTGAAGGACCCGCGGGTCGGCCTGGTCACGATCAACGCGGTCGAGGTCACGCCCGACTATGCGCACGCGACGGTGTATTTCTCGCTGCTCGTGGGCAACCCGCAGGAATGCGAAGCCGGGCTGAACGAGGCGGCCGGCTTCATCCGCAACGGCCTGTTCAAGCGGCTGGCAATCCACACCGTGCCGACCTTGCACTTCAAGTTCGACCAGACGACCGAGCGGGCCGCCGAGCTGAACTCGCTGATCCAGCGCGCCAACGCGACGCGGGCGAAGGACGAGTGAGTTGAGCTTGCTGCAGCGCCCCCGCGTGCCCCGCCGTGCCCTGCACGGCGTGCTGTTGCTCGACAAGCCGGTCGGCCTGTCGAGCAATGACGCCTTGCAGAAGGCCAAGCGCCTGTACCGCGCCGAGAAGGCCGGGCACACGGGCACGCTGGATCCACTGGCCTCGGGCCTGCTGCCGATCTGCTTCGGTGCGGCCACCAAATTCAGCCAGGCCAGCCTGGACGCCGACAAGGCCTACACGGCGGTGCTGCGGCTCGGCCAGCGCACCACCGGTGGTGACCGCGAAGGTGATGTGATCGAAGAGCGGCCGGTGGAGGTGACACCGGCGCAGATCGACGCGGCCTGCGCTGCCTTCGTCGGGGCGATCGACCAGGTGCCGCCCATGCACTCGGCGTTGAAGAAGGACGGCCGGGCGCTGTACGAATACGCCCGGGCCGGCATCGAGGTCGAACGTGAAGCGCGCCGGGTCACGATTCACGCGATCGACATGCTCGGCTGGGACGATGCGTCGCTGGAGCTGACGATTGGCGTGCGCTGCAGCAAGGGCACCTACATTCGCACGCTGGCCGAAGACATTGGCGAGCGACTGGGCTGCGGCGCGCACCTGGCCGCGCTGCGCCGCACCGGCACCGGCGCGTTGACGCTGGCCGGCGCGATCACGCTCGATGCACTGGCCGGGCTCGACGAGCCGGCACGCGACGCGCTGCTGCACCCGCCGGACTGCCTGCTCGGCGACTGGCCGCTGCTGCGGCTGGCCGAGGCCGAGGCGGCGCGATTCCTTTCCGGCTTGCGCCGCCGCGTCGACGAGCCCGACCGTGCCGCCGTCCGCGTCTATGGCCCCGAGCTTGCTGCCTTCCTGGGCAGCGCCCACATCACCGCCGGTGAACTGATCGCCGACCGCCTGCTCAGCCCCATCGAGGTGCAGGCTCTGCTGACGAATCCTGAAAGAACGACATGACCCGCCAGATCCGAAACATCGCCATCATTGCCCACGTCGACCACGGCAAGACCACGCTGGTCGACCAACTGCTGCGCCAGAGCGGCACCTTCCGCGAGAACGAGAAGGTCGCCGAGCGCGTGATGGACAGCAACGACATCGAAAAGGAACGTGGCATCACCATCCTGGCCAAGAACTGCGCGGTCAGCTGGAAGGACACCCACATCAACATCGTCGACACCCCGGGGCACGCCGACTTCGGCGGCGAGGTCGAGCGTGCGCTGTCGATGGTCGACGGCGTGGTGCTGCTGATCGACGCCCAGGAAGGCCCGATGCCGCAGACCCGCTTCGTCACGAAGAAGGCGCTGGCCCTCGGCCTGAAGCCCATCGTCGTCGTCAACAAGGTCGACAAGCCCGGCGCGCGGCCCGACTACGTGATCAACGCGGCCTTCGAGCTGTTCGACAAGCTCGGCGCCACCGAGGAGCAGCTGGACTTCCCCGTGGTCTATGCCTCCGGCCTGAACGGCTGGGCCTCGTTGACCGAAGGCACGCCCGGTGAGCAATGGGGCACCGACATGACCCCGCTGTTCGACACCGTGCTCCAGCATGTGCCCGCCCACGAGGGCGATCCCAACGCGCCTTTGCAGCTGCAGATCTCGTCGCTCGACTATTCCACCTATGTCGGCCGCATCGGCGTCGGCCGCGTCAACGCCGGCACCATCAAGCCGTCGATGGACGTGCTGGTGATGGAGGGCCCCGACGGCCGGACGATCAAGGGCCGCATCAACCAGGTGCTGAAGTTTGAGGGCCTGGAGCGCGTCCAGGCCACCGAGGCCGGCCCGGGTGACATCGTGCTGATCAATGGCATCGAGGACATCGGCATCGGCGTCACCATCACCGACCCGCTGGATCCGCAGCCGCTGCCGATGCTGAAGATCGACGAGCCGACCTTGACCATGAACTTCTGCGTCAACACGTCGCCGCTGGCGGGCCGTGAAGGCAAGTTCGTCACCAGCCGCCAGATCTGGGACCGGCTGCAGAAGGAGCTGCAAAGCAACGTGGCGCTGCGGGTGAAGGAGACCGACGAAGACGGCATCTTCGAGGTCTCCGGCCGCGGCGAACTGCACCTGACCATTCTGCTCGAGAACATGCGCCGCGAGGGCTACGAGCTGGCCGTGTCCAAGCCGCGCGTGGTGTTCCACGAGGTCAACGGCGAAAAGCACGAGCCGATCGAGCTGGTCACCGCCGACGTGGAAGACACGCATCAGGGCGGCGTGATGCAGGCGCTCGGCGAGCGCAAGGCCGAGCTCGTCAACATGGAGACCGACGGCAACGGCCGCGTGCGGCTGGAATACCGCATTCCGGCGCGCGGCCTGATCGGCTTCTCGAACGAGTTCATGAACCTGACCCGCGGCACCGGCCTGATCAGCAACATCTTCGACGGCTACGAGCCTTACAAGGGTGAGATCGCCGGCCGCAAGAACGGCGTGCTCATCTCGATGGACGACGGCGAGATCTTCACCTACGCACTCGGCAAGCTCGATGACCGCGGCCGCATGTTCGTCAAGGCGGGCGATCCGGTCTACGAAGGCATGATCGTCGGCGTGCATAGCCGCGACAACGACCTCGTGGTCAACGCGACGCGCACCAAGCAGCTCACGAACTTCCGTGTCAGCGGCAAGGAAGACGCGATCAAGATCACGCCGCCGATCGACCTCACGCTGGAGTATGGCGTCGAGTTCATCGAGGACGACGAACTGGTCGAGATCACACCGAAGAGCATCCGCCTGCGCAAGCGCCACCTGAAGGAGCACGACCGCAAGCGCGCCTCACGCGAAGGCGCATGACGCACCGGCGCGCCGTCTTCATCATGGTCCTCGTCACGCTGCTGTGGAGCACGGCGGGCGTGGTTTCGCGACAGCTCGAGGCAGCGCGCTCGTTCGAGGTGACCTTCTGGCGCAGCCTGTTCAACGGGGTCGGCTTGTTCGCGATCCTGGCCTGGCTGCGTGGGCCGGCGGCGCTGGCCGGGCGGCTGCGCACGGGTGGGCGGCTGCTGTGGTTCTCGGGCCTGTGCTGGAGCGTGATGTTCACCGCCTTCATGGTGGCGATCACGATGACCACGGTGGCGAACGTGCTGGTCGTGATGGCCACGGCGCCGCTGTTCACCGCGCTGCTGTCGCGGTTCTTCCTGCACCACCGGCTGCCGGCACGGACCTGGGCCGCGATCATCGCCGCCGGTGCGGGCATTGCCTGGATGTACGGCGCCGACATCAGCGGTGCCGGTGAGCAGCACGTGCTGGGCACCTTGGTCGCGCTCGGCGTGCCGGCCGCCTCGGCCATCAACTGGACGCTGATCCAGCATGCCTCGCACGGCGATGCGCCGGCCGACATGCTGCCCGCCTTGCTGATCGGCGCGCTGCTGTCGGCGGCGGTCACGCTGCCGCTGGCCTGGCCGCTGCAGGCCTCGGCCGGCGACGTCGCCTGGCTCGCCGCGCTCGGTGTCGGCCAGCTGGCCATTCCCTGCGTGATGGCGGTGACGGCCGCGCGCACGCTCGCCGCCCCCGAAGTCGCCTTGCTGGCGCTGCTCGAGGTGCTGTTCGGTGTCGCCTGGGCCTGGCTCGGCGCCGGCGAGGCGCCGTCCACCGCGGCGCTCGGCGGCGGGGCCGTGGTGCTGGGCGCGCTGGCTGCCAACGAACTGATTGCGCTGACGCGGCGTGGCGCCGCCTTCTGACGTGGTTCTCCCGATGACCGACGCCGTGATTTCACCCGCCGAAACGCACCTCCTGGCCGAGCAACGCGGCCGCCTGGGGGTGATCACGCTGAACCGCGCCGCCGCGCTGAACGCGCTGTCGCTGGGCATGATCCGCGACTTGGCGAACCGGCTTCGCGCCTGGGAACAGGACGACACGATCGATGCTGTCTTGGTGCACGGCGCTGGGCGGCCCGGCAAGGCGCCGGCCTTCTGCGCCGGCGGTGACATCCGCTTCTTCCACGTGGCCGCGCTCTCCGGCGACCCGCGGCTGGAGGACTTCTTCACCGAGGAATACGCGCTCAATCACCTGATCCACGGCTACCCCAAGCCTTACATCGCGTGGATGGACGGCATCTGCATGGGCGGCGGCATGGGCATCAGCCAGGGCGCCTCGCACCGCGTGGTGACCGAGCACAGCAAGCTCGCGATGCCCGAGACCCACATCGGCCTGTTCCCCGATGTGGGCGGCGGCTGGTTCCTCTCGCGCTGCGCCGGGCGCCTGGGCGAGTACCTCGCACTGACCGGCCACACCCTGCACGCAGCGGATGCGATCGCCGCCGGCCTGGCCGACATCGAGCTGCCTTCGAGCGCACTGGCGCAGGTCATCGGCGCGCTGGCCGCGTTGCCGTGGTTGACGATGCAGTCGATCGCCGACGCGCTGCGTGCCCACGCCGTGGCCGCGCCTGCACCGGCTGCGTTGTCGGCGCACCGTGAGGCGATCGACCGGCACTTCGCTGCGGCGGATCTGGCCGGCATCGTGGAATCGCTGCGGCACGATGGCAGCGCCTGGGCCGAGGCCACGCGGGCCGCGTTGGCCCAGCGCTCGCCGCTGATGATGGCGGTCACGGTGGAGCAGGTCCGCCGCGCCCGCACGATGAGCCTGGCCGACGACCTGCGCATGGAACGCGACCTGGTGCGTCATTGCTTCCAACTGCGCCCCGGCGCGGCCAGTGAAACGGTGGAGGGCATCCGTGCCCTCGCGGTCGACAAGGACCACGCGCCGCGCTGGAACCCGCCGCAGGTGGCCGAGGTGACTCAGGCGATGATCGATGCCTTCTTCGCGAGCCCCTGGCCGGCTCACGCGCATCCGCTCGCCGGCCTGCGCTGAGCGCATCGTGCCGGGGCGCTCCTAGGGCGACACCCGAGCGCCGCGGGCAGGGCGGGGGCCTAGCATCGGCCCGTCCCCTCAGCGCATCGACACGCCATGCTCCAACTCAGCGGCCTGGACGCGAGCTTTCTCTTCCTCGAGTCGCCCGAGATGCCGATGCATGTCGGCGCGCTGCACATCTTCGAGCTGCCGGCCGGCTACCGCGGTCTCTTCGTCAAGCACCTGCGGCAGTTGATGGCCGACCGGCTGCCCCTGATGCCGGCGCTGCGCCGGCGCCTGTGGTGGATGCCGCTGAACCTGGCGAACCCGGCCTGGGTCGATGCGGCGCCCGACCTCGAGCACCACGTGGTCGAGGTGAAGCTGCCGGCGTCGGCGAAGAAGGGCGACGGCCTGGCCGAGTTGCAGGCCGCGGTCGGCGAGCTGCACCCCAAGCTGCTGGATCGCAGCCGCCCACTCTGGCGTTTCCACGTGCTCGAAGGTTTGGGCAAGTCGACGGACGGGCACAAGCGCGTCGGCCTGTACAGCCAGGTTCACCATGCCGCGGTCGACGGCCAGGCCGCCGTCGCGCTGGCCAACATCCTGTTCGACCTGACGCCCGAGCCGCGCGCCATCGAGGCGAGGCCGTCGAAGCGGACCAAGGTCTTCCGCCACGACATGGCCGAGATGCTGCGCGGTGCCCTGGCGAGCGAAGCGCTGCAGGTGGGGCAGATCATCCGGGAGCTGCCGGGCACCGTCACCAGCCTGACGCGCGCTGCCGGTGCAGTCATCTCCAATACCTCGCTGCTGGGCAGGGCCAAGGGTGGCAGCAAGGTCAGCAACCTGGCGCTTGCGCCGCGCACGCTGCTGAACGTGTCGGTCGGGCCGGGCAGGGCGTTCGCCAGCCTGTCGCTGCCGCTGGCCGAGATGAAGGCGCTGGCCAAGGCGCACGAGTGCACGCTGAACGACGTGGTGCTGATGCTGTGCGCCGGCGGCCTGCGGCGCTACTTCGCCAGCCACCACCTCGCAGTCCCCCGCAAGCCGATGATCGCCGCCGTGCCCATCTCGCTGCGCGCGGCGGGCGACACGAGCTCGGACAACCAGGCCTCGCTGAGCTTCATCAGCCTGGGCACGCACCTGGCCGACCCGCTGCGGCGCCTGGCCCACATTCGCGCCGCGTCGGCCTCGATGAAGGCGACGATGGGCTCGCTCAAGAGCGTGCTGCCGACCGACTTCCCGAGCATCGGCGTGCCCTGGCTGATGGAGGCGGCGCGCTCGGTCTACGGCCGGGCCAAGGTGGCCGAGAAGATCCCGCCGGTGGCGACGCTCGCGATCTCGAACGTGCCCGGGCCGCAGGTGCCGCTGTACCTGGCCGGCGCGCGCATGCTGACCAACTACCCGACCAGCATCATCGTGCACGGGTTGGCCCTGAACGTCACGGTGCAGAGCTACGACCGGCACATGGATTTCGGCATGATGGCCGACGCGGTCGCGATGCCGGATGTGACCCGGTTCGCCGACTGCGTGCGCCAGGCTTACGAGGAGATGCAGACCCTGCCTGTCGCCATGGCGACACCGCCGGCTAGGGCAAGCGCCCGACCGCGGCGCAGCGCGGCTCGCTAAGATGGCTGGATGCCCGCACCCGTATCTGCCGACACCGATTCCGATTCCACGCTGCGCCCGCCGGGTCTGCTGAAACTCGCGCTCGAAGGGCGCGCACCTTGGGAATTTGCCGCGCTGCTCGCGGCGGCCCCATGGCTGCGCCAGCTGCCGTCGGGCGACGGCCACCCGGTCATCGTCTTCCCCGGCCTTGGGGTATCGGATTTCAGCACGGTGCCGATGCGCAGTTTCCTCAGCGACCGCGGCTACGAGCCGCACCCGTGGCGCCAAGGCTTCAACTTCGGACCCCGCCACGGGGTGCTCGAGGCCTGTGTCGAGCAACTGCGTGCCTTGCACTACCGGCATGGCCAGGGGGTCAGCCTGATCGGCTGGAGCCTGGGTGGCATCTACGCGCGCGAACTCGCGAAGGAGCACCCCGACCTGGTGCGCTGCGTGATCACGCTCGGCTCGCCGTTCGCCGGGCATCCGCGGGCCACCAACGCCTGGCGCTTCTTCGAATTCGTCAGCGGCCAGTCGGCGCACGACCCCGAGGTGATCGCAGGCATCCGCCAGCCGCCCGCCGTGCCGACCACCTCGATCTATTCGCGCAGCGACGGCGTCGTCGCCTGGCAGTGCAGCCAGAACCCCGACTTGCCGCACACCGAGAACATCGAGGTCCGCGCCAGCCACGTCGGCATGGGGCTGAACCCGCTGACGATGTACCTCATCGCCGATCGGCTGCGCCAGCCGGCGGGGCGCTGGCAGCGGTTCGAGGCCGATGGCGCCAAGCGCTGGTTCTTCAAGCCGACGCCGGCGCGCGCCGAGCCGGCCGCCGCCTGACCATGCAGGTCAGCGCCAACGGCATCGCCCTCGAAGTCGAGGACGTAGGCCCGCCCGGCGGGCAGCCGCTGCTGCTGATCATGGGCCTCGGGATGCAGCTCACGAGCTGGCCCGACGAACTGGTGCAGTTGCTGGTGGCGCGCGGCTTTCGGGTGATCCGGTTCGACAACCGTGACTCCGGGCTGAGCCAGGGCTTCGACCATCTGGGGGTGCCGCACCTTGGCATCGCGACGCTGCAACACATGCTGCACTGGCCGGTGAAGGCGCCGTACCGGCTGATCGACATGGCGCGCGACGCGATCGGCGTGCTCGATGCGCTGGGCGTGCGCTCGGCCCACGTCCTCGGTGCATCGCTCGGCGGCATGGTCGCGCAGCACCTGGCGGCCGAGTTCCCCGAGCGCGTGCGCAGCCTGAACCTGATGATGACCACCAGCGGCGCGCGCCGCCTGCCGCAGGCCACGCTGGCTGCGCGCCGGGTGTTGCTGCAACGGCCGCGGCGGCACGATATCGCGGCGCTGCTCGAGCACTACGAGCAGCTCTTTCGGGTGATCGGCAGCCCGGCCTACCCGCCCGAACCCCAGGCGTTTCGCGCGCGCATGCTGCGTGACGTCCAGCGCGCCTGGCGTCCGGCCGGAACCCTGCGCCAGCTCATCGCGGTGGCGGCCGACGGCGACCGCACGCCACTGCTGGCGCGCATCGTCACGCCGACCCACGTGATCCATGGCGAGGCGGATCCCCTGATCCCGGTCGAGAACGGGCGCGACCTGGCCCGGCGCATCCACGGCGCGACCAGTGATTTCATCGCCGGCATGGGCCACGACCTGCCGTTGGCGCTGCTGCCGCGCTACGCCGAGGGCCTGGAGCGCAATGCCGCGCGGGCAGCCCGATGATGGCGCGCCGCCGATAATCCCGGGGTGACTGCCCCTGCACCCGATTGGCGCCTGTCCGTCGCCCCGATGATGGACTGGACCGACCGCCACTGCCGGTTCTTCCATCGCCTGATCACCAAGCGAACGCGCCTGTACACCGAGATGGTGACCACCGGCGCGCTGCGCCATGGCGACCAGCCGCGCCACCTGGACTACAGCCCCGAGGAACACCCGCTCGCACTGCAGCTCGGCGGCAGTGAGCCGGAGGAACTGGCCTTCGCCACCAAGCTGGCGCTGCACTGGGGCTACGACGAGGTCAACCTCAACTGCGGCTGCCCGAGCGAGCGCGTGCAGCGCGGGGCCTTCGGCGCCTGCCTGATGAACGAGCCGCAGCTCGTGGCCGATTGCGTGAAAGCGATGGTCGACGCGGCCGGCGGTGCGGTGCCGGTGACCGTGAAGCATCGCATCGGCATCGACAAGGAGGAGAGCTACGGCTTTGTGCGCGACTTCGTCGGCATCGTCGCCGAGGCCGGCTGCGGCGTCTTCATCGCCCACGCCCGCAATGCCTGGCTGAAGGGCCTGTCGCCGAAGGAGAACCGCGAGGTTCCGCCGCTGCGCTACGAGTTCGTCCATCAGTTGAAGAAGGACTTCCCCGCGCTCACCATTGTGCTGAACGGCGGCGTGCAGGGCAACGACGAGATCGCCGAGCAACTGCAGCATGTGGATGGCGTGATGCTCGGCCGCGAGGCCTATCACAATCCCTGGCTGATGGCCGAATGGGACACACGCTTCTACGGCGAGACCGGGCCGGTGCCCGAGCGTGACGCGGTCGAGGCCGCGATGGTCGCCCACATGGAGCAGTTGGCCGGCCGCCACGGCATCCCCTGGGCGCATGTCGCGCGCCACATGCTGGGCCTGCGTCACGGCCAACCAGGTGCGCGGCGCTGGCGGCAGGTCTGGTCCGATCACCACCTGAAGGGCGAGACCCCGACGCAGGTCAGCCAGCAGGCCAGGGGGGTGTCACTGGCCGCCGCGCCGTTGATGCCTGTCATGCCGTCAGGGCGGTGATCGTTCATGCTCGGTTCCGGTTCATTCTCAAGGGAGAATCTGATGCGAACCCATCGAATCCTGCAGGTCGCCCTGGCGGCCGCCGCCTGCATCGCCTGCGGCGCCGCGGAAGCCGCAACAACCTACCGGGTGATCGAACCGCCGCTGCTCTGGCCACCGGACACCACCTCGGGTTCGTCGAGTGCGGCGATCAACAAGCACGGTGTCATCGGCGCACTCGTCTGGTCCCAGCTCGGGGGCTCGGTAGGCTACCGCTGCGACAAGTTCAATTGCGAGTACATCCCGCCGCTGTACATCCCGCACTGGCCCTTCGCCTCGGTCGGCGGAATGAACGACGCCGGCGTGGTCGCCGGCACGTCAGCGGACATCGCCAACACGACCCATGCCTACTACTTCGATGGTGTCAGCAGCCATGCGATCGGCGGCTTGCCGGATGACTACTGCGGGGGCTGCGCCAACGACAGCTACGGCAACGACGTCAACAACCAGGGGCAGGTCGTCGGTAGTGCGTTCGGGGTCGACGGGCGTGAGCGCGCGTTCGTCTGGTCCGCCTCGACGGGCGTGCAGGAACTGGGGACGCTGGGCGGCGGCCGAAGCGTGGCCACGGCGATCAACGACCGTGGTGATCTTGTCGGTTACGGGAGCACCGCTGCCGATACGACGCATGCCTTCATCATCCACCGCGGAAAGATGCGCGACCTGGGCCACCTGGGGGGCGACTGGGCACAGGCCTATGCACTCAACGAGGCGCGCCAGGTGGTCGGCTGCTCGAAGCTCGCGGGCGGCGAGGTGACGCAGGCGTTCAGCTACGTCGGCGGCGTGATGACGGCCCTGCCGTCACTGGGCGGCAGCTACGCCTGCGCCAGCGGCGTCAATGGCAACGGTCAGGTCGTCGGGGTGGCGACCACCTCGTCGGGCGAGCAGCGCGGGTTCCTGGTCGAGGGGAGCGCCGTCTTCGACCTCAACGAGTTGCTGGTCGAACGCCATCGGGCGAACTGGACGATCACCGCCGCCAGCGCGATCAGCGACAAGGGGCTGATTGCCGCCACGGGCGTGAATCGCGTCTACGGCACGACCCGTGCGCTGATCCTCAAGCCGCGCGAGGCGACTGCGGCGCGCTGAATGACTGGCGCGGCTGCTGCTGGTCAGGACTTGACCTGCTCGGGCCACAGGCTGCGCGCCGTCTTGCAGGCACCATCATTCCAGCCGCTGCTGCAGCGTTGCTTGACCAGGCCACACATCGCCTCGCCGGCCGCGCGTATCTCGCTGTAGGCCCGCGCATCGATCGCGCCGGCCCCCGCCACGAAGACCTGGCTGGCGGCGGGCGTGCTGGCGTTGGCGGCGCCATCGCGCTGAGCCACGCAGACCTCGCGTGACATGGCGTCGACACAGCGCGCGACGAGCTGCTCGACCTGCCGTTGCGGGGCCGCCGGCTGGCCGGCCACCGGCCCGCAGCCGGCCAGCATGGCCGCCGCCGCCGCGGCAGCAGCGGCGACAAGGGCGGCCACACGACAGCGTGAAGCGCGCGTCACGGCAGGTTCTTGATGCGCGCCAGGCAGGCGTCGAGGCTGCCGGCGCCGGTGCAGGTGTCCTTCGGGTACACCACTGCCGAATAGACGCGGTACAGATCGTCGTCGCTGTTCTTCTCCATCCCGTCCAGGCCCGGGAAGGGGATGTTGCCCACGTGCTTGAACCACACCAGGTTGTTGGCCTTGTCCTGGTAGAACTTGTCGCCCGAAGAAGCGGCCACGGCCGCCACGCTGGTCGTGGCCGTCATGGTCCGCACGTTGCTGCGCTTCAGGTAGTTGGGGTCGTAGCTGCCTTGCTCACGGTCCCACTGCGAACCGGCGACGGTGTAGGCGGCAGCGGTCACGCCGCCGTTGAACTTCACCGCCATCAGCACGTTGTCCGACGCGTCGGCGGCGTTGGTGATGTTCAGCGCCACCCATTTGGCGGCCGGCCAGCCGGGGAAGCTCAGCACGTATCGGCCACCGGGGCGAGCGGCGAAGTGGCGCATCCAGCCCAGCTCCCAGGAACAGAAGTTGCCCGGAGGCGGGGCGACATGGGGGTCGCAGGCATAGTTCTTGGCCACGTCGGAATTCACATAGTGGTTGTAGCCGTTCTCCACCCGCCACGAGGCGACCTCGTTGCCGTTGCTGTCCTGCCGCGACGCGTTGATCGCCGCAGCGAACTGGAAGCGCGAGGAGTCGAAATCCGTCTGGATGGATTCGATGCCGTAAAACTCGCCTTCGCAGCTCTTGCCGTTGCGGCCCGCCGGCTTGGCGTCGACGCAGTTCGCGCCGAGCGTCAGGAAGGGGGAATCGGGCACGGTGTACCAGTTCTTCGGGCCCCACTGGCCTTCGGTGTCCCACAGCGCGCCGGCCAGTGCCCAGTTCTCGCTGGCCAGGTGGTCCTTGCGCAGCCCGGGTTGCAGCGTGCGATAGCCGGCGGCGCTCGCAATCAGCAGGTTGTTGCCGTTGCGGGCCTTGCCGCGCTCGACCGCTGTGGTGTAGTAGTCCTCGGTGCTGAACGCGCCGCTGGTCGCGCCATCGACGAACGGGAAGCTGACAAAGGTGTTGTTCAGGATCCCGACCGTCGAGTGGTAGGTTGCGATGCCCGCGGGCAGCGCCGCGCCGCTCGGGTACTTCGATGCCGTGTGGTTCAGGCTCGTGCCCACCATCAGGCCGCGCTGGATCGTGCCCTTCATCACCTGGCCGCCGAAGGCCAGGCCCACGTTGTCGGCCACTGCCCATTCCAGGTAGTCCGGCCAGGTGACACGGTTGCGGTAGGCGCCGTCGTTGTTCTTGAACGAGGTGGTGCGCTTGACCGTCACGCGAATCTGGTCGTCCGGGCAGAAGTCGTACGGTTGGCCGTTGCCGTCCAGGCAGGCCTTGCCGTTCTTCATCGGCACGTAGCGCTGCGGGACCAGCGTGCCCTGCGTCTCCTCGGGGTGCGCGACGTTGTCGTCGACCGGCACCCACTCCATCATGATGCCGGGGGTTCGAGAGGTGTGGACGGTGTTGTATTCGACCTTGCCGAGCGGGGTGTAGCGCGGCCACAGCTTGACCGTGCGCGACAGGCCCAGCGACTTGAGCGGGAACGACAGCCAGATGCCGTTGCCCTGGGCGTCGCCGGCGTGGTTGTTGGTGACCGTGTTGTCGGGGTTGGTGATCCAGAAGCCCGACGGGCCGCCCTGGAAGAGATCCGGCCTCTCGTGGATCTTCAGCACGTTCTTGTCCTGGGGCGCGCGCATCTTCAGCGCCAGGTTGCCGTCGAACACGTTGCGCCGCTCGACCGCGTCCTCGAGGAAGAAGGCATGGCCCTTGATGTCGTAGCAGATGTTGTTCTGCACGCTGACGCCGTTGGTGGCGTGGATCACGACGCAGCGGTTGGCCGAGTTCCAGATGGTGCTGTTGCGGATGAAGTGCCCGACGGCGTCGCCCAGCTCGGCGCCGGTGCCGATGTCGTAGCTCAGCAAGTGCCAGTGCACCGGGTAGCGGCCGAGCTGGCCGGCCTGGCCGGCGCGGCGGAACTCGACGCCGTCGATCTGCACCTGGGACTTCAGGCTCATGACCATCACATGGGCCCCGTACCCCTGGTTGCGCCAGGCGTCGTCGTCGACGCCCTCGATCACGATGTGGCGGCTCAGATTGCCGACGGCGGCGCGTTCGTCGAGCTCGGTCGGCGCCGGCGCGGCCGGCGGGGTGTAGTTCGCATCCTTCGTCAGCGACAGGCCGCTGGAGGTGGGATATTGCAGCCGCCCCCAGCGCGATTTGGCCAGGCCGGCGGTCGTCGTGACGGTCGCGCCGCCGGCCGAGGCCAGCGTGAAGGCTTCGGTGGACGAGATGCCGTAGTGGTCGGTCGGCGCGACGACGATCTGGTCGCCGGCCTTCCAGTCGGTGCTCTGCTTCAGCGTGAGCTGCTTGGCGCCGGCGTCGGCATGCTGGTTCAATTTGGTCCAGGCCGGCTGCGGCGAGGTGGCGTACAGCAGCAGCTTGCCGCCGTTGACACGCAGCCCGCGCGAGACGCCATCGTTGGTGCCGGTCGGTTTGCCGGTCAGCGTGAGCGTGGCACGGTGGGTGAACGGTGCGGCGGCCGAGCCGGCCTGCAGCGTGCCGGTCACGGTGATCGATGCGGCGCTGAGGGCCACGTCGCGCTCGGCCAGCTTCAGCGTGCCTTCGATGCGCACATCGCCCAGCGCCGGCGTCATGGTGTCCAGGACGACGGACTTGCCCGCGGGAATGACGACCGCGGCACCTGCCGTCGGCAGCGTGCCCCCCCAGGTGGCCGGGTCTGACCAGTTCGTGGCCTGGGCCTGGGTCTGGTCGGATCCCTGCCCCTCCTCCGGTGGGACGCTCTCGGTGCCGCCGGAGGTGTCGGTGGCACCTCCACCGCCTCCTCCACAGGAAACCAGCACGGCTGACATGACGGCCGCCAGCAGCTGGCGGAACGGGAGGGAGCGGGAGGCGTTTTGGCTGGGCATGGGCGCTTAGGTCGGCAAAGGCGGGCGGATCCTAAGGGACCCCCTTGTTACAAAATCCCTCAATGCCCGAGCGCGTCGTGGCGTTACTTGGCAGATGCACGGTCCGGCCAAGTGGCCAGCAGCAGTCCTGCCAATGCCAGGAGAAGTGCGAAAAACTGCCCAGAACTCAAGGTTTCGCCGAGTAGAAGAACACCCACAGCCGTGGCCGAAAGTGGTAGCAGAACGCTGAAGACGCCGGCGCGCGGCGCGGGCACGCTGCGCAGGCCCTGCATCCACAACCAGACGGTGACGACGCTCGCGGCCAGGGCGTAGAACAGCAGCAGCCCCCAGGTGGCCGGTGCGACCGTGGCGAAGTCGAACTGCAAGGCCTGCCACACGCCCAGGGGTGTCACCAGCGCGAGGCCCCACAGGTTGATCAGCGCGCTGATGCGCCGCGGCGAGACCTGCGCGGTCAGGCGCTTGCCGATCACCACGTAGGCCGCCTCGCAAAACACCGCGCCCAGCAGCAGCACATGGCCCCAAAGCGGCTCATGGCCGGGTGCGCCGGCGCGTGTGGCCGTGCCCGTGCGGGCCAGCGCGAGCCAGGCGATGCCGCCGACGGCGCAGGCGATGCCGGCGCCCACCCGCCGGCCGATGCGCTCGCCCAGGAAGAGCCAGGACAGCAGCGCCACGGCGGCAGGGATGCCCGCCATGACCACGCCGGCGGCGACCGCCGAGGTGGCGGCCACGCCGTACAGCATGAAGATCGAGAACAGGAAGTTGCCGAGGAAGCTCTCCCAGAACAGCAGCACCCGCTCGTGGCGAGACAGGGCGACATCGCTCGGGCGCCGCGTCACCCAGCCGGCCATCGCGACCGCGGCGATGCCGAAACGCAGCCACGCCAACAGGAACACCGGCAGCGCGGCCACCAGCGCGCGCGACAGGCCCACGTAGCTGCCCACCAGGGCCATGCTGGCCGCGAGGCAGGCGTAGGCCAGCCAGGGGGTGGGCCGGCCCATCAGTGCCGGGAACGCCGGGGCAGCCGTGGGCCACCGCTAGAAGGTGGCCGCATAACGCTGCAGTTCCCAGCCGCTGACATGGCGGGCGAACTCGACCCACTCCATGCGCTTCAGGCGGATGAACTCACCGGCCAGCGTGTCGCCGAGGGCACCGCGCACGACCGCGTCGGCCGCCAGCGCATCGACCGCCTGCTCCAGCGACTGCGGCAGCAGCCCGTACCCGCGCTCGCGGATCTCGCGGGGCGACAGCCTGAACAGGTCTTCGGTGCAGTCGGGGCCCGGGTCCAGGCCGCGGTCGACGCCATCCAGCCCCGCGGCGATCAGCGCAGCGGTCGCCAGGTAAGGGTTCGCGCTCGCATCCGGCAGCCGCCACTCGAAGCGGCCGGGCAGGGTGCGCAAGGTGGCCGTGCGGTTGTTCGGCCCGTGCGCGATGTAGGCGGGCGCCCAGGAGGTGCCCGATAGCGATTCGCCGACGACCAGCCGCTTGTAGCTGTTCACGGTGGGCGCGGCGAGTGCGCACAGTGCCGGCGAATGCGCGAGCACGCCGGCGAGAAACTGCCGGCCCAGCGGCGACAGCAGGTCCCCGCCGCCCTGGCTGGCGGGGGCGAAGGCGCAGCGCCCCGACGAATCCCACAGCGACAGGTGGAAGTGCAGCCCGCTGCCCGGCTGGTTCGCGAAGGGCTTGGGCATCATCGAGAACACCATGCCGCGCTCTTCGGCCAGAGCCTGGGCCGCGAGCTTGAACAGCATCAGGTGGTCGGCGCTGGCCAGCGCCTCGTCGAACGCGAAATTGACCTCGTACTGGCCGTGCGCGTCTTCGTGGTCGAGTTGCAGCACGTCGAGGCCGCAGCGCGCCAGCGCGTCGTGCAGCGCATGTAGGAAGCCCGCCTGGCGGGGCAGCGACTTCAGGTCGTACGAAGGCTTGTCGAGGCGGTCGGCATCGTCGGCCGGGCGCCATTGGCCGGCCTCGTGCTTGAGCAGGAAGAACTCGGGCTCGATGCCGGTATTGAGCAGCCAGCCGCGTTCGGCCAGGCGGGCGGTCGCGCGCTGCAACACCTGGCGCGGGCAGGCGTCGAAAGGCTCGCCGTCGACATAGCCGCTGCAGACGGCACGCGCATAGCCCGGCATCCACGGCATGGGCTGGATGCGCCCGGCGTCGGCGCGCGCGTAGTACTCGGCCCGCGCCCCGGTGCGCGGCAACGCCGTGCCCCAGATCGACGGGCCGGCAAAACCGGCGCCGGTCTCGATCAACTCGGGCAGCTTGGCCAGGGGCACGTACTTGCCCTTGGCCACGCCGTGCATGTCGGTGAACTGGGCGAGCACGGTGTGCACGCCCTGAGAGGCCAAGCGCTGTTGGATGTCGATCATGGGGCGTGCGATCAGCCCAGACGGATCCAGGTCGTCTTCAGTTCGGTGTACTTGTCGAAGGCGTGCAGCGACTTGTCGCGCCCGTTGCCGCTCTGCTTGTAGCCGCCGAAGGGCACGGTGATGTCGTCCTCGTCGTACTGGTTCACGTGCACGGTGCCGGCGCGCAGCGCGCGGGCCACGCGGTGGGCGCGGTTGATGTTGTCGCTCCACACGCTGGCCTGCAGGCCGTAGGTCGAGTTGTTCGCGAGCGCGACGGCTTCGGCTTCGGTCTGGAACTTGATGATGCCCAGCACTGGGCCGAAGATCTCCTCGCGGGCGATCTTCATCCCGTTGTTGACCTCGGCGAAGACAGTCGGCTCGACATAGTAGCCGCCCGTCTCACTGCGGGCCTGGCGGCCGCCGGCGAGGACTTTCGCGCCCTCCTGGTGGCCGGCGTCGATGTACGACAGCACGGTGCGCATCTGGCCCTCGTCGACCAGGGCACCCAGCTCGGTGCCGGCATCCAGCGGGTCGCCGGGGGCGTACTTCGGTGCCTCGGCGGCCACCAGCCTGGCGAACTCGTCCGCGATGCCGGCCTGAACCAGTACCCGCGACGGCGCGTTGCAGCTCTCGCCCTGGTTGAAGAACATGCTGCCGGCGACGGTGCGGGCGGCGCGCTCGATGTCGCCGAAGTCGTCGAACACGAGGAAAGCCGACTTGCCGCCCAGCTCGTTGTAGACGCGCTTGAGGTTGCTCTTGCCCGCGTACTCGTACATGCGGCGGCCCACGCGGGTGGAGCCGGTGAAGCCGATCGCGTCGACCTCCATGTGCATCGCCAGCGCTTCGCCGGCCTCGTGGCCGTAGCCCGGCACCACGTTGAACACGCCGGGCGGCAGGCCCGCCTCGACCGCCAGCTCGGCCAGGCGCAGCGCGGTCAGCGGGCTCTTCTCGCTGGGCTTGAGGACCACCGAATTGCCGGCCGCGAGCGCGGGGCCGAGCTTCCAGGCGGCCATGATCATCGGGTAGTTCCAGGGCACGATGGCGCCGATCACGCCCATCGGTTCGCGGGTGATCAGGGCCAGCGCCGAATCCGGCGTCGGCGCGATCTCGTCGTAGATCTTGTCCACCGCCTCGGCGTACCAGGCGATGCAGCGGGCGGTGGAGGGCACGTCGACGGACAGCGAATACTGGATCGGCTTGCCCATGTCCAGCGTTTCGAGCAGGGCGAGCTCCTCCTTGGCGGCGAGGATCTTGTCGGCAAAGCGCTGCAGGATCTTCTTGCGCGCCGCCGGCGACTTGCCGGCCCAGCGGCGGTCTTCGAAGGCGGCGCGGGCGCTGCGCACGGCGGCGTCGACATCGGCCGCCTGGCCCCGCACGATCGGGCCGAGCAGGCGGTTGTCGATCGGTGAATGCTTGGCGAAAGTCTGGCCGTCGGCGGCATCGACGCGCTTGCCGTCGATCACGCTGCGGCCGTCGATGTGCAAGGTGGCGGCGCGTTGGGCCCAGTCGATGGTGGACATGGTGAGGATCCTGCTGTGGAAGTGAAAGTGGCCGCCGGTTGGCGGCCACCGGCGCGGCGCCCGACCGTCAGAACGCGACAACCATCGACGCGCCGAGCAACGAGTTGTTCTTCTTGTAGGTGCCGTCGGTCACGTCGTAGAAGACGCGGCGGTCGGCGCCGTCAAGGCGGTACTCGAGTTTCATCGTCGTGGCCTTGTCGAAGGCGTACTTCAGGCCGAGGCTCAGAGCGTAGCGGTTCGCGCCGCGGTTCACGTCGCCGTTCAGATCAGGCCCGATGCCGTTGCGGTCATCGTTGCCGTACACCGGGGCACCGGTTTCCTCGTCGAAGCTCGTGTAGCCGTTGTAGGTGTACAGGCCGCCGCCGTTCTTGTCGTTCTTGATGTAGTCGGCGCGCACCAGGCCCTGCAGCCGCGGGGTGAACATGTAGCCGGCCAGGCCGGAAATGCCGGCCCACTGCGAATCGCGCCAGGAGCCGTCGGCCGCCGGCGTGATCGCGCCGTCCTTCTGCTTGCCGACGCTGACCTGGCCCTGCAGTGTCCAGTCGCCGCGGATGAAGTAGCCATCCAGCTCGGCGAGGTAGGCCATCGTGTTGTTGCCGGTGTTGAAGTTCGGTGACTTGCCCACCAGACTCGCGAAGCCCCAGCCGTTGAACTCGCCCTTGGCGTAGTCGACGCGGAAGGCCCACACCGGCGACTTCTCGCCAGCGTTGCGGATGGTCGCATTCACGTTCGCCAGCGCGGTGCGCACCCACCACTTGCCCTCCTTGATGTCCAGGCCGACGCCGGTGTAGCCGAAGGGCAGGGTGAAGTCGTACAGCAGGTTGTGGGTGGTGAACGGGTTCAGCGTGGGCTGCTGGTACTCGTACCCCGACCAGTCAGGGATCTGGCCGGCGATCAGACGGGTCTGCAGGCTGCCCAGCGGGACGGAGACGCTGGCCTCCTGGATGATCGACAGGCCGTCGATGCCCGCACCGACACCGCGATTGGGCGTGAGCGTCAGGTGCCACAACGTGCCGCCTTCGGTCTCTTTCAGCAGGTCCAGCGTGGCCGAGCCCATGAACGAGGTGTCGTAGTAATAGCCGTCACCCTGCTGGTTCAGGAACTGGAAGCCGGCGCGGTCTTGCCGCTGGTTGTAGATGAACACCGGCTCGATGAACCCGGACACCTTGAGGCCCTTGAAGCCCTGGCTCTCGATCACGTCTTCCAGCGCCTCGGTCTTCACCGCGATGCGGTTGAACTCCTGCACCTGCTCGGGCGTCATGCCCCACTTGGGCTCGGCGGGCGCGGCGGCGGGCTGCGTCGCCACCTTCTTCTCGAGTTCTTCGACGCGGGCGCGCAAGGCCTTCAGTTCCTTGAGCAACTCCTCGTTGCTCTGGGCCATGGCGCTCGGTGCGGCGAAGGCGGCCAGCAAGGCCGCGGACAGGGCGGTCAGTCGGATCTTCTTCATAGGGTCTCCGGGGTGAAGGCTTTCAGGACATATCGCGCTGGGCCGCGCTGATTTCGGCAGCACGCCTGCGTTCGGCTCGGGCAACGAGAATGCTGGCCACGGTGACGCACACCGCGACCACGACGATGATCACGGTGGCCACCGCATTGACGCTGGGGTTCAGCCCCAGCCGGGCGCGCGAGAAGATGACCAGCGGCATGGTGGTCGAGCCGGGGCCGGACAGGAAGGCCGACACGACGACGTCGTCGAGCGAGAGGCTGAAGGTCAGCAGCCAGGCCGAGACCAGCGACTGCGAGATCATCGGCAGCGTGACCAGGTAGAACACCTGCCAGGGCTTGGCACCCAGGTCCATCGCCGCCTCCTCGAGCTGCGGGTTCAGGTCTTGCAGGCGGGCGGCGATGACGACCGACGCGTAGGCCAGGCCCATCATCAGGTGGCCGAGCAGGATGGTCATCAGCCCGCGTTCGGGAAAGCCGATCGCCTTCTGGATCGACACCAGCATCAGCAGCAGCGACAGCCCCTGGATGACCTCGGGCATCACCAGCGGCGCGTTGACCATGCCGGAGAACAGCGTGCGGCCGAAGAATCGCTTGTACTTGACGAGCGCGAAGGCTGCCAGGGTGCCGAACACCACCGACAGGCAGGCCGACATGAAGGCGATCTTCACCGACAGCCACAGCCCGGAGAGGATCTCGCTGTCGTGCGCGAGCTTGCCGTACCACTCCAGCGTGAAGCCCCCCCATTTGGTGGGCAGCGGTGACTGGTTGAAGGAGTAGATGATCAGCGTGAGCATCGGCAGGTAGAGGAACAGGTATCCCCCCACCAGCCAGAGCCGGCTGAAGCCCGCCGCGAAGCGGGCGCCGAACACAGCGCGGTGGCTGCTCATTTGCGCGCCTCCTGGGCCTCGGCCTGGTACTTGTTGAACACCGCCAGCGGCACGACGATCAGCAGCACCAGCACCACCGCCACCGACGAGGCCATCGGCCAGTCGTTGTTGGAGAAGAACTCGTCCCACAGCACGCGGCCGATCATCAACGTCTGCGGGCCGCCGAGCAGTTCGGGGGTGACGAACTCGCCGACGCAGGGGATGAATACCAGCATCGAGCCCGCGATGATCCCGGCCTTGGACAGCGGCACCGTGATCTTCCAGAACGCCACCCAGGGTGTGGCCCCCAGGTCCGCCGCGGCTTCGAGCAGCCGTAGATCCATCTTGGCCAGGTTGGCGTACAGCGGAAGGATCATGAACGGCAGGTAGGTATAGGTCATGCCCACCACCAGCGAGAACGGCGTGTGCATGTACATGCCGGCCGCCTCGATCATGCCGGCCCATTGGAGGAAGGCATCGACGTGCAGCGCACTGAGCAGGTCGGCCACCCAGCCGCCTTCGTCGAGCAGGCCCTTCCAGGCATAGACGCGCAGCAGGAAGGAGGTCCAGAACGGCAGCATCACCAGCATCAGCAGCATCGGCTGCAGCGTGGCGCGCGCGCGGGCCATGAAGTAGGCGAAGGGGTAGCCGATGAACAGGCAGCAGGCCGTCGTCACCGCCGCGTACTTCAGGCTCGAGACATAGGCCTTGAAATACAGGTCGTCGCTGGTGATGAAGACATAGTTCGAATACTTGACCGCCAGCTTGACGGCACCGTCGGCGACCGTCAGCACATCCTGCACCGCGACCGCGCCCATCTCGGAGACCGAGAACTTGAACACGATCAGGAACGGCGCGAGGAAGAAGATCAGCAACCACGCGTAGGGCAGGCCGATCACGGCCGTGCGACCGCGCCACCAGCGCGGCTTGCGCCAGACGAAGCTCATGGCCGGCCTTTCATTGGGTCAGCACGACGTGGGCACCGTCGGTCCAGTGCGCCCACACGGTGTCGCCCCAGGTGAATTCATGCGCGCGGTGCCGCTCGGTATTGGCCTGGCTCACGGCCAGCACCAGCCCGCTGGCCAGCTTGATGCGGTAGACGGTGAAGCTGCCGAAGTACGACAGCTCCTCGATCGTGCCGCGCACGGCGTTGAACTCGCCGCTCGGCCGGTCGGGGCTGAGCTGGATCTTCTCGGGCCGCAACGCCACCGCCACAGGCATGCCCAGCGTGCCGGTGATGCCGTGGCCTACGTAGTGCCGGCAATCGGCGCAGTCGATGATGACGTGGTCGGGCTCGTCGGCCGCGACCGTGCCTTCCATCAGGTTGACGTTGCCGATGAAATCAGCCACGAAGCGCGAGGCGGGTGTCTCGTAGATCTCGCTCGGCGAGCCGACCTGCAGGAAGCGGCCCTCGCTCATCACCGCGATGCGCGAGGCCATGGTCATTGCCTCCTCCTGGTCGTGGGTGACCATGACGCAGGTCACGCCGACCTGCTCGATGATGTTCACCAGCTCGATCTGCGTCTCTTCACGCAGCTTCTTGTCCAGCGCACCGAGCGGCTCATCGAGCAGCAGCAGCTGAGGCTGCTTGGCCAGGCTGCGCGCCAGCGCCACCCGCTGCTGCTGGCCGCCCGAGAGCTGGTGCGGCTTGCGCTTGGCGAACTTGCCCAGTTGCACGAGCTTGAGCATCGCCTCGACCCGCGCCGCGACCTGATCCGCGGGCAAGCCGTCGCGCCGCAGCCCGAACGCGATGTTGTCCCACACCGTCAGGTGCGGGAACAGCGCGTACGACTGGAACATCATGTTCAGCGGCCGCTCGTAGGGCGGCATGTCGGCCAGGTCGACACCGTTGAGGATGATGCTGCCGGAGGTGGGCGTTTCGAAGCCCGCGAGCATGCGCAGCAGCGTGGTCTTGCCGCAGCCGGAGGACCCGAGCAGCGCGAAGATCTCGCCTTTGGCAATGTCGAGGTTCACATGGTTGACGGCCTTGTAGCCGCCGAAGTCCTTCACCACGTCCTTGATCTGAAGGTACTTCGAGTTGTCATTCATTGGTGCCCCCACGCTCCCTCCGGTCGCTGCCCCCCGAGGGGGCTTTTGCAGCGGACCGGCAGAGCCGGATCCGCGCAAACCACTTGGTTCTGGCTGATGCGATTCAAACCGAGCAGCTCTCAAAGTCCTGTCTTGAAGGAGGTGTAGACGCGGTTCTGCTGGCGCCGGATCTCGTTGTTCAGCAGGTCGGCCGAACCGATCATCTTCTTCACGTTCTCTTCCGAGAGGAACACCGTCGGGTTGCTCGCGACCTCGGGCTTGATGAACTTCTTCGACTCGATGGTCGGGTTGGCGTAGAAGACCTTGTTGGTCAGCGACGCGCTTACGTCCGGGCGCAGGATGTAGTTGATCCACTTGTGCGCGTTGCCCGGGTGCGGCGCGTCGGCGGGAATGGCCATCACGTCGAAGAACAGAAGGCCGCCGGACTTCGGCAGCAGCGCCTCGATCTTCTGGCCGGTCTTGCCGTCGATCGCGCGCTGGCGGGCAATGTTGATGTCGCCCGACCAGCCCAATGCCACGCAGATGGAACCGCCGGCCATGTCGTTGATGTATCCCGAGGAGCTGAACAGCGTCACGTGCGGCCGCACCGACTTCAGCAGGTTCAGCGCGGCGGTGTAGTCGGCCGCGTTCTTCGAGACGCGCGGCTTGCCGAGGTAGTGCATGGCGGCCGGCACCACTTCGTCGGCCGAATCGAGGAACGAGACACCGCAGGACTTCAGCTTGCTGATGTACTCGGGCTTGAAGACCAGATCCCAGACGTTGTCGGGCATGGGTGTCGAGCCCAGCGCGGCCTTGACCTTGTCGACGTTGATGCCGACCGTCGTGTAGCCCCACAGCCAGTCGACCAGGTGCTCGTTGCCCGGGTCGATCTTGGCCAGCTGCGCGGCGATCGCCGGGTCGACGTTCTTGAGGTTCGGGAGCTGCGACTTGTCCAGCTTGGTGAACAGGCCGCCGAGGATCTGCAGACCTGCCCAGTTGGATGAGGGGACGACGACGTCGTAGCCCGTCTTGCCCGCCACCAGCTTGGCGTGGAGGATCTCGTTGTTGTCGAAGTTGTCGTACCGGACCTTGATGCCGGTTTCCTTCTCGAAGTTCTTGACCGTGTCGTCAGCGATGTAGTCCGACCAGTTGTAGATGTTCAGGACCTTTTCTTCTTCCTGCGCCTGCGCAGCGCCGCTGGCGGCAACCAGCAGGGCAGTGGCAAGCGTCAGGGCCGATCGGACGTTGTTGAGCTTCATGAAGGAGTCTCCGAGTGACGAAGGGAGGGGGACCAGGAAGAGAACGAAGGCGTTAGGGTATCCGCGGTTGGCGTCAGATCCAGCCCTTGGCCTGCACGTCTGCCAGCGTCAGGTCGAGGCAGCGGCGGATCAGGGCCATCATCTCGTCGACCTGCGCCCGGGTCATCACCAGCGGCGGCGCGATGATCATGCGGTCGCCGACGGCGCGCATGATCAGCCCGTTGCCGAAGCAGTGGCCGCGGCAGAGCATGCCGACTTCGAGATGGCTGGCGAAGGCTTCGCCTTTCGCCTTGTCCTTGACCAGCAGGATCGCGCCCATCAAGCCGCATGTCTCGGTGCTGCCGACCAATGGGTGGTCGCGCAGCCCAGCGAACTGCTCTGCAAGATACGGGCCAACGTCTTCGCGCACATGCTCGACGAGCTTGAGCTGCTGGATCAGCTTGATGTTGGCGACGGCCACCGCACACGCCACCGGGTGGCCCGAGTAGGTGTAGCCGTGCTCGAACTCGCCGCCTTGCTCGATCATCACCTTGGCCACGCGATCGCCGACCATCACCCCGCCCAGCGGGATGTAGCCCGAGGTGACGCCCTTGGCGAAGGTCATCAGGTCGGGCTTGATACCCATGGTCTCACAACCGAACCAGTTACCCGTGCGGCCGAAGCCGGTGATGACCTCGTCACTGACCAGCAGGATCCCGTACTTGTCGCAGATGCGCTGGATCTCGGGCCAGTAGGTTCGCGGCGGCACGATCACGCCGCCCGCACCCTGCACCGGCTCGCCGATGAAGGCCGCCACCTTCTCGGGCCCGACCTCGAGGATCTTCGCCTCCAGCCAGCCGGCCGCCACCTTGCCGAACTCGGCCGGGTCCATCCCCTTGCCGTTCTCGAACGCGTAGGGCTGGTCGATGTGCACGATGTTGGGGATCGGCAGGCCCCCTTGGGCGTGCATGTAGCTCATGCCGCCGAGCGAGGCGCCGGCCATCGTCGAGCCGTGGTAGCCGTTCTTGCGGCTGATGATGACCTGGCGCTCCGGCTGGCCAAGGATGTCCCAGTAGCGGCGCACCATGCGGACGATGGTGTCGTTGCCCTCCGAGCCCGAGCCGGCGAAGAACACGTGCTGGAACTGCGGCGGCGAGACCTGCGCGAGCAGCTCGGCCAGCTCGATGGCCGGCGGCGTGGCCGTCTGGAAGAAGGCGTTGTAGAAGGGCAGCTCCTTCAGTTGCCGCGTGGCCGCGTCGATCAGGGCCTGCTGGCCGTAGCCGACGTTAACGCACCACAGGCCGCTCATTGCGTCGAGCAGCTTCTTGCCCTCGCTGTCCCAGAGGTAGATGCCCTCGGCCTTGGTGATGATGCGCGAGCCCTTCTGCGCCAGCGCGGCGAAGTCGGTGAAGGGGTGCAGGAAGTGCGCCGTGTCGGCCTGCTGCCATTCACGGGTCGAGCGCTTGGACGCCACGGCGGGCGCCTGGATGGTGATGTTGCTCATGTGTTGACCTCGATTCGCTTCAAACGTGGAGCAAGAGGTGCTCGCGCTCCCACGGCGAGATCACCTTCATGAATTCGGCGTGCTCGATCTCCTTCACCTCGGTGTAGACGGTGATGAAGGATTCGCCCAGCACCTCGGCCAGTGCCTTCTCGTTGCGCAGCAGGTTCAACGCCTCGCCCAGGCTGCGCGGCAGCTGGTAGTCACCGAGGTAGGCGTCGCCCTTGCACTCCGGGGTCGGCTGGATCCTGTTCTTGATGCCCAGGTAGCCGCAGGCCAGCGTGGCGGCCAGCGCGACATAGGGATTGGCATCGGCGCCGATCACCCGGTTTTCGATGCGGCGTGCGCTCGGTGAGGCCACCGGCGAGCGGATGCCCACCGTGCGGTTGTCGGTGCCCCACTGGATGTTGATCGGCGCCGCGGTGAAGCGGGCCAGGCGGCGATAGCTGTTCACATAGGGCGCGAACAGCGCCATCGCCGCCGGGATGTACTTCTGCAGCCCGCCGATGTACCAGTAGAACTCGTCGCTGGGCGTGCCGTCTTCCTTGCTGAACAGGTTGCGGCCGGTCTTCTTGTTGACCAGGCTCTGGTGCACGTGCATCGCGCTGCCCGGCTCGCCGGCGATCGGCTTGGCCATGAAGGTGGCGAACATGTCGTGCCGCAGGGCCGCCTCGCGCACCGTGCGCTTGAAGAAGAACACCTCATCGGCCAGGCCCAGCGGGTGGGCGTGGAAGAAGTTGATCTCCATCTGGCCGGCACCGATCTCGTGGATCAGCGTGTCGACGTTCAGCTCCATCTTCTCGCAGTAGTCGTACACGTCCTCGAACAACGGATCGAACTCGTTGACGGCGTCGATCGAATAGGCCTGGCGCGAGGTTTCCGACCGGCCGCTGCGGCCGATCGGCGGCTTCAGCGGCATGTCGGGGTCGGTGTTGCGGGCGACGAGGTAGAACTCGAGCTCCGGCGCCACCACCGGCTCCCAGCCTTCGGCGGCAAAGAGGTCGCATACGCGGCGCAGCACCGAGCGCGGCGCGAAGGGCACCAGGTTGCCGTCGCGGTCGTAGCAGTCGTGGATGACCTGGGCGGTCGGGTCGGTCGCCCACGGCACGATGCGCACGGTGGCCGGGTCGGGCCGCAGGTGCATGTCGCGGTCGGTCGGGTTGATGACGTCGTAGTACGGGCCCTCGTCAGGGAATTCGCCCGTCACGCCCATCCCCACGATGGCCTCGGGCAGCCGCATGCCGCGGTCTTCGGTGAACTTCTGGCGCGGCAGGATCTTGCCGCGGGCCACGCCCGTCAGATCGGGCACGAGGCACTCGATCTCGGTGACGCGGTTCTGGTTGAGCCACTGTTCGAGCTCGCTGAAATTGAAGTGTTCTCTGCTGGCCATGATCGGCACCTGCTGTAGTTTCACTGCGCGCGGGTGTACCCCCGGCATCGAGCCGGGGCGCGGGCCGCGCGGGCCCCGCGGTGGGTCAGGCGGGCCCCGCTACGGGTGCGGGCCGCGGCGCCCCTCCCGCCAACGTTGCCGGTACTGGCGGCACGCCTCGCCGAAGGCACCGAGCAGCTTCATCGACACCGGGTTGTCGGCCGCCAGCCACTCGGGGTGCCACTGCACGCACAGCGCGAACCCGGCGGAGTCGGCGACCGAAAAGGCCTCGACCACCCCGTCGGGCGCGCGCGCCTCCACGCGCAGGCCGTCGGCCAGCCGGTTCACCGCCTGGCCATGGACCGAATTGACCTCGAAGCGCGGCTGGCCGACGATCTTCTCGAGCAGGCCGCCCTCGCTGACGAGCACGTCGTGCGCCGGCCCGTAGAGCTCGGTCGCGCGTGCGCCCTCGGCGCCGCGGTGGTCGTCGTGGCCCTCGATCGTGTGCACCGCCTGGTGCAGCGAACCGCCGAGCGCGACGTTGGTTTCCTGTGTCCCGCGGCAGATCGCCAGCAGCGGAATGCCACGGTCGACCACGCGGCGGATCAGCGGCAGCGTCCAGCTGTCACGCAGCGGATCCTGCGGCAGCGAGGGGTCGAGCACCTCCTCGCCGTAGTGGCTCGGGTGGACGTTCGACGGGGAACCGGTCAGCAGCACGCCGTCGGCCATGTCGAGCAGCACGTCGATCTCGGCCGGCTCGGCCGAGGGCACGATCAACGGCAACCCTCCAGCCAGGCGGACCGCATCGAGGTACTTCTTGCCGGCGATGTGGAAGGGGTGTTCGCCGAGCATGCGGTTGCAGGCGGGCACCAGGACGACCGGCTTGGCCGCAGCCGCCGCGGCATCCGGCGCAACGTCGGGCGAGGTGGTTGGGGGCAGGGTCATGTCGTTCATCCGAGCAGGTCTCTCAGGCGATACCAGGCCATGCCGAGCACGAGTGCCGGCGTGCGCAGCCAGCGGCCGCCCGGGAAGGCATGGTGCTTCAGGCGTGCGAATACGTCAAAACGCGAGGCGTCGCCGCTCATCGCCTCGGCGACCAGCTTGCCGGCCAGGCCGGTCAGCGCCAGGCCATGGCCGGAGAAGCCTTGCAGGTAGTACAGGTTGGGCGCCAGGCGGCCGAAATCCGGCGCGCGGTTCATCGTGATGTCGACGAAACCACCCCAGGCGTACTGGATCCTGGTGCCGGCCAGCTGCGGGAAGGTGCCGGCCATGCGCTGGCGCATGCTTTCGGCCAGGTTGGGCGGCGTCATCGTGCTGTAGCTGACGCGGCCGCCGTAGAGCAGGCGGTGGTCGTTGGTCGGGCGGAAATAGTCGAGCACGAAGTTGGTGTCGCACACCGCCGAGCGGCTGGGCACCAGCGAATCGCACAGCCGCGGCTCGATCGGCTCCGAGCAGACGATGTACGTGCCGACGGGCATGATGCGCGCCTCGAGCTGCGGCGCCATGCCTTGCAGGTAGACGTTGCCGGCCAGCAGCGCCTGCCGGGCGCGTACTTCGCCCTGGGCAGTGCGCACGCGCACCGTCGCGCCCTGCGGTTCGACCGCAGTGACCGGGCTGTCCTCGTGGATCTGCACGCCGGCACCGGCCGCCGCCGCGGCGATGCCGAGCGAATACTTCAGTGGGTGCAGGTGGCCCGAGCGGGGGTCGTGGATGCCACCGCGGTAGCGCGGGCTGGCGATCCAGTGCGGCACCTCGGCTTCCCCGATGGGAGTGAACTCGGCGCCATAGACGGCGGTCATGCGGTCCGCCCAGGTGGCGAGGTCGGCCGCCTTGCGCCGCGTCGTCGCGAGGCCGAGGTAGCCGTCGCGCCAGTCGCAATCGATGTGGTGGGTGGCGATGCGCTCGCGGATCAGGTCCAGCGCTTCGATCGACATGGCCCAGACGCGCTTGGCGTCGTCGAGGCCGAGCTGGGCCTCGATGGTTTCCTGGTCGCACGCCAGGCCGTGGATGGCTTGCCCCCCGTTGCGCCCGCTCGCGCCCCAGCCCACCTGCTTGGCTTCCAGCAGCACCGTCTTGAAACCCCTGGCCGCCAGCTCCAGCGCGGCGTTGAGGCCGGCGAGCCCGCCGCCGACGATGGCAACGTCACAGTCGACAGACCCTGACAACGCGGGGAACCCCGGCCCTCGCTGCGTGGTGGCAGCGTAGTAGGAATCGCGGGCGAGATCGCGGTCGATGCTGAGGAAACTCATAAGGTAGGCGCTAGGCAAGCCCTCGGTTCGTTGATCTTTCCGTCTGCCGCTGTCTTCAAGCCACGCGCTTCAGGGCGGTGGCCAGCGTGCCGACGATCTGGTCGATCTGCGCCCGCTCGATGATCAGCGGCGGCGACAGGGCGATCGTGTCGCCGGTGGTGCGGATCAGCACCCCGGCCTCGTAGCAATCCAGGAAAACATCGAACGCGCGCAACGTCGGCGCATTCGGCCGGGAGCTCAGCTCGATGCCGCCGACCAGGCCGATCGTGCGGATGTCGATGACATTCGGCAATCCCTTGAGTGAATGCAGCGCCTCGGCAAAGTAACCCTGCAGCTCGGCGGCGCGGGTCAGCAAGCCTTCGTCGGCGTAGGTCTCGAGGGTGGCCAGGCCCGCCGCGCAGGCCAGGGGGTGCGCCGAGTAGGTGTAGCCGTGGAAGAACTCGATCAGGTGCTCCGGCCCCTGCATGAAGGTGTCGTAGATCGATTGCCTGGCGATCACGGCGCCCATCGGCACGCAGCCGTTGGTCAGGCCCTTGGCCGCGGTGATCAGGTCCGGCGTGACACCGAAGGTCTGCGCGGCGAAGGGCGCGCCGGTGCGACCGAAGCCGGTGATGACCTCGTCGAAGATCAGCAGGATGCCGTGCTTGTCGCAGATCTCGCGCAGCCGGTTCAGGTAACCCACGGGCGGGATCAGGACGCCGGTGGATCCGGCGATCGGCTCGACGATCACCGCCGCGATGGTCGATGCGTCGTGCAGCGCGACCAGGCGCTCGAGGTCGTCGGCGAGCTCGGCCCCATGCGCGGGTTGGCCGACGCTGAAGGCGTTGCGCGCCGGGTCGTGCGTGTGGCGGATGTGGTCCACGCCGCCCAGCATGTTGCCGAACATCTTGCGGTTGGCGACCATGCCGCCCACCGAGATGCCGCCGAAGTTGACGCCGTGGTAGCCGCGCTCGCGGCCGATCAGCCGGGTGCGCTGGCCTTCGCCGCGCACGCGGTGGTAGGCGATGGCCATCTTCAGCGCCGTCTCGACCGACTCGGATCCCGAGTTGGTGAAGAAGACCTTGTTCAGCCCCGCCGGCGACAACTCGGCCACCTTCTGCGCAAGCTCGAAGGCCTTGGGGTGGCCCATCTGGAAGGGCGGGGCGTAGTCCAGCTCGGCGGACTGGTTCGCGATCGCCTGCACGATTTTCGGGCGTGCATGGCCGGCATTGACGCACCACAGGCCGGCGACACCGTCGAGCACCTGGCGGCCGTCATCGGTCCAGAAGTGCATGCCCTCGGCGCGGGTGAACAGGCGGGGAGCCTTCTTGAACTGGCGGTTGGCCGTGAACGGCATCCAGTACGCGTCCAGGGAGGCGTCGAGTGGCGTATTCATAGGGAATGGAGTCTAGAGAAACGGGCGCGCAATGTGCTTGCGCGATCTGCACGGGGCAACCCTTGTTGGCGCAATATTCTGCGAAGGAATCTGAGATACTCAGAACGATATGCGAGAGACAAGCAGAACACCGCAATTGGATGCGATCGACCGGCAGATCCTGGAACAACTGCAGGCCAACGGCAAACTCTCGAATGTCGAGCTCGCCCAGAGAGTGCACCTGTCGCCGTCGGCCTGCCTGCGTCGCGTCAAGCAACTCGAAGACGAAGGGGTCATCGCCCAGTACGTGGCGCTGCTCAACCCCAAGGCGATCGGCCAGCACGGCACCAGCTTCACGATCATCAACCTCGAGAACATGAGCAATGCGCTGTTGCATGCTTTCGAGCAGGCGGTGCGCGACGAACCGCAGGTCCTGGACTGCTATTACGTGGCCGGCTCGAACGACTACCTGATTCGCTTCGCCTACCGCGACGCCGAAGACCTCGAACGCTTCCACACCGAGGTGCTGATGCGGCTGCCCGGTGTCGAGCGCTCGAACTCGATGTTGGTGCTGCGCACCGTCAAGAAGACCACGGCGCTGCCGGTGTCGTCCGACATCTGACGGCGCACAGGCCGGGGCGGGCGAGGCCCGGCGAGGCTGTCAGCCGCGACGCTGCGCCTCGGGGTAGACCACCGATTCCTCGAGC
>NZ_DATFAN010000173.1:0-8951 GCF_035254525.1 Ideonella sp. | reverse complement strand
TCCCGCAGAACTACGACCACGGCTTCAAGGGCGCGGTGTCGGTGCGCACGGCGCTCGCCAGCTCGCTCAACGTGCCGGCGGTGCGCACGCTCGTCACGGTCACGCCCGAGGCCTTCCGCGAGCGGCTTCAGGCGCTGGGCTTCAGCCTGCGCGCCAGCGGCGGCACCTACGGCTACAGCCTGGCGCTGGGCTCGGCCGAGGTCACGCTCGCGGGCCTGGCCAACGCCTACCGCGCGCTGGCCAATGCGGGCCGCACGGGCCCGCTGCGTCTGAAGCCCGACGAGGCGCGCGCCGCTTCACGCTCCGTGATGGACGCGGCCGCCAGCTTCATCGTGGCCGACATGCTGGCCGACCGCGAAGCGCGCGCGCTGACCTTCGGCCTCGACAACGCGCTCGCCACCCGCCACTGGGCCGCGGTGAAGACCGGCACCAGCAAGGACATGCGCGACAACTGGTGCGTCGGCTTCTCGCGCCGCTACACGGTGGGCGTGTGGGTCGGCAACGCCAGCGGCCGGCCGATGGCCGATGTGTCCGGCACCAGCGGCGCCGCGCCGGTATGGCGCGCGGTGATAGACGAGCTGCAGCGGCGCGACGGCGACGCGGCCGCCTTCGCAGCCCCGAAACCACCCACCGGCCTGCAGCGCCAGGCAGTACGCTTCGAGCCGGCCATCGAGCCGCCGCGCAGCGAGTGGTTTCTCGCCGGCACCGAGCAGGCCCGCATCGTGCGCGCCGAGGCCGCGCCACCCAGCAGCCTGATCGCGGCGCCCATCGACGGCACGGTGCTCGCCCTCGACCCCGACATCCCTCCTTCTGCCCAACGCCTGCGCATCGCGCCTGCACGCCCGCTGACAGCAGGGTGGCGCTGGCGACTCGACGGCCGGGTGCTCGGCAGCGCGACGACGCGACATGCGCTCCCGTGGCCGGGGATGCACCGATTGGAGCTGCTCGACGCCAGCGGCGCGGTGCGCGAGGTCGTGAGGTTCGAGGTGCGGGGCGCTCGCACGCGCGAGAGCCCGAGGCCTCTGGCGCCAGGCTGACCGGCGGCGCTTCGGCCATCTGCCGACATCCGAGATCGCAGGCCGATCGGCAGGGCCCCGAGTGCCGCGAACTGATCCCCATCAAACCGGTCGCTCACGTGATTCTTAGAGTGCGTGAGCGCGCATTCAGTGCGCTTCGATGGTCGTCGTCTCTCGCCGAGACTCGTCAATTGGCTTCAGACGATTGGTCACGAATCCTTTTGGCATCGGCTGCTTCAGGAGGAAACACATGACTCACGCGCGATTCAATCTCGGGGCCTTGGTTCTCGCCGCAGCCTGCATTCTTGGCGTGACGGCCACCCACGCGGCGACCGTGGCGTACTACAAGTTCGAGAACGGTACCGATGGGGCGCCAGCCCGCGGCAAGGGGACCATTCTGGACAGTTCCGGCAACGGTCTCAATGGGACACCCTTCGGCAGGCCCAAGTACAAGGCGGTCAGCAATCCCGACAGCACGCTCGCTCTGCGGTTCAACGGCACCACCGCAGGCGTGTTTGTTCCGGACAACCCCCTTTTGCAGCTTACGCACAGTCTCACCCTCGAGGCTTATGTGTACCTGCGGAACGAAACGGGGTATGGCGGCGCAATCATCATCCGATCAGACGATCGCTATGACTGGGATCCCTACTACCTGATCGTGGGCGGAGGCCACCTGATCTTCTTGATCGAGGAAGCGGCTGGCCGGGGCTCGAGCGTCGTGTCGCCGTCCGAGCTCCCCAAGAACCAGTGGCTTCACATCGCGGGGACGCTGGATGACGCAACCGGGGTGCAGGCGCTGTATGTCAATGGCTCGCTGGTCGCTTCCACGGTTACGACGATTCGGCCATTCGCGGAACTGAAGCATCACGGAGGTCTGGGGATCGGCGCCGGAGTGCAAGGTGGCGTGGATGCGCCCTTCTATTTCTTCCACGGTTTCATCGACGATGTGCGAATCTCGGACGTGGCGCTCGATCCGTCAGATTTTCTGCCTCCGCCTTGAACATCGGTCAAAACCGTGCGTCTCAGTCCAGCCTCGGACGGCCGATCGACCATCTTGTTCGCTGGGTTGGTGCACCTGCTACCCGACCACGATGAACTGGTAGTCAGCCACGATGAGGCCGTTGTCGTCGAGCTGCATGAACTCCAGTCCCAACGCGGCCACCTCGCCGCTGTCCGGGCGGATCATCTCCCAGTGGAATGTCACCACATTGCGCAGCCGCTGCGCGTCCTGGCAAGCACGAAAACGGAAGCCGCGCTCGTGCACGTTCTTCTCGTAGGCGCTGGTCACGCGTTCGTACAGCGCCTCGTGGCCGCGTGCCTCACGCGCCTTCACGAAATGCACGCCCGTGGGCGACCACAGTTCTGCAGTGGCACGGCGGCGGCGCTCGGCGTCTGCTTCGTTCCATAGGGCGGCGTAGCGGTCGGCGAGTTGCTGAGTTGCGTTCATGGGGCCTCCTTGGCCAGCTTGGTGAAGCGTCGATAGAGAACGGCCACGGTCAGCGAAGTGGCCAGCAAGTACACGAGGCTCGGCGCGAATCCGGCGATGGCGGCGGACTGGCCTGGTGTCTGATGGCCGCTGCCATAGAAGACCATCCCGATCAGCGCCACGCCGAGCGCGTTGCCCATTTGTTGCACGGTGCCGAGCACGCCAGCGGCGACGCCGGCGTGCTCGGCGGGCAGGCCGGTCAGCACGGTGGCCACGAGCGGGGCCATCACCATGCCGAGGCCGCAGCCCTGGATCACCAGCACGGGCACGATGGCGGCCAACGACGGCGCGGCGGCGTGCGAGACCAGCACGAACATCAGCGCGTGACCGAGTGCGAGCACGCCGGCGCCGGCGAGGATGGCTTGCCGTCCCAGCCAGCTGCCGAGGCGCGGCGCCGCCATCGATGTGGCGAAGAACCCGCCCGCCAGCGCGGTGAACACGATTCCCGACTCGAGCGGCGAGAGCCCGAGCCCGCGCTGCAGGTACAGCGCCAGCACGAAGTACAAGGACGCGTTGCCGGCATAGAACGCCAACGTGACCAAGAGGCCGAGCACGAAGCCGCGCTGCGACATCAACTGCGGCGCCAGCAGCGGCTGACCACCACGCAGCGCCATGCGGTGCTGCTGGCGCCAGAACAGCGCGAACAGCGGCAGTGACGCCGCCAGCGCGGCCAGGCTCCACGCTGGCCAGCCGGCATCGCGTCCTTGCACCAGCGGCAGCAGCAGCGCGGTCAGCGCCAGTGCCAGCAGCGCGGCGCCCAGTGCGTCGACCCGGCTCGTGCGCGGCGCCGGCGGTGCGGGCAGCAGTCGCGGCGCGAGCAGCAGTGCCACGCCGGCGATGGGCAGGTTGATGAGAAAGCAGCTGCGCCAGCCGAGTCCACCAAGGTCCGCATCGATCAGCGAGCCCCCGATGAGCTGCCCGGTCGCCGCGCCGAGGCCCAACGCCAGGCCGTAGGCCGCGAAGGCGCGCGCACGTTGCTCGCCGCTGTAGGCGATGCCGAGCATCGCTGTCACTTGCGGCAACAGCAGCGCGCCTGCTGCGCCCTGCGCGATACGCGCGGCCACCAGCACCGAGGCCGTCGGCGCCAGGCCGCACAGTGCCGAGGTCGCCGCGAAGAGGGCGACGCCGAGCATGAAGATGCGGCGGCGCCCGTGGATGTCGCCGAGGCGGCCGCCACTGATCAGCCCCACCGCCATGGCTAGCCCGTAGCCGATGACGACCCACTGAAGCGCGGCGCTGCCGGCCCGCAGTTCGTGCTGGACCGATGGCAGCGCGACGTTGACGATGAAGAAGTCGAGCACCACCATGAACGTGCCGCTGAGCATCACCAGCAGTGCAGCGAGGCCGGCTGGCCGCGGCAATGCCGTACCGATGCCCGCACCGACGGCGTGGGAGGAAGACATGATCGGTTCCTTCGAAGTGCGTGTGGACGTGCCAGCATGGTCAGCCCAGATTCATGGACGGACAACGCATCGCAGTCCATACTTCATGCTCAATCGTCCAGTGTTCTGGAGTCACGATGGATCCTCTCGAAGACATCTTCAGCGGCACGCGTGTGCTGCAGGCGGTGTATGCGCACCTGGAAGCGCGTGCGCCGTGGGGCATCAACTTCCGCGAGGGTGATGGCGCACGCTTCGGCCTGGTGGTGCGCGGCGGCTGTCGCCTGCGGCTCAACGACAGCCGCGAGACCCTCGCGCTGGCCACCGGCGACTGCTTCGTCATCGCGCACGGCACGCGCTACCAGCTGCTCGACGACTTGCGCACGCCCACGGTGGACTGCTTCAGCCTGATCCGCGATCGCATCGGTCAGGTCATCAACGTGGGCGGCCAAGGCGCAGGCACCACGATCATCAGCGGCTGGTTCCTGTTCGACCGCGAACGCGCGCGGCCCTTGCTTTCGCTGCTGCCGCCGTTGATCCACATCCGCATGGAGCAGGAGCGCACGACGATGCTGCAGTCCGCGCTGCACCTGCTCGCGATGGAAACCTTCGATCAATCCCTGGGCAACGGACTGGTGGTCAGCCGGCTCGCCGACATCATCTTCCTGCAGGCCGTGCGCGCGCACGTGGCCACGCTGGGCGACGACGACACCGGCTGGCTCGCGGCGTTGGCGGACCCGCGCATGAGCCGCGCGTTGACCGCAATCCACAAGGACCTGGCACGCGACTGGACGGTGCAGTCGCTGGCCGCCGAGATCGGTATGTCACGCTCCGCGCTTGCCGCCCACTTCACGCGCAAGGTGGGCGAAACGCCGCTGGAATACGTGCGCCGCTGGCGCATGTGGCGCGCGGCCGAATGGCTGCGGCGCGGTGACAAGTCGATCGGCGAAGTCGCTTCGCTGGTGGGCTACACGTCGGAGGCCGCGTTCAGCAACAGCTTCGAGCGCGTGCACGGCGTGCGTCCGGGGCGCTTCAGGCGCTCGGCGGCGACCGCGTGAGCCGCTATGTGCCATGCGGAACTTCGACGCCGCTTGCCGCAGCACGCGCGGTGCCGGGCACCTTGCAGTCAGTCGGTCGGCGAGGCTCGGCACGCTTCAGTTCGAACTCGCGGTCCCGACCCATCAACGGCATCCGCGGCCTTGAATTCGTCGCCCCGAAGCAGCGATCAGCGCGCGTCTTGTGCGATCTGCGCGTGATTCTTGATGGTTCGCAAGGAAGGGAGATTCACACCTTCTCAGCATGTATGGGTCATCGCCACGGTAGGGGGGTCGCCATGAACCGCACGCCACTGAAGCTCCGGGCGGCATTCGCGCTATGTGCCCTTGTCACAGTCGCCTTCGCCCAGGCGGACGAGGCGAGTCCGGCGCCATTGCACGGTTTTCAGGTCGTCTACCAGTTCAACAGCAACGACGACGGCCGCGACGGCGTCCACCCCCAGGGCGGGGTGCTCACGCTGCCGGACGGTTCGCTGATCGGAACCACGAACTTGAGCGGGGCCCACAAGAAGGGCGTGATCTATCGCATCGCGCTTCCGGGCGGGGCCGAAACGGTCGTCCACGACTTCAAGTCGAGCGAGGGCGAGGGGCAGTACCAGCCACTCGTGCTGGCCTCCGACGGTCATGTCTACGGGGTCTCGATGTTCGGCGGCCCGTCCTACGCGGGCACCGTCTGGCGCATCGATCCGGACGGCAGCCACTTCACGGTGGTGCACGCCTTCGCGTACAGCGACGTCGCGTACAGCCCGTCGTCCCCGCTCGTCGAGGGCAGCGACGGCAACCTGTACGGGGCGACGGCCGGCAGCGAGACCCACGGGGCGATCTACCGCATGACGCCTGCAGGCGACGTGACGGTCGTGCATGCGTTCGCCGTAGACGGCAGCGAGGGCTATACGCCCGGCGCGTTGTTGCTGACGGCCGACGGCGACCTCTATGGCACCGCACGCTCCGGCGGCACCCTGGGAGGTGGCACCTTCTACCGCCTGAAACAGGACGGTTCGTTCCAGGTGCTGCACAACTTCGACGCCACGGCCGAGGGCGCCCTTCCGTTCGGCCGCTTCGTGCAGGCGCCCGACGGATCGTTCTACGGCGTGGCGCGCCATGACGGCCCGCGCGGCTGGGGCACCGCCTGGCACCTCGCGCCGGACGGCGCGCTGACCGTGTTGCACGCCTTCGGCAACGACCCGGGAGAGGGCTCCAGCCCGGTGGGCCTGACGCGCCTGGCCGACGGTACTTTCTACGGCACCACCGACGCAGGCGGCGCCGATGCAGGCGACGGATTCGGCTTCGGCACGGTCTACAAGATGAACGCGCGAGGCAAAGTCACCGTGCTGCACCGGTTCCGCAACCGGTACGGTGGCCACCATCCGTCCGACCAGGCGCTCGCCCTCGGGACGGACGGACGGCTCTATGGCACCTGCTGGCAAGGGGGGCGTCACCTCACGTGGCACCTCGAGGGCGGCATGGGCACGGTGTACCGGTTCACGCCCTGACCGACGAATCGAACTACCGCCTCAAGCGCGACGGCGGACTCACGATCCCTGCACACCCGGCCCTTCTGGCCTGGCCTTCGGTCCCCTGGCCAACAGACCCACAGCGCCACGTCATACGGCGCTGTCACCCAGGCCAGACAGGACGCCATCAGACCACGCGGGAGCTGGACTATCTCGGTGCGTAAAGCGATTGCAAATAAGAACCAATCGCATTAAGATTGGTCCAATTACGTCGGAACCGACGGTCCGCTTCTCCAGAAGGCACAACCATGCGCGCCCAACGATTCTCCCTTCCGCTTGCCGTCCTGGCTGCAGGCATCGGCCTGTTCAGTGGCTCCGGCCACGCCGCGGATGCGGAAGTGCAGCTGGTGATCAAGAACCACCGCTTCGAGCCGGCTGAACTGAAGGTGCCCGTGGGCCAGCGCGTCAAGTTGATCGTGCACAACCAGGACGGCACCTCCGAGGAGTTCGAGAGCCACTCGCTGAACCGCGAAAAGGTCATCCCGGCGGGCGCCAAGGCGACGATCTTCATCGGCCCGCTCAAGGCAGGGAGGTACGACTTCTTCGGCGAGTACAACGAGGCGACCGCCAAGGGCGTCGTCATCGCCGAGTGAACGGAGCGCCATCGCCATGTTCGCCGCCTCCTTGATCGTCTTTCGCGAAACCCTCGAGGCCGCGCTGTTCGTCGGCATCATCGCCGCGGCTACCAAGCAGTTGCCACTGCGCGGCCGCTGGCTGGCTGGCGGCGTGGCCACGGGCGTGGCCGGCGCGCTGCTGCTGGCCCTGACGGCCGAGCAGGTCGGCGCCTGGGCCGACGGCATCGGCCAGGACCTGGTGAACATCGGCATCCTGGCGGTCGCGCTTTCGATGCTGGTCTGGCACTGTGTCTGGGTTTCGACGCACGGCCGGCAGATGGCGATGGAGGCGCGCCAACTCGGCGCATCGGTGCAGGGCGGGCAGCGCAAGCCGTGGGCGCTCTTCGTCGCGGTGGCACTCGCGGTGCTGCGCGAGGGCGCCGAGACGGTGTTGTTCGTCGCCGGCTCAGTCACCGGAGGCGGCCCCGTCAGCGCCGCCTCGGTGCTGCTGGCCTGCGCCGTCGGGCTCATCGCGGGTGCCGTGGTTGGTGTGGGGCTGTATGCCGGCCTGTCGCGCATCCCGACGCAGAAGCTGTTCGCCGCGACGAACGTGCTGATCGCGCTGCTGGCGGCGTCGATCGCCAGCCAGCTGGCCCTCGCCCTGACGCAGGCCGGACTGATCGAGCGCGGCACCGCGCCGCTATGGGACAGCTCCACCTGGCTGGCGTCCGACTCCGCGCTGGGAGCGCTGCTGCATGCGCTGGTCGGCTACGACGCACGGCCGTCTGGGGTGCAGTTGGCCTTCTATGTCGCCGTTCTGGCCGGCATCTACATCGGCACGCGCCTGGTGATGCGGCAGCTGACGGTCAGCTCTCTGCCGCGTCGCGCCAGCCCGATCTGATAGCGCAGCGGCGCCGTTCAATGAACGGCGCCATTCCTGAGGAATTTCGATGCACGCCGTCAAATATGCGGGGGCGCCTGGTCGATCGGCTTCGGCTACGGCGCAACCAGCTGGTGTTTCACCGAGCTGTATGCGAAGTGGCACCACGAGCCGGGCGTGCAGAGCGCGTTCGACGCCTGGGAGAGCAAGTTCCAGTTGACGGAGACTGGAAAGTACCCGGTCGACGTCGGTTTCCTGCTCGAGATCGAGCGGCCGGAGGATCGCAGCGAAGGCTACGAGTACAAGTGGGGTCCTCTGCTGCAGTCGGAGTTCGGCCTGTGGCAGGCCAACCTCAATCTGCTGATCGAAAAGCACATCCGCACGGCAGCGCCGGAGAAGGCCGAGTTGGGCTACCAGTGGCAGTTGAAGTACCGCTGGAAGCCGTCGCTCGAGGCCGGTGTGCAGGGGTTCGGCAGCGTCGGCCCGTGGAACGACTGGGCGCCATCGGCAGAGCAGACGCATATCGCCGGACCGGCGTTGTTCGGTCGCATCAAGGTCGGCGAGCACCAGGCGATCAAGTACAACGCCGGTCTACTGTTCGGGCTGAACGACACGTCGCCGAAGCACTCGCTGCGGCTGCAGGCCGAATACGAGTTTTGAGTCGGTCGGTGGCCTCGTGGTGCGTCGGCGACCGGGCGTGCCTTCGGCTCGTCGGTGCCGTCCACCCAGTCGCGCGCGGCCTGCGCGCTGCGGCCGAAACGCTCGTGTCGCTGCACCAGTCGATCGGTCGCTCCCGGCGCGCAGTCCCGGGGTCGTACCGCCATTCGAGGGCGACGCAAAGAAAAAGGGCGGAGTGATCTCCGCCCTTCTGACATCCGTGGAAGTCGGGTTCAGCGCTGGGCCAGCGTCGTGGTGGCCGGCACGCGGGCGCTCGGCGCGACGCGCAGGTTCGTCTCGGTGTCGAACGGGTTCATCTCGCCTTTGGCACGCGCCGCGATCACTTCGGCGCGCACGTCGGCGCGGCTCAGGCCAGCGGCCGAGGCCTGCTGGGTCTTGGGGGACGGGCT
>NZ_DATFAN010000172.1:0-38736 GCF_035254525.1 Ideonella sp. | reverse complement strand
GTGGCGGTCAACTCGCTGATGGCGATGGTCGGCGGCACGCTGGTGGCTGTCTGGCTCGGCCGAAACGACCCGGGCTTTGCCTACAACGGCCCGCTGGCCGGGCTGGTCGCGGTGTGCGCGGGCTCGGACGTGATGCACCCGATTGGCGCGCTGGTCGTCGGCGGCGTGGCGGGCGCGATCTTCGTCTCGCTGTTCACCCTGACGCAGAACCGCTGGAAGATCGACGACGTGCTCGGCGTCTGGCCGCTGCACGGCTTGTGCGGTGCCTGGGGTGGTGTGGCCTGCGGCGTGTTCGGCCAGCAGGCGCTGGGTGGGCTCGGCGGCGTGAGCCTGACGGCACAGTTGATCGGCACGCTGGCCGGCGTGGCCTGGGCGCTGGTGGGCGGCGGTGCCGTGTATGCCGTGATCCGCGCGGTCGCCGGCTTGCGCCTGTCGGCCGAGGAAGAATTCGACGGCGCCGACCAGTCGATCCACCGCATCGGCGCGACGCCGGAGCGCGAAGCGAACTGGTGAACCGTCAGGGCAGGAGCTCGAAGCCGGCTTCGGCCACCGTCTCGCCGTTGATGCGCAGGCTCACCGGGTGGGCACCCGGGTGGTAGCGGCGCGTCGTGATCGGGCGCAGGCTGTGCCGGCGTGAGAGCTCGCGTGCCTCGCCTGGCGCCAGCGTCAGCGTCCAGCCCTTGAAGACCTTCGGCGCGCGCTCCCCGCGTGCGCCGGCATGCTGGATCGCGTAGTCGATCACCAGCGTCTGCGCACGCCGGGCGCTCGATTCCAGCGTGACGGCGAGCAGCAGTTCGTCGCCGACACGGGCCCGTGCCGGGGTCACGGTCAGCGCCGCCCGGCCGCGCAGGCGCTGGCCCAGGCCCCAGGCCGCCAGCACACGCGGGTGCCCGGCCTTGACCAGCGTGCGGCTGGCATGGCGCAACAGGGCCACGCGCTCGGGCGGCGCGCCGGGCAGGTGGCGCTCGAGCCAGTCGGCCAGTGCCTCCGGGTGGTCCTTCGCGATGTCGTTCAGGTGGTTCGCGACGCTGCGGCGCACGACCTCGTCCGGGTCGTCCTGCAGGGCTTCGAGCACCGGCCAGGCGGGCGACGGGTCCTCGACCAGGGCCTGCAGTCGCAGGCCCCAGGGCAGGCGAGGGCGGCTGCCTTCACTGGCCAGCCGGCGCACATGGGCGCTCGGGTCCTCGGCCCAGCGCCGCAGCACGGGCCACACGGCGGCCGGGTGGTCACGCAGCAGCGGTCGGATCGCGAACTCGGCCGAGAAGCGTTGCGTCAGCGCATGCAGGCACTGCAGCCCGCGGGGCAGGTCGGCCGGCCGGGCGACGACGCGGCGCGCGACGACCTCGCCGAGCGACCACACGATCCAGCCGCGGAGGCCCGCGGCCGCATTGGCGCCGCCGCCGTCGGCCGGCGGCGCGCCGGCGGGCGCCAGCGCGGCTTCGATGATCGACGCGGCCTGGCCGAAGTTGGCCGGCAACTCGGCATCCAGCGCATCGGCGATCTGCATCGCCCGCGCCTTCATCTCCAGCCCGTCCAGCCCCGCGTTCGCGCGGCGGGCGAAGCGCGCGCTGTCGAACGCAGGCCAGGCCCGCCGCAGGTGTTTCGCCGCCGATTGCACGGTGCCCGCGTTGATCAGGTTCTTGAAGGGTTCCGCCATGGTGGCCAAGCATAGTAAAAACGATAGGGTCGCGAACGGCCCTGCTAAGTGGTTTCCACACCAGGCCCTGGTGGGGCCGGCGCGAGGATGCATGACCCCATGTCCCACTCGACCCTACTGGAGACGCGAATGACCTCTCGCCGCCACCTCGTCGCCTCGGCTGCCTTGATGGCCTGTGCCTTCACGGCATTGAGCGCCCAGGCCCAGAGCTACCCGGCCAAGCCGATCCGCCTGATCGTGCCTTTCGCACCCGGCGGCACGACCGACATCATCGCGCGCGTGGTGGCCGACAAGCTCGGTGCCACGCTGGGGCAGACGGTGGTCGTCGAGAACAAGAGCGGCGCCGGCGGCGTGCTGGGGGCGACCGAGATCTCGAAGGCGCCGCCCGACGGCTACACGCTGGGCATGGCGACCGTGTCGACGACCGCCGCCAATCCGGCGATCAACCCGCAGGTCAGCTACGACCCGATCGCCGGCTTCACCGCGATCACCAACATCGCCGCGACGCCGAACGTGATCGCGGTGCACCCCTCGTTCCCCGCCAAGGACTACAAGGGCTTCCTCGCCGAGATCCAGGCCAAGCCCGGCAAGTACAGCTTCGCCAGCTCGGGCACCGGCGGCATCGGCCACCTGCAGATGGAGCTGTACAAGAGCCTGACCAAGACCTTCGTCACGCACATCCCGTACCGCGGCGCAGGCCCGGCGCTGAACGACGTGGTGGCCGGCCAGGTGCCGATCATCTTCGACAACCTGCCGTCGGCGCTGCCCTTCATCAAGGACGGCCGGCTGGTGCCCATCGTCGTCGCCGCGCCGCAGCGCGTGGCGGCGCTGCCCAACGTGCCGACCTTTGCCGAACTCGGCCTGGCGCCCGTCAACCGCATGGCCTACTACGGCATCCACGGCCCGGCGAACCTGCCGAAGGACGTGGTCGAGAAGATCCACGCCGCCGTGAAGAAGACGGTCGAACTGCCTGACGTGAAGAAGCGCATCGAGGACACCGGCTCGATCATCATCGCCAACACGCCGGCCGAGTTCTCGAAGCAGATCCAGGACGAGCTGGCGACCTACAAGAAGGTCGTGATGCTGCAGCGCCTCAAACTCGACTGACCGCGCCATGGCCGTCCGCATCGTGCGCCTGGGCACCGAGCGTGCGCCCGACGAGGGCACGCGCATCGGCACCGTGCGGCGTCCGCCGCGCGGGGTGCCGAAGGCCGAGTTCGCCACGCGCAACTACTACGACGTCTGGTACCCCGAGTTGGCGCCCAGCGTCGAGACGATGAAGCTTGGCCAGGCCGCCGAGACGCCGGCGGATTGGGCCGCCTTCATCAAGGCCTACCGCCACGAGATGGCCGAGGCTCCGGCGGCCCGCTCGATCGCACTGCTCGCGGCGCTGTCGCAGCACGCCAACTTCTCGGTCGGCTGCTACTGCGAGATCGAGGCGCAGTGCCACCGCTCGGTGCTGCGCGAGCTGCTCGCGGAGCAGGGCGCCAAGCTGGCCTGACCGCGGCGTCACGGCGGCGCCATGCCGCCGACATGGCGGTGTCATCCGAAGCCCGCAGGCTTCGGGCCTCGAAAACCGTCGAGGCGACACCTCCATGCACATCCGTTCCTCCCTGCTTCCCCTGTGCGCCGCGCTGCTGGCGGCAGGCCTCGCGCTGCCCGCCGGCGCATCCACGTCCGGCGTCGTCGTCAGCCAGGTCTATGGCGGCGGCGGCAACAGCGGCGCGACGCTGAAGAACGACTTCATCGAGCTCTTCAACGCCGGCAACACGCCCGTCTCGCTGGCCGGCTGGTCGGTGCAATACAACTCGACCACCGGCACCGGCACCTGGCAGAAGACCGACCTCACCGGCATCGTGTTGCAGCCGCGCCAGTTCTACCTGGTGCAGGAGGCCGCCGGCAGCGGCGGTACGCAGGATCTGCCGGCGCCCGACGCCGTCGGCAGCGTCTTCATGAGTGCCAGCGGCGGCAAGGTGGCGCTGGTGACCAGCACCGTGGCGCTGGTGGGCGACAAGCCGGTCTCGGCCAGCATCGAGGACCTGATCGGCTTCGGCGGCGCGAACTTCTACGAAGGCACCGGCCCGGCGCCGGCGCCATCGAACACGACAGCCGACCTGCGCGCCGCCGGGGGCTGCACCGACACCGACCAGAACCCGAGCGACTTCGCGACTGGCGCGCCCGCGCCGCGCAACAGCGCATCGCCGCTGGGCACCTGCGGCGGCGACGGCCCCGTCGAGCGCAGCATCCCGCAGATCCAGGGCAGCGGCAGCACCAGCCCCTACGCCGGCCAGGCGGTGAAGACCTCGGGTGTCGTCACCCGCGTCAACAACAACGGCTTCTTCATGCAGGACCCGGTGGGTGACGGCGACAACGCCACGTCCGACGGCATCTTCGTCTACACCGGCAGCGCGCCGACGGTGGCCGCCGGCGACCTGGTGCAGCTGACCGCCGTGATCAGCGAGTTCAACACCGGTGCCGCCGGCAACGCCGACACCGCGGCCCACCCGGTGACGGAGCTGAGCGGCGTCGGCAACCTGGTGGTGCTCTCCGGCGGCCACACGGTCACGCCGACCGTGATCGAATTCCCCGAACTCGTCGACGACGATCTCGAGCGCGTCGAGGGCATGCTGGTCACGATCAACGGGCCGCTCACCGCCTCGCAGAACTACTTCCAGGGCCGCTATGGCCAGGTCACGCTGTCGGCCGGCGGCCGCCTGGAGACACCGACCAACCGCCATCGCCCGGGCACGCCGGAGGCGCTGGCGCTGGCCGATGCCAACGCGCGCCGCCGCATCATCCTCGACGATGGGACCAGCGCGCAGAACCCGGACCCGACGCCGTACCTCGGCGACGACAACACGCTGCGGGCCGGCGACACGGTGGCCGCAGCGACGGGCGTGGTCGACTACGGCCTGGCCACCAGCAGCAACACCGGCTACGGCGACTACAAGCTGCACCCGACCGTGCCCGTCGCCTTCACGCGCGACAACCCGCGCAGCGCTGAGCCCGTCGCGGTGCCGGGCAACCTGAAGCTCGCCAGCTTCAACGTGCTGAACTACTTCACCACCTTCACCGACGGCACCGATGTCGACGGCCACACCGGCCAAGGCTGCCTGCTCGACGGCGTCAGCTCGCCGGCCAATTGCCGAGGCGCCAGCAACCTCGCCGAATTCGATCGCCAGCGCACCAAGATCATCGAGGCCATTGCCGCGATCGATGCCGACGCGCTGGGCCTGATGGAGATGCAGAACAACGGCGCGACCGCGGTGGCCAACCTCGTCGAGGGCCTGAACGCGAAGCTGGGCGCCGGCACCTACGCGGTCGTGCCCGACCCGGCCGGCGGCACGGGCAGCGACGCGATCAAGGTCGCGATGATCTACAAGCCGGCCCGGCTGGCGCGCGTGAACGACGCGCAAGGCGACAGCGACGCGATCCACAACCGCCCGCCGCTGGCGCAGACCTTCGCCGCGCCGAACGGCGAGCGTTTCACGCTGGTCGTGAATCACCTGAAGTCGAAAGGCAGCTGCCCGGCCGAGGGCGACCCCGACTACGCGGGCAACTTCGACGCCGGTGACGGCCAGGGCTGCTGGAACGCGCGCCGCGTGGCGCAGGCCCAGCGCACGTCGGCGTGGGTGGCGGGCCTGGGCTCGGGTGCCGGCACCGACGCCGCGCTGCTGCTGGGCGACATGAATGCCTACGCGCAGGAGGACCCGGTGGTCGCGTTCGCCGACGCCGGGTACGCCGACCAGATCGCCCACTTCAACGCCTTCGGCTACTCCTACGTGTTCGACGGTGCCGCCGGCCGGCTCGACCACGCGCTGGCCACGGCCGCGCTGGCGGCCAGGCTGACCGACGCGAGCGAGTGGCACATCAATGCCGACGAGCCCTCGGTGATCGACTACAACAGCGAGTTCAAGAAGCCGCTGTGCGGCAGCTGCGGGCCGGACTACTACACGCCCACGCCCTACCGCTCGTCGGACCACGACCCGGTCGTCGCCGGCCTGTACCTGGTCAAGCTGATCACTGGCGGGCCGGGCAAGGACAAGCTGGTAGGCACGCCGGGCGACGACCAGCTCATCGGCGGCGGCGGGGCCGACAGGCTCACCGGCGGGGCCGGCGAGGACGTGTTCAGCTACACCGCGATGGGCGACGCCAAGGACACCCTGCTCGATTTCACACCGGGCACCGACCGCATCGACCTGCGCGTGCTGCTGTCGAGCATCGGCTACGCCGGCAGCGACCCGATCGCCGACGGGGTCGTGCGGCTGAAGGACGGCGCCAAGGGCGCGCTGCTGCAGATCGATGCCGACGGCACCGGCGCCGGGGCGAGGTGGCAGACGCTGGCGCTGCTCAAGGGCGTGGCGGCGGCCGACGTGGTGCCGGCGCGCGACCTGGTGTTCTTCGATCAGCCGCTGCGCAGGCGCTGACCCGCGGCGCGCCGGCCCCTTCAGTTGCCGGCCAGCGGCGCGCCGATGGTCATGCCGTGCCAGAACTCGTAATCGGGCTGCTTCCAGCTGATGGCCGAGAAGGTGCCGATGAACTGCACCACGCCGTGGCCTTCGGTGCCGGTGACGGTCTTGCGCTTGACCTTCAGGCAGTCGGCGCAGCCGCCGTAGAAGCCGACGCCGAAGGACAGCAGCGTCGGCGTCTGCGTGAACACGTAGCGCGTCGGCACGCCGTTGCGGCCCAGCGAGAGGATGGCCACCACCGGGTTGGTGACCGGCTTGCTGAACGTGATCTTGTAGACCTGGGTGTCGGTGCCGCCGACGAAGCCGAGCAGGTCGGAGCCCGTGGGTTCGCCGGTGGCCGCGTAGGCGTCCGGCGAGCCCGAGACCCAGTAATCGGTGGCACCCGCGTCGACCTGGCTGAAGTACAGCGTCGGGCCGCTGAACTTGACCTTCACGATGCCGCTGGGCAGGGTCAACGTGCCGCTGACGCTGGTCGTGCTGAGCTTGGTCGTCCAGTCGGCCCAGGCGGTGTCGAAAGCCTGCGCGCCAGCGGCGGCACCGGCCAGCGAGAGGGAGGCCAGCACACGGGCGATCGTGGTGAGAGACGTATTCATGGGGTCAAGGTCCTTCGGTTCGTCGATCAGTGGAAGAGGGCGCCAGTGTGGCGAGGCGGGCCAGAAAGGACATCGCCCGAAAGAGCCATGGGCGCTGCGGGATTGACAGCCTCCTGCGGCCGCGGCAGCGTCTGAACGGGCCAGTTTTCATGACAGGCCGGTTGCGCCGTCGTCGGCGGGTCATCTGCGGTCGCTACACTGCCGCCGGTTTTTCGACTTCCGCAGTACCCCCCATGAACCGATTGCAGGCAGCGGCCCACCGGGCCGCGCGTTGGTGCGCCGTGGGCGCCTTCTTCACGTTCGGCCTGGCCGCTTCCACCTCCGCGGCCGAGGCGCCGGTGGCGGTGAAGGCGGCCGGCGCCACGTTCCCCGCCAAGGTCTATGCCCGCTGGGCCGCGCAGTACGCGCAAGAACACGGCGTGAAGGTGCAGTACCAGCCCACGGGCTCGGGCGATGGCATCAAGCAGGCCACGGCCCGCAGCGTCGACTTCGGCGGCACCGACAGCCCGCTGTCGGGCGACGAACTGGCCAAGCGGCACCTGGTCCAGATTCCGCTGCTGGTGGGTGGCGTCGTGCCGGTGGTCAACCTGCCCCGTGTCGATGGGCGCCCGCTGCGCCTGACCGGCGACCTGCTGGCCGACATCATGGCCGGTCGCGTCGAGCGCTGGGACGACGCCCGCATTGCGGCACTGAACCCGGCATCCAGCCTGCCCCCCAAGCGCATTTGGCGTGTCGTGCGGGCCGACAAATCGGGCACGACCGACGGTTTCACGCGCTACCTGGCCATGGTGTCCGAGGCCTTCAAGGCCGAGGTCGGCGCCGGGCAGTTGCCCAAGTGGCCGGGCGAGGTCCAGCCCGAGGAGGGCAACGACGGCGTGGTGGCCGGTGTCAAGGCCCGCGTCGGTGCGATCGGCTACATCAGCTTCGACCGTGTCGAGTCGTCCGGCCTGCAGCCGGTGCAGTTGAAGAACCGGGCGGGCCAGTGGGTGGCGCCGTCCGAAGCGGGCTTTCGGGCGGCCATCCTGCAGAGCCCGCTGCACCGCAGCGGCGACGACGGTGCCAGCGTGCTCGACATGCCCGGGCCCGACAGCTGGCCGATCACGCTGACCAGCTTCGTGCTCGTCGACGCCACCCCGTCGGTGGCGGGCAAGGTCGAGCCGGCCCTGCGGTTCCTCTACTGGTGCTTCCAGCGCGGCGATGCGCTGACCCGCGGCACCGGTTTCGCCCCGCTGCCGACCGCGGTGCAGGCGCGGCTTGCCGCGCGCTTTGCCGGCGTGCGGCCGCTGGCCGGCGGGCAGCCAAACTACCAGGTGTTCTGAGCAGCCCCCAGCGTCAAGCGGGCAGCGGCTCCCAGGCCTCGATCCAGCGCGCGAAGCGCCCGAGGCCCAGGTCGAGCGGCGTGCTGGCCCAGTCGCCGATGCGCTCGCGCAGGCGACCGTCGTCGGCGCAGGTCACCGGCACGTCGCCGGGCTGCATCGGGCCGAACTCGATGGTCGCCTTCAGGCCCAGCGCGTCTTCGAGCGTGCGCACGAAGTCGACCACTTTGACCGGCACATGGTGGCCAAGGTTGTAGATGTCGGATTCGCGCGGCGTGGCGGCCGGCGCTGGCGCGTTCATCAGGCCGACCACCGCGTCGACGATGTCGTCGATGTAGGTGAAGTCGCGCAGCAGCTGGCCCTCGGCGAACAGCGTGATCGGCTGCCCGGCGCGGATGCGGCGCGAGAACGAGAAGTACGCCATGTCCGGCCGGCCCCACGGGCCGTAGACGGTGAAGAAGCGCAGGCCCGTCGAGCGCAGGCCATGGATGCTCGCGTAGGTGTGGGCGATCAGCTCGTTGGCGATCTTGGTCGCCGCGTAGAGCGAGGCCGGGCGGTCGACCCGGTCGGTCTCGCGGAACGGCGCATCGGTGCGATTGCCGTAGACGCTGGACGAGCTCGCATACAGCAGATGCGGCACGTCGGCCTCGCGGCAGGCTTCGATCACGTGGCCGAAGCCGACCAGGTTGGCCTGGATGTAATCGGCCGGCGCCTTGATCGAATGGCGCACGCCGGCCTGGGCGGCGAGGTGGATCACCGCGTCGAACCCGCCGCCGGTGATCAGCGCATGAGTGGCCGGGCCGTTGCACAGGTCCAGCACCTGGCAGGGCACGCCCAGCGGCGTGAGCAGCGCGGCCACGCGATCGTGCTTGAGCCGGGGGTCGTAGTAGGCGTTGAAGCTGTCGACGCCGGTCACCCGGTGGCCGGCGCGGGCGAGTTGAGCGGCGACGTGCGCGCCGACGAAGCCGGCGGCGCCGGTGACGAGGATCTTCTGGGGCATGGGGCGAAGATGATAGCCCCGTGCCTGCCGGGCCGCGCGGCCCGGCTGCTACCATCGCGCCCCGTTCCCCGGTCTGCCAACGATGCCCCCGACGCCCGATGCTGCGCGCCGCCCCTGGACGCGCCTGCTGCTTGCCAGCGTGCTCGGCGTCGGCCTGCTGGCCTGGCTGCTGCGCCAGGTGGATCTGGGCCCGCTGCGTGCGGCCTTCGCCGCCACGCCCATCTGGTTGTGGGTGGTGGCCCTGGCGGGGCTGTGCCTGAGCTACGCGCTGCGCGCCGAGCGGCTTCGGCGCGAGTGGGGCTCGTGGTTCGCGGCGCAGGATGCCCAGGGGCTCGCGCGCGGCCGCGCGCCAGGTTTCGTCGACTGCCTGGCGCTGTTCCTGACCCACAACGCCGCCATCGTCGTGCTGCCGCTGCGGGCTGGCGAGGCCGGCTACCCCTTCCTGATGCAGCGCCGCTTCGGCGTGCCGCTGTCTGATTCGTTGCGCAGCCTGCTGTGGCTGCGCCTGCAGGACGCGGCCGTGCTGGCCACGCTCGCGGCGTTGTGGTTGCCGCCGTTGGCGCCCGCGGTGCGCGCCGGCTGGGCCGCGCTGCTCGCGCTCGCCTGGGGCCTGGTGCTGCTTTTCGGTGCCCGCGCCCTGGCCGCGCTGGCGGGCCGCGTGCCGGCGGTGCAGCGCTTCCAGGCGGCGTGGCTGACGCACCGCAACGACCGCGCCGGGTGGGCGCTGTGCGCGGCCAACTGGCTGGTCAAGCTGGCGGTGCTGGCGTTGCTGCTGCAGGCACTGGCCCCGCTGGATGTGATGGCCGCGCTGCGCGGCGCGCTGGGCGGCGAGCTGGCCTCGGTGCTGCCGCTGCAGGGCCCGGCGGGCCTGGGCACCTATGAGGCCGGCGTGTGGGCCGCGGCGCTGATGGGCGAGGCCTCGGTCATCGGTGCCGGCGCGCAGGTGGCCGCCGGTGCGCTGGCGCTGCACGCCTTCAGCCTGGCGGTGGCATTGGCCGCGGCTGCGATGATCATGCCTTGGGCGCGCGAGCCGCGACCCGCGTTGGAGAACACGACACGATGAACACGACCACCCTGCCCACCGCCACCGCGGACCCGACCGATCTGGTCGCGGCGCGCGCCGAGGCCTTGACGCGACTGCCGGCGCACCGCCTGTCGGTCGTCGTGCCGATGTACAACGAGATCGACAACGCCAAGCCGCTGATCGACGCGGTGCGGGCCGCGCTGGCCGCCTACCCGCAGCCGTGGGAGCTGATCGTCGTCGACGACGGCAGCCGCGACGGCACCGGCCGCGCGCTGCAGGAGCACGCGGCCACGGTGGGCCCGCACATCCGGGTGCTGCGCCTGCTGCGCAACTTTCGCCAGACGGCGGCGATGCAGGCCGGCATCGACGCCGCGCGCGGCGACGTGATCGTCACGATGGACGGCGACCTGCAGAACGACCCGCTGGACATCCCGCTGCTGGTCGCCAAGCTCTTGAACGAGCCCTTCGACATGGTCGCCGGCTGGCGCCAGAACCGGCAGGATGGCTTCGCGCTGCGCAAGTTCCCGTCGATGCTGGCGAACCGGCTGATCCGCCGCGTCACCGACCTGAAGTTCCAGGATCTGGGCTGCAGCCTCAAGGCCTTCCGGGCGCCGGTGCTGCGCGAGGTCCGGCTGTATGGCGAGATGCACCGTTTCATTCCGGCGTGGCTGGCCACGGTGACGTCCCCGGCGCGCATGGCCGAGGTGCCGGTCAGCCACCATGCGCGCACGGCGGGCGAATCGAAGTACGGCATCTCGCGCACCTTCCGCGTGCTGGTGGACTTGCTCGCGGTCTACTTCTTCCTGAACTTCGGCGCGCGGCCGGGGCACTTCTTCGGCACCGTCGGCCTGGGCGTCGGCGCGCTCGGCACCGCCATCCTCGGCTACCTCGGCATCCTCAAGCTGCTGGGCGAGTCGGTCGGCGGCCGGCCGCTGCTGACCCTCGGCTTCTTCATGGTGATCGCCGGCCTGCAGTTCCTGTGCACCGGCGTGCTGGCCGAGCTGCTGATCCGCATCTACTACGAGGGCGGCCACGCGCGGCAGTACCACACGATGGCGCAGCCGGCGCTGGCCGACGCCGACGCCTGGCATGAACGCCCTTAAGCGCTGGCCCTGGGCGCTGGCGCTGGCCGTGCTGGCGCTTGCGCTGTTCCAGCTCGGCGCGGCGCCGCTGTTCGACGTCGACGAAGGCGCGTTCAGCGAAGCCACGCGCGAGATGCTCGACAGCGGCGACTGGGGCCACACCACGCTGAACGGCGAGGACCGCTTCGACAAGCCCATCCTCGTGTACTGGCTGCAGGCGGCCAGCGTGTCGCTGCTGGGCCTGAACGAGTTCGCGCTGCGCCTGCCTTCGGCGCTGTGCGCCTGGGGCTGGGCGCTGGCGCTGTACGGCTTTGCGCGCCCCCGCCTGGGCCAGCGCACCGCCACCAGCGCCGCGCTGATGCTTGCCACCAGCCTCGGCGTGATGGCGATCGGCCGCGCCGCGACGGCCGATGCGCTGCTGAATCTGCTGCTGGTGCTGGCGGTGTTCGATGCCTGGCGCTGGCTGGACACCGAAGCGAAGGCGCCGCTGCGCCGCGCCTTCGCGTGGATGGGCCTGGGCTTGCTGGCCAAGGGCCCGGTGGCGGTGCTGATCCCGGTCGCGGCAGCCGGCGTGTGGCTGATCACCGCATGGGACTGGCGCGCCGTGGGCCGCCGCCTCGTGCAGGCGGTGAGCGACGTGCCGGCCTGGGCGCTGCTGATCGGCATCGCCGCGCCCTGGTACGCCTACGCCTTGCACCGCCACGGCCAGGCCTTCGTCGACGGCTTCTTCATCCGCCACAACCTCGCGCGCTACAGCGGCGCGATGGAGCAGCACGGCGGTGGCGTGGGCTATTACCTCGTCGTGCTGCCCTTGCTGCTGCTGCCCTGGGCGCCGCTGCTGGCCGCGGTGGGGCGGCGCGTGCGCGGCCACTGGCGGGATCCCCTGGGCCGCTTCCTGCTCGGCTGGGGCGGCTTCGTGCTGGTGTTCTTCTCGCTGTCGGGCACCAAGCTGCCGCATTACGTGCTCTACGGCGCGACGCCCTTCGTGCTGCTGATGGCGATCGAGCTCGAGCGCTGCGGCGCACTGATGCGCTGGGCAATCGCACTGGGCTGCCTCGCGCTGCTGGCGCTGGTGGTGCTGCCGGCCTGGACGATGCCGCAGTGGATCGGCCAGGTGCGCCACCCGATGTACCGCGCGCTGCTCGGCGGTGCACACACGCCGACGGCGCTGATCATTGCCGGCACGGTGGCCGCCGGTGTCGTGCTCGGCCTGGCGGCCGCGCCGGCACGGCTGCGCGCCGGCCTGCCCGGCAGTGCCGCGCCGCTGCTGGGCGCCTGCGTGGTCGCGCTGGTGCTGCTGGGATTCGGCCTGCCCTGGTGGGGTACGCTGCTGCAGGGGCCGGTGCGCGACGCGGCCATCTTCGCCCGCGGCCGCCCGGAGCCCGTCGTGCAGTGGCAACTGCACCAGCCCAGCTTCGCCGTTTACCGCGGCCAACCCACGCCGCGCCGCAAGCCGCAGCCCGGCGAGCTGGCGCTGATCCGCGTCGATCACCTGAAGAAGCTGGCGGCCGAGGACGCGACCGCCTGGGAACCGGTGTTCGAGGAGCACGGCATCGCGCTGATCCGCTGGCGCGGCGCGGCTAAGTAGTTCCACGCGAGCGAGGGCATCGCCGCTGGATAGAGTGGGCCGCTGACCTCGACAACTCGTGCGGAGACACCCATGGCCGATTCAAGCTTCACGCGCCGCCACTGGCTCGAAACCGCGGCCGCGCTCGGCGCGGCCGGTCTGCTTCCCGGCGCCGCGCGTGCCCAAGCGAACTGGCCGACGAAGGCGGTTCGATTCGTGGTCCCCTTCGCGCCCGGCGGCAGCTCGGAGATCGTTGCCCGAGCGACCGCCGCCGAGCTGACCAAATCGCTCGGCCAGAGCGTGTTCGTCGACAACAAGCCCGGCGGCGCGGGCAACGTAGCGATGGCCGAGGTGGCGCGGGCCGACGACCAGCACACGCTGATCCTCGGCCACATCGGCACGCTGGCGGTGAACCCCTACATCTTCGACAAGCTGCCCTACGACCCCGCCAAGGATTTCAGGCCGATCTCGCTGCTGGCCAAGGTGCCGAGCCTGTACCTCGTGCACCCGGACCTGCCGGTGAAGAACCTGAAGGAGTTCATCGCACTGGCCAAGAGCAAGCCCGGGCGCCTGAACTACGGCTCGGCCGGCAACGGCAGCGCCGGTCACCTGGCGATGGAATACCTGAAGATGGCCAGCGACACCTTCATCCTGCACGTGCCTTACCGCGGCACCGGCCCGCAATTGACCGACCTGCTGGCCGGGCGGCTGGATGCCGCGTCGGTCGGTGCACCGGCGGTGCTGCAGTTCATCAAGGCCGGCAAGCTGCGCTGCATCGCGACCGGCACGCCACAGCGCATTGCGCAGCTGCCCGATGTGCCGACCGTGGCCGAGCAGGGCTACGCGGGCTTCGAGATGACGCAGTGGTACGGCCTGTTGGCGCCGGCCTCGCTGCCGCAGGCCGCGGCCGACAAGCTGGCCGCCGCCGCCGCGAAGGCGGTGCGCGAGAAGGAGGCGCTGGACCGCCTGGCCAACGACGCGGCGATCGCGGTGGGCAGCACGCCGGCCGAGTTCGCGGCCTTCATCGCCGCCGAGCAGAAGCGCTGGAAGCCCGTGATCGTGCGGGCCAGGATCAAGCCCGATTGAGCTGGCTCAGGCGTCGACCGGGGTCGCGAGGAAGGCCCGCTCGACACCGTCGAGGCGGCCCTGGCCGACGATCTGGCCGCGCTGGTTGATGGCGGTGGCGAGGTTCAGCGTCCACACGGCGGCATCGGCCGGGTCGACGAAGTCGTTCAAGTCGCTCATCGTGCCTTCCGCGGCAATGAAGGCGCGCTGGCGTCGCTTGCCGTCGAGCAATCGCGCCGCGCCGCCGACCACGACGCCGGCGTCGTTCAGGCCCAGCGCCTGCGAGGGCATGGTCTCGTCGCCGAGCGAGCCGAGTTCGTGCGCGACGCCGTCTTGCCAGAGGAAGGCCCGGCCCGGGCCGCGCTCGCTGGAGCGCAGCGTGCCGCAGACCTGGCGACACCGGTTCACGCCGGTGGCCTTGTGCAGCACGGCGCCGGCGATGGTGAATGCCTGCGTCACGCCGTCGAAATGCGCGAAGGCATGCCAGCCGGCGTTGCCCGACAGCCCGCCGACGACGTCGCCCGCCTGGTTGATCGCATTGGCTTCGCCCTCGTCGTAGCCGCCCGGCAGCGCAATCGCCCGGGTCTGCCCGGCCGCGTGGATGAATGGCTGCGTATTCGAGCGGCCCACGACCGTTCCCGCATCGTTGATGCCGAAGGCGGCCGTGTCCCCCTCGACCCCGCCCAGCGGGGCAATGTAGAAACGCTCGCCGTCGCGGCCGGCAGTCCAGGCGCGCGTCGGCGTCTGCGGGAAGATCATCCCGCGATCGAAGCCGGCGACGAGGCCCAGGTTGTTGATCGCCATGCCGAACGAGGGTTGGCCCGGGCCGACGAAGGGCAGGCCGCGCATGCGCCCGTGCGCGGCGACGAAGGCCACCCCCCGGTTGTCCTCGCCATGCCGCGTTGCCATGCCCGTGGCCACGCCGTGGTTGTTGAGCGCATGCACGCTGATCGTCGGCCCCCCCAGGTCGCCCAGGTCGGTCACGCGGTAGCGCGGCGCGGCGGCCGCGCCGCGTGCACCGGTGGCACCCAGGACCGTGCCGATCAGGGCAGCGGAAACGAACTGGCGGCGGTCGATGCGCGGCATGGCGGTCCCTGCAAGGAGTTTGGGCGCAATTCTGCGCGCCGCGCGGCGCGGCTTGCTCAACAAAGGTCAGCCCGCGCCGGGCGAAGGCGGCTCGGGCGCGTGGGGCTCGCGCCTTGTCGCGCGCCGCCGGATAATCGGCGCATGTTCACCGGCATCGTCCAAGGCATCGCCACCGTCGAATCGCTCGCCGACAAGCCCGGCCTGCGCAGCGTGCGGCTGCGTTTCCCCCCCGGCTTCGCGAAAGGGCTGGAGATCGGCGCCAGCGTCGCCTGCGACGGCGTGTGCCTCACCGTGACCGCGCTGCATGGCGACGCCGCGGCCGACTTCGACGTGATGCAGCAAAGCCTCTCGCTGACCACGCTGGGCGAGCTGCACCAGGGCAGCTGGCTCAACGTCGAGCGCGCGGCCAAGGACGGCGCCGAGATCGGCGGCCACCCGCTGTCGGGCCATATCGACGTGACCGGCACGCTGGTCTCGGTGCGCCAGCCCGAGAACAACCACGTGCTGCGCATCGGGCTGCCGCCGCGCTGGATGCGCTACGTCTTCGCCAAGGGCTACATCGCGATCAACGGCGCCAGCCTGACGGTGGCCGAGGTCGACCGCTCCGCCGGCTGGTTCGAGGTCTGGCTGATCCCCGAGACGCTGCGCATGACGACCTTCGGCGCCAAGCTGCCGGGCGACCGGCTCAACATCGAGATCGAGCGCTCGACCCAGGTCTTCGTCGACACCGTGCGCGAGGCGCTCGACGAGCGGCTCGGCCCGCTGCTGCCGGCGCTCGAAGCCCTGCTGCACGAGCGTGGCCTCACGGTCGACGAGTTCGCCCGGCCCTTGCCGTTGCCGCCGAAATGACCGGTCCATGCAGTCTGGAGGTTGGGTGATGAATGCGTTGAGGATGATCGGCAACGGCCCGCACAAGGTGTTGTGCCTGCACGGCTGGTTCGGTTCGGCGTCGGGCTGGGGCCCGTGGGCCGAGGTGCTGGACCCCGATCGCTTCGGCTGGGCCTTCATGGACTGCCGCGGCTACGGTGCACGCCTGGCCGAGGAGGGCGGCTACACGATGGCCGAGATCGCCACCGATGCGATCGCCGCGGCCGATGCCCTGGATTGGCCACGCTTCTCGCTCGTCGGCCACTCGATGGGGGCGATGGCCATGCAGCGCGTGCTGCTCGACGCACCCGGCCGCGTGCGCAAGCTGGTGGCGGTGACGCCGGTGCCGGCCTCGGGCGTGCCCTTCGACGAGCCCACCTGGGCGTTCTTCTCGAGCGCCGCCGGCAGCGCCGAGGCCCGCCGCGGCATCATCGACTACACGACCGGCAAGCGCCTCACGCCGACCTGGCTGACCCAGATGGTGCGTCATTCGGTGGCCAACTCGACCCCCGAGGCCTTCGGTGCCTACCTCACGGCCTGGGCCAAGACCGATTTCGCCGCCGAGCTCGGTCACCCCGACACGCCGCTGCTGGCGCTGGTCGGCGAGCACGACCCGGCGCTCGGCGAGGCGACCACGCGTGCCACCTACCTGGCCAGTTACCCGAACGCGCGGCTCGAGGTGCTGGCCAACGCCGGGCACTACCCGATGTTCGAGACGCCGGTGGCGATGGCCGCGGCCATCGAGCGTTTCCTGGCCGAGTAGCGCCCGCCCCATCACCCCCGTCGGGGGGAAAGACGCGCTCGCCGCGGCCGCCCACACTGGCAGGCCTTGCCACTGCCGGACCGCAGCCATGACCTTGCGCCCGCTCCACCGCCGCCAGATGCTGCTGGCCGCGGCGGCCCTGCCGTTTGCCACCTGGGCGCCGCGCGCTGCGTTCGCCCGCGCGCCGTCCACCGAGCCGCCACCGCCATTGCTGCTGGCGCGCGAGGCGGCCGACGGCCTGGACCCGGCCGGCTACCTCGTCAGCGAGAAGTTCGACGGCGTGCGCGCCCTCTGGGACGGCGAGCGCCTGCGCTTTCGCGGCGGCGGCACCATCGGTGCGCCGAACGGTTTTCTCGCCGGCCTGCCGCGCGGCCAGCCGCTCGACGGCGAGCTGTGGCTGGGCCGCGGCCGCTTCGATGCCCTGTCGGCCGTCGTCCGGCGCGAGCAGCCCATCGACGCGGAGTGGGCCGCATTGCGCTACCTGGTGTTCGAACTGCCCGGGGGGGCCGGCAGCTTCGCGCAACGTGTGGAGCGCCTGCGCGCGCTGGCCGCGGCCGGGGAGCCGCAGCGGCGCTGGGACGTGGTCGAGCAGGCGCCGGCGGCCCATGCCGAGGCGCTGCGCGCGCGGCTGGCCGAGGTCGTCGTTGCCGGCGGCGAGGGCCTGGCGTTGCATCGCGCCGACGCGGCCTACCGCACCGGCCGCAGCGATGTGTTGCTGAAGCTGAAGCCCGTGCGCGATGCCGAAGCCGTGGTCATCGGCCACACGCCGGGCCGCGGGCGCTTCGCCGGGCAGGTCGGCGCGCTGCGGGTGCGCGACGAGGCGGGGCGGGTCTTCCTCGTCGGCAGCGGCCTGGACGAAGCGCAGCGCCGGAACCCGCCGCCGGTCGGCAGCGTGGTCACCTACACCTGGCGCGGCGAAACCTCGGGCGGGCTGCCGCGCTTCCCGGCGCTGTTGCGCCTGCGCTCGCCGGGCTGGTGAGCGCCATTCGGGTATGGTGCCGGGCATGGCGCACATGAGCTTCTTCTGGCACGACTACGAGACCTTCGGTCGGGTGCCGCGGCGCGACCGGCCGGCCCAGTTCGCAGGGGTTCGCACCGACGCGGAGCTGAACGAAATCGGCCCCCCGGTGATGCAGTACTGCCGCCCTGCGCCGGACTACCTGCCCGACCCCGAGAGCTGCCTGCTGACAGGCATCCTGCCGCAGCAATGCCTGGCCGATGGCCTGCCCGAGCCGGCCTTCGCCGACTTGATCGAGGCCGAGCTGGCCCGGGCCGGCACGGTGGGCGTGGGCTACAACACGATCCGCTTCGACGACGAGGTGACCCGCCACCTGTTCTGGCGCAACCTGCTGGACCCCTACGCCCGCGAGTACAAGAACGACTGCGGCCGCTGGGACCTGCTGGACACCGTGCGCTGCATGTACGCGCTGCGCCCCGACGGCCTCGAATGGCCCAGGCACGAGGATGGCCGGCCCTCCTTCAAGCTCGAGCACCTCACCGCTGCCAATGGCCTGGCGCACGAGGCCGCGCACGATGCACTGTCGGACGTGCGCGCCACCGTCGCGCTCGCCCGGCTCGTTCGCAAGCACCAGCCCCGGCTGTGGGATTTCTGCGTGAAGCTGCGCCACAAGCAGGCGGTGTGGGCCGAGATCGGCGTCGGCAAGCCCTTTCTGCACGTCTCGGGCATGTACGGCACCGAGCGCGGCTGCATCGCGGTGGTCTGGCCGCTCGCGCCGCACCCGACGAACAAGAACGAGCTGATCGTCTGGGACCTGGCCGAAGACCCGGCCGAGCTGTTCGGCCTGAACGCGGCGGCCATCCGCGAGCGCCTGTTCACCCGCAGCGAAGACCTGGCCGAGGGCGTGACGCGGCTGCCGCTGAAGACGATCCACGTCAACAAGTCGCCGGTCGTGATCGGCGCGCTGAAGACGCTGTCGCCGGCGATGGCCGAGCGCTGGGCGATCGACCTGGGCCGCGCTGACCGGCACGCCCAGGCCTGCGCGCAGCACGGCGCCACGATGGCCGGCATCTGGCCGGACGTCTTCGCCCGCCCGGCACCCGAGCGCGCGCCCGACGTCGACGAAGACCTGTACGGCGGCTTTGTCGGGCCGACCGACCGCCAGCGGCTCGATCGCCTGCGCAAGCTGCCCGCCACTGACCCGGCCTGGGCGCGGGCGAGCTTCGACGACCAGCGGCTCGGCGAGCTGGTGTTCCGCTTCCGCGCCCGAAGCCACCCCGAGGCGCTGAACCCCGCCGAGGCCGAGCGCTGGGCGCGGCACTGTGCCGACCGGCTGCACGACGGCGCCGGCGGCGGGCTCACGCTGGCAGCCTTCTTCGAGAGGCTGGACACGCTGGCCGAAACGGCCGACGAGCGCGGGCAGGAGATCCTCGGCGCGCTTTATGACTACGCCGAACAGATCGCCCCGGAGCTCGCATGACGCTGGCGCTGATGCGCCATGGTTGCTTCGTGTCCGGCGGCCGGCGGTCCGCTCCGCCCGGTGCAGGGCAAGCCCTGAGCCGGGTGGCCGGGTGCGGGCGTAAGGTAGCGCCTTCAACCGCGAAGACCCCAAGGAGAACCCCATGCCCAAGTCCGGCATCGACCAGGAGGCGCTGATCGAGATGTTTGCCAGCGCCAGCGCGAAACAGACGGCCCAGCTGCGCGAGGCGGTGAGCCAGGCCACCGTGAAGGCGCTGCAAGGCCGTGAGATGAGCCTGAAGAACATCAAGCAGGTCGTCAAGGCGGTGACCGAGGCCGCCAGCGCCGGTGCGCTGAAGAACGCGACGCCCAAGGTCGACGTCGAGGCGATGCTCGACGGCGCGCTGGCCGGCATGGACGATGCGCTGCTGAAGGCGGTCGACGCGAATCGCGTCGCGCTCGAGCGGCTGGTTGACCAGGGCGCCGACCTGCAGGAAAAGCAGCTGAAGAAGGCGCTCGACGATCTCGAGAAGCTCGAAGACACGATGTTTGCCGCGGTGCGCAAAGCTGCCGGCGGTGCGGGCCTGTCCCAGCTCGCGGGCCCCTGGAGCGAAGTGCTGGGCAAGATGGAGCAGGCCGGCAGCCTGACCGGTGCCCAGGCCAGCGCCACGCTGGAGCAGATGACCGGCCAGATGCAGTCGACGATGCGCGAGACGCGGGCGGCCGGCATGAAGGCCGCGCAGACGCTGGCGCAGAGCTACGCGGCGCTGGTCAGCGGCGTCCTGATGGGCATGTCGGATGCGCTGCGCCAGGGCGGCGCCCAGTCGCCGGCGCCCAAGGCGGCGGCGAAGTCGGCGCGCAAGGCGAGCGCCTAGCCGGGCTCCTGGACGAGCTCCTAGACCGGCCGCTCCAGGCGGCTGAGTCGCCGATGTAACCCAGCCGGCCTACACTGGTCGGCTGCTACCACCTGCACGTGTATCCATCATGACCCGAGTCGTCATCAGCGGCACCGGCCTTTACCGGCCACCGCACGTCATCACCAACGCCGAGCTGGTCGAGGCTTTCAACGCCTACGCCGCGTTGCAGAACGAAAAGAATGCGGCCGCCATCGCCGCCGGCGAGTTGCCGGCGATGGTGCCGTCCAGCGTCGAGTTCATCGAGAAGGCCTCGGGCATCCAGCAGCGCTACGTGATCGACAAGCAAGGGGTGCTGGACCCCACCCGCATGTACCCTCGGTTCAAGGAGCGGCCCGACGACCAGATCTCGCTGATGGCTGAGATCGCCGCCGACGCGGCGAACAAGGCGCTCGCCGCGGCCGGCAAGACCGGCGCGCAGGTCGACATGGTGCTGTGCGCGGCGGCCAACATGCAGCGCGCCTACCCGGCGATGGCCATCGAGATCCAGCAGGCCATCGGCGCCGGCGGCTATGGCTTCGACATGAACGTGGCCTGCTCGTCGGCGACCTTCGCGATCGAGCAGGCGGCCAATGCGGTGCGCTCCGGCACCGCGAACTGCGTACTCGTCGTGAACCCCGAGATCACCTCGGCCCACCTCGAATGGCGCGACCGCGACTGCCATTTCATCTTCGGCGATGTCTGCACGGCGGTGATCGTCGAGCGGGCCGACACGGCGACCTCGGCCGACTGCTGGGAGATCGTCGGCACCAAGCTGGCCACGCAGTTCTCGAACAGCATCCGCAACAACTTCGGTTTCATGAACCGGGCCGAAGACAGCGACCCGAACGCGCGCGACAAGACCTTCCGCCAGGAAGGGCGCAAGGTCTTCAAGGAGGTGGTGCCGCTGGCCGCCGCCCACATCGAAGCGCATCTGGCCGCACTGGGCTTCGAGCCGACCGCGGTGCGCCGCTTCTGGCTGCACCAGGCCAACCTGGGCATGAACCAGCTGGTCATCAAGCGCCTGGTCGGCAAGGAGGTCGGCGACGACCTCGCCCCGCTGATCCTGAACGAATACGCCAACACCGCATCGGCCGGCTCGATCATCGCGTTCCACGAGCACCGGGCCGACCTGGCCCGCGGCGACCTGGGCGTGGTCTGCTCCTTCGGGGCCGGCTATTCGATCGGCAGCGTCGTGGTGCGCAAGCTGTGATGGGGCCGGTGATGCGCAAGCGGGCGCGCGTGGCGTTCGGGGGCCTGGCCTTGAGCCTGCTGCCCGTGTTGGCCGCTGCCCAGGCCGGGGCAGCGCCCAAGACGCTTGGCGGTGCAGGTGCCGCCAAGGGCGCGTTGATGACGCGCGGCGAACTGCGCACCTGCCTGAAAGAGCAGGGCGCGCAACAGGCCCGCGCCGCCGAACTGGAGCAACGGCGCGCCGAGATCCGTGCCGAAGCCGATGCCGTTCGCAAGCAGAAGGAATCGGTGCAGGCCGAGCGCGATGCCTATGCCGCCAAGGCCGAGCAGGCGCAAGGGTTCAAGGCGCGCGTCCAGGCGCATGGCGAGCGCGTCGCGCTGTACAACCAGCAGGTGAAGGAATTCACCGACAACCCGCCCAGGGGCGCCGACGCCGAGCGCCAGCGAGGCCAGATGGAGGCCGAGGGCGATGCCCTGGCCAAGGCCGACGCGGCGATCAAGGCCGAGGCGGCGCAATGGACTGCGACGATCGAGCCGCTGCGCGCGACGCTGGCCGAGCACGTGCAGGCCCAGCAGGCGGCGGCCGCCGCGGCCATCGAGCACCACCGGGCCTTCAACGACGAGGCCAAGGCCCACGACGATCAGCTGGCGGCCTGGCAGGCGCGCTGTGGCAACCGGCCCTACCTCGAGGCCGACGAGAAGGCCGTGCGCGCCGGGAAGTAGCGCTGGAAGCGAAACCCTGCTAGCCGAGCACCAGGCGACAGGCCCGCAGCCGTTCGTAGGCCGGCCGGCAGGCCTCGGCGACCGCGAGGTCCGCGCCCTCCAGCCGCGGTGAGCGGGGGCGCCACGGTTCGAAGCCCGTCGATCGCCAGACGGCCTCGTACCAATAGGGCGCCCAGATGCCGTCGCTGCCGCGGCGGCCGGGTGGCCAGGCCAGCATGCGCTCGGTGAACGCGATGCCCAGCCGCTCGCACAGCGCCTGCAGGTAGGCATGGGGCGAGCGCAGGAAGTCGTCGGCATCGATGACCGGCGGGGCTTTGCCCAGGCGCTCGGCGACCTCGTCGAACAAGGCTGCTTGTTGCAGCAGACCGATGTCGGGCGGCGCCACGGTGGCGCGCGACTTCAGGTAGGACTCGACCACCTGGGCCGGATCGCGAATCAGGAACACGTTCGACAGGCCATGGACCCAGGCCGTGCTCATGCCAGGGAGCAGGTGATGGGTCATGTGCTTCTGGTACCAGACCGGCTGGCCGCCGGGGGCCGGGCCGCTGCTCAACGCGGTGGCGACGCGTTCGGCGTCCGTATCGCCGGCTGCGATGATCTCGTCGCGCCCGGGGTGGTCCAGGCCCGTGGCAGCCAGGTAGGCGGCGTACAACGGCTCATCGGAGACGGCGCAGTCGCCGCGGTTCTCCCAGGCACGCATCATCGCCGTGGAGATATTGCGCGGGCCGCTCCACATCGCCACGCGACGAACCGGTTTCATCGCGCGCGCCCGGCGATGTCGCGCTGCACCAGCTCGCGGTACAGGCCCTGCAGCCGCACGACCATCGGCCCAGGCAGCGGGCCGTCGAAGCCGCGGCCGTCGACCGAGCGCACCGGCACCACGCCGGCAAAGGTGCCGGTGCAGAAGGCCTCGTCGGCGCCGTAGACCTGGGTCAGGCTGAAGTTCTTCTCGAACACCGGAATGCCGGTCTCGTGGCAGACCTGGATCACGTTCGAGCGGGTGATGCCGCCCAGGCAGTAGTCACCGGTCGAGGTCCAGACCTCGCCCTTGCGCACGATGAAGAAATGGGTCGAGTTGCAGGTCGCGACGAAGCCGTGCGGGTCCAGCATCAGGGCCTCGTCGGCGCCGGCTTCGGTGGCCTGGATGCAGGCGGTGATGCAGTTGAGCTTGCTGTGGCTGTTGAGCTTCGGATCCTGCACGTCGGGGAAGCCGCGCCGAACGTGCACGGTGAAGAGCTTCAGGCCCGCGGCGAGCGTCTCGGGTTTGGCGAGCTTCCATTCGGGCAGGATCACGACCGTGGCGGGCCCGACCGTGACGCGCGGATCCTGGTAGGGCGTGCGCTTGACGCCACGGGTGACCATCAGCCGGATGTGCACGCCGTCGTTCATGCCGTTGGCTAGCAGCGTGTCGTAGATCGCGCGGGTCAGCTCGTCACGCGTCAGGCCGATCTTCAGCGCAATGGCTTTCGCGCCCTCGTACAGGCGATCGAGGTGGGCATCGAGGAACACCGGATGCCCGCCGACGACGCGCAAGCCCTCCCAGACGCCGTCGCCGAGCACGAAGCCGCTGTCGAAGACCGAGACGGTGGCGTCAACCCGGGATTTGAGCGTGCCGTTGATCCAGATCCGGATGCCGGCGTTGCGCGGGTCGTCGTGAAAGTCGTGGATGCTTTGTGACATGTGCTTTCCCGAAAGTAGCCAGCGAGCCGGCGAAGGGCAGTGGCATGATGCGCGCCTTGGGCCACGAGCCCAGACGATTCAAGAGGATCCCATGAAGCGAACCGAATATTCTTTCGTTCCCGGCGGCCTTCTCGCCGCATTCGTGCTGGCCGCGGCCATCCAAAGCCCGGCCCTGGCCCAGACCGACACCAAGACCTTGTCGGGCAAGACGGGCACCGGCAAGGTCATGACGCGCGACGAGCTGCGCGCCTGCATGAAGCAGCAGGAATCACTGGCCCAGCGCAAGACCGAGCTCGAGACGCGCCAGAACAAGATCGCCGCCGAGCGCATCGAGATCCAGAAGGAGACCGACGCGATCAAGGCCGAGCAGGAGGGGCTGTCATCGCGCAAGGGCGCGGTCGACGCGCTGAACGCCCGCATGACCGCGTTCTCGGACAAGGTGAAGGACCTGCAGCAGCGCCGTGACACCTTCGAGGCCTCGGGCCGCGGCGGCCCAACCGCCGAGCGCGAGCGGCGCAAGCTGGACAAGGAAGCGGCCGACATCAAGAAGGAAGAGGCCGAACTGAACGCCGAGCGCGAAAAGATCCAGGCCGGCGGCAACGACGCCGTCGACAAGCTGAACGCCCGCGTCGAAGCGCAGCAACAGGTCGCCCAGGGCTGGAACGACCGCAGCAAGAAGCTCGGCGCCGACCAGCAGGCCTACGAGGACGACCGCATCAACTGGATCGACTCGTGCGGCAACCGCCGCTATCGCGAGGACGACGAGAAGGCCATCAAAGCCGGGAAGTAGAGCCCCCACGCCCCCTTCCGGGGGCTGCCCCCCATGGGGGTTCTCGCGCAGCGGACCGGCGGAGCCGGATCCGCGCACGCCACTTGGAGGGGGCGGCGCTGCGCGCGCCCTGTTGTTAGACCGTTACTGCTTTCGCGGCGTCGGCGTACTCTTCGATCTGGTCGAAGTTCATGTAGCGGTAGACGCTGGCTGCATCCTTGTTGATGATGCCCATCTCGGCGTGGTACTCGGCCACGCTCGGGATGCGGCCCAGCTTGGAGGCGATCGCGGCCAGCTCGGCCGAGGCGAGGAACACGTTCGAGTTCTTGCCCAGGCGGTTCGGGAAGTTGCGCGTCGAGGTCGAGATGACGGTGGCGCCTTCGCGCACCTGCGCCTGGTTGCCCATGCACAGTGAGCAGCCCGGCATTTCGGTGCGCGCACCGGCGGCGCCGAACGAGGCGTAGTGGCCTTCCTTGATCAGCTCGCTCTCGTCCATCTTGGTCGGCGGCGCAACCCACAGCTTGACCGGGATGTCACGCTGGCCGCCCAGCAGCTTGGCCGCCGCGCGGAAGTGGCCGATGTTGGTCATGCACGAGCCGATGAAAGCCTCGTCGATCTTGGTGCCGGCCACGTCGGACAGCAGCTTGGCGTCGTCCGGGTCGTTCGGGCAGCACAGCACCGGCTCCTTCAGCTCGGCCAGGTCGATCTCGATCACCGCGGCGTACTCGGCGTCCTTGTCGGCCTCGAGCAGCTTCGGGTCGGCGAGCCAGGCTTCGACCGCGCGGATGCGGCGCTCCAGCGTGCGCTTGTCCTGGTAGCCGTCGGCGATCATGTTCTTCATCAGCACGATGTTGCTGGTGAGGTACTCCTTGATCGGCTCGGGGTTGAGCTTGATCGTGCAGCCGGCGGCCGAGCGCTCGGCCGAGGCGTCCGACAGCTCGAAGGCCTGTTCGACCTTCAGGTCCGGCAGGCCCTCGATCTCGAGGATGCGGCCCGAGAAGATGTTCTTCTTGCCCTGCTTGGCGACGGTCAGCAGGCCGGCCTTGATCGCGTAGTAGGGGATCGCATGCACCAGGTCGCGCAGCGTGACGCCGGGCTGCATCTGGCCCTTGAAGCGCACCAGCACCGATTCGGGCATGTCCAGCGGCATCACGCCGGTGGCGGCGCCGAAGGCCACGAGGCCCGAGCCGGCCGGGAACGAGATGCCGATCGGGAAGCGGGTGTGCGAGTCGCCGCCCGTACCCACGGTGTCGGGCAGCAGCAGGCGGTTCAGCCACGAGTGGATCACGCCGTCGCCGGGGCGCAGCGCGACGCCGCCGCGGTTGCTGATGAAGGCCGGCAACTCGCGGTGGGTCTTCACGTCGACCGGCTTCGGGTAGGCCGCGGTATGACAGAAGCTCTGCATCACCAGGTCGGCGCTGAAGCCCAGGCAGGCCAGATCCTTCAACTCGTCGCGGGTCATCGGGCCGGTGGTGTCCTGCGAACCGACGGTGGTCATCTTCGGCTCGCAGTAGGTGCCGGGGCGAACGCCCTGGCCTTCGGGCAGGCCGACCGCCCGGCCGACCATCTTCTGTGCCAGCGTGAAGCCGGCCTTGGTCGCCACCGGCGGCTGGGGCAGGCGGAACAGGGTGGAAGCGGGCAGGCCCAGGAACTCGCGCGCCTTGGAGGTCAGCGAGCGGCCGATGATCAGGTTGATGCGGCCGCCGGCGCGCACTTCGTCGAGCAGCACGTCGCTCTTGAGCGCGAACTCGGCGACGGTCTGGCCGTTCTTCACGACCTTGCCGTCATAGGGCCGCACGTCGACCACGTCGCCCATCTCGAGCGTGGACACATCCACCTCGATCGGCAGGCTTCCCGAGTCTTCCTGCGTGTTGAAGAAGATCGGGGCGATCTTGCCGCCGAGCGTCACGCCGCCGAAGCGCTTGTTCGGCACGTAGGGGATGTCTTGCCCGGTGGCCCAGATCACCGAGTTGGTCGCGCTCTTGCGGCTGGAGCCGGTGCCGACCACGTCGCCGACATAGGCCACCAGGTGGCCCTTCTTCTTCAGGTCCTCGATGAACTGCATCGGGCCGCGCTTGCCGTCTTCCTCCGGCTTGAAGGCGGCGCCTTCGCGCGTGTTCTTCAGCATCGCCAGGTAGTGCAGCGGGATGTCGGGCCGGCTCCAGGCGTCCGGCGCGGGCGACAGGTCGTCGGTGTTGGTCTCACCGGGCACCTTGAAGACGGTGACGGTGATGCTCTTGGGCACTTCAGGACGCGAGGTGAACCACTCGGCGTCGGCCCAGCTCTGGATGACCTCCTTGGCCTTCGCGTTGCCGGCGCGGGCCTTCTCGGCGACGTCGTTGAAGAAGTCGAACATCAGCAGCGTCTTCTTCAGGCCGGCAGCGGCCACGCCCGCGACCTCCGGGTCATCCAGCAACTCGATCAGCGGGTGCACGTTGTAGCCGCCGACCATGGTGCCCAGCAGCTCGGTGGCCTTGGCCTTGCTCACCAGCCCGACGGTGAGATCGCCGTGCGCGACGGCGGCCAGGAAGCTCGCCTTGACCTTGGCCGCGTCATCCACGCCCGGCGGCACGCGGTGGGTCAGCAGGTCCAGCAGGAACGCCTCTTCGCCGGCCGGCGGGTTCTTGATCAGTTCGATGACGTCGGCGACCTGCTTCGCATCGAGTGGCAGCGGCGGGATGCCGAGCGCGGCGCGTTCGGCGGCATGTTGGCGATAGGCTTGCAGCATGGCGGGCTCCTGGAGGACGATGGGCAAGGGTTTCTACGATATTTTATATCTTATATAAGACTTGCCAAGCACCGGGAATCGGGGCCGTTGATTCTGCGGCAGCCCGGGGCCCCAGAAAGCAGAAAGCCCGGCGGGTGCCGGGCTTCTCGGGCGAAGGGCGGCTGCCTCAGCGCGGGGTGGGCGCTGCCGTGGCACCGGCTACGCCGCCGTCGCCGCTCATCAGGCCGGCGGTCGGTTTGCCTTCGGCCGCCTTCTTGGCCAGGGCCTGCTTCTCGTGCACGCATTCGTCGACCATTCGACGTCCGGCCTTCACGTCCATCAGCATCGACTTGTAGGCGATCTGCAGCAGCAACGCCTGGCCCTTGACGTCTTCCAGGCGCAGCGCGCCGGTGGACGAGAGCACCGGCTTCATCGTGAACTTCTGCTTGCCGAAGCTGACATCGACATAGCCCTCGTACTTCGGGTTCATCGCGACCTCGATCGACTGGTTCATTTCGCAGTCGTAGTGGCCGAAATGCGTCATCGAGGCGGCGGCGTTCTGCTCACCTTCGGCCGGCGGCAGCGGCGCTTCCACGGGAGCCTTGGGCGCAGGTTTGGCGGCGGCCTTCTTCGTGGGCGCCGGCTTGGCGACCGGGGTGGCCGCCGGCGGGGTGGCGGCGACGGCGGCGCCCGCGACCCACAGGGTGGCGATGGCAAGGCTCAAGGGGCGGAACGACAGGCGTGGCATCAAGGGGGAACTCCGACAGTTCAGGACAACGAGGGAATTGTGTCGCCCGGGCCCGGGGCAGGGGTGACTGAACGTTTCAGCGGCTCACCGGGCGTGTGCAGATGCGAAGAATGTCACGCCATGCACGCCGGCTCAAGCGGCACTTGCGGCATTTCACGCAAAGAACGCGAGCCGTACCTCGGCCGGCAACTGCGGCCCGCCCGCGAACGACGTGCGGTGCGCGCGCTGCAGCACCTGCCAGAAGTAGCGGTAGCTCGCCCGGTCGTGCAACTGCTCGCGGCCCCGCGGGCCGTGGCGGATCGGCGCCCAGTGTGCGGCCTGGGCGGCAGTGATGATCTCGATCGCCTGGTCGATCTCGGCCGCGCTGGGGGCGAAGGCATCGATGATCGGGCGGATCTGATCGGGGTGGATGCTCCACATGCGCAAGTAGCCGAGTTGACGTGCGGCGCGCTCGGCGGCGGCCTGCAGCGCCGCCTCGTCCTTGAACTCGGTGACCACGCAGTGCGACGGAATCTTCGCGTGGCCATGGCACGCGGCGGAGATTTCCAGCTTGGCGCGCACGACCAGCGGGTGCTCGAACTGGCCCTGCGCGCTCATCGCCGAATGAGGGATGGCGCCGCGGTGCGCCGAGACGAAGTCCATCAGCCCGAACGAGAGCGACTCGATGCGCGGGTGCGCGGCCAGCGCCTGCACCTCGCGCAGCGCGCCATGCGTCTCCACCAGGGCGTGCAGCGGGATCGTGCGCGTGATGCCGGCCGCCTGCGCAACGCGGTCGACCGCCGCGACGGCCGTGTCGATGTCGGCCACGCCATTCGGCTTGGGGATCATCAGGTAGGCCATGCGCGTACCGGCACGTGGCAGCAGCGCCTCGAGCATCGGCCCGAAGGCGGGGTGATCGACCGGCACGACCCGTGCGCCGACGCGGCCGTGGGCGTTCAGCGGCGAATCGATCAGCTCGGCGATCAATTGCGCATGCTCGACCTCGCCGCCGACCGGCGCGCCGTCCTCGCCATCCAGGGTCACGTCGAAGGCGGGCCCAAGTTCGGCCTGCAACTGCAGGCTCTTGCGCATCCGTGCCTCGACGCCGCAGTAGTGGTCGCACACCGGCAGATCGGGCAAGGTGGCTTCGCCGGCGTCGACGAGCGCCTGGTTCGGGTGGATCGGTGCAGGGTTGGTCATGGCGGCAAAGAAAAAGGCCGGGCCGCTTCTCGCGGGCCCGGCCCTGTAGCTTACTGCGCGGCGCGGTTCAGAGCAGGTGCTTGACGCCGTCCTGCTCACCCTGCAGCTCGGCCAGGGTCTTGTTGATGCACTCCTGCGAGAACGCATCGATCGGGAGGCCCTCGATGATCTTGTACTCGCCGCCGGCGCAGGTGACCGGGAAGCCGAACATCACGTCCTTCGGGATGCCGTATTCGCCGTTGCTCGGCACGCCCATCGTGACCCAGCCGCCGTTGGTGCCCAGCGCCCAGTCGCGCATGTGGTCGATCGCGGCGTTCGCCGCCGACGCGGCCGAAGACAGCCCGCGAGCTTCGATGATCGCGGCGCCACGCTTGCCGACCGTCGGCAGGAACACGTCCTTGTTCCAGACCTGGTCGTTGATCATGTCCTTGACCGAAGCGCCGTCGATGGTGGCGAAGCGGTAGTCGGCGTACATCGTGGGCGAGTGGTTGCCCCACACGCACAGCTGCTTGATCGAGGCGACCGGCTTGCCGGTCTTGGCGGCGACCTGGCTCAGCGCGCGGTTATGGTCCAGCCGCAGCATGGCGGTGAAGTTCTTGCGCGGCAGATCCGGCGCGGCCTTCATCGCGATGTAGGCGTTGGTGTTGGCCGGGTTACCGACCACCAGCACCTTCACGTTGCGCGAGGCGACGGCGTTCAGCGCCTTGCCTTGGGCGGTGAAGATCGCGCCGTTGATCGACAGCAACTCCGCGCGCTCCATGCCCGGGCCGCGCGGGCGCGAACCGACCAGCAGCGCATAGTCCGCGTCCTTGAAGGCGGTCATCGGGTCGGCGTGGGCTTCCATGCCGGCCAGCAGCGGGAAGGCACAGTCCTCAAGCTCCATCATCACGCCCTTGAGCGCCTTCTGGGCCTTCTCGTCGGGGATCTCGAGCAACTGCAGGATCACGGGCTGGTCCTTGCCCAGCATTTCGCCGGAGGCAATGCGGAACAGCAGGGCATAACCGATCTGGCCGGCGGCGCCGGTGACGGCGACGCGGACGGGCTTCTTGCTCATGGTGAGTCTCCGAGGGGATGAGGAAGAGATGGGGAAGGATGGGGGAATCGGATCGCGCGCCCGCCCACGGGCCGGCGTTCAGCCGGCGGGGCGAGCGGGGTCCGCAAGTGTAGCCCGCCCACCCCGGGTTGACCCTCGGTTTCTGTTATTCTTATGTCTTATATAAGACACAGTTCTCGATGGACGCCGGGCACCGCCCGTGCTGCAATCGCCCACCATGCCCGCCGATCCGCCGTCCACCGAGTCCGCCAGCCCCGCGCCGGCCGCCGGCCCGGCTTTCAGTCCGCTGTACCAGCAGATCAAGCTGTTGCTGGTCAAGAGCCTTCAAAGCGGCGAGTGGAAGCCCGGCGAGGCGATCCCGAGTGAGCTCGAACTGGCCGGCCGCTTCCGTGTCAGCCAGGGCACGGTGCGCAAGGCGATCGACGACCTCGCGACCGAGAACCTGCTGGTGCGCCGCCAGGGCAAGGGCACCTTCGTGGCGACGCATGCCGAAGAGCAGATCCAGTACCGCTTCCTGCGGCTGATGCCCGACGACGGTCCGGTCACCGGCATGGCGCGCCATTTCCTCGATTGCCGCCGCATGCGCGCCCCGGCCGAGGTGGCGCGCGCGCTCGGGCTGAAGTCGGGCGAGCCCGCGCTGATGGTGCGGCGCACGCTGTGGCGCAACGGGCAGCCGGTGGTGCTCGACGAGATCTGGCTGCCGGCCCACCTGTTCAAGGGCCTGACCGCAGAGCGACTCGCGCAGTACGCGGGGCCGATGTACGGCCTGTTCGAGACCGAGTTCGGCGTGCGCATGATCCGCGCCGAGGAAAAGATCCGCGCCGTCGCTGCCGACGAGGCCACGGCCGAACTGCTGCAGGTGCCGCCGGGCTCGCCGCTGCTCAGCGTCGAGCGCCTGTCGCACACCTATGGCGACAAGCCGGTCGAGCTGCGCCGGGGCCTGTACAACACCACCTCCCACTACTACCGCAATGAGTTGAGCTGAATCGTGCTGCGCTGCCGCGCACCGGCCCCCGGAAAGGCCGGCGAAAGCTTGTTGCGCTGCAATAGAATCGATTGGTTTCACTGCGATTACGCCCCGCTTCCCACCCCAACGACAAGAGCGCCACCCCAAGGACCCGCCCATGGCCAACACGCTGCCTGATTCGCCTGCCTCATCCGCCAGGCGCCCGGAGTTCCGCAACATCAATGCGTTGTCGGACCTGCCCCACTACCGGTTGCCCGTCGCCGGCATCGTCTCGATCCTGCATCGCATCAGCGGCCTGCTGCTGTTCCTGCTGATGCCCTTCGTGATCTGGCTGTTCGACGTCAGCGTCACCTCCGAGGTCTCCTACGAATCGTTCCGCAGTGCCTACCTCGCCGGCCTGGGCATCTTCCCGGGCTGGTTCGTCAAGCTGGTCACGCTGGGCCTGGTCTGGGGCTACCTGCACCACTTCATCGCGGGTGTGCGCCACCTCTGGATGGACATGACGCACAGCGTCTCGAAAGAGCAGGGCAAGAGCTCGGCGGTGGCCACGCTGGCGATCAGCCTGGTGCTGACCGTGCTGCTGGGCGCCAAGCTGTTCGGTCTGTTCTGACAACAACAAGCCTGGGAATTCACATGGCAATCAACCACGGTTCCAAGCGCCTGGTCGTCGGCGCGCACTACGGTTTCCGCGACTGGCTGGCGCAGCGCGTCACCGCCGGCCTGATGGCGCTGTTCACGGTCGTGCTGCTGCTGCAGGTGCTGCTCGGCGGCCCGATGGGCTACGACAGGTGGGCCGGCATCTTCGCCGCCCAATGGATGAAGGTCTTCACCTTCGTCGTCATCGTCTCGCTGCTCTACCACGCGTGGGTCGGCATGCGCGACATCTGGATGGATTACATCAAGCCGGTGGGTGTGAAGCTCGCCTTGCAGGTGTTCACCATCGTGTGGCTGGTCGGCTGTGCCGGCTGGGCGATTCAAGTGTTGTGGAGACTGTGAACGTGGCCGCCTCGATTTCCAAACGCAAGTTCGACGTGGTGATCGTCGGGGCCGGTGGCTCCGGCATGCGCGCCTCGCTGCAGCTGTCGCTGGCCGGCCTGAACGTGGCCGTGCTGTCCAAGGTCTTCCCGACCCGCTCGCACACCGTGGCCGCGCAAGGCGGCATCGGCGCGTCGCTCGGCAACATGAGCGAGGACAACTGGCACTACCACTTCTACGACACCATCAAGGGCTCGGACTGGCTGGGTGACCAGGACGCGATCGAGTTCATGTGCCGCGAAGCGCCCAAGGTCGTCTACGAGCTCGAGCACTTCGGCATGCCGTTCGACCGCAACCCCGACGGCACGATCTACCAGCGCCCGTTCGGTGGCCACACCGCCAACTACGGCGAGAAGCCGGTGCAGCGCGCCTGCGCGGCGGCCGACCGCACCGGCCACGCGCTGCTGCACACGCTGTACCAGCAGAACGTCAAGGCACGCACCAACTTCTTCGTCGAGTGGATGGCGCTCGACCTGATCCGCGACGCCGAGGGCGACGTGGTCGGCGTGACGGCGCTCGAGATGGAGACAGGCGAGCTGCACATCCTCGAAGCCAAGACGGTGCTGATGGCCACCGGCGGCGCGGGCCGCATCTTCGCTGCGTCGACCAACGCCTTCATCAATACCGGCGATGGTCTGGGCATGGCGGCGCGTGCCGGCATCCCGCTGGAAGACATGGAGTTCTGGCAGTTCCACCCGACTGGCGTGGCCGGCGCGGGCGTGCTGCTGACCGAAGGCTGCCGCGGCGAAGGCGCGATCCTGCGCAACAGCAATGGCGAGCGCTTCATGGAACGCTACGCCCCGACGCTGAAGGACCTGGCGCCGCGCGACTTCGTCTCGCGCTCGATGGACCAGGAGATCAAGGAAGGTCGCGGCTGCGGTCCCAACAAGGACTACGTGCTGCTCGACATGACCCACCTGGGCGCCGAGACCATCATGAAGCGGCTGCCCTCGGTCTACGAGATCGGCCACAACTTCGCCAACGTCGACATCACGAAGGAACCGATCCCCGTGGTGCCGACCATCCACTACCAGATGGGTGGCATCCCGACCAACGTGCACGGCCAGGTGGTCGTGCCCAAGGGCGGTGTGCCGAATGCGGTCGTCAACGGCCTGTATGCGGTGGGCGAGTGCTCCTGCGTTAGCGTGCACGGCGCCAACCGCCTGGGCACCAACTCGCTGCTCGACCTGGTGGTATTCGGCCGTGCGGCCGGCAACCACATCGTCGACGCGGCTCTCAAGACGAAGAACCACAAGCCGCTGCCGGCCGACGCGGCCGACCGGACCCTGGCCCGGCTGGCCCGCCTGGATGGCGCGAAGAACGGCGAGTATGCGCAGGACGTGGCCAACGACATCCGCGCGACGATGCAGAAGCACGCCGGCGTGTTCCGCACCCAGGCCATGATGGACGAGGGTGTGAAGCAGATCCGCGAGGTGGCCGAGCGCGTGAAGTCGATCGGCCTGAAGGACCACTCCAAGGTCTTCAACACCGCGCGCATCGAGGCGCTGGAGGTCGAGAACCTGATCGAGGCCGCGCAGGCCACGATGACCTCGGCCGCGGCGCGGCCCGAGAGCCGCGGCGCTCACGCCCACAACGACCACCCGAGCCGCGACGACGTCAATTGGCTCAAGCACACGCTGTGGTATTCGGAAGGCAACCGGCTCGACTACAAGCCGGTCAACCTGACGCCGATGACAGTCGAGTCCGTGCCGCCCAAGGCCCGCACGTTCTGAACCGCACAGCCGAGAACCAGACCATGAGTGACAAGCGCACGTTCGAGATCTACCGCTACGACCCGGACAAGGACGCCAAGCCTTACATGCAGACCATCGAGATCGAGCTCGATGGCCATGAGCGCATGCTGCTGGACGCCCTGATCAAGCTGAAGGCGGTCGACCCGACGCTGTCGTACCGCCGTTCCTGCCGCGAGGGCGTGTGCGGCTCGGATGCGATGAACATCAACGGCAAGAACGGCCTGGCCTGCCTGACGAACATGCGCACGCTGCCGGCCAAGATCGTGCTGCGGCCGCTGCCGGGCCTGCCGGTGGTGCGTGACCTGATCGTCGACATGACGCAGTTCTTCACCCAGTACAACTCGATCAAGCCCTACCTCATCAACGACAACCCGCCGCCCGAGAAGGAGCGGCTGCAGTCGCCCGAGGAACGCGAGGAGTTGAACGGCCTGTACGAGTGCATCCTGTGCGCGAGCTGCTCGACGAGCTGCCCGAGCTTCTGGTGGAACCCGGACAAGTTCGTCGGCCCGGCCGGCCTGCTGCAGGCCTACCGCTTCATCGCCGACAGCCGCGACGAAGCCACCAGCGAGCGCCTGGACAACCTCGAAGACCCGTACCGCCTGTTCCGCTGCCACACGATCATGAACTGCGTCGACGTCTGCCCGAAGGGCCTGAACCCGACGAAGGCGATCGGCAAGATCAAGGAACTGATGGTGCGTCGGGCGGTGTGACATTCAGGTTTCAGCAAACCTCGTGATGGAAACTGCTGCTCTCCTGCCTGCTGGCGACCTGGGCCGACTGAAGTGGCGCTGCCGCCGGGGGCTGCTCGAGAACGACCTGTTCGTCGAGCGCTTCTTCCGGCGCCATGAGGCGGGCCTGACGCTGGCGCAGGTGCAGGGACTGCAAGGCTTGATGGACCTGTCCGACAACGATCTGCTCGATCTGTTGCTGGGCCGCAAGGAACCCGCCGGCGAGCTGGATCGCCCGGAAGTGAAGGAAGTGCTGGCGATGATGCGCCAGCCCGGCTGAGCGCCGGTACAGAAGAGATTAGTTCGAAAGGAACCGACGATGACCCCGTCCGACGTGAAAGCCACCCTGTCGTTCTCCGACGGCAGCCCCAGCATGGACCTGCCGATCTACAAGGGCACGATCGGCCCGGATGTGATCGACATCCGCAAGCTCTACGGCCAGACCGGCAAGTTCACCTACGACCCGGGCTTCCTGTCGACCGCGTCGTGCAACTCGAGCATCACCTACATCGACGGTGACAAGGGCGAGTTGCTGTATCGCGGCTACCCGATCGAGCAACTCGCGGTGAACTGCGACTTCCTCGAAACCTGCTACCTGCTGCTGTACGGAGATCTCCCGAACGCCCAGCAGAAGCAGGATTTCACCGCCCGCGTGACCAACCACACGATGGTCAACGAGCAGATGCAGTTCTTCCTGCGCGGTTTCCGCCGCGATGCGCACCCGATGGCCGTCATGACCGGCCTGGTCGGCGCGCTGTCGGCCTTCTATCACGACTCGACCGACATCAATAACCCCGAGCACCGCGAGATCGCCGCGATCCGCCTGATCGCGAAGATGCCGACGCTCGTGGCCATGGCCTACAAGTACACCGTCGGCCAGCCCTACATCTACCCGAAGAACGACCTCTCGTACGCCGGCAACTTCATGCGCATGATGTTCGCCACGCCGTGCGAGGAGTACAAGCCGAACGACGTGCTGGTGCGGGCGATGGACCGCATCTTCACGCTGCATGCCGACCACGAACAGAACGCGTCCACCTCGACGGTGCGCCTGTGCGGCTCGTCGGGCACCAACCCGTTCGCGGCCATCGCGGCCGGCGTGGCTTGCCTGTGGGGCCCGGCGCACGGCGGTGCCAACGAGGCCTGCCTGAACATGCTCTACGACATCCAGAAGCAGGGTGGCGTGGCCCGCATCGGCGACTTCATCGCCAAGGTCAAGGACAAGAATTCCGGCGTCAAGCTGATGGGCTTCGGCCACCGGGTCTACAAGAACTACGACCCGCGCGCCAAGCTGATGCGCGAGACCTGCCACGAGGTGCTGGGCGAACTGGGCCTGGGCAACGACCCGTTGTTCAAGCTCGCGATGGAACTCGAGAAGATCGCGCTGGAAGACGAGTACTTCGTCGCCCGCAAGCTCTACCCGAACGTCGACTTCTACTCGGGCATCGTCCAGCGCGCGATCGGCATCCCGGTGCCGCTGTTCACCGCGATCTTCGCGCTGGCCCGCACGGTCGGCTGGATCGCGCAGCTCAACGAGATGATCGGCGACCCGGAGTACAAGATCGGCCGCCCGCGCCAGCTCTTCGTCGGCTCGGCGCCGCGCGACGTGTTGCCGCTGCATCAGAGGTAGCGCCCACGCCCCCTTCCGGGGGCCGCCCCCAGGGCCCGACAAGGGCCCCTTCGTGGCCCTGGGGCCCGCGCAGCGGACCGGCTTCAGCCGGATCCGCGCACGCCACTTGGGGGCAGTGGCGCTTCGCGCACTGCACACTGCCTCTTACTTCACGCCGGGCTGCTCTGAGCGGAAGGCGGTCCAGGTCAGCGTGATGGCCAGGATCGGATCAACCACGCGGCCCACCAGCGGGCTGGATTCGTTGGCGCCGCCGCGCACGCTCTCGATGCTTGCGTGCAGGCCGAGGCGCAGGTCGGTGTCGATCGGCTTCGACCACGACATGCCCAGCCGCGTTGCCACCAGGCCGGGCTTGGCCGCGTAGGCAGGGCGGGTCGGGGTGACGTAGACCGGATCGACGCCGTAGTACATCTCGTTCAGCGCGCGGCTGCCGAACAGGGCGCCGGCATGGAGCGATGGCGTCCAGTCGCCGATGGGTGGCAGCCGCCAGCTCAGGCGCGGCTCGAAGGACATCCCCACGTAGTCGAAATCCCGGTCGGCATCGAACACCGCGCGCAGCGGCAGGTCCAGCCGCCACGGCGAGCGCTGGCCGTCTTCGGGCAACTCGCCCAGGTTGATCCTCAGGCTCGGGCCGATCTCGGCCAGCGTGCCGATCGCCGGCATGCCGGCGCGCGCGCCGGTGTCGAGGCCGTCGGAGCCGAAGGAGGCGGCAGCGCTGAAGTCCAGCTCGGTGCGCGGTGTGCGCAGCGCGCGCAGGCCGGCCGAGCCGCCTTCGAGGCGGACGATCGGCCCGCGGTAGGTCACGAAGGGCAGCAGGGTCGCGTTGCTGCTGCGCCGTGCCGCGCCCGGGTAGACCGCGTGGTGGGCGGCAACCGCGAACAGCCCGGCGGTCCAGAGTGCCGGTACCTCGTCCGGGCCGTCGCCATCGGCGGCAGGCGGGCCGGCGGCGGGCGCGGCGGAAGTCTGCGCACCGGCCGGCGGCGAAGCCAGCAGGGCAAGCGTGAAGGCGATGGTGCAGGCGAGCAGTTGGCGCATCAGCGGTGAAGCGGGAGGGAGGGTGATGAAGCGGTCGTCAGCCCAGGCCGATACCGGCGGGATCCGGACCGGGCACACGATGCCAGGCCGGCAGCCGGGCGCGCGGCAGCAGCTCCTGCACCGCTCGCGTGGCCTGGTCGATGGCACTGTGGGCATACGCGTAGGCGCCGGCATCGCTGTTGGCGATCGCGACGCGCCCCCACCCCTGGCGGGCGCGCTCGCAGGGCAGCGGCCCGCGCGGCCAGTAGCGATCCCACGGGCGCATGTACTCGTAGGCATAGCCGTGCGCCCAGCGGTTGACCGTGATCGCCTCGATGTCGCGCGCCGCATCGAAGCCGAATTCGCCCAGCGCCGACTGCAGAAGCGTGCGCACCTGCGTCTCGAGAAAGTCGAAGCCCCAGCCTTGCAAGGCCGCCCGGCCTTGTGCGGCCTGGGCGCGGGCCGGCTCGCCGTTGCCCGGCACGACGACCTTGCCCAGGTGCAGCAGGATGGGTTCGTCGGGCGACTGGGCAAAACGCTGCGACCCCATGCTGACCGGGAAGTCGAGCGCGACGTCGCCCCAGAAGCCGTCGACGACGCCGAGACCGCGCAGGCCGGCGCGCTGCCAGGCGCGCCAGTTCGACAACAGCACCGTCGTGTAGAGCAGGGGCACCTTGACCTGGTCGTTCAGCGCGACGGTCTGCGCCTTGGGCAATTCGTCGGTCAGGCGCGCGATCACCCGGTGCCAGCAGGCGAGCAGCACCTGCCGCGCGCGCACGAGCCGCAAACGGCCGTGCGCATCGACATAGCGCAGTTCGACCTGTTCGGCCCGGTCGGGCGGGCCGAGGTGGCGCAGGCCGACGACGGTGGCTCCGAGGCGGATGCGCACCGGCTCGTCGTCGGCGTCGAGCCGGGTGCGGTCGAGCGGGACGTCGACCAGCGCTTCCATGCCGTCGCCCGGAAGGGCCGAGGGGATCAGCGATCGCACCAGTGCCCGCGCGACGCCGGCATTGCCGTCGGGAAAGTGGTAGATGTACTCGTCGCGGCTGGCCATCAGCTGGCGCCCGCTGGGCGACATGCGCGCATCGACCGCCTCGCCCAGGTCCAGGCCGCCGAAACCGGGCAGGCCGGCGGCCCAGGCATCGAGCGCGCTGGTCGCATCGATGCCGACGCCGAAATAGCCCTGGGTCTCGACCTGGAAGTAGCGCAAGGCGGCCGGGTGGGCCTGCCAGGCCCGCGACAGGAAATCACCGTAGGTCATGCCGGCCAGCGCGGCGCGGCGCGCGGCGCGCGTGCGCAGCTCGGGCAGCACCTGGCGCGGCGGCCCGAGCAGCGCGGCGAGGCTGGCCTGCGCGGCCGGCGGCAGCGGGGTGCGGGCCAGCCAATCGGCGGCCGGCTCGTCGGGGGCGTGACGCACCAGGCGGTCCATGCCCCAGGCCTCGTGGCCGAAGAACAGGCCGCGCTGCGTCAACCCGTGGCGCTCGGCCCAACCCCGGTCGTAGAACCCGGCCTCGAAGCGCTGCAGGTCGATGCCGAGGTCGGCCAGCAGGCCGCGGGCGGCGGGCGAGAACAGGCTGGGTGAATCGAGTGACTGCGAGCCGCCATAGCCGACCAGCTTGGTGCCCGAGCGCGAGACGAATTCGTTGCGGCGCGCGTGGCCACCGATGTCGTCCAGCGCATCGAGCAGCAGCATGCGCGCCGGCCGGCCGACGTGCTGGCGGAAGAGGTGGGCGCCGGCCAGGCCGCTCAGGCCCGCGCCGAC
>NZ_DATFAN010000171.1:0-36312 GCF_035254525.1 Ideonella sp. | reverse complement strand
GTCGGTGTCGACGTTGGCGCGATCCATCGGGGCCACCAGGCCCTTGTGCACGGTGAACTTTTCCATGTCTGTCCGTCAGATTTGCCAGCACTTCACTGGCAGCGTGATACAGAACCCAGCACACACCAAGGAGCCGGCTTTGCCGGGCCTTTGGTGTGGCCCCCTCGAGGGGGAGGCGCCGAAGGCGCTTCGGGGGTGTTGCATTTCAGCGGCGCACGTCGACGAAGTGCCCCGCCATCGCGGCGGCGGCGGCCATCGCCGGGCTGACGAGGTGGGTGCGGCCACCGGCACCCTGGCGGCCCTCGAAATTGCGGTTGCTGGTCGAGGCGCAGCGCTCGCCCGGCTCCAGCCGGTCGGCGTTCATCGCCAGGCACATCGAGCAGCCGGGCTCGCGCCACTCGAAGCCCGCCGCCTTGAAGACCTTGTCCAGCCCCTCGGCCTCGGCCTGGGCCTTGACCAGGCCGGAGCCCGGCACCACCAGTGCGAGCTTCACGTTGCTCGCGATGCGGCCGCCGACGCGCTGCACGACCGCAGCCGCCTCGCGCATGTCCTCGATGCGGCTGTTGGTGCACGAGCCGATGAAGACCTTGTCGATGCGGATGTCGCCGATCGGTTTGTTCGGCTCCAGCGCCATGTACTGCAGCGCGCGCTCGATCGCGCCGCGCTTGACGCTGTCCTTTTCCTTGTCGGGGTCGGGCACGCGGTCGTCGATGGCCAGCACCATCTCGGGCGAGGTGCCCCAGGTGACCTGCGGCTTGATCTGCGTCGCGTCGATCTCGACCACCTTGTCGAACGAGGCGCCGGCATCGGTATGCAAGGTGCGCCAGTAGCGCACCGCCTGCTCCATCTCGACGCCCTTGGGCGAGAACGGCCGGCCCTTGACGTAGTCGATGGTCGTATCGTCCACGCCGACCAGGCCGGCGCGCGCGCCCGCCTCGATCGCCATGTTGCACACCGTCATCCGCCCTTCCATGCTCAGCGAGCGGATCGTCGAGCCGGCGAACTCGATCGTGTAGCCGGTGCCGCCGGCCGTGCCGATCTTGCCGATGATGGCGAGCACCACGTCCTTCGCGCCGCAGCCGCGGGGCAAGGCGCCCTCGACCTTGACCAGCATGTTCCTGGCCTTCTTGGCCAGCAGCGTCTGCGTGGCGAGCACGTGCTCGACCTCGCTGGTGCCGATGCCGTGCGCCAGCGCGCCGAAAGCGCCGTGGGTGCTGGTGTGGCTGTCGCCGCAGACCACGGTCATGCCCGGCAGCGTGGCGCCCTGCTCGGGGCCGATCACGTGCACGATGCCTTGGCGCTTGTCGCTCATCTTGAATTGCGTGATGCCGAAGCGGTCGCAGTTGCTGTCCAGCGTGTCGACCTGCAGCTTGGACACCGGGTCGGCGATGCCGTGCGAGCGATCGGTCGTCGGCACGTTGTGGTCGCTCACCGCGAGGTTGGCCGACAGGCGCCAGACCTTGCGGCCGGCGATGTCGAGGCCTTCGAAGGCCTGCGGGCTGGTCACCTCGTGCACCAGGTGGCGGTCGATGTAGAGGACGGCGGTGCCGTCTTCCTCGGTGTGGACGACGTGCTCGTCCCACAGCTTGTCGTACAGGGTGCGTGCGGTCATGGCGGGTCTTCGGTCTGGGGGCCGCTGCTGGCGCGGCCAAGGGGTGAATTGTCAGGGATTCGGGGCGGGCTCGGGGGTCTCCGGCTGGGCGGCGGCCAGCCGCGCCAGCGTGTCGATGAAGCGCTGCACGACGGCCGGAAGCACCTCCTGCGCCTGCGCCGCCAGCAGGTAGCGGCGCCGCGCCCAGGGCTCGGCCAACGGGCGCACGGTGATCGCGAACAGCCTGGCGAAGCGCTCGGCCACGGCCGCCGGCAGCACCGCCACGCCCAGGCCCTCGCCGACGAGCTGGGCGATGGCGTCGAAGCCGCGCACCTGCAGGCGCGCGTTCAGCGTGCGGCCTCGCTCGAGCGCGCGCTGCAGCATCAGCTCGTGCACCGACGCGCCGATGTGCAGGCCGACCATGTCGTAGTCGAGCAGCGCATCGAAGCTCAGGGCGCCCCCGCCGGCGGCGAGCGCATGCCCCTTGGGCAGCACCACCGCCAGTTCGCCGGCGCGGTAGGGCCAGGTGGCCAGGCGCTTGTCGACCAGCGGCGGCGCGAAGATGCCGACATCGGCACGCCCTTCCGCGACCGCCGCCTGCACGTCGGCGCTGGTCAGGTCTTCCAGGCTGATGCGGATCTGCGGGTGCTCGCGCGAGAAGGCGGCCAGGTCGGCCGGCAGGCACTCGGCGATCGCTGCCGCGTTGGCCGCGATGCGCAGGTGACCCTTGATGCCGCGGCTGAACTCGACGACCTCGCTTTCCAGCGCATGCAGCGAGGCGTTCAGGCTGCGGATGTGGCGCACCAGCGCGCGGCCGGCCTCCGTGGGCTCGACGCCGCGGGCGCGCCGCTCGAACAGCTGCACGCCCAGCCGCGTCTCCAGGTCCTTCAGCCGCTTGCTTGCCGCGGCCAACGCCAGGTGCTCGCGCTCGGCGGCCCGGGTGATGTTGCCGGACTCGGCGATCGCAAGCACGAGGTTGAGGGTGACGAGGTCGAAGCGCATGGCAAAACGAATCGGGGCGCGACAGCTGCCCAAGGAAACGCCGGGCCGCCCCAAGTTTCCTTGACCCCCGCGGGGGGGCGGGCTGGGCGCAGCCCAGCCCTGGGGGCACTATCTCCTCGCTCGGCCGGGCCCGGGTCAGGCTGGCCGCCGAGGCCGGCGCCTGGGCCGGTAAGCCCAGGGCCAGCAGCCCGTCGCAGCCATGATCGTGCACGAAGGCTAGCCGCCGTGTGCACGGCGATTCGCAAGCAAGCCTTCGCCAAGCACGAATGATAAAGCCGCCCGAAGGCGGCCTCGAATGGGGCGGCGGATGTTCAGCCCTGGACCAGGGTCTTCACCTGCTGCAGCGCGGTCGGGTCCTCGATCGTCGTCAGGTCGCCGGGGTCGCGGCCCTCGCACACCGCCTGGATCGCGCGACGCAGCAGCTTGCCCGAGCGGGTCTTGGGCAGCACGCTGACGAAGCGCACGCGTGCGGGGCGGGCCACGGCGCCGAGCTGGTCGTCGACCACCTTCATGATCGCGCCCTCGAGCTTCAGCGCATCGGCCGCGGTGGCCGCCTGGCTCGGGTCCTTCAGCACGGCGAACGCCATCGCCACCTGGCCCTTGAGCTGGTCGGCGACGCCGACCACCGCCACCTCGGCCACGTTCGGGTGGCTGGAGATGCTCTCCTCTATCTCGCGCGTGCCCAGCCGGTGGCCGGCGACGTTGATCACGTCGTCCGTGCGGCCGAGGATGAAGAAGTAGCCGTCCTCGTCGCGAATGCCCCAGTCGAAGGTCGAGTAGACCTGCCTGCCGGGAATCGTCGACCAGTAGGTCTTGACGAAGCGCTCGTCGTCGCGCCACACGGTCTGCATGCAGCCCGGAGGCAGCGGGCCCTCGATCGTCACCACGCCCTTCTGGTTCGCTCCGGTCAGCTCCTCGCCGGTGGCCTCGTCGATCAGCTTGACGTCGTAGCCGTACACCGCCTTGCCGGGCGAGCCGAACTTGCTCGGCGCCTTCTCGACGCCGTTGCAGATGGTCAGGATCGGCCAGCCGGTCTCGGTCTGCCAGTAGTTGTCGATGATGGGCTTGCCCAGCGACTGGGCGATCCACTTCGCGGTTGGCTCGTCCAGCGGCTCGCCGGCCAGGAACAGCGCGCGAAGGCTCGACAGGTCGTGCTTGGACAGGGCCGCCGGATCCTGCTTCTTCAGCACGCGAATCGCCGTGGGCGCGCTGAACATCGCGGTCACCTTGTACTTCTCGACCAGGCTCCACCAGATCGCCGCGTCGGGGCGGATCGGCAGCCCCTCGTACATGATGGTCGCCATGCCGGCGATCAGCGGGCCGTAGATGATGTAGCTGTGGCCGACGACCCAGCCGATGTCGCTGGTGGAGAAGTAGGTCTCGCCGGGCTGGCCGCAGAAGATGTGCTTCATGCTCGCGGCCAGCGCCACCGCGTAGCCGCCGGTGTCGCGCTGCACGCCCTTGGGCTTGCCGGTCGTGCCGGAGGTGTACAGCGTGTAGCTCGGGTGCGTCGAATCGACCCATTCACAGGGCACCGTGGCGTTGCGGTGCTGTTCGCGCAGCGCCGCGTAATCCTCGTCGCGGCCCTCGACCTTGGCGAAAGGCGCCAGGCCGCGGTCGACCATCAGCACCTTGGCCGGCTTGTGGGCGGCGAGGTGGATCGCCTCGTCCAGCAGCGGCTTGTAGGCCACGATCTTGCCGCCGCGCGAGCCGGCGTCGGCGCTGACGATCACCACCGGCTCGGCATCGTCGATGCGGCTGGCCAGGCTCACGCTGGCGAAGCCGCCGAACACCACCGAGTGGATCGCGCCGATGCGCGCGCAGGCCAGCATTGCGAAGGCGGCCTCCGGGATCATCGGCATGTAGACCAGCACCCGGTCGCCCTTCCTGACGCCCAGCGACAGCAGGCTCGCCGCCATGCGCTGCACCTCGGCATGCAGTTCGGCAAAGCTGTAGATGCGCTCCTGATTCGTCTCGGTGGACACGAAGATCAGCGCGTTCTGGTTCGGCCGGCCCTTCAGGTGCCGGTCGACGGCGTTGTGGCACAGGTTGGTCTTGCCACCGGCGAACCACTTCGCGAACGGCGGGTTCGTGTAGTCGCAAACCGTCTCGAATGGCGCCTGCCAGTCGATCAGCGCGGCCTGCTCGGCCCAGAACGCGTCGCGGTCCTCGATCGAGCGGCGGTGGAAATCGGCATAGCTGGTCATGGCCTTGTCTCCTCTGGGAATCGGCGTCCGTGAATGTCGTTGATTGCACTGCCGGCGCCTGACAGGGCACTGTCAGCCCGGCCGCTCGTATCATGTGTTCCGTCAAGCCATCTGCATGAAACCACCCTCCAAGGAGCTCCTTTGAAGCCGACCGACATCGTTGCCGCCTTGCGCGCCAAAGACCCGAAGATCCTCGGCGACATCGCCGACAAGAAGGCCGAGCAGATCGTGAAGTCCGCCTTGACGGTCATCCGCGAATCCATCGTGGCCGCCGAGAAGGGCGACCACCCTGTGGCGATGCTGGGCCGGTTCAAGGTCAACGAGATCACCAAGGGCGAAGGCGCCGAGGCGATCGTCGTGCGCAAGGTGATCTTCATCCCGGCCAAGCCGGCCGAAAACAAGGACGGTTCGGCCGACAGCAAGGGCGCGCCGCCGGCCGAGGACAAGGCCGAGCCGGCCGACCAGGCCGCCGCACCGGCAGCGCCCTCCGCCGCGGCCGCAGCCTTCGCCCCGATCGCGTCCAGCGCGGCGACGGGCGGCAAGGCTGCAAAACCGGGCAAGGCCAAGGCCTGAGCTCCCGCCGCCGGCGCCCTTAGCCGGCGGCGCCTCCCAGCGCCGCCACCACCTCCGGCGGCGCCTGCACCAGCTCGATCAGCACACCCTCCCCGCCAAGCGGGAACTCGTCGTTGCCCTTGGGGTGGATGAAGCAGATGTCGTGGCCCGCCGCGCCGCGGCGGATGCCGCCGGGCGCGAAGCGCACGCCGTTGGCACTCATCCACTCCACCGCCCTGGGCAGGTCGTCGACCCACAGGCCGACGTGGTTCAACGGCGTGGTGTGCACGGCGGGCTTCCTTTCCGGATCCAGCGGCTGCATCAGGTCGACCTCGACGGCGGTCGGGCCGCTGCCCAGCGCGCAGATGTCCTCGTCGACGTTCTCGCGCTCGCTGACGAACGTGCTCTTCACCGTCAGGCCCAGCATGTCGACCCACAGGGCCTTGAGCCTGCTCTTGCTCGGGCCGCCGATCGCGACCTGCTGGATGCCGAGGATGCGGAATGCCCGCCCCTCGGTCGGCGAGTACGCCGACCGGTCCCCCGAGGGAACCTCGCCCGCCTTGGGGCGGCCCGGCGCCGGGCTCGTGGTCTCTTCGCTCATCGTCACCTCCGATCAAGTGAACGCGATGATCGGCTGGTCGACCGTCAGGCTCTCGCCCTTCTTCGCCAGCACCTCGCCGACGACGCCGTCCTGCGTGGCAAGAAGGATGTTCTCCATCTTCATCGCCTCGATCACCGCGAGTTTCTCGCCGGCCAGCACCTTCTGGCCGGGCGCGACGGCCACGTCGACCAGCAGGCCCGGCATCGGCGACAGCAGGAACTTGCTCAGGTCCGGCGGCGCCTTGTAGGGCATCAGCTTCAGCAGCTCGGCCGCGCGCGGCAGCAGCACCAGCGTCTCGACCTGCGTGCCGTTGTGGTTGATGCGCAGCGCCAGCGGGTTCTTGGCCGGGCCGCGCTCGATCTGGGCCGAGAACGGCAGCCCGTTGCAGCGCCCGGTCATCAGGATCTCGCCGAGCTTGGTGTGGCTCTGGATCGCGTAGTGGGCCCCGTCGACGTGGATGTCGGCATGGCCAGTCGCCGCGTCGAAGCTGGCCACCCGGGCCTGGTGGTGGGTGTGACGGCCTTCGGGGCCCAACTCGACAACGACCAGATCCGGCGCGTGCGCGACGCCATGGCCGGGCAGCTGGCCGCTGATGCCGGCCGCGCGCTCGCGAGCCTTGCGGCGCACGAAGGCTGCCAGCGCGACGAGGAACAGGTGATCGTCATGCGGCACGTCGGCCGCCGAGAACCCCTGGCCGTAGTGCTCGGCGATGAAGCCGGTGTTGAACTGGCCGGTGACGAACTTCGGATGCGCCAGCAGCGCCGCCTGGAACGGGATGTTGCTCGAGATGCCGCGGATCACGAAGGCGTTGAGCGCCTCGCGCATCTTCGCGATCGCGTCGTTGCGGTCGCGGCCGTGCACGATGAGCTTGGCGATCATCGAGTCGTAGAACATCGGGATCTCGCCGCCTTCGTAGACCCCCGTGTCCACCCGCGTGCCGCCGAAGCGACCGTCGGCATAGGCCGCGCCCTGCAGCGTCGGCGTGCCCTGCTCCAGGTTCTGCACCGCTGGCTGGTACTTCACGAGCCGGCCGGTCGACGGCAGGAAGTTGCGGAACGGATCTTCCGCGTTGATGCGGCACTCGATCGCCCAGCCCTCGCGGCGGATCACGCCCTGGGTGAAGCCGAGCTTCTCGCCGGCCGCCACGCGGATCATCTGCTCGACCAGGTCCAGCCCGGTGATGCACTCGGTCACCGGGTGCTCGACCTGCAGCCGGGTGTTCATCTCGAGGAAGTAGAAGCTCTGGTCCTTGCCAACCACGAATTCCACCGTGCCGGCGCTCTGGTACTTCACGGCCTTGGCCAGCGCCACGGCCTGCTCGCCCATGGCCTTGCGGGTCGCGTCGCTGATGAAGGGTGACGGCGCCTCCTCGATGACCTTCTGGTGGCGGCGCTGGATCGAGCATTCACGCTCGTGCAGGTAGACCACGTTGCCGTGGCTGTCGCCGAGGATCTGGATCTCGATGTGGCGCGGCTCCTCGACGAACTTCTCGATGAACACGCGGTCGTCGCCGAAGCTGTTGCGCGCCTCGTTGCGGCAGGAGCTGAAGCCCTCGAAGGCCTCCTTGTCGTTGAAGGCCACGCGCAGGCCCTTGCCGCCGCCGCCGGCCGAGGCCTTGATCATCACCGGGTAGCCGATGCCCTTGGCGATCTCGACCGCTGCTTCGGGCGTCTCGATCGCGTCGTTGTAGCCGGGGATGGTGTTGACCTTCGCTTCGTTCGCCAGCTTCTTCGAGGCGATCTTGTCGCCCATCGCGGCGATCGAGTAGTGCTTCGGCCCGATGAAGACCATCCCCTCGTCTTCGACGCGCTTGGCGAAGGCCTCGTTCTCGGACAGGAAGCCGTAGCCCGGGTGGATCGCCTCGGCCCCCGTCTGCCTGGCGGCGGCGATGATCTTGTCGGCCACGAGGTAGCTCTCGCGGCTGGGCGCCGGCCCGAGCAGCACGGCTTCATCGGCCAGCTCGACGTGGCGCGCGTCCTTGTCGGCCTCCGAATACACCGCCACCGTGGCGATGCCCATCTTCTTCGCGGTCTTGATGACGCGGCAGGCGATTTCCCCGCGGTTCGCGATCAGGATCTTCTTGAACATGTTCGACGGCTCCTGCGCGATCAGAGGGGGATGTTGCCGTGCTTGCGCCACGGGTTGTCGAGCTTCTTATCTTTCAGCATGACGAGGCTGCGGCAGATGCGCCTGCGGGTCTCGTGCGGCTGGATCACGTCGTCGATGAAGCCGCGGCTGCCGGCGACGAAGGGGTTGGCGAAGCGGGCCTTGTATTCGGCTTCCTTCGCGGCCAGCTTGGCCGGGTCGCCTTTGTCTTCGCGGAAGATGATCTCGACCGCGCCCTTGGCGCCCATCACCGCGATCTCGGCGTTCGGCCAGGCGAAGTTCACGTCGCCACGCAGGTGCTTGGAGGCCATCACGTCGTAGGCCCCGCCGTAGGCCTTGCGGGTGATCACGGTGATCTTGGGCACCGTGCATTCGGCGTAGGCATAGAGCAGCTTGGCGCCGTGCTTGATGATGCCGCCGAACTCCTGGCTGGTGCCGGGCATGAAGCCGGGCACGTCGACGAAGGTCACCACCGGGATGTTGAATGCATCGCAGAAGCGCACGAAGCGCGCCGCCTTGATCGAGCTCTTGATGTCGAGGCACCCGGCGAGCACGAGCGGGTTGTTGGCCACGATGCCGACCGTCGCGCCTTCCATGCGCGCGAAGCCGATCACGATGTTCTGGGCGTAGTCGGGCTGGATCTCGAAGAAGTCGCCGTCGTCGACGACCTTCAGGATCAGCTCCTTCATGTCGTAGGGCTTGTTCGGGTTGTCGGGGACCAGCGTGTCGAGCGATTCATCGAGCCGCGTCGCCGGGTCGCCGCTGGGGCGCACGGGCGGCTTGTCCTGGTTGTTCAGCGGCAGGTAGTTGAAGAAACGCCGCAGCATCAGCAGCGCCTCGACGTCGTTGTCGAAGGCCAGGTCGGCCACGCCGCTCTTGCCGGTGTGGGTCAGCGCACCGCCCAGGTCCTCGGCGCTCACATCCTCGTGCGTCACGGTCTTCACCACCTCGGGGCCGGTGACGAACATGTACGACGAGTCCTTCACCATGAAGATGAAATCGGTCATCGCCGGCGAATACACCGCGCCGCCGGCGCAGGGGCCCATGATCATCGAGATCTGCGGGATCACGCCCGAGGCCAGCACGTTGCGCTGGAACACGTCGGCATAGCCGCCGAGCGAGGCCACGCCTTCCTGGATGCGCGCGCCGCCGGAGTCGTTCAGGCCGATGACTGGCGCGCCGACCTTCATCGCCTGGTCCATCACCTTGCAGATCTTCTCGGCGTGGGCCTCGCTGAGCGCGCCGCCGAAGACCGTGAAATCCTGGCTGAAGACGAAGACGAGGCGGCCGTTGATCATGCCGTAGCCGGTGACGACGCCGTCGCCCGGGATCTTGTTGTCGGCCATGCCGAAATCGGCGCAGCGGTGCTCGACGAACATGTCCCACTCTTCGAAGGTGCCCTCGTCGAGCAGCAGCTCGATCCGCTCGCGCGCGGTCAGCTTGCCCTTGGCGTGCTGGGCCGCGATGCGTTTCTCGCCGCCGCCCAGCCGCGCCTTGGCGCGCTTTTCCTCGAGCATCTGCTGGATGTCGTGCATGTGTTGGTCTCCTCGGTACGGATTCGGATGTCAGTGGAACAAGTCGAGCAGGCGGCGCGCGGCCACCGAGGCGGCCAGCGTGCCCGCACGCACCTGCCCGGCCATGACGGCAAGCTGCTCGCGCACGGCCGGGTGCGCGCGAAAACGCGCCTTCAGGCCGGCGTCGATGCGCTCCCACATCCAGGCTCCATCCTGGGCGTGGCGGCGCGCGGCGAGCCGGCCGTTGGCGGTCTGCAGGCTCTTGAACTCGGTCACGGCCTGCCAGAAGTCGGCGAGCCCCGTGGCCTTGAGCGCGCTCAGCTGCAGTACACGCGGGTGCCAGGCCTTCTGGTCGTGGTGCGCATGATCCGGGTGGCCGTGAAGCCCGAACAGCCGCAGCGCCGAGGTGATCTGCGCCCGCGCCCGGGTGGCCGCGGCCTCGTCGAGGTCGGCCTTGTTGATGACGACCAGGTCGGCCAGCTCCATCACGCCCTTCTTGATCGCCTGCAGGTCGTCGCCGGCGTTGGGCAATTGCATCAGCACGAACATGTCGGTCATGCCGGCGACCGCCGTCTCGCTCTGGCCGACGCCCACCGTCTCGACGATCACGATGTCGTAGCCCGCCGCCTCGCACACCAGCAGGCTCTCGCGCGTGCGCTCGGCCACGCCGCCCAGCGTGCCGCTCGACGGGCTGGGGCGGATGTAGGCCGCCTCGTGGACCGACAACTGTTCCATGCGCGTCTTGTCGCCGAGGATCGAGCCGCCCGAGACCGACGACGACGGGTCCACCGCCAGCACCGCCACCCGGTGCCCCAGCCTGATCAGGTGCAGCCCCAGCGCCTCGATGAAGGTCGACTTGCCGACGCCCGGCACGCCCGAGATGCCCAGGCGGAACGAGCGGCCGGCGTGCGGCAGCAGCGCATTGAGCAGTTCGTCGGCCCGCAGGCGGTGATCGGCGCGGGTCGATTCGAGCAGCGTGATCGTCTTGGCGATGGCGCGCCGGCGCGGCAGAGCGTCCCGGCCGAGCAACTGCGCCAACAACGCAGCGTCCGCGGCGGGCAGGGCCGCGCCGCCGTCGAGCGGACGCGGCGGAACCGGCTCCGCCGGGCCGCTCGCGGCGCCCCCCTGGGGGGGAGCGCTGAAGGCGCTACGGGGGGGGGTCATTCTCTGGCCGGGCGCAGGTAGTACAGGTCCCACTCGCCCTCGGCCTTCAGCACGAAGCCGTGCCGCAGGTAGAAGCGGTTCGCATCGCTGTGCTTGAGCGCGGTGACCGACACCGCCTTGTTCTGCGCGTCGGCCTCTTTCAGCACCTGCGACAGCACCCACGAGCCGATGCCCTCGCCCTGCGCATTGGGGTGGATGTAGAGATGGTCGAGCAGGAGGTCGTTCTCGCGCGGCTGCACGACGACGAAACCGACCAGCTCGCCGCGGCGCAGGATGTGCCGCGTGAAGGCCGGCAGGTAGCCACGCGACAGGCGCTCGCGCGCGCGCTGCGGGTCGAAGCGGCCGACACGCTCGAGGCTCTCGCGCATCGCGGCCAGGCGCAGCGACAGCAGCGCTTCGAAGTCGGCGTCGCCGGCCGGCGTCAGCGCCAGGTCGGGACGGTCGGGCACGGTGGGAGACGGCATGGTGCAGCCCTCAGGCCAGGTGTTGGGCGGCGCGGATCTGCTCCAGCACATCCTTGGCGCTGACCGGGATCGGCGTGCCCGGGCCGTAGATGCCCTTGACGCCGGCGTCGTAAAGGAAGCCGTAGTCCTGCTGCGGAATGACGCCGCCGACGAAGACGATGATGTCGTCGGCACCCTGCTTCTTCAGGGCGTCGATGATCGCCGGCACCAGCGTCTTGTGCCCCGCCGCCAGCGTGCTGATGCCCACGGCGTGCACGTCGTTCTCGATCGCCTGGCGCGCGCACTCCTCGGGCGTCTGGAACAGCGGGCCCATGTCGACGTCGAAGCCGAGGTCGGCGAAGGCGGTGGCGACCACCTTGGCACCGCGGTCGTGGCCATCCTGGCCCAGCTTGGCGATCATCACGCGCGGCCGGCGGCCGGCCTCGGCCGAGAAGGCGTCGATCTCGGCCTTCAGCTTGTCCCAACCTTCGGCAGAGTCGTAAGCGGCTGCGTACACACCGGTCACCTTCTGAATGTCGGCGCGGTGGCGGCCGAACACCGCCTCCAGCGCATCGCTGATCTCGCCCACCGTCGCGCGCAGGCGCATCGCCTCGATGCTGAGCGCCAGCAGGTTACCCCCGCCGGAGCGCGCCGCGTCGGTCAATGCCTGCAACGCGGATTGGACCTTGGCGGTGTCGCGCGAGGCCTTGATCTGCTTCAATCGCGCGACCTGCTGCTCGCGCACCATCACGTTGTCGACCTCGAGGATGTCGACCGGGTCTTCCTTGGCCAGCCGGTACTTGTTGACGCCGACGATCACGTCCTTGCCCGAGTCGATGCGGGCCTGCTTCTCGGCCGCGCTGGCCTCGATCTTCAGCTTGGCCCAGCCCGAATCCACTGCCTTGGTCATGCCGCCCATGGCCTCGACCTCCTCGATGATCGCCCAGGCCTTGTCGGCCATCTCCTGCGTGAGCGTCTCCATCAGGTACGAGCCGGCCCAGGGATCGACCACGTTGGTGATGTGGGTCTCTTCCTGGATGATGAGCTGGGTGTTGCGGGCGATGCGCGCGCTGAACTCGGTGGGCAGCGCGATCGCCTCGTCGAAGCTGTTCGTGTGCAGCGACTGCGTGCCGCCGAAGACCGCCGCCATCGCCTCGATCGTGGTGCGCACGACGTTGTTGTACGGGTCCTGCTCGGTCAGGCTCCAGCCCGAGGTCTGGCAGTGGGTGCGCAGCATCAGGCTCTTCGGGTTCTTCGCGTCGAAGGCCTTCATGATCCGCGTCCACAACAGGCGGGCCGCGCGCATCTTGGCGATCTCGAGATAGAAATTCATCCCGATCGCCCAGAAGAAGCTCAGGCGACCGGCGAACTCGTCGACGTCCAGCCCCTTGGCCAGCGCGGTCTTCACGTACTCCTTGCCGTCGGCCAGCGTGAAGGCGAGCTCGAGCGCCTGGTTCGCCCCGGCCTCCTGCATGTGGTAGCCGCTGATCGAGATCGAGTTGAACTTCGGCATCTTCTGCGCCGTGTACTCGATGATGTCGCCGATGATCCGCATGCTCGGCTCGGGCGGGTAGATGTAGGTGTTGCGGACCATGAACTCCTTGAGGATGTCGTTCTGGATGGTCCCCGAGAGCCTGTCCTGCGCAACCCCCTGCTCCTCGGCCGCGACCACGTAGCCCGCCAGCACCGGCAGCACGGCACCGTTCATCGTCATCGACACCGAGACCTTGTCCAGCGGGATGCCGTTGAACAGGATCTTCATGTCCTCGACCGAGTCGATCGCCACGCCGGCCTTGCCGACGTCGCCCGTCACGCGCGGGTGGTCGGAGTCGTAGCCGCGGTGGGTGGCGAGGTCGAAGGCCACGCTGACGCCCTGCCCGCCGGCGGCCAGCGCCTTGCGGTAGAACGCATTCGACTCCTCGGCCGTCGAGAAGCCCGCGTACTGCCGGATCGTCCATGGCCGCACCGCGTACATCGTGGCCTGCGGGCCGCGGATGAAGGGCTCGAAGCCGGGCAGCGTGTCGGCGTGCGGCAGCTTCGCCGTGTCGGCCGCCGTGTACAGCGGCTTGACGGCGATGCCCTCGGGCGTGACCCAGTTCAGCGCCGCCACATCCCCGCCTGGGGCCGACTTGGCGGCCGCCTTGGCCCATTGCTCCAGCGTGGCAGGGGTGAACTCAGGGGGGGTACTCATGGAATCTCCTGGGCCGCAAGGCGCCGAACTTCGCTTGCCATGCATGATACGTTATGCATAATTATGAATTCAAGCTTGACATCGCCCTGACAGCAATTCCACGTAATGCCCGCCGACGCCGACACCCTGCTCGCCCCGCGCGCCCTGTACCAGCAGGTGGCCGAGCGCCTGCGTGAGCAAATCTTCAACCGCGAGCTCGAGCCCGGCAGCTGGATCGACGAGCTCAAGCTCGCGAGCGAGTACGGCATCAGCCGCACCCCGCTGCGCGAGGCGCTGAAGGTACTGGCCGTCGAGGGCCTGGTGACGATGAAGGTGCGCCGCGGCGCCTACGTGACCGAGATGTCGGCCGACGACGTGCGCCAGGTCTACCGCCTGCTCGGCCTGCTCGAGGCCGATGCCGCCGCCGAGGTGGCCGAACGCGCCAGCGCGGCCGAGATCGCCGAGTTGCGCGCGCTGCACGACAAGCTCGAGAAGCAGACCCGCCAGCGCGACGCCTTCTTCGCCGCCAACGAGCAGTTCCACCTGCGCCTGCTGGCGATTGCCGGCAACCGCTGGCGCAGCCAGATCGTCGGCGACCTGCGCAAGGTGATGAAGCTGAACCGCCACCACTCGCTGTTCAAGCAGGGCCGCATCGCCGAATCGCTGGCCGAGCACCGCGCGGTGATGCAGGCGCTGGAATCGCGTGATGTGCAGGCCGCTGCGCGGCTGATGCGCGCACACTTCGACAACGGGCTGGCAGCGGCCACGCCGCGCTGAAGCCCCCGGGTTCAGCGCGCTGCGGTGCGCACGGTCAGCCCCGGCGCCCCGGCACCGACCGCCTCGACGCCGCCCACCTCGGCCGCCTCGCCGAAGCCCTGCTCGCGGAACACCGCGAGCACCGCCCCCACCGCCTCCGGCGCACAGGCCACCAGCAGCCCGCCGCTGGTCTGCGGGTCGGTCAGCAGCGCGCGCTCGGTCAAGTCCAGTGCAGGGTCGAGCGCCACGTCGTGGCCATAGGCGGCCCAGTTGCGGCCGCTGGCGCCGGTGACCATGCCTTGCGCGGCCAGTTCGCGCACGCCGCCCAGCAAGGGCACCCGCGGCCAGTCGATGACCACCCGCGCACTGGCGCCGCGCGCCATCTCGAGCGCATGGCCGGCCAGGCCGAAGCCGGTGACATCGGTGATGGCGTGCACGCCCGGCAGTTCCGCGAGCACCGGGCCGGGCGTGTTCAGCTTCGTCGTCGTCTCGACCATGCGTGCGTAGCCCGCCGCATCGAGCCGGTCCTTCTTCAGCGCCGCCGAGTAGATGCCCACGCCCAGCGGCTTGCCCAGCACCAGCCGGTCGCCCGGCCGCGCGCCGGCGTTGCGCTGCACGCGCTGCGGGTGCACGAGGCCCAGCGCGACCAGGCCATAGATCGGCTCGACCGAGTCGATCGTGTGGCCGCCGGCGATCGGGATGCCGGCGGCGCGGCACACGGCCTCGCCGCCGGCCAGGATGCGGCCGACCACCTCGGTGCCGAGCACGCCGACCGGCATGCCGACGATGGCCAGCGCCATGATCGGCCGCCCCCCCATCGCATAGACATCGGAGATCGCATTGGTCGCGGCGATGCGGCCGAAGTCGAACGGGTCGTCGACGATGGGCATGAAGAAGTCGGTCGTCGCGATCAGCGCCTGCTCGTCGTTGAGCTTCCACACCGCCGCGTCGTCGGCGGTCTCGATGCCGACCAGCAGCTGCGGTGGCACGGGCATGCCGGCGGTGCCGCGCAGGATGTCGCTCAACACGCCGGGCGCGATCTTGCAGCCGCAGCCGCCGCCGTGCGAGAGCGAGGTGAGCCGGGGGGTGGGGTGGTTGGAGGTCGTGGGGGTCGGCGTCGTCATCCGCCGAGGTTAACGCCAGTCGGATGGCCGGGCCGCGATAATCCGCGCCCTGCCCCGCCGCCATGACGACCTCCCTCGATTCCCCCTGGACCGCCGCCGCCCTGGCGGCCGAATTCACCGCGGCCCGCGGCCGCACGCTGGCGCTGTTCGAGCGCCTGCAGCGCGCGATCGGCCCCGACACCTATCCCCGCTACCTGCCCGAGCTGAGCCCCCCGCTGTGGGACCTGGGCCACCTGGCCTGGTACGAGGGCTTCTGGATCGCCCGCAACCCCGGCCTGATGGCGGGCGACGGCGACAACGCCATCACCGCACGCGCGCCGGTGGCCCTGCTGCCGAAGGCCGACGTCTGGTTCGACGACCGCCGCGTCAACCATCCGGCGCGCTGGCACCAGCCGCTGCCTGGCGTGGCGCCGATCGCCGACTGGGCGCGCCGCACGCGCGAGCAGACCTTGGTGCTGCTGCAGGCCGCCGCACGCCGCGAGGCCGCGCTGGCGCTGTTCACCCGCGTGCTCGACGCCGAGGATCGGCTGCACGAAGAGTGGCTGGCGATCGCGCAGACGCTGGGCATCGACCCCGGCGCCGCGGCGGACGACCCCGACGAATCACCCGTGGCCGACACCGGCGCGGCGGCGATCGACGCGGCACCGGTGAGCTGGGCGCGCTACCTGCCCTTCGTCGACGCGGGCGGCTACGAGCAGCGCGAGTTCTGGAGCGACGAAGGGTGGGACTGGCGCAAGCGGCTGGGCCTGGTGCGCCCGCGCCACCTGGGCGCCCCCGAAGCGGGCGACGACACGCCGCTGCAGCGCGCGCGCTTCGGCCGGTGGGTGCCGCTCGATCGCGCCCTGCCGGCCATGCACCTGAGCTGGCATGAGGCGCAAGCCTGGTGCCGCTGGGCCGGCCGGCGCCTGCCCCGCGCCGCCGAGTGGCGCGGGGCGCAGGATGGCGACGACGCCTTCCACTGGGGGCAGGTCTGGGAGTGGGTCGCCTCCGACGAGCCCGACGGCGCCCCGGGCCTGATCGGCGCCTCGTTCGCCACCGCGCCCCGGCTTCGGCAGCAGCCTGCGTCGATGTGCCGTGCCGCCGACCGCAACGACGGTTTCTGCGGATTCAGATCCTGTCCGCTCGACGCAGCTTGACCGACTCGCTGCCGATCATCGAGGCCAGCATGCGGCCGACCGCCAGCGGGTCCAGGCCCGGGTCGTCGAACAGCATCTCCTGCGTCGCATAGGCGGTCTCGACCGCAAGCCGCGCGAAGATCTGCACCTCGGCCCGGCGCGCCTGCGGGTGCGCCGCCATGAAGGCATCCTCGATGATCCGCGTCACGTGCCGGTGCGAGGCGATGCGCACCTCCTGCAACGCCGGCACCGCCCGCAGCGCCCGGGTGATCCACACGCCGGCCGGCTCGGCCTCGGTGACCTGCAGCGTCTGCGCGAAAAGCGCCACCACGCTGTCTTCGAACTTCGCCCGTGGCAGCGCCATCGTGGCCGGCGTGGCCCAGGCTTCGAGCAGCTGGTTCTGCGCCGCCATCAGGCGCTCGCCCAACTCGTGCAGCAGCGCGTACTTGTTCGGAAAGTAGCGGTACAGCGCCGGCGGGGTGAGGCCGGCGCGCTCGCACACCAGGTTCGTCGACAGGCGCTCGACGCCGACCTCGCCCAGCAGTTCCGCCGCCACGCCGAGGATGCGCTCGTAGGTTTCGAGCGCGCGGCCCTGGCGCGGGACGGTCTTCTGGCGCAGGTCGGGGCCGGCGTCCGGTTGGGGCTTGGTGGCGGTCTTGCTCATGGCTCAGGGTTGTCCCGGTCTGGAATTCTAGTGATGGCTATACGATAGTTATAGCTATGTTTTCCCTGCCTCGCCCTTCTTCGTGGCCTCGACACGGGGCCCTTCTGTGGGCAGCGCTGCTGCCGCTGGCCGGTTGCGAGCCCGCGCCACCCGCGCCACCCACCCCCTTGGATGCCCGCCTCGCCGCGGTCTACGAACGCGCCTGCACCAACTGCCACGACGTGGCCGCCAGCGGCGCGCCGCAGCGCGGCGACCGCGCGGCGTGGTCGCCCCGCGCCGCCGCCGGCCTGCCCGCGCTGGTGGCCAGTGTGCGCGCCGGCAAGGGCGCCATGCCGCCGATGGGCTGGTGCCCCGAATGCAGCGACGAGGATCTCGCCGCACTGATTGCCCATCTTCAAGGAAGCAAGGCACCATGAGCCGACGTCGTCTACTCCAGGGCCTGGGCGCCGCCGGCGTGGCGGCGGCGCTGCGCCCGCTCGCCGCCGCCACGCCGCCGGCTTCGGTGGCCGCCGCCAGCGCGGCGCGCCCGGCCGTGCCGCGCTGGCACAACTGGTCCGGCCTCGAGGCCTGCCAGCCCGCCACCTGGCAGGTGCCCGCCAGCGAGGCCGAGGTGCTGGGCCTGCTGCGCAGCGCACCGGCCCCGCTGCGCTGCGTGGGCGCCGGCCATTCGTTCAGCCGGCTCGTGCCGACCGAGGGCAGCCTGCTGTCGCTCGACCGCCTGGCGGGCCTGCGCGCCCACGATGCCGCCGCCGGCACCGCCACCTTCGGCGCGGGCACGCGGCTGGCCGTGGCGTCGCGCGCCCTCGATGCGGTCGGCCTGGCGCTGCACAACCTGCCCGACGTCGATGCGCAGACGCTCGCCGGCGCGCTGGCCACCGCCACCCACGGCACCGGCGCCCGCCTGCCCGCGCTGCACGCCGAAGCCGTCCAGCTCGTGCTGCTGACGCCCCGCGGCGAACGCCTCGTCTGCAGCCGCGAGCAGCAGCCCGAGGTCTTCGCCGCCGCCCAGGTCTCGCTCGGCGCGCTGGGCGTGGTCAGCGAGGTCACGCTCCGTGTGCGGCCGCGCCACGTGCTGCAGCGCCGAGTCTGGATGATGCCCACCGAGGACCTGCTGCAGGCTGTCCCCACGCTGGCCGCCGCGCACCGCCAATTCGAATGCTTCCTGCTGCCGCACACCGGCTACGGCGCGGCGATCACCCACGACGAGGTGAACACGCCGCCATTGCCGCATGCCGCCGCGCCGGACGAGGACGTGCTGCGCGACCTGCGCCACCTGCGCGACTGGCTCGGCCGCTGGCCCGCGCTGCGCCACTGGGTCGCGCAGCGTTTCATCGACCCCGCGATGCACGAGGAGACGACCGACTGGTCGTGGAAGCTGCTGTCGACCCAGCGGCCCAGCCGGTTCAACGAAACCGAGTGCCACGTGCCGCGCGACCAGGGCATCGCCTGCCTGCGCGAGGTGCTGGCCGAGCTGGAGCGGCGCGACGACACCTACTTCCCGATCGAGTTCCGCTTCGTGGCGGCCGACGATGCCTGGCTGTCGCCCTTCCACGGCCGCGACAGCTGCTCGATCGCCGTGCACGCCGCGCACGACGAGCCCTGGGACTACCTCGTCAAGGACATCGGCGCGATCTACCGCCGCCATGCCGGGCGCCCCCATTGGGGCAAGCTGCACGACCGCAGCGCGGCCGAGCAGCACACGCTCTACCCGCGCTGGGCCGATTTCCAGCGCGTGCGCCGCACGCTGGACCCGGACGGGCGCATGCTGAACCCCTACCTGAAGCGCCTCTTCGGCGAAGCCTGACCCGAGCACAGGACTGACCATGAAACGCCGCCACCTGCTGCTGGGTGCCGCTGCCGCCGGCGCGGCCGGCGCCTGGCTGGCCCGGCCTGCCGATGCCGGCGGTCCGGCCCTCGCCTATTTCGAGGGCCTGCAGCGCGCGCTCGGTGGCCTGCCGGCGATGCCGACGCTGGTCGTCGACCGCCAGCGCCTGCGGGCCAACCTGGGCCGCATCCGGCAGACCGCGCACCCGAAGCTGCCGCTGCGCGTGGTCGTCAAGTCGCTGCCTGCGCTCGGCCTGCTCGACGCGGCCATGGCCGCCTGGGCCACGCGCCGCGTGATGCTGTTCAATGCGCCGCAGCTCGCGCTGGTCGCGATGGCACGGCCCGACGTCGACATCCTGCTCGGCAAGCCGCTGCCGGCGTCGGCCGCGCGCTGGGCCCTCGAGCAGCCGGGGGATGCACGCTTCGATCCGGGCCGGCAGATCCAGTGGCTGGTCGACACGCCCGAGCGGCTGGCCGAGTACGCCGTGCTGGCCAAGGGCCGGGGCCAGCCGATGCGCATCAACATCGAGATCGACGTCGGGCTGCACCGCGGGGGCGTCGAGACCGGGAACCAGCTCGCGACCATGCTGGGCCTGCTGCGCAACGAGCCGCTGCTGCACTTTGCCGGCCTGATGGGCTACGACGCGCACCTGGCCGCCATCCCCGACCTGGCCGGCAACCGCGCCAGCGCCCAGGCCGAGGCGCAGCGCCGCTACGCCGCGATGCTGGCCCTGGCCCGCGAGCGCCTGGGCCCCGCCGACGCGGCCTGGACGCTCAACACCGCCGGCTCGCCCACCTTCCACCTGCACGACGACCGGCACGCCCCGAACGAGCTCTCGGTCGGCTCGGCCGCCGTCAAGCCATCGGACTTCGACAAGCCCTCGCTCGCCATGCTCGAGCCCGCCGCGTTCATCGCCACGCCGGTGCTGAAGACCATGGACGAGTTCCGGCTGCCGGTCGGCGCCGAGACCGTCTCGCGCCTGGCCGGCTGGTGGGACGTGAACCAGCGCCGCGCGCTCGCGATCCACGGCGGCCACTGGCTGGCCGACCCGGTCTCGCCGCCCGGCGTGGCGCCGAGCGGCCTGTACGGGGCGTCGTCGAACCAGCAGGTGCTGGTCGCCTCGCCGTCGGTCCCGCTGGCTGTCGGCGACTGGGTCTTCCTGCGCCCGCGCCAGAGCGAAGCACTGTTTCTGCAGTTCGGCGCGATCGTCGTGATCGACCAAGGCCAGCCGGTCGAGCACTGGCCGGTCCTTCCCGCCTCGGCGTAGCCTTCAGAACCACTCGATCAGGCCGGACTGCAGCGCGCTTTGCGGGTTCGAGCCGGCATCGCGCACGCGGCGCAGCGCCTCGTCGACCGGCAGGCCCAGGCGCTTGAGCACGCACGCCGCCGCCATGCCGGTGCGGCCGAGGCCGGCGGCGCAGTGCAGCAGCACCGCCTCGCCGCCCTGCAGGCTCTGCACGGCGGCCTGCACCGCCTCGCGCAGCTCGGCCGCTTCGTCGGGCACACCGAAATTGCGCATCGGCACGTTCAGCCAGCGCCCCGGCATCCGGCCGGCATCCAGCGCCGCGCGGTAGGCCGGCGACACGGTCGCGATTTCCTCGGGCTCGGTCAGGCACAGCGTCAAGGCCAGGCCGACGCGCCGGGCCTCGTCGGCGAAGCTCGGCCAGGGCTCCCAGCGGCCGGGCATGGCCGACAGCCACAGCGTACCGGGCACCTCGTCCGGCAGACGGACCGGGCGAAGGTTCATGGGGCCGGCGCTCCGGGCCGCTGCAAGCGCAGGCGCAGCAGCACGCCCCCGTCGACGCCGTCGCGCCAGACCGTGAAGCCGGCGCGCTGGTAGAGCGTGAACGAGCCGGCGTGGTTGGCGGTCGGCGAGGTCTCGCCCGGCCGGGCCCAGGCCTGCACGGCCTCGAAGCCCTCGGCCGCGAGTTGATCGCAGGCGCCGCGCAGCAGGGCTTGCGACATCCCCCGCCCACGCCAGCCCGGCGCCACCACGAAGCAGGTGATGGCCCCGAGCCGCGATGCCCCGGCCGGGTCACCCTCGTCGTCCCAGATCGTCACATCGGCCCGCGGCCCGGCGTGGCACCAGCCGACCACGCGACCGCCCTCGTCTACCGCAACCACCCCGTGTTGGTGCCCGGCGCCGATGCGCGTGCAGGCACGCGCCCGGTTGTCGGCGGCGCTGCAGTCCTTCCAGTCGATCGCCTGGTGGTCGGCGGTCGGAAACTGGCAGTAGCAGCCGGCCCATCGCGGGTTGTCGGCGAAGGCCACGTGGTCGAAGAAGTCCAGCCAGGCGGCCTGCCAGGCGGGGGCCATCGGCTGGATGGAAATGCCTTGGTTGTCCATCCCGGCACGATGCCGCGGACCACGCCGATTGGCAAGCCGCCTGACCCATGGCAAACCGTTGACGGAGCGCGCCCGGCGGGCGCTTGCACTCGTGGCATGCTGCGCACCTTGCAGGGCCCGCCGCCCCCGGGAGCACAAGACCAGACCATGGCCGACACGAGCAACGCCCACCCCGACCCGTCACCCGCCGCGCCGAGCGCAGCCGCGCACAGCCTTGCCGCGATGAAGATCGACCGCCAGGCCGGCGGCCGCGCGCGGCGCCGGCGCCGCTGGCCCTGGGTCGTCGGTGCGCTGGCCGTGCTCGGCGCCGGCGCCGCCGTCGTCGTGCCGCGCAAGGTCGAGGTGCAGGCCGCCACCGTGCAGACGGCCTACCCCTCGCAGCAGTACAACCAGCTCGCCGCCTCGGGCTACGTGGTCGCCCAGCGGCGCGCCGCCGTCTCGTCCAAGGCCACCGGGCGGCTGGTGGAGCTCAACGTGCGCGAGGGCAGCCTCGTCAAGAAGGGCGAGCTGCTGGCGCGGCTCGATGCGGCGGACGTCAGCGCCACGCTGGGCGTCAGCGAGGCCGCGGTGCGGCAGAGCGAGGCTGCGCTGAAGCAGGCCGAGGCGAACCTGACGCTGGCGCAGACGCAGCAGGCCAATGCCGACGACGAGCTCAAGCGCACGCAGGGCCTGTCGGCGCAAGGCTTCATCTCGCCGCAGGCGCTCGATGCGGCGCAAACCCGCGCGCGCAGCGCCGCCGCCAGCACCGCCGCCGCGCAGGCGGCGCAGGCCACCGCGCGCGCCGCCGTCGGCCAGGCGCGGGCCCAGGTGAAGGTCGCCCTGGTCAACCGCGATTCGACCGAGATCCGCGCGCCGTTCGATGGCGTGGTGCTGGTCAAGAACGCCAACGTCGGCGACCTGATCACGCCGTTCTCGAACGCCGTGGGCACCTCGGGCGCGGTGGTCACGATGGCCGATCTGTCGACGCTGGAGGTCGAGGCGGACGTGTCCGAATCCAGCGTCGGCAAGGTCAAGGCCGAACAGCCGGTCGAGATCACGCTGGATGCCTTGCCGGACGTGCGCTTTCGCGGCAGCGTCTCGCGCATCGTGCCCACCGTCGACCGCGCCAAGGCCACCGTGATGACCAAGGTGCGCTTCGAGAAGCTCGACCCGCGCGTGCTGCCCGAGATGAGCGCGAAGGTGAGTTTCCTCTCGCAGGCCCCGACCGATGCCGACCAGAAACCGGTGATCGCGGTGAACCCGAAGGCGATTGCCGAGCGTGACGGGAAGAAGGTGGTCTTTCGCATCGGCAGCGGCGACAAGCTCGAGGCTGTTCCCGTCACCCCCGGCCGCATGCTGGGCGACGCGCAGGAGGTGGCGCCCGGCACCCTGCAGCGCGGCGACCGCATCGTGCTGAGCCCCGATGCCGGGCTCAAGCCCGGCGCGGCGGTGACGGTGGCGGCCAAGTGAACACCAGCGCCGTTCCCCTCATCCGCATCCGCGGCCTGAGCAAGGCCTACCGGCGTGGCGGCCAGTCCATCCCCGTGCTGCTGGACATCAACCTCGACGTGCAGGCCGGCGAGTTCGTCGCGCTGATGGGGCCCTCGGGCTCGGGCAAGAGCACGCTGTTGAACCTGATCGCCGGCATCGACCAGCCCACGAGCGGCACGATCGAGATCGCGGGGGTCGACATCGCCACGCTCGGCGAAAGCCACCTTGCCGACTGGCGCGCCGCGAACGTCGGCTTCGTCTTCCAGTTCTACAACCTGCTGCCGGTGCTGACGGCATTCGAGAACGTGGAGCTGCCCTTGCTGCTGACCGGCCTGTCGTCGCGAGAACGCGCAACGCGGGTCGAGGCCTTGCTCGCGCTGGTCGGGCTGACCGACCGCGCCGACCACCGGCCCAACGAGCTCTCGGGCGGCCAGCAGCAGCGCGTGGCGATCGCCCGCGCCCTCGTCACCGACCCGCAGCTGATCGTGGCCGACGAGCCGACCGGCGACCTCGACCGCGTGACGGGCGAAGAAGTGCTGCAACTGATGGCCCGCCTGGTGCGCGAGCTCGGCAAGACCATCGTGATGGTCACGCATGACCCCAAGGCCGCGGCCAAGGCGCAGCGCATGATCCACCTCGAGAAGGGCGTGCTGGTGGATCGATGAGCCGAGACGTCTACAGGTTCGGCCGCTGCGAGCTGCGCGTGGCGACGCGGGAGCTCCTCGTCGACGGCGCGGTCCGCCCGATCGAGCGCCGCCCGTTCGACCTGATGGTCTACCTGCTGCGCCACCGCCACCGCGTCATCTCCAAGGACGAGCTCCTCAACGCAGTCTGGGCCGGCGATTGCGTGACCCCGGGCGCGATCGCCAGCGCGATGCTGAAGCTGCGCCGGCTGATCGAGGACAAGGACCCGGCCGCGGTGCTGATCAGCACCGCCCACCGCATCGGCTACCGCTTCGGCGGCACCGTCCAGGTAACGACGGATGCACCGGAAACGCCCCCCATCGCCCTGGCTCCCAGCCCGGCGCCGACCGGCTGCGCCCTGGCCCTGCTGCCGTTCGAGAACCAGACCGGCGAGCCCGACCTCGATTGGGTCGAGCTGGGCCTGGTGACGATGGTGCAGCGGGCCCTGGCCGCCGATCGCCGGCTCGAGGTGTCGGCCATCACCTCGGTGCTGGCGGCGCTGCGAACGCTGCCGGTCGACTCGACGCTGGCGCAGCGCGCCAATGCGCTGCACCGCCTGCTCGGCGTGCAACGCGTCGTGCATGCCGCCATCGCCGGCGGCGAGGGCGGCTACCGCCTCGATGTCACGCTGGCCGGGCCAGCCGGCACGGTGAGCGAGCAGCTCGCCGGGCCGGATTTGCTGCAGCTGGCCCGATCATTGGCAGCGCGGCTGGAATCGGACGTCGAGCCCCGTGCACCGGCGCACTTCGCCGGCTTCGACGGCGGCAGCAGCGCCGCCACCTGGACCCTGGGCCGCGCGATGCAGGCGGCGGCCGAGAACAAGTGGCATGTCGCACTGAGCCTGCTCGATGCCGTGCTGCAGATCGAGCCGGATCACCCGGTCGCGCGGCTCGAGCGCCTGCGCAGCCTGGTGGCGCTGGACGACAACGCCGCATTCGACACCGGGCACGCGCTGCTGCAAGCCGCCCGCGACGGCGACAATCGGGCGCTGGAAGCCGACGTGCAGCTCGAGCTGGCCCAGGCCTACCTCAAGCGCCGGCTCAACGATCACGCCCGGGTGCACCTGGACGAGGCCCTGCAAGCCGCGGAAGGGCAGGAGTCCACCGCCTGGCGGCTGAACCTCGGCCTGCTGCGCGCGGAGCTGGCGCTGGGCCAGCTCGATTGGCCGACGGCCGCCAGGATGCTCGATCGGGCCGAGGCGCTGTGCCAGGTCAGCGGCAACGTGTTCGACCGCATCCGGACCCTGTCGACGCAAGTCATCCTCGAGGCCACGACCGGCGACATGCGACAAGCCTGGGTCCACGCCGGGCAGGCCGCCGAGCTGTACCGCCAGCACGGCATCCTGGTCGGCCAGGCGCGGGCCGAGTGCAATTACGCCAACGCCAGTGGCAGCCTCGGGCTGTGTCACCTGGCCGAGCGCCACGGCGAACTCGCGCTGTCCCTGTCACGCGACATGAACGTCTGGGCCAGCACCGCGGTATCCGCTTCGATGCTGTGCGGCCTGTACCGGCAGATGCGCAAGCCACACCACCTGGCCCGCGTGCTGCGCGATCTCGAGCAGGTCCACGCCGATGCCACGGTGATGAACCCGATGTACCAGCTCGTCGGCCGGGCCCAGCTCGCGATCGCCCGGCAGCAATACGCCGAGGCCGCCGATCGGCTGCAGGAAGCCGCCGCGCATGCGCGGGGCGCGGGTCGGGGGCTGGAGCACCACTTCGTGCTGCCCTTGCTGGCGGCGGCGCAGCTGCATGCCGGCCAACCCGAGCAGGCGCTGGCCACCTGCGCGCAGATGCGCACCGGCCCCCATGCCGACCACGACCCCAACCTGCAGGCGGCCGCGCTGCACTGCGAGGCCCAGGTCGCATTGGCTCGTGGCGACCGCCACGCCGCGCTGCGCAAGCTGCGCGAGGCCCGCGGCATCGCCCCGCTGGGCTGGTGGCACGCGCACGCCAGCCTGGACGGCGCCTGGCTGGCCGCCGAGGCCGGTGCGCCGGCCGAGGCGCACGCCCTGGTCCAGGGGCTCGATGCGTGGCTCGACGAGCACCCGGTCGGCCAGGCCTTGTGCGCCCGGCTCGCCTGGGCCGAGCAGCGCTTCGCCGAAGCCCGCGAGCGGCACGAGCGCCTGGCCGACGCGCTCGGCAGCGCGATGCCGGCCTTCTGGGCCGAACTGGGCCGACACTACCTCGCAGCCGGTGGCGACCTGCCCCACAGCAGCACCGCAGCGCTGCCCATGTCGCCACGGCTGCCGACCTGGGTTTGAGCACCCGCCCGCCATGTTCCTGCTCAAGCTGCTGCTGCTCAACGCCTTCCGGCACAAGCTGCGCACGGCGCTGACCATCGTCGGCCTGGTCGTCGCCGTCTGTGCCTTCGGCCTGCTGCGCACGCTGATCGACGCCTGGTACGCCGGCGTCGCCGCCAGCTCCAGCACGCGGCTCATCACCCGCAGCTCGGTGTCGCTGACCTTCCCGCTGCCCTTGAGCTACGCGCAGCGGCTGAAGGCCGTCGACGGCGTCACGACGATCTCCTGGGCCAACTGGTTCGGCGGCGTCTACCAGACCGAACGCAATTTCTTCCCGCAGTTTGCGGTCGAGCCGGCGAGCTACCTGAAGCTCTATCCCGAGTACGTGCTCAGCGACGACGAGAAGCAGGCCTTCCTGCGCGATCGCCAGGGCGCCATCGTCGGCCGCAAGCTGGCCCGTACCTACGGCTGGAAGGTCGGCGACCAGATCCCCATCCGCGGCACGATCTACTCGGGCACCTGGAACTTCACGCTGCGCGGCATCTGGGACGGCGCCGAGGCCAGGACCGACGAGAACCAGATGCTGTTCCACTGGCAGTACATCAACGAGACGCTGCGCAAGAAGTACGGGCCGCGGGCCGATTTCGTCGGCGTCTACGTGCTGGGCATCGACCAGCCGCACAACGCCGCGCTGATCTCGCAGCGGGTGGACGCCCAGTTCAAGAACTCCGCCGCCGAGACGCTGACCGAGACCGAGGCCGCGTTCCAGCTCAGCTTCGTCTCGATGAGCGAGGCCATCCTCGCGGCGATCGAGGCGGTCAGCTACATCATCATCGTGATCATCATGGCCGTGATGGCCAACACGATGACGATGACGGCGCGCGAACGCATGGCCGAGTACGCCACGCTGAAGGCGCTGGGCTTCTCGCCCGGCTTCGTCGTGCGGCTGCTGTTCGGCGAGAGCCTGCTGATCGCGCTGATCGGCGGCGGGCTCGGGCTGGCGCTGACCTTTCCGGCCGTGGCCGCCATCGCCGGGGCGCTCGGCTCGTTCCTGCCAGTGTTCAAGGTACAGCCCGCCACGGTGGCGATGCAGATCGGCGCCGCCGCCATCGTCGGCACCGTCGCCGCCGCCTGGCCGGCCTGGCGCATGAGCCGCATCGACATCGTGCAGGGCCTGAGGCACATCGGATGAGGGCGGTGCCGTTCAGCTACATCGCCCGCAACCTCCTGGTGCGGCGCGTGACCACGCTGCTCACCGCCGCCGGCATGGCGCTGGTCGTCTACACCTTCGCCACCGTGCTGATGATGAGCGAAGGCATTCGCGCCACGCTGGTCGCCACCGGACAGGCCGACAACGTGCTGGTGCTGCGCAAGGGCGCCGGTGCCGAGATCAACAGCGGCATCGACCGGGCGCAGGCGGGCATCCTCGAGTCCTTGCCGGGCATCGCCACCGGCCGCAGCGGCGAGCTGCTGGTGTCCCGCGAGACGGTGGTGCTCAATTCGCTGCCCAAGCGCGGCACCGGCAAGCCCAGCAACGTGACGATGCGCGGCATGGGCACCGCCGGGCCCGCCCTGCGGCCGCAGGTGAAGCTGGCCGAGGGCCGCTGGTTCCGGCCCGGCACCGCCGAGGTGGTCGTCGGCCATGCGGTGGCCACCGGCTTCGAGGGCACGCAGGTCGGCAGCACGCTGCGCTTCGGCGGACGCGATTGGCTGATCGTCGGCAGCTTCGACGCGGCCAGGACGGCGTTCGACTCCGAGATCTGGGGCGATGCCGACCTGATGATGCAGTCCTACCGCCGTGGCGCGTACTCGACGGTGGTGTTCCGCCTGGCCGATGCGGGGCTCCACGAGCGCACCCAGGCCGCGATCGCGGCCGACCCGCGGCTGCAGGTCGATGCCAAGCCCGAGGTCCTGTTCTACGAGGAGCAGAGTGAGGCGTTGGCCAAGTTCATCCGCATCCTCGGCACCGTGCTGTCGGTGATCTTCTCGATCGGCGCGATCGTCGGCGCGATGATCACGATGTTCGCGGCGGTCGCGCAGCGCGTCGGCGAGATCGGCACCTTGCGCGCACTGGGCTTCCGGCGCAGCGCGGTGCTGCTGGCCTTCCTGTCGGAAAGCCTGCTGCTCAGCGCGGTCGGCGGCGTGCTGGGCCTGGCCGGCGCCAGCGTGATGCAGGCGGTCGACATCTCGACGACCAACTTCCAGACCTTCGCCGAACTCGCCTTCCAGTTCAAGCTGACGCCCGGCATCGCCGCGCAGACGCTGGTCTTCGCGCTGTTCATGGGCTTCGTCGGCGGCTTCGTGCCGGCCTGGCGCGCCGCGCGGCTGAAGATCGTCGACTGTCTGCGCGAAGCCTGATTCAGTCGTACCGAGGCGGCGGATTCTTCTCGAACCACGCCGCGAGAAAGTCCACCAGCGCCCGCGTGCGGGCCGACAGGTTCTGCTTGGTGGGGTAGACGGCGAACACGTCGGCGTCGGCCGGCCGCCAGTCCGGCAGCACCGGCGCCAAGCGGCCCGAGCGCAGGTAGGGCGCGGCGTCCCACTCCGAGCGCAGCAGGATGCCGTGGCCGTCCAGCGCCCAGTGCAGCGCGACCTCGCCGTCGTTGCTGGCGAAGCGGCCGCGCACCTTCACGGTCTCCTGCCGATGGCCCGATCGCAGATGCGAGGTGCCGAAGGTGTCGTCGCTCTCGCGCAGCACGATGCACTGATGCGCGGCCAGCTCGGCCGGCCGCGCCGGCTCGCCCGCGGCGCGCAGGTAGCGCGGCGAGGCACACAGCAGCCGCCGGTTGCGTGCCAGCCGCCGTGCGGTCAGGCGGGCATCCGGCAGGTTGCCCAGTTGCACCGCGAGGTCGAAGCCCTGCTCGACCAGGTTCACGGGCCGGTCGCTCAGGTGCAGTTGCAGCTCGACCTCGGCGTGCTCACGGCCGAAGGCAGACAGCGCCGGCGCGAGCAGGCGCCGGCCGAAGCCCAGCGTGCCGTGCACACGCAGCAGGCCGCGTGGTGTCGCGCGGCTGCCGGCCACGGTTTCCTCCAGCACCTGCAGTTCGCCGAGCAGGCGCGAGCCTTCGGCGAGATACGCCTCGCCCTCGGCACTCAGGCTGACACGCCGCGTCGTGCGGTGCAGCAGCCGCACGCCCAGCCGGCGTTCGAGCGCGGCCAGGCGCTTGCTCACCGTCGGCGGGGTCACGCCGAGTTGCTGCGCTGCGGCGCTCAGGTTGCCCACGCGGGCCAGCAGCACGAAGAAGCTCAGGTCGGATACCGGGTCCATGCCGCCATTGTGTCGCTCACGGAATCAATGAAGTGTGAATGGCGACATCATTTCCGCCGCCTTCCGCCCTACGATGCCCGCGACACGCACGAAGGAGACACCGATGCCCAGCCGCCCCCTGTTCTTTCCCGATTTCACCGTGCACCGCATCCCGACCGACGACGACGTGCAGATCCATGCGCTCAGCGGCGGCGAGGGCCCGCCGCTGCTGGTGCTGCATGGCCACCCGCAGACGCACGTGATCTGGCACCGCGTGGCCGCGCGGCTGGCCGAGCGCTTCTCGGTCGTGCTGGCCGACCTGCGCGGCTATGGCGATTCGTCGAAACCCGCCGGCACGCCGGACCACGCGACGTACAGCAAACGGACGATGGCGCGCGACATGCTTCGCGTGATGCAGTCGCTCGGCCACGAGCGCTTCGCCGTGCTGGCCCACGACCGCGGCGCGCGCGTGTCGCACCGGCTCGCCGCCGACCACCCGCAGGCGGTGAGCCGCCTGACTCTGCTCGACATCGCGCCGACGCTGGCGATGTACGAGCAGACCACCGAGGGCTTCGCCCGCGCCTACTGGCACTGGTTCTTCCTGATCCAGCGCGCCCCCCTGCCCGAGCGGCTGCTCGAGGCCGACCCGGGTGCCTACGTGCGCGAGCTGATGGGCGCGCGCGACGCCGGCCTGGCCCCGTTCGACGAACGCGCGCTGGCCGAGTACACCCGCTGCCTGAGCCAGCCCGGCGCCGCGCACGCGCTGTGCGAAGACTACCGCGCCGCCGCCACGATCGACCTCGAGCACGACCGCGCCGACCGCGCCGCCGGCCGGCACTTGAGCATGCCGCTGCAAGTGCTGTGGGGTGTGCGCGGCATCGTGCAGCGCTGCTTCGACCCGCTGGCCGAGTGGCGCCGCGTGGCCGACGACGTGCGCGGCCAGGCGCTGTCCTGCGGCCACTACATCCCGGAGGAAGCGCCCGAGGCGCTGCTCGACGCCTGCCTGCCCTTCCTGACGGAAGCCGGCCAATGAGCCAGGCCCCGCAGACGCTCTACCGCAAGCTGGTCGATTCGCACACCGTGGCAACGCTGGACGAGCAGAACGTGCTGCTGTTCTGCGACCTGCACCTGATGAACGAGTACACCAGCCCGCAGGCCTTTGCAGGGCTCGACGAGCGTGGCGTCAGCGTCGCGGCGCCCGGGCAGAACATGGCCGTCGTCAGCCACATCATCCCGACCCACCCGGTGGCGCTGCGCGTCATCCACGACCCCGCCTCGGCGCTGCAGGCGAGCAAGCTGAAGCGCAACTGCGAGCGGCACGGCATCCCGCTGTTCGACACCAACGACCGCCGGCAGGGCATCGAGCACGTCGTCGCGCCCGAGCATGGCATGGTCCGCCCGGGCATGGTGGTCATCTGCGGCGACAGCCACACGACGACCTACGGCGCGCTCGGGGCGCTGGGCTTCGGCATCGGCACCAGCGAGGTCGAGCATGTGCTGGCCACGCAGGCGCTGGTCTACCGGCTGGCGCGGGACATGCGCATCACGGTCGACGGCACGCTGCCGCCCGGTACGACCGCGAAGGACCTGATCCTGGCCATCATTGCCAGGATCGGCGCGCAAGGGGCGCGCGGCTGCGTCGTCGAGTTCACCGGCGCCGCCATCGCGGCGCTCAGCGTCGAGGCCCGCTTCACGCTGTGCAACATGGCGGTCGAGGCCGGTGCCCGCGGCGCGCTGATCGCCCCCGACGACGCCGCCATCGGCTACGTGCTCGACCGTGCGCCCGACATCGCAGGCCACGAGCGCAACGCGGCGCTCGCGCACTGGGCCACGCTGCGCAGCGACGACGGCGCCGTCTTCGACGTGGAGCACCGCTTCGACGCCGCGACGATCGCCCCCTACGTGACCTGGGGCACCAGCCCCGACCAGGCGATCCCGGTCGACGGCCGCGTTCCCCTGCCGGACGACGCGGCCGACGAGGCGGCTCGCCAGAGCATCGAGCAGGCCTTGCGCTACACCGGCCTGCCCGGCGGCGCGCCCCTGGCCGGCACGCCGATCCAGCACGTCTTCATCGGCTCGTGCACCAACGGCCGCATCGAAGACCTGCGCGCAGTGGCCGCCGTGGTCGGCAACCGCCACGTCGCACCCGGCGTGCGCGCGATGGTCGTGCCCGGCTCGGGCGCCGTGAAGGCCCAGGCCGAGGCCGAAGGCATTGCCGCACGGCTCCAGGCGGCCGGCTTCGAATGGCGCCAGCCGGGTTGCTCGATGTGCCTGGCGATGAACGACGACGTGCTGGCCGACGGCGTGCGCTGCGCCAGCACGACCAACCGCAACTTCGAGGGCCGCCAGGGCCGTGGCGCGATCACGCACCTGATGAGCCCGGCCATGGCCGCGGCCGCCGCGGTGACCGGCTGCATCACCGACGTGAGGAAGCTGGCATGACGGCTCGCACCACGATCGAAGGCCGCGCCGCGGCACTGCCGATCGCCAACCTCGACACCGACCAGATCATGCCCAAGCAGTTCCTGCGCGGCATCGACAAGGCCGGGCTGGCCGGTGGTCTGCTGCGCGACCTGCGCTTCGATGCCGCGGGCCGGCCGCGCGATGGCTTCGTGCTGAACCGGCCCGCCTTTGCCGGCGTCAACGTGCTGCTGGCCGGCCCGAACTACGGCTGCGGCTCGAGCCGCGAGCATGCCGTGTGGGGCATGCGGCAGTTCGGCTTCGAGGCGGTGATCGCCGCCAGCTTCGGCGAGATCTTCTACTCCAACGCCGTCAACAACCGCCTGCTGCCGGCGATGGTGAGCCCGCCGCATGCGCAGGCCCTGCTCGCGGAAGCCTCCGGCCGCGACGACCCGCTGCCGCTGCACATCGACCTGCAGACGCTCAGCATCACGAGCCCGTCGCTCACCGCGCCGTTCGTGCTGTCGGCACGCCACCAGCAGATGCTGATCGACGGGCTGGACCTGCTCGGCGCCACCTTGCGCCGGCAGCACGAGATCAATGCCTTCGCCGCGCGCCACGCGGCCGCGCAACCGTGGCTGAAGGACGTGGCGGCGCGCTGCGCGGGCTGACCAGCCCCACGCGGGGGCGGGGTTTGCGATCATGTCGCCATGCGCCTGCAGCTTGCCTCCGACCTCCACCTCGAACGTCACCCGAACTTTGCGCTGGCCGCCGCGCCCGGCGCCGACACGCTGGTGCTCGCGGGCGACGTCGGTTCCTACCAGGCGGGCTCCCGGCTGGACGACGCCGACGAGTTCGGCCTGGCCCGCTTCGCGCCCGGCCGGCCGGGCGCACCCTGGCAACGCGTGCTCTACGTGCCCGGCAACCACGAGTACGATGGTCTGGAGTTCGACGACGCCCATGCCCGCCTGCGGGCCGCCTGCGATCGGCTGGGCATCACCTGGCTGGAGCGCGAGGTGCTCGTGATCGACGGCGTGCGCTTCATCGGCACGACCTTGTGGACCGATTTCGAAGCACTCGCCCAGCGCGAGCCGACGATGACGCTGCAGATGCAGGCGCGCGACAAGGCCTACCGCGCGGCCAATTTCTACCTTCGCCGTTTCACGGCCACCCTCGCCGGCGCGCCGATGCTGGCCGAGCAGTGGCGCGACATGGGGCTCGAGTGCCAACGGTGGCTGCGCGACGCGCTCGCCGAGCCCTTCGACACCGGCCCGACGGTCGTCGTGACCCACTACGCGCCCAGCCTGCGCAGCGCCGACCCGCGCTACGGCCTCACGCCGGGCACCGCCGGCTTCTGCAACGCGCTGGACGGCCTGTTCGAGCGCGCCGACCTGTGGCTGCACGGCCACCTGCACTGCCCGAGCGACTATCGTGCCGGGCCGGGCCAGCGTTGCCGCGTGGTGGCCAACCCGCTGGGCTACGCCAACAAGGGCGAGCAAGAAGGCTTCCAGCCCCTGCTCGCGATCGACGTGCCGGCCGCGGCGGCTTGACCGGCTTGACGCAAGGCAATCCGCACCGCACCTGCCATGCGACACTGCCTCGGGTCACTCTTGCTGAGGAGAGCTCCATGAAGATTCTGGTCGCCGTCGATGGCAGTTCGTACACCAAGCGCATGCTGGCCTACCTGGCAGCACACGACGAGTGGCTTGGCCAGCATCACGAATACACCGTCGTGCATTCGGTGATGGCGGTGCCACCCCGGGCCGCTTCGGCGCTGGACAAGGCGGTCCTGCACGCCTACTACGAAGCCGAGGCCGAGAAGGTCTTCAAGCCGATCCGCAGCTTCTTCAACAGGCAGAAGCTCAAGGCGAACTTCGTCGCCAAGATCGGTCATGCGGCCGACAACATCGCCGGCGTCGCCAGCAAGGGCAAGTTCGACCTGCTGATCATGGGCTCGCACGGCCACGGCACGCTGGGCAATCTGGTCATGGGCTCTGTGGCCACCAAGGTGATGGCCAACTGCGACACGCCGGTGCTGCTGGTTCGCTGAGGCAGCTGGCCTGTCAGCCGGCGCTCAGCCGGCGCAGCCAGCTGGTCTGCGCCGGGCCGGCCGGCGCGCTCGCGGCCACGACTTCGGGCGGCGGCTCGTCGAGGCAGAAATCCAGGCCGATGGCGGTGCCCATGTCGGCCGGATCCTGCTCTGCCAGGGGCGGCGCGCTCAGGCCCATCAGGCGGCGCAGCAGGCTGGGGTGAGCGGCGTTCGACATGATGGCCTCCATCGGAAGTGATGCCTTGAGTTTCGTCCGCTCGCAAGAATTCGTTACGGTCATTCACAGGCGTAAAGACGGTCAGTTGCGCCTTTTGGCACTTCATCAGTAACTCTAATGATTGCTGAATTTCATGAGAATTGCTTCATGAAATAGCCTCGCCTGCCGAGAATGCGGCCTGTCACAACGCGCTCTCGCAAAGGCAGGCATGAAGGTCATCGTTCTCGGCGCCGGCATCATCGGCATCAGCACCGCGTGGTACCTGGCGGAAGAAGGCCACGAGGTCACGGTGGTCGATCGCCAACCCGACGCCGCGCTGGAGACCAGCTTCGCCAACGGCGCGCAGATCTCGGTCAGCTTCTGCGAGCCGTGGGCCAATGCCGGCGCGCCGCTGAAGGTGCTGAAGTGGCTGCTGCGGGACGACTCGCCGCTGCTGTTCCGCCCCCGGCTCGATCCTTACCAGTGGCGCTGGGGCATCAAGTTCCTCACCCAATGCACCGACGCGGCCTTCGCCCGCAACGTCGAGCAGCTCGTGGCGCTGGGCGCCTACAGCCATGAATCGCTGAAGGGCCTGGTCGCGCAGACCGGCATCCAGTACGACCGGCTCGAGCGCGGCATCCTGCACTTCTTCTCGTCGGCCCAGGATTTCGAGGCCGGCGCCGAAGGCGCCGAGCTGATGCGCCAGCACGGCGTCGACCGCCGGGTGCTGAGCCGCGACGAGGTGCTGAAGGTCGAGCCCTCGCTCGCCGCGTTCGGCCCGAACATCCACGGCGGCACCTACACGCCGAGCGACGAGTCCGGCGACGCGCGCGTGTTCACGCAACAGCTGGCACGCCTGTGCCGTGAGCGCGGCGTGAAGTTCATGTACGAGCACGACATCCTCGGCTTCGATGTCGTGGCCGGCGAAATCAGCGGCGTGAACGTCGGCTGCCAGCGCACCGGCGCGCGCAGCACGCTGCGTGGCCAGCAGTTCGTCGCGGCGATGGGCTCGTTCACCGCGCCGCTGCTGCGTACGATCGGCGTCGACCTCGACATCTACCCCGCCAAGGGCTACTCGGCCACGCTGCGGCTGAAGCGCCCAGAAGCCGCCAGCGTCGTCAGCCTGCTCGACGACACGCGCAAGATCGCGATCTCGCGCCTGGGCGACCACATCCGCATCGCGGGCACCGCCGAGATGGCCGGCTACGACCAGAGCCTGGCCGGCAACACCGCGCAGGTGCGTTGCGCAGCCCTCGTCAAGCGCTACGAAGAGCTGTTCCCCGGCGTGGCCGACCTGAACGAGCCGAACTACTGGACCGGCCTGCGCCCGAGCACGCCGACCAACATCCCCTACATCGGCCGCAGCAAGATCGGCAACCTCTGGCTCAATGCCGGCCACGGCACGCTGGGCTGGACGCACGGTGCCGGCTCCGGCCGCGCGCTGGCCGAGCTGATGAGCGGCAAGCGCCCGCAGCTGGCCTTCGGCTTCTGCGGGCCCGCGCTGCCGCAGCGCAAGCCGCAGGTGGCGCTGGCGACCTGACATCCTCGTCACAATCGGGCGGATGAACCCCGCCCCCCTGCCCGCCCCGATCGAGCTGCTGCAACGCCTGTACCGCGCCATGCTCGGCGCGGCCGATCCAGCGCGCGTGCTGCCCCCGCACCTGCCCGGCCCGCCGCGCGGGCGCACCGTCGTCGTCGGTGTCGGCAAGGCCGCCGCCGCGATGGCCGCCGCCGTCGAGGCCCACTGGCCGGCCGACGCGCCGCTGCGCGGGCTGGTCGTGGTGCCGGCGGGCGCGGTGCTGCCGCTGCAGCGCATCCGGGCAGTCGAGGCCAGTCACCCCGTCCCCGACGAGCGCAGCACCGCCGCCGGCCAGGCGCTGCTGGCCGAGGTGGGTGGCCTGGGGCCGGACGACCTCGTGCTGGCCCTGGTCTCCGGCGGCGGCTCGGCGCTGTGCGCGCTGCCAGCGCCTGGCCTGGCCCTCGCCGACAAGCAGCGCATCACCCGCGATCTGCTAGCGCGCGGCGCGACGATCGCCGAGATCAACACCGTGCGGCGCCACCTCTCGGCGATCAAGGGCGGCCGGCTCGCCGCGGCGGCCCACCCGGCGCGCGTCGTGTCGCTGGTGCTGTCCGATATTCCCGGCGACGACCCGGCGCTGGTCGCCTCGGGCCCGACCCTGGCCGACCCGAGCACCTGCGCCGACGCCGGCGCGGTGCTGGCGCGTTACGGCATCGAGCCCGGCGCGGTCGTGCACGCCGCGTGGCAGCGTGGCGAATGGGAGTCGGTCAAGCCGGGCGACCCACGCCTGGCGGGGCATGAACACCACCTCGTCGGCAGCGCGTGGGACGGGCTGCAGGCCGCCGCGCAGGAAGCCCGCGCCGCCGGCTGGGCCTGCCACATCCTCGCCGACGCGATGGAGGGCGAGGCGCGCGAGCTCGCGCTGGCCCATGCCGCCATCGCGCGCAGCGTGGCCGAGCGCGGCGTGCCGTTCGTGCCGCCGTGCATCCTGCTGTCCGGCGGCGAGGCGACCGTCACGCTCAAGAAGCGAAGGGCCGCTCCCGAGCTTCTTGACCCCCTCGGGGGGCGAGCCGCCGCGAGCGGCGGCCTCGGGGGCGCGATGGACGGCAAGGGCCGCGGCGGGCGCAACACCGAGTTTGCGCTGGCGCTGGCACTCGCGCTGCAGGGCCACCCGCGCATCCATGCGCTGTCGGCCGGCACCGACGGCCTGGACGGCAGCGCCGGCGCGGCCGGCGCCTGGATCGACCCGACGACGATCGAGCGGGCCCGGGCCCGGGGCCTGGACCTGCGCTCGCGGCTCGACGACAACGACAGCGCCGGGGCGCTG
>NZ_DATFAN010000170.1:0-15766 GCF_035254525.1 Ideonella sp. | reverse complement strand
CACGTCGGTGGTGGTCATCAGCTGGCCGCCCTGGGCCAGGCCGGTGACCAGCAGCGGCTTGAGGTTGGCGCGCGCGGCGTAGATGGCGGCCGAGTAGCCGGCCGGGCCGGAGCCGAGGATCAGGACTTGGGCGTGGGTGGTCGGGGTCGTCATCGAATGGGCCTTGTCAAAGGGCTGCGGCGTCGAGCCGGCGCACGAAGGCGTCCGCGGCCTCGAAGCCGATCGTGCGGCTGCCGGCCACTTCGGTGCCGCGCGCATCGAAGAACAGCACCGCCGGCGGGCCGAACAGGCCGAAGCGTTTCATCAGCGCCTTGGCATCGGCGCTGTCGGCCGTCACGTCGGCCTGCAGCAGCAGCGCGCGCTCCAGCCGCGGGCGCACCGCCGCATCGCGGAAGGTCAGGTGCTCCATCTCCTTGCACGACACGCACCAGTCGGCATAGACATCCAGCACCACCGGCCGGCCGGCGCTGCGCAGCGCTTCGTCCAGCTCCTGTACGCGGGTGATGCGCTGGAACGCCGGGCCTTCGGCCGCGGCGGTGGCCGTGGCGGCCGCCGTGCCGGCGCCTCGCGCGAGGTGCTTCAACGGCTGCACGACGCTGTCGCCGCCCGAGAGCGCGCCGGCCATCAGCGCGACGCTCCACAGCGCGGCCACGCCGCCGATGCCGCGCCACAGTGGCCACCGGCCGGCGTCGAAGGCACCGAGCGCCAGCAGCGCGATCAGCACGCCCGCGCCGAGCACGAACATCAGCACCGGCGCCGGCAACACCGGCGACACCAGCCACAGCGCGACGCCCAGCAGCATCAGGCCGAAGAAGGTCTTGACCTGCTCCATCCAGCGGCCGGCGCGCGGCAGCAGGCTGCCGGCCGACAGGCCCAGCAGCAGCAGCGGCACGCTCATGCCGGCGGCCAGCGCGAACAGCGCGGCGCCACCGAGCACCACGTTGCGCGTCTGGCTGATGTACAGCAGCGCGCCGGCCAGCGGCGCGGCCACGCAGGGGCCGACCAGCAGGGCCGACAGCCCGCCCATCGCGAACACCGCCAGGTGGCGGCCGCCGGAGAGCTTGTTCGACGCGTTGTTGACGCGCTGCTGGATCGCGGCCGGCATCTGGAGCTCCCACACGCCGAACATCGACAGCGACAGACCCGCCAGCAGGGCCGCGAAGCTGCCCAGCACCCAGGGGTTCTGCAGTGCGGCCGCGAAGCCCGAGCCGAGCAGGCCGGCCGTGACGCCGGCCGCGGTGTAGACCAGCGCCATGCCCAGCGAATATGCCAGCGCCAGCGTGAAGCCGCGCCGGCGCGACACCGGTGCGCCCTGGCCGACGATGATCGACGACAGGATCGGCAGCATCGGCAGCACGCAGGGCGTGAACGACAGCAGCAGGCCGCCGAGCAGGAACATCGGCACGACCCTCAGCAGGCTGCCCGACGACAGAGCGCCGCGGTGGCCATCGACATCGGTGGATGGCGCGGCCGCATTCGCCGGCGCCGCGATGGGCGTGGCCAACGGGGCCGATGCCGGCACCGCCTCGGCCGTCGGTGCGGCGAACAGGTCGCCCGCCGGCTCCCAGCGGGCGGTGAGCGTGCTCGCCGCATTGCGCGCCAGGTACACGGTGCCGCGCTGCGGCGGGTAGCACAGGCCGCGGTCCGCGCAGCCCTGGTAGCTCACTGCCAGCGCCGCGGCGGGCAGGCCGATGGGCAGCGGCTGACGCACCTGCACCGTGCCTTCCCACAGCGTCATCGTCTGGTTGAAGTTGGTGTCGAACTTCTCCTGGCCTGGCGGCAGCGCGGCGGCCGGAAAGGCGAGCGCCGGGTCGGCCTGCAGCGAGAAGCGCTCGCGGTACAGGTGGTAGCCCGGCGCGATGGCCAGCGTGATCTCCAGCGCCTGGTCCGCGCCGATGGCCACCTGCGGCCGGAAGGCCTCGGCCGGGTCGAGAAAGGGTTCGTCGGTGGCATGCGCGGCGGGCAGCAGCGTTGCCGCGGCAAGCAGCGTCGCGGCGAGGCGGCGTGCCCTGGAAAACAAGCTCGTTGTCATGGCGTGAGGGGGTCGGAAGAAGAAGGAACGGAAGCGTCGATCTCGTGCGCCTCGAGACGCCCGGCCGAATCGATGGCCAGGAAGGCCACGCCCTGGCCGCGCAGGAAATCGGCGCCGTCGGGGCCGTGCAGCATCGCGATCGTGGCCAGGGCGCCGGCGGCGGTGCAGACCGGCGTGGCCACGCTGATCGATTGCCAGTGCGTGACCGGCTCGCCGCGGCGCGGGTCGAGGATGTGGCAGCAGCGCCGGCCCTCGGGCGTGATGAAGAAGCGCTCGTAGTCGCCGCTGGTGGCCAGCGCGCCATCGCGCAGCTGCACCTGCGCGCAGACGGCGCCCGGCTGGCGCGGGTGCTGGATGCCGAAGCACCAGGGCCGGCCATCGGCGCGCGGGCCGAGCACCCGCAGGTCGCCGCCGAGGTTGACGAAGCCGTGGTGCACGCCGGCCTGCGCCAGCACCGCCCGCGCGCGGTCGGCGGCGTACTCCTTGCCGATGCCGCCGAAGTCCAGCTCCATGCCGGTCTCGGGCAGGTGGACCTGGTGCGCGTCCCAGGCCACGCGGCGCCAGTTCACCAGCGGCAGCAGGGCCTGCAACTCGCCCGGTGCCGGCACGCGGCCGGCACGGAAATCCCACGCGCGGCGCAGCACGCCGCTGCTCAGGTCGAACAGGCCGCCGCTGTGCTGGTGGAGTGCATCGGCGAAGGCCAGCAGCCCGGCGGTCTCGTCGTCGATCGCCGTCGCCCGGGCCTGGCCGGCCGCCGCGTTGATGCGCGAGACCACGCTGTCGGGGCGATAGCGCGAGTACTTGGCCTCGATGCGCCGCGCCTCGGCCATCGCCTCGTGCGCCGCATGGCGCGCGCACGCCTCGTCGCCGGCGATGACGATCTCGCAGCGCGAGGCCATCGCCGTGAAGACGAGGTGCCAGCCGTCGTGGTCCAGATGGGCGGCGGTCATCGGGGTGAGGGGGCTGGGACGTCAGAAGCTGCGCGAGACGCCGAGCTGCCACCAGCGCGCCGAGAAGGGTGCGAGGCCCGGCGAGCCGTCGCCGCCGACGCGCCAGGCGGCGCGCTGCTCGTAGCGCTCGTAGGCGAGGTCGAGCTTCCACTGGCTGTCGATCGCCCAGTCCACGCGCAGCCCGGCGGTGGCGGCACCGAAGGCCGACAGGCGCTGGTCGGCCGAGTAGTAGGGCCGGTTGCCGAAGCCCGGCGGAAAGGGCGCGCCGAGCACCGGGTCGTACACCGGGTCGTAGTAGAAGCGGGCCGCGCGCTGCGTCGTGTAGCGCAGCATCGGCGTCAGTGTCCAGCCGGGCGCCACCGGCTGCACCCAGGCCGCGTCCAGCGTGTGCGCGCGCACGCCGTAGCTGTCGTCGTAGAGGCGCCAACTGGTGCGCAGCGTGGCCTGCAGCGCCTCGACGTGGTGGTTCCAGCGCAGCAGGGCGGTGTACTGCTCGCGCTCGCGCGGCCGCGCGTCGGGAAACTTGTAGGGGTCGGAGAAGTGGCCGCGGCCGATGCTGGCGCCCAGGTTCAGCTGCACCAGGTCGACCGGGCTCCAGGCCTGCGTCACGCCAGCGGCGAACTGCCAGGTACGGCGGTGTTCGTCCAGCGTCGGGTCGTTGGTCGAGCCGATCGCATCGTCGCTGTAGGCCAGGCCGAGGTTCCAGGTGCGGTTGTTGTCTTCGCTGGCGACGCGCCACTCGCCGGACAGCGTGTTCGAGCGGTAGTCGTGTTCGCCGGAGCTGGCCACGCCGACGGACCAGGCCTGGCGCTCGGCGTAGTGGGTCAGCTTCAGGTCGCCGGCCGTGCGCGAGTCGTCCATCTTCGACGCACCCGAGACCGCGCTGTGGAAGCGCGGCGAGGCGCCCGAGACCGCGTCGTTGACGGCCGAGCCTTCGAGCGACCAGTGGGCATCCAGCGGCGCCAGCACATAGAGCGACGGCGCATCGACCTTCACGCGGTCCAGCCCCGGCTGCCAGTCACGGTAGTTCGACAGCTTCAGCGCCACCATGCCCTGCTCGGGCGCGATTTCGGCCATGGCAGGCGGGAGGATCCCGGGCAGCAGCAGCGCGGCAGCGAGGACGCTTCCAAAACCAAGTGGCGTGCGCGGATCCGGCTCTGCCGGTCCGCTGCGCGAGCCCCCTCGGGGGGCAGCGACCGGAAGGGAGCGTGGGGGCTCAATTACAACCACAGCCACCTCCGCCGACGCCGTATCCGCCCGAGGCGTTTTCCTTGCTGTTGTAGATGTGCTGGTCGAATCGATCGGCCAGCGGGTCGCCGGCCATCGTCATCTCGGGGCGCGCCAGCGCGCGCTTCTCCCAGGCTTGCGGGGGCTGCCAGGCGCAGCCGGCCAGGGCCGCGGTGGCCAGGGCCAGCATGGCCGCGGCGAAGCGGATCGGTCTCGGGTGGGTCATGGGGGAGGGGTGATTCGGGTGATCGGTCAGGCCGCGCCCAGCGCGGCGGCGATGCGGGCTTCGAGCGGGCTCGCGTCTTCCTCGCGAAAGCCCGCGTGCGTGGCGACGACCTTGCCGTCGGCGCCCAGCAGCACCGAGCTCGGCATGGCCTTGATGCCGAAGCGGCGCGCCGATTCGGCACCGGCGTCGAAGGCCAGCGAGAACTGCGCTGGCAGCTGCGCGAGGAAGCGCTGGGCGTCGGCGGGCTGGCTGTCCAGGTTCACCGCGACGATGCGCAGCCCCTTGGCGCCGTACCTGGCCTGCATGCGGTTCATCCACGGGAACGACTGCCGGCACGGGCCGCACCACGAGGCCCAGAAATCGATGTAGGTGGCGCGGGCTTTGCCGTCGAACAGCGGCACCGCCGGCTGGCCGGCGCCGCCCGGCACGCTGGCCAGCGGCAGCGCCTGGCCGGCTTCGAGCGCGCGGGCGGCGCGCGGCACGGTGAGGGCCGCCAGTGCGAGGCTGGCCGAGGCCTGCGCCAGCAGGCTGCGGCGGGAGAGAAGCGAGGTCATGGTCGGCTCCTGGCTTGTCAGTGCATCGGTTGAATTAGCTGCCGCGGCGGCGGCGCCAGAACAGCACGCCGGCCAGCGCGGCCATCAACAGCAGCAGCGGGTCGGCCGCGCCGGTGCCGGCGCCCAGCGTGCAACCGCCGCCGCCTGCGTTGGCGGGCTGGTCGGCGCCGCCCTGACCGCTGAGCGCGACCTCGACGCTGGCGGGCGACATGTCGCCGCTGATCGTCAGCGCGCTGGTGTCGCTCGCATCCGCCGCGGTGCCGGCCCAGGCGACGCTGAGCCTGCAGCTCGCGCCGGCCGCCAGCGTGATCGGCGTGGTGCCGCAGCCGCCGGTGCCGGAGGCATCCACCGTGAAGCGGCTGTCACCGACCGTGAGTGCGTTCAGGTGCAGGTCGGCAGTGCCGGTGTTGGTCAGTGTCAGCGTCTGCGCGGCGGCGTTGCCACTGGCCGGGGCGACAAAAGCCAGCGATTCGGCCGACAGGCCCAGTGCCGGTGCCGCGGCGGCGGTGGCAACACCGCCGAGGGCGATCGGCTCCGGCGTGCTGGCATTGCCGGCGCTGAGCGCCAGGCTCGCGCTGCGGTTGCCGGCGGCCGAAGGCGTGAAGCCCAGCACGAGCGTGCACTGCGCGCCGGCAGCGAGCGCCTGGCCGGCGGTGCAGGTCGAGCTGCCGTCGATGCGGAAGTCGGCGGCGTGCGTGCCGCTGATCGTGAACGCGGTGAGCGTCGCGCTGCCACTGCCGCTGTTGGCGAGCGTGAGCGACCGCGTGGCGGCGTCGTCGCCGACGCTCACGCTGCCGAAATCGATCGCGCCGGCATCGCTCCATTGCAGGATGGCGGTGTCGGCCAGCACCCCGGTGCCCGCCAGGCTGACGCTGTGCGGCGAGCCGCTGGCGTTGCTGGTGACACTCAGCGAACCGCTGGCCGTGCCGGCGCCGGTGGGGGTGAAGACCACGCTGATCGCACAGCTCGCGCCGGCCGCCAGTGTGCTGCCGCAGGCGTTGGTGGTGGTGAACGCACCGCTCGCGCCGATGGCGCTGATGTTCAGCGCGGCGCTGCCCGTGTTGCTGAGCGTCACCGTCTGCGCGCTCGCGCTGCTGCCGACCGTGACGCTGCCGAAGGCCACGCTGCCCGGCGACAGGCTGGCTTGCGGCGTGGCCGCGGCCTGGCCGGTGCCGCTGAGCGAGACGCTGGCGCTGCCGTTCGAGGCGTTCGAGGCCAGCGTCAGGCTGGCGGCGCGGTTGCCGGTGGTGCTGGGCGTGAAGGCCACGGTCAGCGCACACGAGCCGCCGGCGGCCACCGGCGTGCCGACCGCGCAGCCGCCGGTGGCGCTGTAGTCGGCCGCCGCGCCGCCGCCCAGCGTGAGGGCGCTGAAGTCCAGTGCCGCGTTGCCGGTGTTGCGCACCGTCAGCGTCTTCGAGGCGCTGGTCGTGTTGACCGTCTGGTTGCCGAAGTCGAGCGTGCTCGCGTCCAGCGAGATCGTGGCCTGCGTGGCCGCGGCGCCGGTGCCCGACAGGGCGATCGGCACGGCGGTCGTCAGGCCGCTGTGGCTGATGGTCAGCGTGCCGCTGCGGCTGCCTGCCGCCGTGGGCGAGAAGGCCAGCGTGATCGTGCAGCTGCTGCTGGCGGCCAGCGTGCTGCCGCAGGTGCCGCCGGCACGGCTGAAGTCGCCGCTGACGCTGGCCGCCAGGCCGCTCAGCGCGGCCACGCGGCTGGCGCGCACGGTCACGGTCTGCGTCGCGCTGGTCTGGCCGACGGTGGTCTGCGCGAAGCTCACTGTGCTGGGCGCGTTCCCGAGGTAGGCGGCGATGTTCTCGAGGTCGCTGGCCGACAGCACCGACAGGCCGGACATCGCGCCGACGTTGGCGATGGCCGACTGGATCATCGCCGGGCTGTTGCGGCCGCGGTCGACGGTGGCTGTCGACGCGACCGAGTGACAGGCGGTGCAGCGCTGCGAGAACGTGGTGCTGCCCTGCACCGGGTCGGCGGCGAAGCCGGCCGCGGGCCAGGCCAGCGCGGCGGCCAGGGCGAGCGCGGGCCGCCAGAGGGAGTGTGATTTCATGACGGACATTTCTCGGTGAATGGAATCGGTCAGCGTTGGTAATCGGTTACTCGGATGAACCACAGTTCGACGCTCAGGAAGACGATGCGGTGAGCCACAACAGATTGAAGCCGGCGTGCCAGGCCGCGCAGGGCGCGAGCCGGCCGCTGCGCGCGAACACCAGGCCGATCCACGCGGCCGGCAAGGCGGTGGCCGCGGCGCGCCACGCATCGGCCGGGCCGCGCGCGAACAGCAGGTGCGCAAGGCCGAACGCCAGTGCGCTCAGCAGCACGGCCGTGCGCTGGCCGAGCCGGCGTGCGAGCGGCGCTTGCACGCCCCAGCGGCACACGGCCTCTTCGCACCAGGGCGCGAGCCAGACCGAGCGCAGCGCCGCCTCCGCGGGCAGCAGCAGCAGGCCGGCGAGCGCGATCGCGAGCCACGCCAGGCCGCCGGCCGGCGCGGTACGGAAGATTCGGATCGGGACGAGGGCGGCAGGCATCGGCGGGTCACCGGGGTCGTGCAAGGGCTGCGCGCGTGTCGCGCAGTGTCATTGCCGAGTAGGTGCCGCCGTGGCCTGGAATGGTTGTCGCCCGATGCGGGCGAAACGAAACTTGATATTTCGTCTGCTCAGATGAGCCGAGCTCAGCGCACAGCGCTGCAGCCGCAGCCCGGCTCCAGCGCTTCGAGCGCGCGGCAGGCGTTGACCTGGGCGAGCGTGTCGCCGCCGCGGCTGTCGCGCAGCAGTTGCTCGATGCGGCTGCCGTCGAGCCGCGGATGGTGCTGCAGCAGCAGTGCGGCAATGCCGCTGACCTGCGCCGCCGCCATCGAGGTGCCGGAGGCGAAGTCGTAGCGGCCGCCGGGCATCAGCGTGAGCACCTCGCGCGCGGGCGCGCCGAGCGGCCCCTGCGTTGTCGAGGCCGGCGTGGCACCGTCCTGCACCGCGATCACGCCCGGCACGCCGAGCGGAAAGCCATCGCGTGCACCGCCGGGCGGCACCGCCCCGACGATCACGGTTCCGTGCGCCAGCGCGACGCGCAGCAACTGCGTGAGCAACTCGTCGGCCGGGCCGCCCAGGCTCAGGTTGATGACCTGCGCGCCGCGGTCGATCGCCGCGGCCAGCGCCTGCGACAGCGTGAAGGAGTTGCAGGTCGAGGCGCCGTCGGCACGCTCCCAGCAGGCCTTCAGCGCCAGCAGCCGGGCGCCTGGCGCGATGCCGACGATGCCGGTCGCGTTGTCGGGCCGCGCGGCGATCACGCCGGCCACCTCGGTGCCGTGGCGGTCGCGCTGGAAACGCGCGCCGTCGCGGTCGACGAAGTTGGCGGTGTCGGCCGCGGTGCCGGCGAGATCCTGGTGGGCCGTGTCGACGCCGGTGTCGATCACCGCGACGCGCACGCCGTCGCCGCGCGCGCAGCGGTGGGCCTGCGGCACGCCGAGCGCGAGCAGGCCGCGCTGCAGCGGAAAGTAGGGGTCGTTGTAGAGGCTCTCGGGGCCCTTGGCCGGCACGGGCACGGCCGGTGCCGGCGCCGACAGCGAGGCCGGTGCGGCCAGCGTGTCGAACTCGTTCAGCGGCTGCGCCAGCGCCACGCGCGGGTCGCGCGCCAGCGCGGCGAGCACCGCGTCGCGCGAGGCGCCGTCGGGGATCAGGAAGGTCGCGCAGTGCACGCCGAGCGCGCGGATCGGCCAGGAGTCCAGCGGCCGCAGGCCATGTGCCTGCGCGACCGCGGCGAGCACCTCGTCGGCCCGCGTGCCGACGACATAACCCGGCTTCTTGCTGTACAGGCCCGGCGTCGAGCCCGACGACAACGGCAGCTCACCGACCGGGTTGGCGATGGCGATCACGACGACCCGCCCGGCCTCGCCGGCAGGCGCACCGCCGACCAGCGCCGGCACGTCGGGCACCGGCGCGTGGGCGCAGCCGGCCAGCCCGAGCCCCAACGCCAGCCCGGCGCCGAGCGCGAGCGTGCTGGCCAGCGCCAGCGAGCCGATGCGCGGGCGCTTCACCGTGCCGCGGCCGGGCCGGTGGCCTCGGCGAAGGCGACCGCCGGCGAGCGGCGCAGCTCGGCCGCGAGCGCGTCCAGGTCACGCACACGCCCAGGCTGCGGGTCCGCCTCGGCCACGCCGAGCGTGAAGACGCCGGCTTCGCTCGGGCCGCTGACGATCGACAGGCCCCGGCCCTGCAGCAGGGCCTGCACTTCGCTGACCGGCCGCTCGGCGTGGAAGACGACGCGCAGGCCGGGCGTGACGGCCGTGGCCGCCGGGGCCTGCGTCAAGGTCTGGTAGCCGGCCGTCGCGGCGCCGGGCGCCGAGGCCTGCAGCCACCACACGGCTGCGGCGGCGAACAGCGCCAGCTGCAGCGCGCCCAGCAGCGCGGCGGTCGACAGGCGGATCTGCGCGCCCTGCGCCGAGCCGGTGGTGAACCAGGGGCGCGCGGGCCGCGGGGGCACGGCGTGGTCCAGCCGCTGCATCAGCCGCGCCAGGCCTTGCGACAGGTCGGGGCCGGGCACGCTGGGGATGGCCATGCCGGCGGCCAGGCGCTGCTCGCGGGCCAGCTCGTCGCGGCAGGCGGCGCACTCGGCCAGGTGGGCTTCGGCGCGGCGGCGCTGGTCGGCGCTCGCGCTGCCGTTGGCCAGCCAGGGCAGCAGGGCCCAGGTGTCGTGGTGGATGCGGGGATCGGCGCTCATTCTTTTCCTCCTTCGGCGCGGGCGGCCTCGGGCTCGCCGGCCAGGTCGGGCAGCACGTTGCGCAGGCGAACGCGGGCATGGAACAGGCGGGCCTTGGCGGTGCCGATCGGGCACTCCATGATGGCGGCCGTCTCTTCCAGCGTGTGGCCCTGTCCGTAGACCAGCTCCACGGTCAGGCGCTGGTCCGGCGGCAGCCTGGCCAGGCCCTTGGCCAGCCAGTCGTGGGTCTCGCGGTCGGCCCGCGGGTCGGTCACCAGCAGGGCTTCCATGTCGGATTCGTCGGCCCGCCAGCAGGGGTCGTCCTGGTCACGAAAGGCCTTCAACGCGACGCGGTAGGCGATGCCCATGATCCAGGTCGAAACACGCGCTTCGCCACGGTAATCGCCGGCCTTCTGCCAGACGATCCACAGCGTGTCGTTGACGACCTCCTCGATCAGCGAATCGTGCCGTGTCAGGCGCCCCAGGAAGCGCACCAGGCGCGGCTGGTACTCACGGTACAGCGCGGCCAGCGCAGCGCGGTCCTGCGTCTCGGCGATGCGGCGGATCCAGGCCTGGTCGGGCGTGGCCGGCGCATCGGGCGGCGGGGTGCGGCGAAAGGGGTTGAACATGGGCGTGCCGTGAAGCAGGTACTGCAGTGATCTCGGTCAGTACCCGGCGGGGTTGAAGACGGTTGCGCGCGCTTGTGAAAAAAGCCGCAGCGGGCGGCAAAAAAGCCGCAACCGGCGGAACTTCAGAACCCCCAGACCAGGCTGCCGACCCAGCGGTCGTGCGCCGAGGCACCGTAGATGTACTGTGCCTGCGGCGAGACCCAGACCCGGTCGAGCAGCACGCGCAGGCCGCCGTGGCGCCAGCCGGCGCCGACCTGGCCGTAGAGGTAGCCCTGGCCGGCACCGAACATGCGCCGCGCCACGCCGCCGCCCAGGCTCAGGCCGTGGGCGAGCGGCCACTGTGCATTCAGCTCTAGCGAGCGGCTGTTGATCACCGGCGTGCCGTGCTCGTTGCAGCCCGGGCCGTGGCGCGTCTCGGCCGACCAGCTCAGCACCCAGCGGTCGGCGTCGGCCAGGCTGGCGGCGACCTCGTGGTAGCACCACGGGTTCAGCGAATCGGCGCCCGGGTAGTCCAGGTAGCGCCACTGGCCCATCAGCGTCCAGCGGCCGCCGAAGCTCCATTCGTAGCCGGCGCGCAGATTGACCGGCGTGGCCGACTCGCCGTAGGCCGTTTCGAAGTGCCCCACCAGGCCGCCGACCGACCAGCCGGCCGCGGCGTACAGGTCGGCGCTGGCGAAGGCCACGGGCTTGTCGGGGCGGCTCAGCGGGATGCCGCGCACCTGCCAGGCCGAGCTGGCGCCGACGCTGTAGCTCGTGTCGACAACCTGGGCCCCTGCGCCGCCGGGCAGCCCGAGCGCAAGTGCCATGGCGGCAGCGTGGGTCCGAGGCAGGCGGCGGGACATCATCGGGGGCGAGGCATGGCGCCTGGATTCTAGGGAACGACCTGCTGATCGCGCGATCGGGCGCGCCGCCCCGGCCTCAGCCCCAGGCCCGCGGATCGACCCGGTAGTAGCGCGCCAGTTCGTCGTACAGCGAAGGGTGCCGTTCGGCCATCGCATGCGGCTGCTCAAAGAAGACCTCGGACGCAACCGCGAAGAACTCGGCCGGCTCGGTGGCGGCGTAGGGCGACAGCAGCGTCTGTTCGCCGCGCCCGAGCTGCTCGCGCAGGCGCCGGTACTCGGTGCTCATCACCGCCGCCCAGCGCGCATAGCGGGCGCGTTCGCCGAGGAAGGGCGCGCCGGTCGCGCGGCCGCGCTCCTGGTCGAGCTGGTGGGCGAACTCGTGGATCACCAGGTTCTGGCCGTCGCCCGGGTCGGCGGCGCCTTCGAGCACGTCCGGCCACGACAGGATCACCTGGCCCTCGACCCAGGATTCGCCGCTGCGCGCCTCGCGCCGCTCGTGCTGCACGCCGCTGCCGTCGCCCTCGCGCCGGTGCGCCCAGTAGGCGGTTGGGTACAGCAGCACCTGGCGCAGGCGCGGGAAGTAGTCGCTCGGGCGGTTCAGCAGCAGCAGGCAGGCCTGCGCCGCGACGAGCACGCGCATCTCCTCGCTGACCTCCAGGCCGTTGCAGCCGATGAAGGGCTTCTCGGCGAGAAAGACCTGCATGTGGCGCTTGAGCTGCAGCTGCAGGTCGGCCGGCAGACGGCGCCAGACCGGCATGCGCCGCCGCAGGATCGTGCGCCACGCGGCCGGGAAGGGCTGCTGCACGACGCGCCGGCGCCGCCACGCCCGCCAGGCCCGCGGGCCCCACAGGCCGCCGGCCAGCAGCGCGGCGAACAGCAGCGTGCCCAGCAGCATCGTCAGCGCGTCGAGCGACAGCGGCACCCTGGTCCTTCTCAAGCGCCCGGCCGGGCGGAACCTGGAAGCTGGGTGCGATGCGCCGGCTTTCAATGGCTATGCTTGGCCGCCAAGACAAGGTCCCCCATGTTCGAAACCGAACTGAAGTTCCAGATCCCGCCGGCCAGCGAGGCCGCCGTGCGCACCGCGCTGGCGCGCGCGGCGCCGCGCCGCCAGCGTCTGCGAGCGATCTACTTCGACACCGCCGAGCGCACGCTGGCGGCGGCCGGCATCGCGCTGCGCCTGCGGCAGGAGGGCCCGCGCTGGGTGCAGACGCTGAAGGCGCGCGGCGCGCACGCGGCGCAGCGGCACGAGCACAACGTGCCGCTCGCTGGCGCCGGCCGCCCGGCCACTGGCGTGGCGCCGCGGCCGCTGCCGGCACGCCACGCCGGCACCCCGGCCGCCGAGGCCTGGCAGTGGGCGCTCGGCGAGCCCATCGAGGCTTTCGACCCCGCGCGGCTGCAGCCGGTGATGGCCACCGACGTCTGGCGCCGCGCGCTCAGCGTTCCCGACCCCGCCGGCGGCACGGTGGAGCTGGCGTTCGACGAAGGCGAGATCCGCGCCGGCGCCGCCGCCACGCGCGTGTGCGAGCTCGAGTACGAGCTGGTCGAAGGCCGCCTGGCGGACCTCGTGCGCCAGGCCGCCGAGGGCGTCGCGCGGCATGGCCTGTGGCTGGACACGGTGTCCAAGGCCGAGCGCGGCGAGCTGCTGGCGCAAGGCCGGGCGGTGCCGGCGCCGGTGCGCTTTGCCGCGCCGGCCCTGACCCGCGATGCCGACGGGGCCACCGTCTGGCGCGCCGCGCTGGCCAGCGGCGCGGCGATGCTGCTGCCCAACGCGAGCGCGCTGGCCGCCGGCAGCCCCGACCCGGAGCATGTGCACCAGCTGCGCATCGCGATCCGCCGGCTGCGCTGCGCGGTGCGCGAATTGGGGCCGCTGGTGGATTCCGGCGGCGAGCCGGCCTGGCTCGCGCCGCTCGTCGGGCTGTTCGACGCGCTCGGCGCCGGCCGCGACGAGGCCGCGCTGCTGGCCGACCTGGCGCCGCGCCTGCAGGCGGCCGGCGCCCCGACCGCCGACTGGCGCAGCGCGGACCAGCCCGCGCCGCCGGACCCGGCCGGGCTCGTGCGCGCGCCGGCGGTGCAGCAGGCGCTGCTGGCCTTGCTGGTCGACAGCCAGGCCGCGACCGACGGCCTGGACCCGCACGCGACGCGCCACCACCTGCGCCAACGCCTGGCCAGGCTGCACGCCCAGGCGGCCCGCGCCGCACGCCCGTTCGAGACCCTGCCCGAGGCCGAACAGCACCGGGCGCGCAAGCGGGTCAAGCGGCTGCGCTACCTGGCCGAGTTCACGGCCGCCCTGTTCGAGCGCCACGCGGTCAAGCGCTACCTGCGCCCGCTGGCCGAGGCCCAGCAGCGCCTGGGCGAGCACCAGGACCTGCTGGTCGCGCTGCCGCTGTACCGCGCCGCCGTGCCGCAGCGACCCGAGGCCTGGTTCGCCGCGGGCTGGCTGGTCGCGGAACGCCAGCCGAGCGCACGCCGCTGCCGCCAGGCTCTGCGAGTGCTCGCCAAGGCCCGGCCGTTCTGGTGAGCGCAAGCCGCCGCGGCGATCGGCGAAGATCAGGCCTTCGTCGATTGCCGCCCCGGCCGGGGCGCCTTGCCATGAGTGCTGCAGATCCCTCCTCCGTGCCCGATGCGGCCGCGCTGTTCCAGCGCGCCGGCGTGCGCCAGGTCGAGTGCCTGTTCCCCGATCTCACCGGATACCCGCGCGGCAAGCTGATGCCGGCCGCGGCCTTCCTGGCTGGCCAGGAGTTGCGCATCGCCCAGGCCATCGCGATGCAGGCGGTGACCGGCGAATACGCCTGCGACCCGATCTTCCCGGAAGACGACCCGGACGTGCGCCTGGTGCCCGACCCGGCCACCGTGCGCCTTGCGCCCTGGGCGCCGGCCGATGCGCCGCGCGCGCTCGCGATCCACGACTGCGTGGAGCTCGACGGCCGGCCCTGCGCCTTCGCGCCGCGTTCGCTGCTGAAGGCCGTGCTCGCGCGCTACGCCGAACGCGGGCTGACGCCGGTCGTCGCGCCCGAGATCGAGTTCTACCTCAGCGCCCCCTGCACCGACCCGGCCGAGCCGCTGTGTGCGCCGGCCGGCCGGCTGGGCCAGCGCGAGGTCGGCCAGTCGGCCTTCAGCCTGAACATGCTCAACGAGCTGGCGCCGTTCTGGGGCGCGTTTCAGCAGGCCATCGAGACGCTGGGCATCCGCGCCGACACCTGGATCCACGAGGTGGGCTGCTCGCAGTACGAGATCAACCTGTGGCATGGCGACGCGCTGGCGGTGGCCGACCAGGCCTTCCTGTTCAAGCATGCGGCGCGCGAGACGGCGATCGCTCACGGCATGAACGCCGTCTTCCTGGCCAAGCCGATGGCCGACCAGGCCGGCAGCTCGATGCACCTGCACGTCAGCCTCGTCGACCGCGCGGGCCGCAATGTCTTCAGCGCGGAGGACGGCAGCGAGCACCCGTGCTTTCGCCAGTTCATCGGCGGGCTGCAGACGCACCTGCCGGACCTGATGCTGCTGCTCGCGCCGCACGTCAACTCGTACCGCCGCTTCGTCAAGGGCAGCCAGGCGCCGATCCACCTGGGTTGGGCCCACGACAACCGCACGGCCGGCTTGCGCGTGCCGGCCAGCGGCCCGGCCGCGCGCCGCATCGAGCAGCGCGTGGCGGGTGCCGACGCGAACCCCTACCTCGCGATCGCCGCCACGCTGGCCGCCGGCCTGGCCGGCATCGACGAAGGGCTGGCGGCGACCGAGCCGATCCAGGGCGACGGCTATGCCCAGGCGCACGGCCTGCCGCGCAGCCCGCGCGAGGCCTGGCAGCGCCTGGCCGACAGCCCGCACGGGCGCCGCTTGCTGGGCGACGATTTCGTCACCGGCCTGCTGGCCGCGAAAGAGGTCGAGTTCGACGCCTACGACCGCGAGATCAGCGCCTGGGAGCGGCGCTACCTGCTTCCGCAGGTGTGAGGTTCCCGGGCCGGGCCCAATGACGCCTGAGGCCGCTGCCGGGCCGCCACCCCAGCAACGAAGCGGCTGAAGGCGTCGAGCAGCGGCGGGGCGTCGAAGGACGGGCCCTCCAGCATCGCCAGCGCCTGCACGGTGGCCTCCAGCGTCGAGACCTGGTCGTCGCGCCGCGCCGCTCGGATCGCGCGGTAGCGGGTCGGCGACGGCGCGTCCAGCGACAGCCGCGGCAACGCGGCCAGGGCCGGGTGCTCGAGCAGCATCCGCAGGCTCTTGCGCCACGTCGCGTCGAGCACCACCAGCCGCAGGGGCGCGTGCACCTTTGTCCCGGGCGGCGGCGGCGCGGGCGCGGCCGGCACGTCCGGGTACAGCAGCCGCGTGTCCCGCCCGGGGCGCTGCAGCAGCGCCTGCAGCGCCCCGGGCGCGAAGCGCTCGCCGACGACCACCTCGCAGTGCGCCAGAGACAGACGAAGCAGCGTCACGCTGTTCTTCGCCTGGCGCTGTTCCTGCGGGTGCTGCAGCACCAGCACCTCGGTGCTGTGGGCGGTCGGCCGCGCCAGTGCGCACAGGCAGGTCGCCTGCGGGCGCAGGCAGCGCACGCAGGCCGCGCGGCCGTGGGGGGAAGGAGCGTTCACGCGGGGATGTTCGCACGCCTGTCCCGCCTCA
>NZ_DATFAN010000169.1:0-9042 GCF_035254525.1 Ideonella sp. | reverse complement strand
CCACGCGGTGGCCCTCGGCGGCCAGCGCGGCGAAGCGCTCGCGCGGCGCGAAGGTCGGGGGGCCGAAGTCGCGCGGCGTCATCGCGGTGGCGCAGGCGTAGGTCACGCCGTCCAGCGCCTCGGCCAGGCTGCCGACGATGCAGGCGCCCTCCAGCACATCGGTCGCGCCGCTGGCCATCGCCAGCGCCTCCTCGCGGTTCAGCACGTCGGCAAAGCGGGGGGCGACCAGCACCAGGTTCGAGAACCCCATGACCTTCATCGCGCGGGCCGCCGAGCCCACGTTGCCCGGGTGGCTCGTGTGCATCAGCACGAAGCGGGTCGGGTCGGCGGCAGGGGCGGTGGTCATCGGCGGCTAAAATCAGCGGTTGTTCGCGCGGATTGTCCCTGCTGACCGTCCCGCCCCGCTCTTTGCCCCCGCCAGCTCGTTCCCGACGCTCGTCCAGCTTTTCTCAGGTCGCCCATGTCTCAATCCATCCACCCCATGCTGAACATCGCCATCAAGGCGGCCCGCACCGCGGGGGCGATCATCAACCGGGCCTCGCTGGACGTCGACCTGCTCCAGGTCACGGCAAAGAGCACCAACGACTTCGTCACCGAGGTCGACCAGGCGGCTGAACAGGCCATCATCGAGACCCTGCTGACCGCCTATCCCGGCCATGGCATCCTGGCCGAAGAATCGGGCCGGCAGCACGGCGCCAAGCACAGCGATTTCCTCTGGATCATCGACCCGCTGGACGGCACGACCAACTTCATCCACGGCTTTCCCGTCTACTGCATCTCGATCGCGCTGGCGTTCCGCGGCAAGGTCGAGCAGGCGGTCGTCTACGACCCGACGCGCAACGACCTGTTCATGGCCTCCAAGGGCCGCGGCGCCTTCCTGAACGACAAGCGCCTGCGCGTGTCCAAGCGCACCCGGCTGGGCGAGGCCCTCATCGGCACGGGCTTCCCCTTCCGCAAGGGCGACAACCTGCAGCGCTACATGAAGATGTTCGAGACGGTGGCGCCACACTGCGCCGGCCTGCGCCGCCCCGGCTCGGCCGCGCTGGACCTGTGCTACGTGGCCGCCGGCTGGTACGACGGCTTCTTCGAGACCGGCCTGAACCCCTGGGACGTGGCGGCCGGCTCGCTGATGATCACCGAGGCCGGCGGCCTGATCGGCAACTTCACCGGCGAGGCCGATTTCCTGCACCAGCGCGAAGTCGTCGCCGGCTCGCCGAAGGTCTACGGCCAGCTCGTGCAGCTGCTGGCGCCGTTCACCCGCGTGATCAAGGAAGACGAGCCCGCCGCGCCGCCCACCGCGCCGGCCACGGCCACGGCCGAACGCAAGCCGCTGCGCGTGCGCAAGATCAAGGCGGCCGACGCCACCGCCGGCGACGACCACGCCGACTGACGCGCCAGGTGCCCTGCCGATGAAGAGCGAGACCCTGCCGGTGCAGGATTTCAGCGCCCACACGCCGATGATGCAGCAGTACTTGCGCATCAAGGCGGAGCACCTGGACACGCTCGTGTTCTACCGCATGGGCGACTTTTACGAGCTGTTCTTCGACGACGCCCGCAAGGCCCACCGCCTGCTCGACATCACGCTGACCACGCGCGGCCAGAGCGCGGGCGAGCCGGTGGTCATGGCCGGCGTGCCGGTGCACGCGGTCGAGAACTACCTCGCCCGGCTGCTCAAGCTCGGCGAATCGGTCGCGGTGGCCGAGCAGGTCGGCGACGTGGCCACCGCCAAGGGACCGGTCGAGCGCAAGGTCGTGCGCGTCGTCACCCCCGGCACGGTGACCGACAGCGAGCTGCTCGACGACCGCGCCGACACGCTGCTGCTGGCCGTGCACCGCCACCGCGGCAGCCTCGGCCTGGCCTGGCTGGGCCTTGCCAGCGGCCAGCTCGGCCTGGCCGAATGCAGCGAACGCGAGCTGCCCGGCTGGCTCGCCCGGCTGGCGCCCGCCGAGATCCTGGTCGACCGCGACGACGTGGCCCCGGCGCTGCGCCAGGCCAAGGCCACGCTGACCGCCCGGCCCGCCTGGCAGTTCGACACGGGCCTCGGCCAGCGCAAGCTGTGCGAGCAGCTCCGCGTCGCCTCGCTCGCCGGCTTCAATGCGCAAGACCTGGCCACGGCCCACGCCGCCGCCGCCGCACTGCTGGCCTATGCCGAGCACACCCAAGGCCGCGCACTGGCGCACGTGAGCACGCTGGCCGTGCAGCGCGCCAGTGACCTGCTCGAGCTGCCGCCCGCCACCCACCGCAACCTCGAGCTGACCGAAACGCTGCGCGGCGAGCGCTCGCCCACGCTGCTGTCGCTGCTCGACACCTGCCGCACCGGCATGGGCAGCCGCACGCTGCGCCACTGGCTGACCCACCCGGCGCGCGACCGCGCCACGGCCAGCGCCCGTCACGCCGCGATCGCGCAGCTGCACGCCAGCGGCTTCGAGGGCCTGCGCGATGCCCTGCGCGCGGTCAGCGACGTCGAGCGCATCGCCTCGCGCATCGCGCTGCGCCAGGTGCGCCCGCGCGAGCTCGCGGGCCTGCGCGCCACGCTGGACGGCCTGCCGCTGCTGCGCCAGGCCGCGCCGCGCGGCACCGCACTGCTCGACGAGTGGCGCGCCGCGCTGTCGCCCGACCCGGCGGTCGGCGCGCTGCTGATGCGCTCGATCGCCGAAGAGCCTGCCGTGCTGCTGCGCGACGGCGGCGTCATCGCCACCGGCTTCGACCCCGAGCTCGACGAGCTGCGCGCCATCGGCCAGAACTGCGACAGCTTCCTGATCGACCTGGAAACGCGGGAACGCGCCCGCACCGGGATCGCCAACCTGCGCGTGCAGTTCAACCGCGTGCACGGTTTCTACATCGAGGTCACCGCCTCCGGGCTGGACAAGGTGCCGGCCGACTACCAGCGCCGGCAGACGATGAAGAACGCCGAGCGCTTCATCACGCCCGAGCTCAAGGCCTTCGAGGACAAGGCGCTGTCGGCGCAGGACCGCGCGCTGGCGCGAGAGAAGTGGCTGTACGAACAGCTGCTCGAGCAGTTGCAGCACTGGCTCACGCCGCTGGCCGCCCTGGCACGCGCGCTGGCCGGGCTGGATGCACTCGCCGCGCTGGCCGAACGCGCGGCCACGCTCGACTGGTGCCGCCCCGAGTTCGTCAACCACCCCTGCATCGAGATCGAGGCCGGCCGCCACCCGGTCGTGCAGTCCCGGCTGCAGGAAACCGGTGGGGCGGAGTTCATCCCGAACGACTGCCGCCTCGATGCCCGCACCCGGCTGCTGGTCATCACCGGCCCCAACATGGGCGGCAAGAGCACCTACATGCGCCAGGTGGCGCTGATCGTGCTGCTGGCCGCGATGGGCTCCTACGTACCGGCACGCGCCTGCCGGCTCGGCCCGATCGACGCGATCCACACCCGCATCGGCGCCGCCGACGACCTGGCCAACGCCCAATCGACCTTCATGCTCGAGATGACCGAGGCCGCGGCGATCGTGCACGGCGCCACCGAACAGTCGCTCGTGCTGATGGACGAGATCGGGCGCGGCACCTCGACCTTCGACGGCCTTGCGCTGGCCTCGGCCATCGCGAGCCAGCTTCACGACCGCAACAAGGCGTTCACCCTCTTCGCGACCCATTACTTCGAGCTCACCGAGTTTCCGCGCCGCCACGAGCGCGCACTGAACCTGCATGTGAGCGCCACCGAGAGCGGCGACGACATCGTCTTCCTGCACGCGATCGAGCCGGGCCCCGCGAGCCGCAGCTACGGCGTGCAGGTGGCGCGCCTGGCCGGCATGCCGCCGGTGCTGATCCGCCAGGCCCGCGCGACCCTCGAAGCGCTGGAGACCCAGTCGCGTGAGCGCGACGCCCAGGTCGACCTCTTCGCGGCGCCGCCCGCGCCGCCGGCCGCCGCGCCCTCCCCCGTGGACGACGCACTGGCCCGCATCGAACCGGACACCCTGACGCCGCGCGAGGCATTGGACGCGCTGTACCGTCTGAAGCAGATCCAGCAGCAGCAACCACAGCAGAAAGCCACCCCATGACCTACTGTGTCGGCATCCGGCTCAATGCGGGCCTGGTGTTCCTGTCCGACTCGCGCACCAACGCGGGCCTGGACGCGATCAGCACCTTCCGCAAGATGATCGTCTACGAGAAGCCGGGCGATCGGTTCATGGTGCTGCTGTCGGCCGGCAACCTGTCGATCTCGCAGTCGGTGCGCGAGATCCTGCAGGTCGAGCAGGTGCCGCAGGGCGAAGGCGAGCCGCTGACGATCTGGAACGCCAAGAGCATGTTCGACGCGACACGCGTGCTCGGCAGCGCGGTGCGCCGGGTCCACGAGCATGACGCCGCCGCGCTGCACAGTGCCGGCGTCGACTTCAACGCCAACATGATCTTCGGCGGCCAGATCCGCGGTGAGGCGATGCGCCTGTTCCACGTCTACTCGGCCGGCAACTTCATCGAAGCCACGCGCGAGACCTGCTTCTTCCAGATCGGCGAAAGCAAGTACGGCAAGCCCATCCTCGACCGCGTGCTGACCCCGACCACGCCGCTGGAGGAGGCCGCCAAGTGCGCGCTGGTGTCGATGGATTCGACGCTGAAATCCAACCTCTCGGTCGGACTGCCCCTGGACCTGCTGGTCTACGAGGAAGGCAAGCTCCAAAGCAACAACATTGCGGTGATCGACGACCAGAACCCCTACTTCCGCATGATCCGTGACACCTGGGGCCAGCGCTTGCGCGAGGTCTTCGAGGCCATCGACGACCCGCACTGGGACGGCTCCGACACCGCCCACCCGCTGCTCGCCCCGTCCGGACGCTTCGAGCCGATGAAGAAGATCGGGCACCCGCGGGACAGGGTCATCTGAGTGGGCACGCCGCCCCCCGCCCGCCACCTGGTCTTCTCGCACGCCAACGGCTTTCCGGCAGGCACCTACCGGGTGCTGTTCGAGCGCTGGCAGGCCGCCGGCTACACCGTGCATGCGATCGAGCGCTTCGGCCACGACCCGCGCTACCCGGTGGCCAGCAACTGGCGCGCCCTGCGCGACCAGCTGATCGACTTCATCGACACCGAGGTGGGGGGGCCCGCCGCGCTGGTCGGCCATTCGCTCGGCGGGCTGTTGAGCCTGCTGGCGGCCTGCAAGCGGCCCGACCTCGCGGCGCGGCTGGTGATGCTCGATTCGCCGGTCATCACCGGCTGGCGGGCGCACAGCCTGCAGATGATCAAGCGCAGCGGGTTGATCTCGCGCATCTCGCCGGGCAAGGTCTCTCGACAGCGGCGCCACCAGTGGCCCGACCGTGCCGCCGTGCTGGCCCATTTCCAGGCCAAACCGGTCTTCGCGCGCTGGGACCCGCGCGTCCTGGCCGACTACGTGGCGGCCGGCTTCGAGGAACGCGGCGACCACGTCGAGCTGGCGTTTCACCGTGAAGTCGAGACGCGGATCTACAACACCCTGCCGCACCACCTGGGCCAGCTGACGAAACGCCACCCGCCCCAGTGCCCGGTGGGCTTCATCGCCGGCACCCAGTCGGCCGAGGCCCGCCAGGGCGGCCTGGCCACCGCCCACGCGATGGCGCATGATCGGTTTCGCTGGATGGAGGGCACGCACCTGTACCCGATGGAGCGGCCCGACGACACCGCCGAGATGGTCCTGACCCTGCTGTCCTGAGGCTGCCCGCCCGGCACGCCACCCGTATAATCACGCTTTACCACCACGGCACTCCTGCAAGCGACCCGCCACGGGTTGAGCAAGAGTGCCTTTTGACATGACCAAGTTCGTCTTCGTCACCGGCGGTGTGGTGTCCTCCCTCGGCAAGGGCATCGCGTCAGCGTCACTCGCCGCGATCCTCGAATCGCGCGGCCTCAAAGTCACCCTGATCAAGCTGGATCCGTACCTCAACGTGGATCCGGGCACGATGAGCCCCTTCCAGCACGGCGAGGTGTTCGTCACCGACGACGGCGCGGAAACCGACCTCGACCTGGGCCACTACGAGCGCTTCATCACGACGCGCATGCGCCGCAGCAACAACTTCACCACCGGCCAGATCTACAAGTCGGTGCTCGAGAAGGAACGCCGCGGCGACTACCTCGGCAAGACGGTGCAGGTCATCCCGCACGTCACCAACGAGATCCAGGAGTACGTCAAGCGCGGCGCTGGTGTCGGCACGGCCGATGCGGTCGACGTGGCGATCGTCGAGATCGGCGGCACGGTGGGCGACATCGAATCGCTGCCCTTCCTCGAAGCCGTGCGCCAGATGAGCCTGAAGCTCGGGCCCACGCACACTGCCTTCGTCCACCTGACCTACGTGCCCTGGATCGCCACCGCCGGCGAGCTCAAGACCAAGCCGACCCAGCACACCGTGCAGAAGCTGCGCGAGATCGGCATCCAGCCTGATGCGCTGCTGTGCCGTGCCGACCGGCCGATCCCCGACGACGAGCGCGAGAAGATCTCGCTGTTCACCAACGTGCCGCAGCACGGCGTGATCTCGATGTGGGACGTGGACACCGTCTACAAGGTGCCGCGCATGCTGCACGAGCAGGGCCTGGACGAGATGATCTGCATGAAGCTGCAGTCGCTCACCCGCCCGGCCGACCTGCGGCGCTGGGACGATCTGGTGCGCGAGGTCGAGCATCCGCGCGGCGAGGTCACGATCGGCATGTGCGGCAAGTACACCGACCTGTCGGACAGCTACAAGTCGCTCAACGAGGCGCTGCGCCACGCCGGCCTGCACAACCATGTGCGGGTCCGGATCGAATACCTCGACGCCGAGACGCTGACCGATGGCCAGGCCGACGCGCAACTCGCGAAGGTCGATGCCATCCTCGTGCCGGGCGGCTTCGGCAAGCGCGGCGTCGAGGGCAAGATCCACGCCGCCCAGTTCGCCCGCGAGCACAAGGTGCCCTACCTCGGCATCTGCCTGGGCATGCAGGTGGCCACCATCGAATACGCCCGCCACCTGGCCGGCCTGGAGGGTGCCAACTCGACCGAGTTCGACCCCGCCTGCCCGCACCCGGTGATCGCGCTGATCGACGAGTGGCAGGACCGCGACGGCTCGATCCAGAAGCGTGACGCCAACTCCGACCTCGGCGGCACGATGCGCCTGGGCGCGCAGAGCTCCGACGTCAAGCCCGGCACGCTGGCCCACGAGATCTACGGCCCGGTCGTCACCGAGCGCCACCGCCACCGCTACGAGGCCAACGAGCACTACCTCGACCGCCTGCAGCAGGCCGGCCTCGTGATCTCGGCGATCACGCAGCGCGAGAAGCTGACCGAGATGGTCGAACTGCCGCGCGACCAGCACCCCTGGTTCGTCGGCGTGCAGTTCCACCCCGAATTCAAGTCGACCCCCTGGGACGGCCACCCGCTGTTCATCAGCTACATCAAGGCAGCGCTGGCTCACCAGGCCGCGCGCCGCAACGAGAAGGCCGCCGCATGAAGCTTTGTGGGTTTGACGTTGGGCTGGACAAGCCTTTCTTCCTGATCGCCGGCCCCTGCGTGGTCGAGAGCGAGCAGCTGCAGATGGATGTGGCCGGGCGCCTGAAGGAGATGACCACGAAGCTGGGCATCCCCTTCATCTTCAAGTCCAGCTACGACAAGGCCAACCGCTCCAGCGGTGGATCGTTCCGCGGCCCGGGCATGGAAAAGGGCCTGGAGATCCTGGCCAAGGTCAAGCGCGAGCTGAAGGTGCCGGTGCTGACCGATGTGCACAGCGAGGCCGAGATTGGCCAGGTCGCCCAGGTTGTCGACGTGCTGCAGACCCCGGCCTTCCTGTGCCGCCAGACCGATTTCATCCACGCGGTCGCCAGGAGCGGCAAGCCGGTGAACATCAAGAAGGGCCAGTTCCTCGCCCCGCACGACATGAAGAACGTGATCGACAAGGCCCGCGCCGCCGCGCGCGAAGCCGGCCTGTCGGAGGACCGCTTCATGGCCTGCGAACGTGGCGCGAGCTTCGGCTACAACAACCTGGTCTCCGACATGCGCAGCCTCGCGATCATGCGCGAGACGAGCGCGCCGGTCGTCTTCGACGTGACCCACTCGGTGCAGCTGCCGGGCGGCCAGGGAACCAGCTCCGGTGGCCAGCGCGAATTCGTGCCGGTGCTAGCACGCGCCGGCATCGCGGTCGGCGTGGCCGGCCTGTTCATGGAAACCCACCCCGACCCGGCGAATGCGCTGTCCGACGGCCCGAACGCCGTGCCGCTGAAGCACATGGCGGCGCTGCTCGAGCAACTGGTCGCGCTGGACCGCGTGGTCAAGACTCAGCCGCTGCTCGAAAACGACTTCAGCTGCTGAGCAAGGAACTCGCCATGGCCTACGGCTACCTGCTCGTCACGATGAACATCAGCGACCCCGAGCGCTACAAGCAGTACATGGCCCAGGCGCCGGCGGCCGTGAAGGCCTTCGGGGGCGAATACCTGGTGCGTGGCGGCAAGCACGAGACGCTGGAAGGTGACTGGCAGCCGCACCGCGTGGCCGTGCTGCGCTTCCCGAGCTACGAGCGGGCCAAGGCCTTCTACGACGACGCGCAGTACACGCAGATCCGTCAGCTGCGCAAGGGTGCCACCGACTACTTCAACATGGTGCTCGTCGAGGGCTTCGAAGGCACCGTCTGAGCACCACCCACAACGATCTTGATGCCCGCAGGTAACGGATTTCCGGCATCCTGCGCGCCTTGAATTTGCATAAACCGGAGAGAGATGAATGAGTGCCATCGTTGACATCGTCGGCCGCGAGATCCTCGACAGCCGCGGCAACCCCACCGTGGAATGCGACGTGCTGCTGGAGTCCGGCACGCTGGGCCGCGCAGCCGTGCCGTCCGGCGCGTCGACCGGCTCGCGCGAGGCCATCGAGCTGCGCGACGGCGACAAGAGCCGCTACCTCGGCAAGGGCGTGCTCAAGGCGGTGCAGAACATCAACAACGACATCAGCGAGGCCGTGCTGGGCCTGGATGCCTCCGAGCAGGCCTTCCTCGACAAGACCCTGATCGACCTGGACGGCACCGACAACAAGAGCCGCCTGGGCGCCAACGCGATGCTGGCCGTCTCGATGGCCGTGGCCAAGGCCGCAGCCGA
>NZ_DATFAN010000168.1:0-25981 GCF_035254525.1 Ideonella sp. | reverse complement strand
GCCCATGCTGAAGCAACGCACCCTCAAGTCCCTCACCCGCGCCGTCGGCGTGGGCCTGCACAGCGGCCAGAAGGTCGAGTTGACGCTGCGCCCTGCGGCGCCGAATACCGGCATCGTGTTTCGCCGGGTCGACCTGCCGGTCCCGGTGGACATCCCGGTGCGTTTCGATTCCGTCAGCGAGACCCGCATGGCCTCCACCATCTCGCCGGGCGGCCAGCCGGGCGGCCCGAAGGTGCAGACCATCGAGCACCTGATGTCGGCCTGCGCCGGCCTGGGGCTGGACAACCTCTATGTCGACATCACCGCCGACGAGGTGCCGATCCTCGATGGCTCGTCGGCCAGCTTCGTGTTCCTGCTGCAAAGCGCCGGCATCGAGTTGCAGAACGCGCCCAAGCGCTTCCTGAAGGTCAAGAAGGCGGTCGAGGTGCGGGAAGGCGAGGGCGAGCGGCTGCTGTGGGCGCGGCTCGAGCCGTACCACGGTTTCAAGCTGACCTTCCAGATCGATTTCAAGCACCCCGCGGTCGATGCGACCGGCCAGGAGGTCACCTTCGACATGGGCTCGGGCCGCTACAAGCAGGAGATCGCCCGCGCCCGCACCTTCGGCTTCACGAAAGACGTGGAAGCCATGCGCTCGCGCGGCCTGACGCTGGGCGGCAGCATGGACAACGCCATCGTCATCGACGACTACCGCGTGCTCAACAGCGATGGCCTGCGCTACGACGACGAGATCGCCAAGCACAAGATCCTCGACGCGATCGGCGATCTCTACATCGCAGGCAGCCCGCTGCTGGCGGCCTACACCTCGTTCAAGGGCGGGCATGCGCTGAACAACAAGCTGCTGCGCACACTGCTGGCCGACCAGAGCGCCTACGAGTACGTCACCTTCGACGACGAGTCGCGTGCACCGGCCGGCTTTGCCGAGCTGGCCCCCGCGTGGTGACTGCCGGGCGCGCGCAGCGCCGCCCTCTTCAAGTGGCGTGCGCGGATCCGGCTTCGCCGGTCCGCTGCGCGAGCCCCCTCGGGGGGCAGCCCCGGGAGGGGCGTGGGGGCCCATGATTTTCCGCCTGCTGTTCGGCCTGCTGCTGCTGGCCGGCATCGCCTGCCTTGCGACCTACATCGCCACGCGAGACCCCGTTTGGCGCCGGCGCGGGCTGGTGATCGTCAAGTGGACCGTGCTGGCCGGGCTGGCGGCTTTGGGCGTCTTGGTGCTCGAGCGGCTGGCGCTGCTGCTGTAGACGGCGCCAGGGTGCGCAGGCCGCCCACATACGCCTGCACCGCGGTTTCGCCGCAAGCCACCAGGTCGAAGCCGCCGGGCCGCAGGGTCCAGTGGTGCATCAGCCCGTCGACCAGCGCATACAGGCCCAGGGCGGCCGTCTTCAGGTCCAGCCCTTCAGGCAGCAGGCCGGCGGCGCGGGCGCGGGCCATCGAATCGGCCAGGTCCTGCTGGAATTCGCCGGTGCCTTCGAGATAGCGCTCCTGCACGCCGGCCAACTCCTGCGTGTATTCGGTCTGGTGCATCGCGATGCGGAAGACGCGCTGGACCTGCTCGTTGCTGGCCAGCACGTGCAGCGGCCAGGTCGCCTTGGCCACCAGTTCCGCCAGGGGCTCGCCGCTCAGCGACTGCACGCATTCGCTGACCATCTCGCATGGCAGGAACGCTCGCTCCATCATCGCGTTGAACAGCGCGGCCTTGTCCTCGAAGTGCCAGTAGATGGCGCCGCGTGTCACACCGGCCGCGGCGGCCACGTCTTGGAGACGGGTGTGCGCCACGCCGCGCGCGAGGAACTCGCGCTCCGCAGCGTCGAGGATCTGGTGGCGCGTGGCCTCGGCTTCGGCTTTGGTACGGCGGGCCATGTCAGGAATCTTGTGTCATCGAAGGAAGAAATGATTGGCCCGGAGACAAGGGCGCGATTGTCCCGAAAAACCCTGAACAAGCAGCCTGCTCTCGTTGCAGGGCAAATTCGCGGTTCGAAGCGTTGTCAACGCGCCAAACATGAGGGTTGCCTGCCGTGTTGCTGACACGACGTTGGCAGCAGGGCCGTGGCAACATACATACGCGATTGTATGTATACTCCGCCGCGCTGACCATCCCCCTCTCCCCGGCATGCCGTTCGCCGGGTGAATGCGGCGCACTGCCGCCCAGCCTGTCGAAGGCTGCAGTCCTCGTTCGTCGCTCCAGGATCTCCATGAACCTTGTCGCCATGTCTGTTCATCTTTTTGCGCTGCAGCGCCCGCTGGGGGCGCGGCTCGCCCTGACCGCGGCCGCCGCCGCTTCGCTCGCGGCCTGTGGCCAGGGGGGCGCCCAGGGTGGGCCTGGGGGCGGCATGCCGCCGGCGCAGGTCGGCGTGGTCACGGTGCAGCCGGCCGGTGTGACGATCGCCGCCGAGCTGCCGGGCCGGCTCGAGGCCTGGCGCACGGCCCAGGTGCGTGCGCGCATCACCGGCGTCGTGAAGAAGCGCATGTTCGACGAGGGCAGCGTCGTCAAGGCGGGGCAAAGCCTGTTCCAGGTCGACGACGCCCCGTACCGCGCCGCGCTCGCCAGCGCCGAGGCCACGCAGGCCAAGGCCGATGCGGCGTTGGCCCAGGCGCAGGCGCTGCTCGAACGCAACCGCCCCTTGGCCGACGCGCGTGCGATCAGCCAGCAGGATTGGGTCGCGACCCAGGCCGCGCACAAGCAGGCCCAGGCCGACCTGGCTGCCTCCAAGGCCGCGGTCGTGCAGGCCAAGCTCAACCTCGACTATGCGGCGGTGCAGGCCCCGATCACGGGCCGCATCGGGCGCGCCCTGGTGACCGAGGGCGCGCTGGTCAGCCAGGCCGAGGCGACGCTGCTGGCCACCATCCAGCAAACCGACAAGCTCTACGTCAACATCACCCAGCCGGCCACCGAGGCGCTGCGCCTGAAGCGCGCGTTCGAATCGGGCAAGCTGCAGACGGCCGAGGGCGCGAAGGCGCGGCTCGTGCTCGACGACGGCAGCGAATACGCGCTGCCGGCCAAGCTGCTGTTCGCCGACCTGACGGTCGACCCGACTAGCGGCCAGGTCACGCTGCGTGCCGAGGTGCCCAACCCCAAGGGCGAGCTGTTGCCCGGCCTGTACGTGAAGGTGCGGGTCGACCAGGCGAAGACCAGCGGTGCGATGCTGCTGCCGCAGCAGGCGGTGACGCGCGGCGCCGCCGGCGACTCGGTGATGGTCGTCGGGGCCGATCACCAGGTCGCGCCGCGGCCGGTGCAGCTCGGCGGCACGCAGGGCAGCCAGTGGGTCGTGCTTGGCGGCCTGAAGGCCGGCGAGCAGGTGGTGGTCGACGGCTTCCAGAAGATCCGGCCCAAGGCCGCCGTGCAGCCGGTGCCATGGAGCGCCAGCGGCGCCGCCCCGGCCGCTACCGGCGGGACTTCCGCATCGGGCCCGGCCCCTGCCGCGTCCGGCCCGGCCCCCGCCTCGGCGGCCAGCCGCTGATGCCGGAGGCTGCTGCATGAATTCGCGTTTCTTCATCGACCGGCCCATCTTTGCCTGGGTCATCGCGCTGTTCATCCTCGTCGTCGGGGCGGCGGCGATCACCCGCCTGCCGGTCGCGCAATACCCGAGCGTCGCGCCGCCGGCGATCGTCATCACCACTGCCTACCCCGGCGCCTCGGCCAAGGTGCTGGAGGATTCGGTGCTGTCGGTCATCGAGCAGGAGCTCAACGGCGCGCCGAACCTGATCTACATGGAGTCCAGCGCCGACGCCACCGGCACCGGCCAGATCACCGTCACGTTCGAGCCCGGCACCGATGTCTCGATCGCGCAGATCGAGGTCCAGAACCGGCTGTCGCGCGCCGCACCGCGCCTGCCCGCGGTCGTGACGCAGCAGGGCGTGCGCATCGACAAGGCCCGCTCGAACTTCCTGCTGTTCGTGATGATCAGCTCGAAGAACCCGGCCTACGACCCCGTTGCGCTGGGCGACTACGCGGCGCGCAACATCGTGCCCGAGCTGCTGCGCGTGCCCGGCGTCGGCCAGGCCATCCTGTTCGGCACCGAGCGCGCGATGCGCGTCTGGGTCGACCCCGCCAAGCTGGTCGGCTACGGCCTGTCGACGGCGGACGTCAACGCGGCGATCCGCGCGCAGAACCTGCAGGTCTCGGCCGGCACGATCGGTGGCCTGCCGGCGGCCGCAGGCCAGACGATGTACGCGACGATCAACGTCAACGGCCAGCTCGGCACGATCGAGCAGTTCGGCAACATCCTGCTGCGCACCAACACCGACGGCTCCAGCGTGCGGCTGAAGGACGTCGCGCGCATCGAGCTCGGCGGCCAGGCGTACTCCAGCTCGGCGCGGCTGAACGGCGTCACCGCCAACGGCATCGGCGTGCAGCTCTCGCCCACGGGCAATGCGCTGGCCACGGCCGATGCGATCAAGAAGCGCATGAGCGAGCTGCAGCAGTACATGCCCGAGGGCATGAGCTACGACGTGCCGTACGACAGCTCGAAGTTCGTCCGCATCTCGATCGAGGAGGTCGTCAAGACGCTGGCCGAGGCGATCGCGCTGGTGTTCGTCGTGATGCTGGTGTTCCTGCAGAACATCCGCTACACGCTGATCCCGACCATCGTCGTGCCCGTCGCGCTGACCGGCACCTTCGCCGTGATGCTGACCTTCGGCTTCTCGATCAACGTGCTGACGCTGTTCGGCATGGTGCTGGCGATCGGCATCCTGGTCGACGACGCGATCGTCGTCGTCGAGAACGTCGAGCGGCTGATGGCCGAGGAAGGCCTGAGCCCGCGCGACGCGACTGTCAAGGCCATGGGCCAGATCACCGGCGCCATCATCGGCATCACGGTGGTGCTGGTGTCGGTGTTCGTGCCGATGGCCTTCTTCAGCGGCTCGGTGGGCAACATCTACCGCCAGTTCTCGCTGTCGATGGCCTCGTCGATGCTGCTGTCGGCCTTCATGGCGCTGTCGCTGACGCCGGCGCTGTGCGCCACGCTGCTCAAGCCCGTGCCCGCCGACCACCACGACAAGCGCGGCTTCTTCGGCTGGTTCAACCGCAGCTTCAAGCGCACGGCCAAGGGCTACGAGTCGGTGGTCGCACGCATCCTGCCGCGCGCCGGGCGCTTCCTGCTGATCTACGCGGCCATCATCGGCGCGGTGGTCCTGATGTACAACCGGCTGCCGACCTCGTTCCTGCCCAACGAGGACCAGGGCTACCTGATCGTCAACGTGCAGCTGCCGCCGGGCGCGTCGCAAAGCCGCACCGAGGCGGTGATGAAGCAGGTCGAAGGCTTCTTCCTGTCGCAACCCGAGGTCGACAAGATCGTCGGCGTGCTCGGCTTCTCGTTCTCGGGCTCGGGCCAGAACGCCGGACTGGCCTTCGTGCCACTCAAGCCCTGGGAAGAGCGCCCGGGCAAGGAGCACACCGCCCAGACGCTGGCGGGCAAGGCCTTCGGGGCGCTGATGGGCATACGCGACGCGTTCATCTTCCCGCTGTCGCCGCCGCCGATTCCCGAGCTCGGCACCGCCACCGGCTTCAACTTCCGCCTGCAGGATCGCGGCGGCAACGGCCACGCCGCGCTGGTGGCCGCGCGCAACCAGCTGCTGGGCATGGCCTCGCAGAGCAAGCTGCTGCAGGGCGTGCGGCCCGACGGGCTCGAAGACGCGCCCCAGCTGCAGCTCGACATCGACCGCGAGCGTGCAGCGGCGCTGGGCGTCGGGTTCGACACCATCGGCTCGGTGCTCGGCACGGCGCTCGGCTCGAGCTACGTCAACGACTTCCCGAACGCCGGCCGGCTGCAGCGCGTGATCGTGCAGGCCGAGGCCGCGACGCGCATGCAGCCCGAGGACATCCTGAAGCTGTACGTACCGAACAGCAAGGGCCAGCAGGTGCCGATGTCGGCGTTCGCGTCCACCCGCTGGGTCGAGGGCCCGCTGCAGACCGTGCGCTACAACGGCTACCCGGCGATGAAGATCGCGGGCGACGTCGCGCCCGGCGTGTCCACCGGCGAGGCGATGGCCGAGATGGAGAGGCTCGCCGGCCAGCTGCCGCCCGGCTTCGGCTTCGAGTGGACCGGGCAGTCGCGCGAGGAGAAGCTCTCCGGCGCGCAGGCCATGATCCTGCTCGGGTTCTCGATGCTGGCGGTGTTCCTGTGCCTGTCGGCGCTGTACGAGAGCTGGAGCATCCCGGTCGCGGTGCTGCTGGTCGTGCCGCTCGGCGTGGTGGGCTCGCTGGCCGGCGTGTGGCTGCGCGGCATGCCCAACGACGTTTACTTCAAGGTCGGCCTGATCACCATCATCGGCCTGTCGGCGAAGAACGCGATCCTGATCATCGAGTTCGCGAAGGACTTGCAGGCCGAGGGCAAGGACCTGCTGCTGGCCACGCTGGAGGCGTGCCACCTGCGCTTCCGCCCGATCCTGATGACCTCGTTCGCGTTCATCCTGGGCGTGCTGCCGCTGGCCACCGCCACCGGGGCCGGCTCGGCCAGCCAGCGCGCGATCGGCACCGGCGTGATGGGCGGCATGCTGACGGCGACCGGCCTGGCCGTGCTGCTCGTCCCGGTGTTCTTCGTCGTGATCCGACGCCTGTTCCCGGGCGGACACATGACCGGCCACGGCACTGCGATCTCGTCGGCCGAAACCGATGCCGCTGCCGAAGAGGCACTGCACCACAAGAAGGAGAACCGCTGATGAGCGGCCACACGACGATGCGCCGCACGGCGTTCGGCCCGCTGATGCTGTCGGCCGCGCTGCTGGCCGGCTGCATCAATCTGGCCCCGGATTACCAGCGCCCGGCGGCGCCGGTGCCGGCCAGCCTGCCCGCTGCCGAGGCGGCGGGCGAGGCGGCACTGCCCGGCGTGAAGGACTTGCTGCGCGACGAGCGCTTGCGCCGCCTGGTCGACCAGGCGCTGGCCAACAACCGCGACCTGCGCGTCGCGCTGCTGAACGTCGAGCGCAGCCGCGCCCAGCTGCGCCTGGCCGATGCCGACCGCTGGCCGACGGTGGCTGCGGCGGTCGGCGGCTCACGGGCGCCGAACACCTCCGGCGAGCAGACCACCACGCTGCAGGCCGGCCTGCAGGTCACAAGCTACGAGGTGGACCTGTTCGGCCGCGTGCGCAACGTCAGCGACAGCGCGGCCGCGAGCCTGCTGGCCACCGAGGCCGGCAGCCGGGCCGCGCGACTCGCGCTGGTCACGCAGGTGGCCGCCACCTGGTTCACGCTGGCGGCCGACCAGGAGCAACTCGCGCTCGCCCGCCAGACGATGGCCGGCCGCGAGCAGACGCTCAAGCTCACCGAGCTGCGCGTCAACGTCGGCGCGGCGTCGGACGTCGAGCTGCACGGCACGCGTGGCTTGCTCGCGCAGGCGCGGGCCAGCGTCGCCGCGCTCGAGCGCCAGGCGGCGCAGGACGCCAACGCGCTGGCGCTGCTGGTCGGCCAGCCCGTCGCGGCGGCCGATCTGCCGGCAGCGGGCCCGCCGGTGGACGCGCAGGCGCTGGCCGGCGTGCCGGCCGGGGCTTCGTCGGACCAGTTGCTGCGCCGGCCGGACGTGATCCAGGCCGAGCAGACGCTGATCGCTGCCAACGCCAACATCGGCGCGGCGCGTGCCGCGATGTTCCCGCGCATCACGCTGTCGGGCAGCGCCGGGGTCGTCAGCGACACGCTGTCGGGCCTGGTGAACTCGGGCACCTTCGCGTGGACCTTGGCGGGCACGGCGGCGGTGGCGATCTTCGACGCCGGCCGCAACCAGGCCAACGTCAAGAGCGCCGAGGTCGGCCGGGACATCGCGCTGGCGCAGTACGAGAAGGCCATCCAGTCGGCCTTCCGCGAAACCGCCGATGCGCTGGTCGCCCAGGCAACGTGGCGCGACCAGGTCGCCGCGCAGCAGGATCTGCAATCCGGCGAACGCGAGCGCCTGCGGCTCACGCGGCTGCGCTACGAAGGCGGCGCGGCCAACCTGATCGAGCTGCTCGACAGCGAGCGTTCGCTGGCCGGCGCCGAACAGGCGCTGGTGCTGGCACGGCTGGGCGAGCTGCTGAACCGGCTGGCGCTCTACAAGGCGCTGGGCGGGGAGGAACGCGCCATGCCCTGAGCAGGGTGCACACCGGGGAGAACCAAGAATGCGAACAGGCACACGATGTGACACCTCTCGCAGCTGGCAACCGCGCACGGCCTGCCAGCGGCACGGCTGGGCAGACCGCACCACGGCGCGCGGCCTGGTACTGCTGCTGATCGGGTTGACGATCTGGCGCGCCTGGATCGTCGTGCATGCCGGCGCGGGGCTGCACGTCGATGAGGCGCAGTACTGGGCCTGGGCGCAGTCGCTCGACTGGGGCTATTACTCCAAGCCGCCGGCGATCGCCGCATTGATCGCCCTGTCGACCGCCTGGCTGGGCGACGGCATCCTCGGCGTCAAGGCGTTGGCGATGTTGTGCTACCCCCTCACCGCCTGGGTGCTGTTCCGCTGGATCGGTGAGGTTGTGGCCGACGTGTCGGGCCCCGGTGTTGCCCAGCCGGCCCGGGCCGGGCGGCTGGCGGCACTGCTGTTCATCGCCTCGCCGGTGGCCGGCCTGCTCGGCCTGGCCGCCACGACCGATGCGCCGCTGCTGCTGGCCTGGTCGCTGGCCTCCTATGCACTGTGGCGCGCCTGGCGCGACGGCCGGCGCGCCGACTGGCTGATGCTGGGGCTGTGGGTCGGCCTCGGGCTGATGTCGAAGTACACGATGGCGGCCTTCGTGGTTTCGGCGGTCGGCCTGCTGGTGACCGTGCCGCGCGCGCGGCCGGCCGGCCTGCCGCTGGGGCGGGGGCTTCTGATCGCGGCCCTGGCCGCCACGGCCTGCGTGGCGCCCAACCTTGCATGGAACGCGGCCCACGGCTGGCCGACCCTGCGCCACACGGCGGAGATCACCGTCGGTGCGCAGGCCGCGCCGCTGCATGAGACGCTGGGCACCTACGTCGTCGGGCTGCTGCTGCTGGTGGGCCCGGTGCTCGCGCCGTGGGCGCTGATCTGGCGGCTGGGCCGCCCGCGCGTCGACGCAGTCAAGCTCGTGCCGGCATCGCGCTGCGCCGCCGCAGCCGCGGCCTGCCCGACGCGGCGCGACGCAGCGTTCGCCGCGGCCTGGCTGAGCGGCCCGCTGGCGGCCATCGGTGGTTTGCAGGCGCTGCACGCGCAGGCCGAGCTCAACTGGGCCGCGCCGGTGCTGATCGGCGCGATCCTCGCGCTGGTGCTGTGGCTGCGCCCGGAGCAGCCGGGGCGTCGGCTTGGTGGCTGGTATGCCGCGCTGGCCACGCAAGCGCTGCTGCTGGGGGCGTTGACGCTGGCCGGCGACATCGCCCATGCGCTGCACCGGCCGCTGCCGCGCCAGCTCGACGTCTGGGCCCGCATGCGCGGGTGGGAGCAGGCCTTCGAGCAACTGCGCCCGGCGGCCGAGGCCTGGTGGCGTCGCGAAGCCGGCACCTTGGCGGGCCGGCCATCCGGGCCGCTGGTGCTGGGCGCAGACCGCGCGGTGCTGGCCAACGGCGCTTACGCCTGGCGGGCCTTCAGCCCGCGCTGGACGGCCTGGCGCGACGCCGGGCAGCCGCCGCACGACCACTTCCAGCTCCAATCGCCGCTCGAGCCGGGTGAGCATCCACAGCGAATCCTGATCGTCAGCGCCGGCGCGCCGGACCCGGCCTGGCGCGCACGGCTCGACGGGCCGCCGCGGCGGCTGGCCATCGCCGAGGTCGAGCAGACCCCAGGGCGCATGCTGCACATCGAGCTGTGGCAGGCCGAACTGGCCTCACGGCCCATGCTCGCCCAGGCGGCCCGCGGCGGCCGGGTGGCAGCGCCCCAGCCCTGATCAATACGTGCGCCCTTTGCGGAACTGGGCGTGCGTGCGGCGGTTCAGCGCGGTCACCTGGGCCATCGCGGCGAACGAGCCGCCGGCGTGGGCGTGGGTGATGGCCAGGCCCAGCGCATCCGCTGCATCCTTGCCCGGCAGGCCGGGCAGGTTCAGCAGGCGCATCACCATTTCCTGGATCTGCGACTTGGCCGCGTGACCGTGGCCGACGACCGACTTCTTCATTTGCAGCGCCGTGTACTCGGCCACCGGCAACCCGGCGGTGACCAGGGCCGTCAGCGCCGCGCCGCGGGCCTGGCCCAGCAGCAGCGTGCTTTGCGGGTTCACGTTGACGAACACGATCTCGACCGAGGCGTCGCTGGGCTGGTAGCGCTCGGCCACTTCACGCACGCCGTCGAAGATGATCTTCAGCCGCGCCGGCAGGTCGCCCTGGGCGATGCCGGCGCCGGTGGTGCGGATCGTGCCGCTGGCCACATAGTGCAGCTTGGTGCCCTCGCGCTCCACCACGCCGAAGCCGGTGCACTGCAGGCCCGGGTCGATGCCCAACACGCGTGTCATAGCTTGAAGTACCAGCGCACCGAATGGAAGAACACCGGCGCCGCGAATGCCAGCGGCGCGACCCGGTCGAGCAGGCCGACCGCCCCGGTCACGGCGGCCCGGTTGCCCCAGTAGGCCACACCGGCATCCTTCTTCAGCGCCTTCATCACGAACTCGCCCAAGGTGCCGGCGCCACCTGCGATCAAGGCCATCGCCAGCGCCTGGGCCAGCTTGAACGGCGTGATCCAGAACAGCAACGCGCCGGTCACGCCGCCGGCCAGCGTTCCCATCGCCCAGGCGCGGGCCGAGAACGAGCGGCTGATCGCGCGCGCCAGCGGGCGCTGGCGCAGCCAGCGGCTGGCGGCCTCCTGCACGATCTGCGCGACGGCGCTGACGATGACGAGGAAGAACACGAGAAAGGCCCCGCGCCCGGGCTCCACGCCGCGGAAGTTCAACAGCAGCAGCGCCGGCGCATGCGACAGCCCGTAGACGCAGACCATGATGCCCCACTGGATCGCCGCGTTGCGCTCCAGGAAGCGCTCGGGGTCGCCGGCCAGCGCGCTGACCACCGGAATGGCGAAGAACACGTAGACCGGCACGAAGACCGTGAACAGGTCGAAGTTGCGGTTGCCCACCAGCAGGTACTGGATCGGCAGCACGACGAAGAAGGCCAGGATCAGGCCGCGATGGTCGGCCCGGCGCGTCGGGCTGAGCGTGATGAACTCGCGCAGCGCGAAGAACGAGAAAGCGCCGAACAACAGCGTCGCGCCCAAGGGGCCCGAGACCCAGGCCAGCCAGAACACCACCGCACCGACCCAGACCGCGCGCAGGTCGCGGATGAAGCGCTGGTGGCGCGCCGCCCATTCCGGCGGGTGTTCGCGCAGGCTGACCAGCAAGGCGGCCACGCTGACCAGCAGCAGCACGCCGAAGACGAGCACGAACAGCAGCGCGACCTGCTGTTCGCTGTCGAGATCGCGCAGGGCCTTCAGCATGGCGGCCTCACTGGGCCCGTGGCCGCAATGCGATCACGGCGTCGCGCGCTCGGGCCAGGAAGGCGCGCTTGTCTTCGCCGGGCGCGAGCGCCATCGGGGCGCCGAAGGTGACGGTGCACAGGATCGGCACCGGCACCACCTCGCCCTTGGGCATCACCCGCTGCACGTTGTCGATCCAGGTCGGCACCAGTTGCACCTGCGGGAACTGCTCGGCCAGGTGGTACAGGCCGCTCTTGAAAGCCTGCGGCTCGCCGGTGTGGTTGCGCGTGCCCTCGGGAAAGATGACCAGCGAGTCGCCGGCCCGCAGCGCCTGCAGCAGTGGCTCCAGCGGATCCTGGTCATCGGTGCGCTGCCTGTCGACGTACACCGCATTGAAGACCTCACGCGTCAACCAGTGCTTGAACGGCGATTTGGTCCAATAGTCCTTCGCGGCGATCGGCCGTGTATGGGGGCGCAACTCGCCCGGCAGCGCGGCCCAGATCAGCACCCAGTCGAGGTGGCTCTGGTGGTTGGCGAAGTAGATTCGCTGCAAGGCCTCGGGCGGGCAACCTTTCCAGTGGCCCTGCGTCCCGGTGATCAGCCGCGCGACGAACGCCAGCAACTGGCCCATCAGACTGGCTCGGGTCATGGGCGGGCATGATAACTGCTTTGTTCAGCGGCGGGCTGGCGGCTTGTCGATGTACTTCGATTACGTTTCACCCATTGGAGGGCGCTCCGTGCCCAGGTAAACTGGGTTCTTACCCGTGCGACGTCGATGTAGTTTCGCTACCTTATGATTTTGAACAAAGCCCGCCCATCGAGCTATCCCCGCCTCGTCGCCGACATCGGAGGCACCAATGCGCGATTCGGTTGGATCGCCGGCCCGGGCGCGGGCGCGACGCAGGTGCGCAAGCTGGCGGTGCCCGATTTTCCCGGCCCGGCCGACGCGGCGCGGGCCTACCTGTCGGAGCTGAGTGTCGCACTCGGCCAGGCGTACCAGCCGCCGCGGCAGGCGGCGATGGCCGTGGCCACGGCGGTGGGTGACGACCGCGTGGCCTTCACCAACAGCCACTGGGGCTTCTCGCGGGCCGCGCTGCAGGCGGCGCTGGGGCTCGATGGCCTGCAGGTGCTGAACGACTTCGAGGCCCTGGCGCTTGCTCTGCCTCATCTGCGTCCCGAGCAGTTGCGAGCCCACGGTGCGCTGCCGCAGGCGCGCGGCACGCTGGCGGTCATCGGCCCCGGCACGGGTCTGGGGGTGGCCGGCGTGGTGCAGACGCGCCACGGCTGGCTCGCCCTGCCCGGTGAGGGTGGGCACAGCACGCTGGCGCCGGGCGACGATTTCGAGTCCGAGGTGTTGCGCGCCGTGCGGCGAGACTTCTCGCACGTCTCGGCCGAGCGCCTCCTGTCCGGCATCGGTCTGCCGGTGCTGCACCGCGCGGTGGCTGGCGTGCTCGGTCAGCAGATCGCCGAACCCTGGGCCGCCGAGCAGATCATGGACCGTGGCCTCGCCGGTGCCGACGAAGCGGCGAGCCGCAGTCTGGACACCTTCTGCACGCTGCTCGGCAGCTTTGCCGGCAACGTGGCGCTGGTGCTCGGTGCGCGCGGCGGCGTCTACATCGGCGGCGGCATCGTGCCGCGCATGGAGCAACGCTTCTTCGCCTCGGCCTTCCGCGAGCGCTTCGAGGCCAAGGGTCGCCTGCGCGGCTACCTCGAGGCCATCCCGACCGCGCTGATCACCGACACGCTGGTCGCGCTGACCGGCGCCGCCGCGGCGATCGAGCAGCAAGTCGGCTGAGTCGGCGCCGCCGCGCCTTCCTTCTCCTCTCTCCCTCTTTCCCTCCTCCTTCGCGCTTTGCTGGCTCGGGTCTCGGGCTGGTCGCGCTCGCCTGTCTGGCTCGCCTGAACCTGCCGTTGCCGATTGGCAAGGGTTGGCCGCGCCATGCCGGGTAAATCCGGGCGCTGTTTGTGGTGAAAACGCTGAATGTAGTGGCACTACATCATCGACGAGAAGGTGAGTACGGTGATTTTGGCCCCGTGGCGCAGCTGCTCAGGAGGGAGATTTTGGCGTCTCTCCCAGTGGAAGATCGCTCTCCGGTGGCGAAAGCGGCGCGCCACTAAGGGATTGCCTCAGGTCGTTCTATATCTAGTTTTAGTACAGAATTGTCCACATGCTGCAAATTCGGCGCTTCTGTCTTGCGAGGGAAGGCGCGCCGGGTTCGGCGGTGGTGCATGTGTGTCCCAGAGCTTGAGGAGTCCTCCATGACAATGACCAACAACAAGCGCCGAGCGAGCCACCACAGGCCCGCTTCGCGCAGCGCCTTCCGGATCAGCCCCGTCGCCGCAGCCTGCTCGGCGCTGATCCTGGCCACCGGTGCGGCGCACGCGCAAAGCGAGCCGGCCAAGGACGAGAAGAAGGCCGAAGAGCAGGTCCAGACCGTCACGGTGACCGGCATCCGCCGCGGCATCGAGGCAGCGATCGCGATCAAGAAGAACGCCGATTCGATCGTTGAGGCCATCTCGGCCGAAGACATCGGCAAGCTGCCCGACACGAGCGTGGCCGAGTCGATCTCGCGCCTGCCCGGTGTGACGACGCAGCGCAGCACCGTGACCGGCCGCGCCCAGCAGATCAGCGTGCGCGGCATGGCGCCCGACTTCAACGGCGGCCTGCTGAATGGCCGCGAGCAGGCATCGACCGGCTCCAGCCGCAGCGTCGAATTCGACCAGTACCCGGCCGAGTTGCTGGGCAGCATCGTCATCTACAAGACACCCGATGCCTCGTTGATGGGCCAGGGCCTGTCGTCGACGACCGACATGCAGACCGTGCGCCCGCTGAACTTCGGCGAGCGCAACATCGTCGTCAACTACCGCCACGAGTCGACCGGCAAGGCCGAGGACAAGCCGGGGTTCGGCACGGGCAGCGGCGATCGCGCCTCGCTGTCCTACATCGACCAGTTCGCCGACCGCACTGTGGGCCTGGCGCTGGGGGTCACGCACGCGACCTCCAAGGGCGGCGGCCGGCCGAACTTCAATACCTGGGGGGGCTGGGTGGCGGACGTGCCGTACGCCGGCGGCACCGTCAAGGCGCCGGGCGGCTTCACGACCGACATCGAGACCACCGACTACACGCGCGACGCGGGCCTGATGGTGCTGCAGTTCAAGCCCAACAAGGATTTCGAGTCGACGCTGGACGTGCTGTACTCGAAAGGCGAGTTCTCGGTCATGAAGCGGGGTCTGGAGGGCCCGGTCGGCGGTCTGTCGGCTGGCGCCAACGACACCGGTGGCACGCTGATCAACGCGACGGTCGTGGACGGCATCGCGACCTCGGGCACGCTCACCAACTGGAAGGGCGTGATCCGCAACCACAACGAGGACTACACCGACGAACTGCAGTCCATCGGGTGGGGCAACACCTTCAAGGCCGGCGACTGGAAACTGAACTTCGACCTGTCGCACTCCAAGGTCACCAAGGTCTCCGAGCGCTTCGAGACTACCGCCGGCATCCCCGGCAATGCCACACGCGATGACGACACGATCTCGTGGACCGGCTTCAACGGCACCAACCTGGCCGACGTGCAGTACACCAGCGGCCTGAACTACGCCGACCCGAACCTGATCAAGCTGACCGACGTGCAGGGCTGGGCCGGCGCCAACGGCGTGCAGGACGGCTACTACGCCAACCCGACCACGACCGACAAGATCGACGCGCTGAAGCTTCAGGGCACGCATGACGTCGCCTGGGGCCCGATCGTCTCGGTGACCGGTGGCCTGAACACTTCGATCCGCACCAAGGACCGCGTGACCCGCGAAGGCGCGCTGGTGCTGCCAGGTGCGCTGGACGCCGATGGCAACGTCGTCGATCGCCTGGTCTGGGCCGACATCCCGAACCCGAGCACCGGCGTCGGCGGCATGACCGGCATCCCGACGCTGAACTGGAATCCGGCCGGCTCACTCGGCTCGGTCTACCAGCTCAACCCTTGGTCCGACCACGACATCGTCGGCAAGACCTGGGGCGTGAAGGAGAACGTCAGCACCGCCTACCTGAAGGGCGACATCGACAGCGACGTCGCGGGCATTCCGCTGCGTGGCAACGTCGGTGTGCAGTTCATCGCGACCCGCCAGTCGGCCACCGGCTTCCAGGTCGACCAGGCCAGCTGCAATGGCGGCACCCACAGCTGTGACTACTCGCCGACCATGGCCAGCCACAGCTTCACCGATGTGTTGCCAAGCTTGAATCTGGCGGCCGATCTTGGCAACGACAACGTGGTTCGCTTCGGCCTGGGCCGCCTGATCGCACGGCCGAACATGGAAGACATGAAGTCAACCATCGACTTCAGCGTCAAGTCCGACGATGGCCCGTCGTACTTCAACGGCTCTGGCGGGAACCCGGCACTCGAACCTTTCCGTGCGAACGCGCTGGACTTGTCGTACGAGAAGTACTTCGGCAGGAAAGGCTATGTGTCGATCGCCGGCTTCTACAAGGATCTGGACACCTACATCCTGAAGACCCGCCAGGTGTTCGATTTCGCGCCGTACGTCACGCCGGGCTCGGGCATGCCGGACAACGGCACGGTCGGCCTGATCACGCTGCCGACCAACGGCAAGGGCGGCACGATCAGTGGCGTCGAGCTGGCGGTCAACGTCCCGCTGTCGATGGCGACGAGCTGGCTCGACGGCTTCGGCGTGATGGCCAACTACTCGAACACCGACAGCTCGGTCAAGCTGCCGGCTTCGGGCTTCTCGGGCCAGAACGTCAACACGCCGAACATCCCGCTGCCGGGCCTGTCGAGGGAAGTCACGAACATCCGCCTGTACTACGAGAAGTACGGCTTCCAGATCGCCGTCGCCCAGCGCCACCGCTCGGAATACCTGGGTTCGATCTCCGACTACCAGGACAAGACGCAGCTCGTCTACGTCAAGGCCGAGTCACAGGTCGACGTGCAACTGGCCTACGACTTCGACTGGGGGCCGCTCAAGGGCTTGTCGCTGCTGGCCCAGGGCAACAACCTGACGAATGCGGAGTACGCGGAATACGATGCGGCCAACGGCAACATCACCAACCGCAAGAAGTTCGGTACGTCGTACATGGTGGGTCTGAACTACAAGTTCTGATCCATCCGGGGCTCACCGCGTGGGTTGGCCGCAAGCCGGCCCACGGGAGCGGTACTGACCGAGGGGGGGCCACCAGGCCTCCCCGTTTTGCTTTCTGATCCACTTGCCAAGGCGCGCGACATGCACACCGAGCTTCTGAAATCCATCGTTGTCGTCGGGGGCGGCACCGCCGGCTGGATGACTGCCGCGGCCCTGGCCACGGCGCTGAAGGGCCGCTATGCGATCCGTGTCGTCGAGTCCGACGAGATCGGCATCGTCGGCGTCGGCGAGGCGACGATCCCGATGATCCAGATCTTCAACAAGATCGTCGGCATCAACGAGGCCGAGTTCATCAAGGCCACCCAGGGAACGTTCAAGCTCGGCATCGAGTTCGTCAACTGGGGCCGGCTGGGCGACCGCTACATGCACGGCTTCGGCCGCATCGGGCAGGACCTGTGGACCGTGCGCTTCGAGCAGTACTGGCTGAAGATGCGCTCGCTCGGCCGCGCGAAGCCGCTGGAGGAGTACTGCGTCACCCGCATGGCGAGCAAGGCCAACCGCTTCCTGCCGCCGCAGGCGAATGTGCCGAACTCGCCGCTGAACGACATCGCCTACGCCTACCACTTCGATGCCAGCCTGTACGCGCGCTTCCTGCGCGGCTTCGCCGAGGCGCGCGGCGTCGTGCGCACCGAGGGCAAGATCGTGCAGGTCTCGCAGCGCGAGGGCGACGGCCATGTCGACGCGGTCGTGCTGGCCAGCGGCGAGCGCGTCGAGGGCGACCTCTTCATCGACTGCTCGGGTTTTCGCGGCCTGCTGATCGAGCAGACGCTCCAGACCGGCTATGAGGACTGGACGCACTGGCTGCCGTGCGACCGCGCGCTGGCGGTGCCCTGCGAATCCGCGCCGGTGCTCACACCGTACACCCGCTCGACGGCGCACCGTGCGGGCTGGCAATGGCGCATTCCGCTGCAGCACCGCACCGGCAACGGGCATGTGTACTGCAGCCGCTTCGTCAGCGACGACGAGGCGGCCGCCACGCTGCTGTCCAACCTCGACGGCAAGCCGCTGGCCGATCCGCGCCCGATCCGCTTCACCACCGGCATGCGCAAGCGGGGCTGGAACAAGAACGTGGTGGCGATCGGCCTGGCCAGTGGCTTCCTCGAACCGCTGGAGTCGACCAGCATCCACCTGATCCAGTCGTCGATCCAGCGCCTGATCGACTACTTCCCGGATCGCGGCTTCAACCCGGTCGACATCGCCGAGTACAACCGCCAGTCGCGCTTCGAGTACGAACGCATCCGCGACTTCATCATCCTGCACTACACGTTGAACCAGCGCGAGGATTCGGAGTTCTGGCGGGCCTGCGCGCACATGAGCCTGCCGGAATCGCTGACCCACAAGATCGAGCTGTACAAGGCACACGGCCGAATGGTGCGCGTGGACAATGAGTTGTTCACCGAGTTCAGCTGGCTGCAGGTCTTCGAGGGGCAGAATCTGGTGCCCGAGGGCTACCACCCGCTGGTCGACTTGCAGCCCGAGGAGTCGATTGGCGAGTACCTGGAGAGCGTGCGCAACGTGATCATCAAATGCGTGGACGTGATGCCCGATCACCAGGCCTTCATCGACAAGCACTGCAAGGCGACGCCACCCGTGGCCAAGCCGGCAATGGCCTGAACACACCAAGGCAGTCATGACGACTTTCGACCTGTCCGTCCGCTTCTTCCTCCAGATGGCCTTCATCCTCGGCGTGTGCCGGGCGGTGGGCTGGCTGTTCGCGCGGATGGGCCAGTCGCAGGTCGTCAGCGAGATGATCGCCGGCGTGCTGATGGGGCCCTCGCTGATGGGCTGGCTGCTGCCGGGCGTGTCCGCCTACGTCTTTCCGGCCGACTCCAAGCCGATCCTGTTTTCGGTGTGCCAGATCGGCCTGGCGCTGTACATGTTCCTGATCGGCGTCGAGTTCGATATCGAGTTGATCAAGAGCCGCGTGCGCAGTGCGGCGGCGGTGTCGCTGGCCGGCATCGTCGCGCCCTTTGCACTCGGCGCGGCGCTGGCCTGGCAACTGGCGGGCGATGGCACGCTGTTCTCGGCCAAGACCACGCCGGTGCAGGCGATGTTGTTCATGGGCGCGGCCATGTCGATCACCGCCTTCCCGATGCTCGCGCGCATCATCCAGGAGCGTGGCCTGGCCAAGACCTCGCTCGGCACGCTGGCGCTGGCGGCCGGGGCGATGGACGATGCCGCCGCGTGGTGCGTGCTGGCCGTCGTGCTGGCGAGTTTCCAGGGCGATGCATCGATCGCGCTGCTCGCGATCGGCGGCGGCGTGGCCTATGCGGCGGTCGTGCTGCTCGGCGTCAAGCGCCTGCTCGCGCCGCTCGGCCGGCAGGTCGAACGCGAGGGCCGCATGGGGCCGAACACGCTGATCGTCGCGCTGATGTTGTGCATGCTCGGCGCCTGGTTCACCGACGCGATCCAGATCTACGCCGTCTTCGGCGCCTTCATCATGGGCCTGGCAATGCCGCGCGGGCGTTTCGCCGAAGAGTTGCAGCGGCAACTGCACCCGCTGGTCACGGCCTTCCTGCTGCCGGTGTTCTTCGTCTACTCGGGCCTGAACACCAAGATCGGCCTGGTCGACACACCCTGGCTGTGGGCGCTGGCGGGCGCCGTGCTGCTGGCCGCCACGGTGGGCAAGGGCGTGGCGTGCTACGCCGCCGCGCGCTGGCACGGCGAGGGCCGGCACGAGGCGATGGCGATCGGCACGCTGATGAACGCCCGCGGCCTGATGGAGCTGATCATCCTGAACATCGGCCTGCAGCGCGGCATCATCGGGCCGGCGCTGTTCGCGATCATGGTGATGATGGCAATCGTGACCACCTTGGCGGCGACGCCGGTGTTCAACCGCATCCAGGCCTCGCGCCGGCGTGGCGAGGCGGCCTCGCCCGCTTGATCAGCCTGCCGCGTGCGCGGCGCGCAGGCGCCGCCGCGCGGCGCGCGCATGCGGCAGCCAGCCGAGCTTGGCCCAGCGGCGCCACATCAGCAGGCCGCGGATCCACTCGTCGGCCGCATAGGCGATCCACAGGCCCGGCAGGCCCCAGCCAAGTACCGAGCCGAGCAGCCAGCTGCCGCCGGCCAGCACGATGAGCATCGAGGCGGCGCCGGCGGCCACGGGGTAGCGCGCGTCGCCGGCCGCACGCAGCGCATTGATCACGATGAGGTTGAAGGCGCGGCCCGGCTCCAGCACGATGGTGATCCACAGCACCGTCTGCCCGGCCGCGATGATGGCCGGGTCGTGCGTGAAGATGCGCAGCAGCCAGGGCGAGGCGATCGCCACGACCGTGGCGACGGCGACGCTGGCGACCAGGCCACGCCCCAGCGCCCGCCGCACCAACCGATGTGCCGCGTGCCACTGGCCGGCGCCGATCAGGTGCCCGACGAGGATCTCGACCCCGAGCCCGGTCGCCAGGCTGAACAGCAGCACGGTGGACATCAGCTGCGCCGCGTAGGCCTGCGCCGCCAGCGCCTGCGCGCCGAGCTGCGCGGCCACCGACACGCTGACCATGAAGGCCAGCCGGTAGGCGATGTTCTCGGCCGCGCCGGGCAGGCCGATGTGCAGCATCGCGCCGAGCTCGCGGCGCGGGGCATGCCACCAGTCGCGCCAGCGAGGCACCAGGCCCAGGCGCAGCCGCCACAGCCACAGGTGCAGGCCCAGGCCGATCAGCCGGCTGCCGGCCAGCGCCAGCGCGTAGCCGGGCAGGCCGAGCGGCGGCAGCGGGCCGGCGCCCAGCATCAGCGGTATCGCGAGGGCGAGGTGCGCCGCGTGCATCACGATGATCACGGCCAGCGTGTCGCGCGTGCGCAGGTGGGCTCGCATCACGCTGGCCATGGCGGCGTTCCAGGCGTCGCCCAGCATCGCCGGCGCGAGTGCGGCGAGAAACGGTGCCGCGAGCGGCAGCACGTCCGGCGGCGCTTGCATCAGCCGCAGCAAGGGGGTGGCGGCCACGAGCGCCACCAGGGCGGTGCCGCCGCCGATCCAGGTGCTCGCGCCGAGGGCGGCGCGCGCCACGCGCTCGGCGCCCTCGCGCTGGCCGGCGCCCAGTGCCTGCGTGAGGACCACGCCGATGCCGGCACCGATGATGCGAAAGACGACGAACAGCGTGGCGCCGACCTGGTTGGCCAGCGAGAAGCCGGCGCCGGCGGCATCCGACACGCGCGCCGCGAGCGCGGTGCCGACCAGGCCGACGCCGATGCCCAGCAGCAGTTCGACGAACAATGGCCACGCGAGCGTGAACAGGCGCGGCCGGGGCGGGGGAAGGTGTGTCACACCGCGATCATCGCCCGGCTGTCACGAACCGTTGATCAGCACCTGGCCACCGAGCGCCGGAAGCGTCAGCGTGAGCCGGCCTTGCACGGTGCCGAGGGTCGTGCCGGCCAAGGCATCACGCCACGCACCGGCCGGCGCACCGGCGGGCAGCGCGATCTCGAGCGTGCGCGGGGCATCGGCGTTGTTGGTGGCGGTGATGGCCCAGCGGCCGCCGAGGCGGCGTGCCAGCACGATGACGTGCGCGTCGGCGAACAGCGGCGCATCGAGCGCGCCGCGGCGCAGCACCGGCTCGGCGTGGCGCAGGGCGGTCAGCGTCTTCACGTGGTCGCGCAGTGCCAGGTCCGGCTGCCCGCCCTGGTCAGCCCAGGGGTAGGTGGCGCGGTTGTAGGGATCGTCGCCGCCGGTCACGCCGACCTCGTCGCCGTAGTAGATGGCCGGCGAGCCGGGGAAGGTCATCTGGAACAGCAGCGCCAGGCGGAAGCGCCGCTTGGCCAGCGCGATGGCTTCGGGGCCCGCGCCGTCCCGCCACCCCAGCACGTGCAGCGAGCGCGCCTGGTCGTGCGTCGACAGCAGGTTCATCAGCGCGTGGAAGGCCTGCGGCGGATAGGCCTCGCGCATCAGCTCGATCTGGCGGTACAGCGCGGCCGCGTCGCCGCCGCCGGCATAGGCCAGCACGGTGTTGCGGAAGATGTAGTTCATCGTCGAGTCGAAGCTGTCGCCGAGGAAGTACTTCGAGGCGTCGAACCAGGTCTCGGCGATCGTGATCGCGTCGGGCCTGTGGGCCTTGATGGCGGTGCGCCACTCGCGCCAGAAATCGTCAGGCACCCAGGGTGCCACGTCCATGCGCCAGCCGGCGGCGCCGCGGTCCAGCCAGGCCTTCATCACCGAATCGGGCCGACCGTAGGCGAAATCGCGAAAGGAGCGCGAAGCCTTGTCGAGCTCGGGCAGGTCCTTCACGCCGACCCAGCCGCGGAACTGCTTGTCGGGGTCCGCCTGCGTCGGGTCGAGCGTGAACCAGTCGGAGTAGGGTGACGCGGGGTTGATGCGGCCGCCCTGGAACGCGCCGTCGGTGCCGTGGTTGCCGTAGCGGTTGAAGTAGACCGAGTCGCTACCCACGTGGTTCAGCGACGCGTCGGGGATCACGCGGATGCCGCGTTGGCCCGCCTCGCGGCACAGGCGCTCGAAGTCGGCGTTGCTGCCGAAGGCCGGGTCGACCTGGTGGTAGTCGGCCGTGTCGTACTTGTGGTTGCTGGCCGCCTGGAAGATCGGTGTCATGTAGATCGCATTGGCGCCGAGCTCGCGGATGTCGTCGAGCTTGTCGATGATGCCGGCCAGGTCGCCGCCGAAGAAATCGTTGTTGTAGACGGCGTCGGAGCCATCGCCGGTGCCGGGCTTCCAGGGTTTGTCGAGCCAGTTGGCGTGCAACTCGACGCTGTGGTCCTGGTAGCGGTCGCGGCCGGGCTTCGGGTCGTTGGCCCGGTCGCCGTTGCGGAAGCGGTCGGGGAAGATGTAGTAGTAGACGAGGTCCGGTGCGTAGTCGGGCACCTTGAACGCCGGGTCGTAGACGGTCTGGCGGTAGCGGCGGATCGCGCTTTCGCGCTTCGGCTTGTGCGCCACCTCGCCGGGGCCGAAGCTGCCCTTCTCGCGCGTCCAGTAGACGGCGTCGGCGTTGTTCTGCAGCACGTAGGCCCGGCCGCCGACCTCCGCCTCGAACCAGTAGCCGTAGACGGCCCTGGTGCCGAAGGCGTGGCGGGCGTGCCAGCGCTCGTACCCGCCAGCGGCGCGCTCGCGCTGCATCGGCACGCGGGCGACGGGCAGGTATTCGAGCACCTCCTGGTTGCCTTCGAGGCGGCGCCGCTCGACCACCAGCGTCAGCTTGTCGACCCCCGGCTGCGCGGTGACCGCGAAATCGATCGGCGTGTGTTCGACCACGGCGCCGAACGGGGCCTTGTGCACGGCCGCGCGCGAATCGAAGCGCAGGCTGAGCGCGATGGGGTCGTCGATCGGCAGTGCGTTCGGGTCGACGAAGCTCTTCGGGCCGACGCTCACCAGCGCGCGCTCGGCGACGATGACCGCGCGCACGGTCTGCTCTCCGCCCTCGAACGCGAGCGTGTGGACCTCCGAGGTCAGCGCAGGTGTCCACGCGGCATCGGCGATCTTGAACTCGTGCCGGCCCTGGAGCTTGACGTTGAGGTAGTAGGCATCGCAGCTGTACTGGAAGGCGTATTCGTCGAGCGCGGCCCCGTTGTTCATCGAGCCGCGCAGGTACAGCACGGTCTCGCCGAAGGGCGCGGGAGTGGTGTGGGGGCAGTCGGCTTCGCGGGGCATCGGGATGGTCAAGTTGTTGTCGAGCGGGCCAACGGTGCTGCACGCGGCAGCCGTGAGCAGCGCGAGCAATACGGGCGCGCATAGCGCCGCCCATTCAAGTGGCGTGCGCGGATCCGGCTTTGCCGGTCCGCTGCGCGAGCCCCCTCGGGGGGCCGAGCCCGGACATGAACGGTCCTGTGGACTGTTCGTGCCTGGCGAGGGGCCGGGCCACTGGCCCGGGGCGGCCTGCAAGGCGCCGACCGGAGGGAGCGTGGGGGTCATCCTTTCACGCCGCCAGAGGTCAACCCCGAGACGATCCAGCGCTGCGCGGCGAGGAAGACGAGCGTGATCGGCAGGCCGGAGAGCACGGCCGCGGCGGCGAAATCGCCCCAGAGGAACTTCTGGTCGTAGAGGTAGAACTTGGAGCCGACGGCCAGCGTGAGGTTGGGCTCTTCGCGCAGCAGCACCGAGGCGACCGGGTACTCGATGATCGTGCCGATGAAGGCCAGCACGAAGACCACCATCAGGATCGGCACCGCCATCGGCAGCAGCACGAGGCGGAAGGCCTGCCAGGGCGTTGCGCCGTCGACCTTGGCGTTCTCCTCGATCTCGGTGGGGATGGTGTCGAAGTAGCCCTTGATGGTCCAGACGTGGGTCGCCACGCCGCCGAGGTAGGCGACGATCAGACCGGTGTGGGTCTCGATGCCCATCCACGGCAGGTGGTTGCCGATGCCTTCGAAGATCGCGTAGATCGCCACCAGCGCCACCGCGACCGGGAACATCTGCAGCAGCAGCATGCTGTTGAGGAGCAGGCGCTTGCCGGCGAACTTCAGCCGCGCGAAGGCGTAGGCCGCGGTGGTCGAGATCGCGACGATCAGCAGCGCCGAGACGGTCGCGATCTTGACCGAGTTCCACAGCCACAACAGCACCGGGAACGGCGGCTCGATGCGCGTGCCGTCGGGCAGCACGTGGGCGATGCCGAGTGCGAGCTTCCAGTGTTCGAGGCTGATCTGCGCGGGGATCAGCGAGCCGGTGGCGAAGTTGCCCGGGCGCAGCGAGATCGACACGACCGCGACCAGCGGAAACAGCGTGATGCCGATCAGCAGCCACAGCCCGGCGTGGGCCGCGAGGATGCGCCAGCGCTGGCGCTTGCCGGTGACGATGGCCATGGCGGGTTACCTGGTCGAGGCCCCGGCGTCGCCGCTGAGCCTGAGGTTGACGAGCGACATCAGCGCGACGACGAAGAAGATCAGCGTGGAGATCGCCGCCGCGAGGCCGAAATTGGCGCCGGCGTCGGTGAAGGCGATGCGGTAGGTGTAGCTGACCAGGATGTCCGTGGTGCCGGCCGGCAGCTTGGTGTTCAGGTAGTCGGGCCGGCCGTCGGTCAGCAGCGAGATCAGCACGAAGTTGTTGAAGTTGAACGCGAAGGCCGAGATCAGCAGCGGCGTCAGCGGCCGGGCGATCAGCGGTACGGTGATCTTGAAGAAGTTGGTCAGCGGGCCGGCGCCGGCGATGGCCGAGGCTTCGTACAGGTCCGACGGAATGGCCTTGAGCAGCCCGGTGCACAGCACCATGATGTACGGGTAGCCGAGCCAGGTATTGACGATCAGCAGCATGGCCCGCGCGAGCGTCGGGTCGGCGAACCAGGCCGGACGCACGCCGAACAGCGCATCGAGGATCGCGTTGATCTCGCCGAAGTTCTGGTTGAACAAGCCCTTGAAGACGAGGATCGAGATGAAGCCGGGCACGGCGTAGGGCAGGAACAGCAACGTGCGGTAGAGGGTGCGAAAGCGCAGCGCCTCCCAGTTCAGCAGCACGGCCAAAGTCATGCCGATGGCGGTGGCGAACAGCACGGTGAGCGCCGAGAAGACGACGGTCCAGCCGAAGATCGAGACGAAGGGGCCTCGAAAATCGGCGTCGAACATCATCCGCGTGTAGTTCGCGAGGCCGATGTTGACCTTGAAGCCAGGCTGGACGTGCTCGCCGCGTTCGTTCTCGAAGTAGCCGGTGCCGCGGTTCGGGCGGTAGGTGGTGCCGGTGGCCTGCTGGACGAGGGCGCCGTTGCCTCCGGCCTTCCACACGGGGTTGAGCGGGCCGAATTCGCGCACGCCGGTGTAGTGCAGCAGCGTGCCATCGGGGCGTTGGAGCGCGAGGCCGCGCAGTGTGTCGCGCCGGGCGAGCACCTCGCGCAGTGACAGCGGGGCGCCGAGGGGCGTGTCGGCGGCCGGCGTCAGCGGCACCGCGCCTTTCGATGGCGCGCTGGCGGTCAGCGGTGGCGTGACCAGCACCTCGTTGCTGTCGGCGCTCGTCAGCTTCACGCGCAGTGCCGAGCCATCGGCGTACAGCGTGCTGGCCATCGCGTGGGCCTCGTCGACCTCGCTCTGGTCCAGCAGGTAGGCACGGGCACGTTCTTCGCTGAGCAGATGCGCCGACGAGTAGTTCGTGAAGCCGATCTGCATCGTGTAGACGAGCGGAAAGGCGACGAAGATCAGCATGCCGGCGACGCCGGGAAACAGGTAGCGCCAGGCCAGCGTCTTCGCGGAGGCGTAGGTGTAGACGGCGAAGCCACCGAGTGCCAGCGTAGCGGTACTGACGAGCAACTGGCCGCTGGCGGCGAGGCGCCAGGTGAGCCAGAGCACCGCCAGCGTCGCGAGTGCAGCGATGGCGTGGGTGAGGGTGCGCTTCGGTGATGCCATGGGCGCTGCGGGAGAGGCGAGGGTGATGGCGCTCATGGGACGAGGGATGGCGCGGTGGCGCGGCCGGGGGCCGGCAGGCGATGGGGCTCATGAGTCCGCGCCCTCGCCTGCGGCGAGGGTGCCCTGCAGTGCTCGCGTTCGTGGCCGCCGTCGAACTCACTTCGCTCGCTGCGCTCGCTTCGTTCAGACAATCGCCGGCGAGTCAGTCTACGAGGCTCGCTTCGCTCGCTGCCACGAACGCTGCGCGCTTCGGCGCTCCCTAAATC
>NZ_DATFAN010000167.1:0-8084 GCF_035254525.1 Ideonella sp. | reverse complement strand
TGCTGGTCGAGCAGAACGCCAGCCGCGCGCTGGCGCTGGCCAACCGCGGCTACGTCATGGAGTCCGGCGAGGTCACCATGAGCGGGCCCGCCCGCCAGCTGCTCGACGACCCCAAGGTCCGCGCGGCGTACCTGGGCGAGTAAGCGACAAGCCCAAAAAAAGGTCCACCCGGAGGTGGACCAAGCAAGGGAGTCCAGCTGACTCCTTGATTCCGGTTCAGGGTGTCACGCTGACGGCCGCCCAGGCCCTGTTCACCTTGTTCCACACCTTGGAGCCGACGCCGCCGTACAGGTCGGCCGTGGCGGCCAGCGTCGCCTCGCGGGCGCCGTGGTAATCGGTGCTCGAGGTCATGTAGACCGAAAGGGCACGGTACCAAATCTTCTCGGCCTTCTTGCGGCCGACGCCCTTGACCACGGCGTTGCCGGTGGCAACCCGGGTGTCGCCCGCCTGGCAGGTCGGCGAAGCCGGGCCGTTCAGCGGCTGCGAGCCCTCGGCCATCAGGTAGTACAGGTGGTTGCCGACGCCGGACGAGTAGTGCACGTCCAGGTTGCCGACGCCCGCGTACCAGCAGTCGGCCGACGCACCGTCGGCGCTGGGCTGGATCATCGAGCGCAGCGGCACGCCGCTGCCGTCGCGCAGCAGGCGCTCGCCGATCAGGTAGTCCGGTGTCTCGGCGGCGTTGTTCGCATAGAACTCGACCATCGAGCCGAAGATGTCCGAAGTCGACTCGTTCAGCCCGCCCGATTCGCCGGAGTAGATCAGGGCGGCCGTGCGCGAGGTGACGCCGTGGCTCATCTCGTGGCCGGCCACGTCGAGCGCGACCAGCGGCCAGTAGCTGCTGTCGCCGTCGCCATAGCTCATGCAAAAGCAGCTGTCGCTCCACGAGGCGTTGACCCAGGGCAGGCCGAACAGCGATTGGTGCACCTTCGAGGTGGCACCCACGCCGTCGTCGGCGATGCCGTGGCGGCCGTGCACGTTGAGGTAGTAATCCCAGGTGAAGGCGTGGCCGGCGGCCGCGTCGACGGCGACCGTCTGGCGATTCGCCTTGGTGCCGTCGCCCCAGGTGTTGTCGGCATCGGTGAACAGCGTGCCCTTGCCGCTGAAGTTGCCGTGCAGGTCGTACACGGCGTGGCCGCCGCGCGTGGTGTCGCGCAGCGCGAAGCTGCCGTCGGCCTGGCTGTCGGTGCGGATCTCGATCTGGCCGAGGAACAGGCTGTTTCCGACTCCGGCGGCGTCGGCGGTCTGGATGTCGTCGAAACTGTCGAGCACCTGGCCGGTGTGGGCGTGCACGATCACATGACGCTCGGTCGGGCTGCCCTGCCTGGTCTGCCCGGTGTAGAGCACGTCCCAGGCCAGCACCGGCTTGCGGTGGTGGGCGAAGACGACCAGCTCGCTGGTCACGGTGGCGCCGGTGGCGACGTTGGCCGTGGCCAGGCCGGCCAGCTCGGCGGCCGACGCAGCCAGCGTCGGCCGCGTGGCCAGCACCGGGGCGGCGGCCAGCGTGCGTGACAGCCCGCGCAGCGCGCCGTTCGCGTGGCCGTGCACGACCACGTCGCCGCCGATCACGCGCAGGTTCTGGAAGCGGCGGGCAAAGCGCACATGCTCGCTGCCATCGGCGTCGACGATCACGTCACGCGCCTCGAAGGCGTCGGCCCGCGCGAGCGCACCGCGCGACGACGATTGCAGGTGGGACAGCGCCCGGGCGACGGCCTGCGGGTGGTCGGCGGGCTGGGCGGCGTTGGCGGCCACGGCGCTGAACAGCGTGGCACAGGCCAGGGCGATGCGGCAAAGGGGAAGCGAGCTCAAACGACGTCTCCTCGTGGGAATGCGGTGGGGCCCCGGGTGGGGCAAGGCGTGGCGCGGATGTTCGCGGCGCCGCCGGCCCGCGGCAAGACGACCGGGCGGCTTGCTGACGATCGTTGAACAAGATCGGCTGTTCGGTCACCGAAGCGTCACCGGGCCTTCACTGCCGCGTCACCCGGGCCGGCGACCATGCCCGTCCATGCAGATTGCCCCCGACACCGCGCCGCCCGCCGCCGTGCCGCTGCGTTTTCGCACGCTGTGGATCTCGGACATCCACCTCGGCACGCCGGGCTGCCAGGCGCACGCGCTGCTGGATTTCCTGCGGGACACCGAGTGCGAGACGCTGTACCTCGTCGGCGACATCATCGACGGCTGGCAGCTGCGGCGCGGCTGGTACTGGCCGCAGGCGCACAACGACGTGGTGCAGAAGCTGCTGCGCAAGGTCCGCAAGGGCACGCGCGTCGTCTTCGTGCCGGGCAATCACGACGAATTCGCGCGCAAGTACCTGGGCCACAGCTTCGGCGGGGTCGAAGTGGTCGAGGACTGCGTGCACACGACCGCCGACGGCCGGCGGCTGTGGGTCACCCACGGCGACCTGTTCGACGGCGTGATCCAGTGCGCCAAGTGGCTGGCCCACGTGGGCGACTCGCTCTATGAATTCACGCTGAAGCTCAACCGCTACGTGAACCACCTGCGCGCGAAGTTCGGCCTGCCGTACTGGAGCCTGTCGCGCTACCTCAAGCTCAAGGTCAAGCGCGCGGTCAGCTATGTGAGCGATTTCGAGGCTGCGGTGGCGCGCGAGGCGAAGAAGCGCGGCGTGCACGGCGTGGTCTGCGGCCACATCCACCACGCCGAGCTGCGCGAGATCGACGGCGTGCTGTATGCGAACGACGGCGACTGGGTCGAGAGCCTGAGCGCGCTGGCCGAGCATGCCGACGGCCGGCTCGAACTGATCGATTGGTCGCGCTGCGCACTGGCCCTGCCACGGGCGACCCCAGCGGCCGACGAAGCGCCGGAGACCGAGCCGCTGCCCGAGCCCTGGCCCGAGCCCGTCGCCGCGGCGACCCGCGGCTGAGGCGCTCCGGATGAAGATCGCCCTCGTCACCGACGCCTGGCAGCCCCAGGTCAATGGCGTGGTCACGACGCTGGTCGAGCTGGTGCGTGGCCTGGCCGAAGCCGGCCACGACCTGCTGGTCGTCGAGCCGGGGCCGTTCCGGCGTTTCGCCTGCCCGGGCTACCGGGAGATCGAACTGGCCTGGCGGCCCGGCCGTGAGGTGGCGCGGCAGCTCGACGCCTTCGGGCCGGACGCGGTGCACATTGCCACCGAAGGCCCGCTGGGCCAGGCGGCGCGGCGCCACTGCCTGGCGCGCGGCTGGCGCTTCACGACGGCCTTCCATACCCGCTTCCCGGACATCCTGGCCCGCGCGCTGCACCTGCCGGCAGCCTGGGGCTACGCCTGGTTTCGCCGTTTCCACGCGCCTTCGGCCGGCGTGATGGTGCCCACCGAGGGGATGCTGAAGATCCTGCAGGGCCATGGCTTCGCCAACCTGCGGCCCTGGTCGCACGGGGTGGACCTGAGCTTGTTCCGGCCGGTTCCGGGGGCCGACCTGGGCTTGCCGCGGCCGGTGTTCCTGGCCATCGGCCGCGTCTCGTACGAGAAGAACCTCGAGGCCTTTCTCGGCGCGGACCTGCCCGGCACCAAGGTCGTCTATGGCCAGGGCCCGCTGCTGGAGAAGCTGCGCGCGCGCCACCCGGAGGTCGTCTGGCGCGGCGTGGTGCCGCGCGAGCAGCTCGCCACGATCTACAGCGCGGCCGACGCCTTCGTGTTCCCGAGCCATGCCGACACCTTCGGCCTGGTGATGCTGGAGGCGCTGGCCTGCGGCACGCCGGTCGCGGCCTTCCCGGTGGCCGGGCCGTTGGACGTGATCGGCGCCAGCGGCGCCGGCGTGTTGCATGATGATCTGCGTACAGCCGCGCTGCGCGCGCTCGACATCCCGCGCGAGCAGGCGCTGGCGCGTGCCCGGGCTTTCGACTGGGCGACCGCGACCCGGCAATTCCTGCAGTACCTGGTTCCTGTCAAACGGGTCACGCCACTGTCACAACAGCTTCATAAACTCGCGCCATGAGCACGCAGAGCCGCCTCAAGGGCGCATTCCCCCTTTGGGGGACGGTGCGCAGCACCAAGGGGGCGAGATGAGCGAACTGTTGCCCAGCGAGGGGGCCGTGGAGGCGGCCGGCCCCAGCGAGAGCGCGCCGCTGGCGCTGCTCAACCGCGAGCAGGCGATCCTCGCGTTCAACCGCCGCGTGCTGGCCCAGGCCCAGCGCGAGGACGTGCCGTTGCTCGAGCGGCTGCGCTACGTCACCATCGTGTCGTCGAACCTCGACGAGTTCTTCGAAGTGCGTTTTGCCGACGTGCTGGAGGCCGCGCGCGCCGCGCCGAGCGAGGCCTCGCGCGCCGACCTGGCTGCGGTGGCGGCGCGGGCGCACGGGCTGATCGACGAGCAGTACGCGATCTTCAACACCGAGGTGATGCCGGCGCTCGAGCGCCACGGCATCCGCGTGATCAACCATGCCGACCGCAGCGAGCCGCAGCGGCGCTGGGTCGCGGGCTTCTTCGAGCGCGAAGTGCGGCCGCTGTTGATGCCCATCGGGCTGGATCCGGCGCACCCGTTCCCGCAGGTGGCCAACAAGTCGCTCAACTTCATCGTTCACCTGGGCGGCAGGGACGCCTTCGGCCGCGAGAGCCAGATCGCGATCGTCAAGGTGCCGCGCGTGCTGCCGCGGGTCATCCGGCTGCCGGCGGATGTGTGCGCGCCGGGCGAGCAGGGTTTCGTGCTGCTGTCCAGCGTGATCCGCGCGCACCTGGACGAGCTGTTCTCCGGCCGCACGGTCGAATCGTTCTCGCAGTTCCGCGTTACGCGGGATTCCGAGCTCGAGGTCGACGACGACGATGTCACCAACCTGCGCCAGGCGCTGCGCGCCGGCCTCACGACGCGGCATTTCGGCCAGGCCATCCGGGTCGAGGTGGTCAGCAGCTGCCCGCCCGACCTGTGGCGCTTCCTGCTCGAGCAGTTCGACCTGCCCGAGGCCGCGTTGTACCGGGTCGACGGCCCCGTCAACCTGGTGCGGCTGAACGAGCTGATCGACCTGGCGGACGACCTGGCCGCAGGGGCCGCGCTGCGCTTCGCGCCCTACGAGCCGGGCTGGCCGGCCGGCCGGCTGCCGCGCGCCGGCTCGATCTTCGACACGCTGCGCGAGCGCGACGTGCTGCTGCACCACCCGTTCGAGAGCTTCGAGCCGGTGGTCGAGTTCCTGCGCCAGGCGGTCAACGACCCGGACGTGCTCGCGATCCGCCAGACGGTCTACCGCACCGGCGCGAAATCCGTGCTGATGGACCTGCTGATCGACGCGGCGCGGCGCGGCAAGGAAGTGATGGTCGTGGTGGAGTTGAAGGCCCGCTTCGACGAGGAAGCCAACATCAACTGGGCCGAGCGGCTCGAGGCGGTCGGCGCGCAGGTCGTCTACGGCATCGTCGGGCTGAAGACGCACGCCAAGCTGCTGCTGGTCACGCGGCGCGAAGCCGGCCCGCGTGGGGCACCGCAGCTTCGGCGTTATGTGCACCTGTCGACCGGCAACTACAACCCCAAGACCGCGCGGCTGTACACCGACATCGGCTACCTCACCGCCGACCCCGGCATCGCGGCCGATGCCGACGCGGTGTTCCAGCAGATCGCGAGCCTGACGCGGGTCAAGCCGCCTCGCCACCTGCTGACCGCGCCCTTCGTGCTGCACCGGCGCCTGGTGCGCCACATCGGCCAGGTGGCGGATGCGGCGCGTGCCGGCCGGCCCGCGCGCATCGTCGCCAAGTTCAACGCGCTGACCGACCCCGGCCTGATCCACGCGCTGGTCGACGCCAGCCGTGCCGGCGCGCAGATCGACCTCGTCGTGCGCGGCGCCTGCATGCTGCCGCCGGGCGTGCCCGGCCAGACCGAACGCATTCGCGTGCGCTCGGTGGTCGGGCGCTTCCTCGAGCATTCGCGCATCCTGTATTTCCGCTGGGGGACGGGCGAGGACGACGAGGTGCTGTACCTGTCCAGCGCCGACTGGATGGGCCGCAACATGTTCCGCCGCATCGAGCTGGCCTGGCCGGTGCGCGATGCGCGGCTGCGCCAGCGCGTGATCGACGAGTGCCTGGTCCCCTACCTGCACGACTCGCGCGACGCCTGGGAACTGCAGCGCGACGGCAGCTACCGCCGTGTCGGCACCCAAGGCGTCAGCGCACAGCAGGCGCTGATGGCCCGCTTCGGGTCTTGAGCCGCATGGACTTGATTCTCTGGCGCCACGCCGAGGCGGAGGAGTTGGCCGACGGCGTGGACGACCCGGCGCGCGGGCTGACGAACAAGGGCGAGCGCCATGCGCGCCGCGTCGCCGACTGGCTGAACCAGGTGCTGCCGCATTCGACGAAGGTGCTGGTCAGCCCCGCGCTGCGTGCGCGCCAGACGGCCGAGGCGCTGGACCGTAAGTTCAAGCTCAGCGACGCCCTGGCGCCCGAGGGCACGGTGGACGGGCTGCTGGCGGCCGTGCGCTGGCCCGATGCCCGCGAGCCGGTGCTGGTGGTCGGCCACCAGCCGACGCTCGGCCTGGCGGCCGCCTACCTGATGATCGGCGCACAGCTCGCCGCTGGGTCGCCGGAGGCGTTGACGGCCTGGTCGATCCGCAAGGGTGGCGTCTGGTGGCTGCGCCACCGGCCGCGCGAGCACCGCGGCGAGGTGGTGCTGATGGCGGTGCATTCGCCTGAGATCGGCTGAGAGCAGGCGGTGGCGCACCTTGGAGGTGCGCTATGTGCCGAAATTGCACCTTGGTGGTGGATCGATGCGGCAAATCGGTGCGCGCCTTGGAGGCGGCACGCCCGCCGGCTTGCACCAAGCTTGGTATTGGTTTTGCTTTCTGGTGCGTGATTCGCTCGCCTGGTGCATTCGCCGGCCGTCCGAGCGCCCGCCACCTTCGAAAGCCTCTCCCGATGGATTCCGTCAAGCAAGGCAGCGATGCCCTGTTCATCCTGCTCGGCGCCGTGATGGTGCTGGCCATGCACGCCGGCTTCGCGTTTCTCGAGCTCGGCACCGTGCGCAAGAAGAACCAGGTCAATGCGCTGGTCAAGATCCTGGTCGACTTCGCGGTCAGCACCGTGGCTTACTTCTTCGTCGGCTACGCGGTGGCGTACGGCGTGAGCTTCTTCACCGGCGCCGAGGCACTGGCCGCGCGCAACGGCTACGAGCTCGTCAAGTTCTTCTTCCTGCTGACCTTCGCGGCGGCGATTCCAGCCATCGTCTCGGGCGGCATTGCCGAGCGTGCGCGCTTCGGCCCGCAGCTGATGGCCACCGCGGTGATCGTCGGCCTGGTCTACCCGCTGTTCGAAGGCGCGGTCTGGGGCGGCCGCTTCGGCCTGCAGGCCTGGCTGAAAGACCTCACCGGAGCCGAGTTCCACGACTTTGCCGGCAGCGTCGTCGTGCACGCGGTGGGTGGTTGGGTCGGCCTGGCCGCGGTGCTGCTGCTGGGCGCTCGCTCAAACCGCTACCGCAAGGACGGTGCGATGAGCGCGCACCCGCCGTCGAGCATCCCCTTTCTCGCGCTGGGCGCGTGGATCCTCGCGGTCGGCTGGTTCGGCTTCAACGTGATGAGCGCGCAGACGATCGACAAGATCTCCGGCCTCGTGGCGGTCAACTCGCTGATGGCGATGGTCGGCGGCACGCTGGTGGCTGTCTGGCTCGGCCGAAACGACCCGGGCTTTGCCTACAACGGACCGCTGGCCGGGCTGGTCGCGGTGTGCGCGGGCTCGGACGTGATGCACCCGATCGGCGCGCTGGTCGTCGGCGGCGTGGCGGGCGCGATCTTCGTCTCGCTGTTCACCCTGACGCAGAACCGCTGGAAGATCGACGACGTGCTCGGTGTCTGGCCGCTGCATGGCTTGTGCGGTGCCTGGGGGGGCGTGGCCTGCGGCCTGTTCGGCCAGCGGGCACTCGGTGGTCTGGGCGGCGTGAGCCTGACGGCGCAGCTGATCGGCACGCTGGCCGGGGTGGCCTGGGCGCTCGTCGGCGGTGGCGCCGTCTACGCGGTGGTGCGCGCGGTCGCCGGGCTGCGGCTGTCGGCCGAGGAGGAGTTCGACGGCGCCGACCTGTCGATCCACCGCATCGGCGCGACGCCGGAGCGCGAAGCGAACTGGTGAGCCGTCAGGGCAGGAGCTCGAAGCCGGCTTCGGCCACCGTCTCGCCGTTGATGCGCAG
>NZ_DATFAN010000166.1:0-21736 GCF_035254525.1 Ideonella sp. | reverse complement strand
CCAGCTCCTTGCATCGGCGGGGTTGGGCTCCTTGGTGACCAGACCACGCGCGACCATCGCGTCGACCGCGCGCGACACCCAGCTCTTTTCCAGGAACAACCGCGCGCCCAGCTCCGACAGCGGTTGCGGCCCCGAGCGGGCGAGCTCGGTGAGCAGGTGGCACTGGGTGCTGGTGGTGTGGCAGCAGTCGGCGACCACGCGCTGCGCGCGGGTGTACAGCCGCGCGACCTCGCGCAACAGGCTGCCGGCCAGGCCGGGCGGGGTGACGGTGCGATCCATGTCGGTGCTTGTAGCAACTGTCCGGTGGCACTGTGCGTTCCTCGGTTGAAGTTGTCAATAGCAACTATTGCGGCGAAAAGAACGGAGCCGCGGCTCCGTTCGGTGGGGGAGTCGTCAGGCGGACGCGCCTGCCTCGTACCAGCCCTTGCTGCGGTTGACGACCCGCACGACGAGCAGCATGACCGGCACCTCGATCAGCACGCCCACCACCGTGGCCAGTGCCGCGCCCGATTCGAAGCCGAACAGGCTGATCGCCGCGGCCACCGCGAGCTCGAAGAAATTGCTCGCACCGATCAGTGCCGACGGGCAGGCCACGCTGTGCGATTCGCCCAAGCGCCGGTTCAGCCAGTAGGCCAGGCCCGAGTTGAAGAACACCTGGATCAGGATCGGCACCGCCAGCATCGCGATCACCAGCGGCTGCCGCAGGATCGCCTCGCCCTGGAAGGCGAACAGCAGCATCAGCGTGGCCAGCAGCGCGGTGATCGACCACGGCCCGATCTTCGCGAGTGCCACATCGAGAGCCGCCTGGCTGCGCCGCAGCAGCGCCTTGCGCCAGGCCTGGGCGATCAACACCGGGATCACGATGTACAGCACGACCGAGGTCACCAGCGTGGCCCACGGCACGGTGATGCTCGACAGCCCGAGCAGCAGCGCGACGATGGGCGCGAAGGCGAACACCATGATGGTGTCGTTCAGCGCGACCTGGCTCAGTGTGAACAGCGGGTGGCCGTTGGTCAGCCGGCTCCACACGAACACCATCGCCGTGCAGGGCGCGGCGGCGAGCAGGATCAGGCCGGCGACGTAGCTATCGAGCTGCCCGGCCGGCAGCCAGGGCGCGAAGACCTGGCGGATGAACAGCCAGCCCAGCAGCGCCATCGAGAACGGCTTGACGGCCCAGTTGACGAACAGCGTGACGCCGATGCCGCGCCAGTGCTGCCTGACCTGATGCAGCGCGCCGAAGTCGACCTTCAGCAGCATCGGGATGATCATCACCCAGATCAGCAGGCCGACCGGCAGGTTGACCTGGGCCACCTCCATCCGGCCGATGGCTTGAACAGGGCCGGGCAGCATCTGGCCGAGCGCGATGCCGGCGACGATGCACAGGGCCACCCAGACGGTGAGGTAACGCTCGAAGACACTCATCGGCGCCGGGGCGGGGCAGGCGGCGGGTAGCGTGGTGGTGGTGTTCACTCCCAACCCCTTCAGCTGTGGCCGATCTCGGCCAGCGCGACCTGCAGCGCCGCGCGGTCCATCGTCTCGAGCGGCAGTGCCAGCAACTGCAGCATGCGGTAGCCGATGGCCTGGCGCGTCAGCTCGAACGCGCGGCGCTTGCCCTCGTCGCCGCCTTCGGCGTTCGACGGGTCGGGGTAGCCCCAGTGCACCTTGGCCGGTTGGCCGTTCGAGCCGCCGAAGAAGACCGGGCAGGCTTCAGCCGCTGCGCTGTCGCACACGGTGATGACGATGGACAGCGGCGGCGCGCCGTCGGCGCTGAATTCGTCCCAGCTCTTGCTGCGGTAGCCGGTGGTGTCCACCCCGGCGTTGGCCAGCGCTTCGAGCGCGAAGGGGTTGATGCGGCCGCTGGGCGCGCTGCCGGCGCTGTGAGCGCGAACGCTCTTGCCGAGCTTGTTCGCCCAGTGGTTCAGCATGCCTTCGCTGAGCACGCTGCGCGCCGAGTTGTGGGTGCAGAGGATGAGAACGTGGGTGGTCATGGTCATGAGGTCAGCAGCAGGACGAACCGGAGGCCTTGACCGGGATGCCGATCGGCTTGCCGCGGGGCGTGGGCGCGCAGCAGGCCGACGCCGACGGCTGCGCGCTGGCGGCCTCGTTGAACACCGGGATGTCGGCCAGCGTGTGGAAATGCTCCCAGGCGATGCCCTGCGGGTCGGTCACCCAGTGCTTTTCGCTGCGGGCATAGCAGCAGGTGGTCTCGCCTTCGTCCTGCAGCGCCATGTCGGCCGCTTCGGCGCGGGCCTTCATCGCGGCGAGCTCGGCCGGGTCGTCGGTCTGGATGCCCAGGTGGTCGATGCCGGGCTGGGTGCCACGCGTGGAGATGGCGAAGTTGACGGCCGGGTCGTCGAGCATCCACTTGGCGTAGTCGGCCTCGACGCGCGTGGGCTCGGCGGCGAACAGCTTGGCGTAGAAGCCGATGCTTCGCTGGAGGTCGTCGACGTGCAGATGGACGTGAAAGCGCTTCATGGAAAGCTCCGGTGGGTGGTTCAACAGGTGGTGCGGCGGCGTGCCGCGCCGGTGCCGCAGGACTGGCCCTGGCAGCAGTGGTCGGTGAGGTAGGCGAGCAGCGCGTTCATCTGCGCGATGGACGGCCGGTAGATCAGGTTGCGGCCGTCGCGCTCGGCGGCCACGAGCCCGGCATGGACCAGCTCCTTCAGGTGGAAGGACAGGGTGGACGCGGGCACATCGAGCATCGCGGACAGCGCGCCTGGCGTGAGCCCCTCGGGCGCAGCGCCGACGAGCGCGCGGAAGACGCGCAGGCGCGCCTCCTGGGCCAGGGCAGCAAGGGCGATGACGGCGGCTTTCTCTTCCATGATTCGAAGTTTATCGAAAGATAGAAGCGAGTCAAGCGCCCGCATATGGGTCATGCCGGCACCGACGGGGCCAGGTCAGAAGGCCAGACCGTGCCGCTGGTGCCACGCGGCCAGCGATTCGTCCGGGTAGGCGTCGAAGGTCTCATCTTCGGGCTCGGGCCGCACCTGCACCCAGTCGGGCTTGGAGCCGAGCATCATGTGCGTCACCGAGGGCGGCACCGGCAGCGGCGTGTCGATCGCCCCGGCATGCGGGTGCACGAGCTCGGGCCAGTTCGGGTCCCACACCCACAGCGCCGTGCCGCAGAGCTTGCAGAAATGCCGGTGGGCCGTGCTGGGCTGGCCACCTTCCATCGTGGCGCGGTAGACCGAGAGGTTTTCGTTGCCCTGGACTTGCATGGTCTCGTAGACCGCGCCCAGGTTGATCGCGTAGCCGCCGGTGCCGGCCGTCTTGCGGCAGATCGAGCAATGGCAGCGCATGAACGGCACCGGCTCGTGCGATTCGACGGAGAAGCGCACAGCCTGGCAGTGGCAGGAACCTTCGAGCAGCATGGTTTCACCCTCCGGGTAGCGGCCAGTGCAGCGCACGGGCCAATGAATCGAGGAACAGCACGTACACGAGGATGGGCAGCGGCAGGCCGAGCAGCGTGCCGGCCAGGTAATGCCGGAAGCGCACGCCCGACAGCGCGAGCGCCACGTTCAAGGCCGGCACCGTCTGGAACAGCAGCCGCAACACCAGCACGCTCTGCAGCGGGTGTGCATCCAGCCGGGCAAACAGGCGCTCGCTCAGGCGGCCGGGCAGCTGGCGCAGCGCATCGGCGCCGAGCAGCCGCACGATCGCGAAGGTGGTGCAGCACGACGCGCAGGCGGCCACGTAGGTCGCGAGCCCGCCCCACAGGCGGCCCAGCGCCAGCACGGCGGCCGCGAGAAAGACCCAGCCGGGGATCTGCACGAGGTTGCCGAGCGCGAACAGGCCGGCGAAGGCGAGCAGCCCCGTGACGAGGTGCCGCTCGAAGCTGTCGTGCACGGCCTGGACGCTGAACTGCGACCGCAGTCCCGAGAACTCGAACACGGCCCACAGGCCCGCCAGGAAGAGTGCGACAGCGGCAAGGCGGATGTAGCGATGCATGCGGGGATTCTGACCCCGCGCGCCGTCGGGTGCACACTGTGACGATGACACCTTCCCCGATCGTTCGCATCCGGCTCCAGGTCGACCTCGACTACCAGGTCGGCGAGCACGGCGCCGACTTCATCTGGAACATCCACGCCGCGCACGCACCCTGCCAGACCGTGGTCAGCGAGAACCTGACCCTCAGCCAGTCCGTGCCATCGCGGCTGGATGTCGACCCCGTCTCGCGCAACCGGTACCTGCGGCTGCATGCGCTGCCCGGCGAGCTGAAGCTGCGCTACGCGGCGACGGTCGACCTGGCGCATCACCGCGGCGACCCCGGTCAGCTGGCCGAGGTGCCGGTGCAGCATCTGCCGTTGCATGTGCTGGGCTACCTCTACCCGAGCCGCTATTGCCAGTCGGACCGGCTGGTTCAGTTCGCCATCAAGGAATTCGGCGGGCTGTGGCAGGGCTACAGCCGGGTCCAGGCCATCCAGCAGTGGGTGCAGCGCCAGGTGAGCTTCGTCTCGAACACCTCGAACTCCAGCACCTCGGCGGTCGACACCTTGATCGAGCAGCGCGGTGTCTGCCGCGATTTCGCCCACCTGATGATCGCGCTGTGCCGCGCGGTCAACATCCCCGCGCGCTTCGCGACCGGCACCGACTACGGGGCCGACCCGGCGCTCGGGCCGCCCGATTTCCACGCCTACGTCGAGGTGTACCTGGGCGACCGCTGGTACATCTTCGACCCGTCAGGCACGGCGATCCCGATGGGCCTGGTGCGCCTGGGCACCGGCCGCGATGCGGCCGACGTGGCGATTGCCACCATCTTCGGTGCGGTGCAGTCCAGCCCGCCGGTGATCCACGCCGAGGCGGTCGACGACGCGGCGCACGGCTTCGTCGTGCCGCATCACTGCCGCGAGGCCCTGTCGACCGACTGAGAGGGTCGACCGACGAGGCGGCCTCAGCTGGCCTCGGCGGGCGAGCGGACGCTGCGCTGGCGCGAGATGTTCTCGCCGGTGGTCGTCAGGCGCAGCGTGCCGCCGTGCCACTCGATCCAGTTCAGGGCCACGTAGTCGTCGATGTAGCCATCGGGGATGTCTGCGGCGCGCCGGCGCAGCAGCAGGCCGACGATTTCCGGCAGGGCGGCGTGCAAGAGCTCGAGACGCGGCGCCGGCAGGCGGGTGGGGTAGGTGGACATGGCGGTTCCTTGGGTCGGCGTCCGGGGTCGGGCGCGCTGCGGCGGGGCGATACTCCAAGGAATACCGGGCGAGGCCGAACCATCGTACTCCGGTTGCAGCACTGGACTTCCTTTGTTCGGGGGAGGGGCGATACGTGTGGACGCCAGCGGCCAACCAGGGGGCAATCGGGCCAATGGCGCGGTGGGCAGCGACGGCGTGGGCGCTTGGCGCGGCCTTGTTGGGGCCCGTGGTCTGCGCGGCCGGGGCGCCAGCTCCGGTAGCCGCTGCGGCGCCTGCCTCAGCGCCGACGCTCGTGCCGGGCGAAATGGCGCGCTTCGCCGTCGAGTTGCCCGGCGCCTTGCGCCAGTTCGCCGGCGCGGCATCGGTCCAGCGCGCCCTGGTCGACGTGGCACTGCCGGCCCGTTTCGACGCCGCACGCTCGTGGCCCGTGCTGCTGGTCAATGCCACCTCGGACCCGGGCCACCAGTCCAGCCGTGCCTTGGCCCAGGCCTACCGCAGTGCGGCGACGGCGGCTGGCTGGGTCGTCATCGCGGCCGACCCGGAGCCGGCGGTGTCGCAGGAGGATGACCGCCTGACACTGCGCTTCGCCCTGGCCAGTGCCGCGCTGGCGGCCTTGCAGCTGCACTGGCCCCAGGCGGACCGGGCGCCGCTCGCGCTGGCCGGCTTCTCGGGCGGTGCGAAGTACTCGGGTTGGCTGGCAGCGCTGCTGGCGCGCCAGGGGCGCCGCGTGGTGGGCGTCTACCTGGCGGGCATCAACGAGGAGCCGCTGGAAGCCGCAGCGCGGCAGCTCGGTGTGTTCGATGATCGTTTCCGGCGCGTGCCCGTGTTCCTGCAAGGTGGGCTGAAGGACCGCGTTGCGACGCCCGCGCGGCACCGCCGCCTGCAGGCCGAGTTGCTGGGCGCCGGCTTCACCCAGGTGCGGCTCGAGTTCGCCGAGGGCGGCCATGAGATCGACGCGGAACCACTGTCGCGCGCATTGGCTTGGTTTGCCGAGATGGCGCCGGCCGGCACCGTGGACTCAAAATGAAATCATGACTTCGCGCACCCTGCCCATCGACGACCGGCTCTACCGCTACGTGCTGGCGCACTCGGTGCGCGAGCACCCCGAGCTTGCCGCGCTGCGCGAGGCGACCCGCGACCACCCGCACGCCGGCATGCAGATCGGGCCGGACCAGGGCCAATTCATGGCGCTGCTCGTCAGGCTGCTGGCGGCGAAACGGACGATCGAGATCGGCACCTTCACCGGCTACAGCGCGCTGGCCGTGGCATTGGCGCTGCCGGACGGCGGGCACCTGCTGGCCTGCGACATCAGCGACGAATACACCCGAGTCGGGCGCCCTTTCTGGCGCCGGGCGGGGGTCGAGCACAAGATCGAGCTGGTGCTCGCGCCGGCGCGGCAGACGCTGGATGCACGTCTGGCCGCCGGCGAGGCCGGCACCTACGACTTCGCCTTCATCGACGCCGACAAGGCCGGCTACGACGCCTACTACGAGCGTTGCCTGCAGCTCATGCGCCCCGGTGGCGTGATTGCCTTCGACAACACGCTGTGGGGCGGCGCGGTGGCCGCGCCGGCCCAGGATGCCGACACCGCCGCGCTGCAGGCGCTGAACGACAAGTTGCATGGCGACGAGCGCATCGACCTGTCGCTGCTCACCGTGGGTGACGGGCTGACGCTGGCGCGCAAGCGCCTGCCCTGACGCGCCCATGAAAAAAGGGGCCGTTGCCGGCCCCTTTCGTGGATCGCGTGCGGGCGATCAGTAGCCGCGGCCACCGCCGTAGCCGCCGCCGCCGCTGCGGCCGCCGCCGTAGCCGCCGCCGCCGCCGCTGCGCGAACCGCCGCCACCGAAGCCGCCCGGACGCTCTTCGCGCGGACGGGCTTCGTTGACCACCAGCGCGCGGCCGTCGACCGATTGGCCGTTCATGCCGCGGATGGCTGCCTGGGCCTCTTGGTCGGAACCCATCTCGACGAAGCCGAAGCCCTTCGAGCGGCCGGTGTCACGGTCCATCATGACCTTGGCGGAGGTCACCGTGCCGAACTCGGAGAAGCGTTGTTGCAGGTCGTCGTCACGCATCGCGTAAGTGAGGTTGCCGACGTAGAGCTTGTTACCCATTGGGGGTGCCTTTCAGATAAGGCGTGCATGGCACTGAAAATTGGCCAGCACGCGAGGGGAAAACGAAAATCGTTGCCGCGACATGCGGTCAACGGGGGCGCCGCGGCGCCGAGCCGGTGGGCCGGCCGTCGAGGTGGCGGAAGGTGATGCGGCCCTTGCTGAGGTCGTAAGGCGACAGCTCGAGCGACACGCGGTCACCCGCAAGAATGCGGATGTGGTTCTTGCGCATCTTGCCGGCGGTGTAGGCCACGAGGATGTGGCCGTTCTCCAGCACGACGCGGTAGCGCGAATCCGGCAGCACGTCTTCGACGAGGCCGCGCATTTCAATGAGTTCTTCCTTGGCCAATGAATCTCCTTGGGGAATCGAATTGGGGGTGGCCTTGGCGCGCTCAGGCGAGGCCGGGTTCGCGCAGCCAGGTCATGCCTTGCTCGATCGCGTAGCGCCGGGCACCGGCGCGGGTGTCGAATTGCGGCACGAAGCGAAACACCCGGTCATGGGTGCCCGTGCCGCTGCCGCTGCGGATGGAGAGCGACGCGGCGTATTGGCCGGCGTCGGTGAGTCGGGTGAGTGGTGAGACAAGATACTTGCCCACCGAGAACGTCTTTTCGCGGATGGTGGTCATGGTGTCGGCGGTGCCTTCGAGGCGCCGCGCGCAAAAATAGGATGATGACAGTCGGAGCTGCGCTTTGACGAGGCAGCCGCTTCAGAAAAGCGGGTGTGTGCGTGCAGCGCCGCAGTGCGCACCCGGCTGCGAGATGGAAAAAGCCGGGGGATGGAGCTCGCCGCTGGAGTGTGGCTGACGACCGCGAAGGCCGTGGGGCCGGTCGGAGGGGTGGCGGTGGCAGCCGGGGCTGCGAAGGCCGTGTCAGGCGACGTTGCCGCCCGTATCGAAATCGGTCGGGCGACCATTGCCGCGTCAGTGAGCAAAGCGCGGCATGGAACGCATTGTATCCCGGTTACCGGGTTTGTGCCGGCCGTCAGTCACCCGGCATTCCGAAAGGTGCATCATCAATACCGTCCATTTCCTTTTCGGAGACTTTCAGCATGAGCAAGCGTGACGTGGTGGTTCTGGGTGCGGCCCGTTCGGCCATCGGTACTTTCGGTGGCTCGCTGGCCGATATCGAGCCGGCCGAACTGGCCGGCACGGTGATGAAGGCGGCCGTCGAGCGCTCCGGCGTCGACCCCAAGGCGATCAACTACGTGACGGTCGGCAATACCATCCCGACCGAGAGCCGGTCGGCCTACGTGGCACGCGTGGCTTCGATCCAGGCCGGGCTGCCGATGGAGTCGGTGGCGATGGCGGTGAACCGCCTGTGCTCGTCGGGCCTGCAGGGCATTGTGACGACGGCGCAGAACATCCTGCTCGGCGATTGCGACTACGGCGTCGGCGGCGGCGTGGAGGTGATGAGCCGCGGCGGCTACCTCAGCACCGCCATGCGCACCGGAGCCCGCATGGGCGACACCAAGCTGATCGACACGATGGTCGCCACGCTGACCGACCCCTTCGGTGTCGGTCACATGGGCATCACGGCCGAAAACCTCGTCGCCAAGTGGGGCATCACCCGCGAGGAGCAGGACGCGCTGGCGGTCGAATCGCACCGCAAGGCCGCGGCCGCGATCGCCGAAGGGCGCTTCAAGAGCCAGATCGTGCCGATCGTCAAGCAGACGAGGAAGGGCGAGGTCGTGTTCGACACCGACGAGCACGTGAAGCCGGGCACGACGATGGAATCGCTGGCCAAGCTCAAGCCCGCCTTCAAGAAGGACGGCTCGGTGACCGCCGGCAATGCCTCGGGCATCAACGACGGTGCGGCCTTCTTCGTGCTCGGCGATGCGACGATCGCCGCTGCCGCCGGCCACAAGCCGCTGGCCCGCCTGGCCGGTTATGCCGTGGCCGGTGTGCCGAACGAGATCATGGGCGAGGGGCCGATCCCCGCGACCCGCCTGGCGCTGAAGAAGGCCGGCTTGACGCTGGACCAGATCGACGTGATCGAGAGCAACGAGGCCTTTGCCGCCCAGGCGATCGCGGTCGCGCGCGGCCTCGAGTTCGACATGAAGAAGGTCAACCCGAACGGTGGTGCGATCGCGCTCGGCCACCCGATCGGCTGCTCAGGTGCCTTCCTGGCCACCAAGGCGGTCTATGAATTGCACCGCACGGGCGGCCGCTACGCGCTGGTCACCATGTGCATCGGCGGCGGGCAGGGCATCGCGGCGGTGTTCGAGCGGGTCTGACCCGCCGCGGGATGGGTGGCGGCAAGCGGTGTGCGGTCAGCGCACCCAGCGGTCGCCCGACTCGCGCCAACCGCGGCCCTGGGGCTGCCACATGTGCGGTTCGTAGCGGTAGCCCGGGCGCGGCGATTCCCAGCGGCCGGGCACCCAGATGTGGCGATGGCCGCCCCAACGCCAGAAGCCGCCGATCCACAGAGCGCCCGGGAAGGGCGCGACGCCGATCACCTCGACCCGGGGCGCCGGCGGTGCGACTGTGACGACGCCGCCGTAGTCGTAACCATCGTCGTACGTGTAGCCACCGTCATAAGGCCGCGCCGGTACGACATAGCAGGCCGTCATCAGGGCGCTGGCAGCGAGCGCGCTGGCCAGCGCCAGCAGCGAAGATCTGGGCGAGTTCATGGGACCCCCGAAAGCTGAGGACATGCCCCCTCAACGCCGGCCGCCGGGCCGCCGCTGACCTTTCACTCGCCCGTTTACACGCGCACACAGGGGAACCACCACCGGCGGCCAGCCTGCCGCCGGCGTGATCGATTCGGCATTCGCCGGGGGCAAGTTGTGAGCCCGCCCGCCAGCTTGCCATTTGTCAATCAAGTGCCGCTGCCGCATCCCGAAAGTGCGTCATGGTGAGCGTGGGCTGGCCTCGAACGGGCCCCCGCAGCTCGCCCAGGGAGAAAACACAGATGGGCAAGGCCGATCAACCATTGCCGTGGCGCTACCGGCTGGGCGTGACCCTGGTGCTGCTCGCGGGGCTGGCGCTGTCGATCGCGATGAGCCGCACGGCGCGCGAGGACTCGCGGCGCAATGCGGAGCTGCGCTTCGAATCCGCCGGCGTCGGCGGTGGCGACGAGGTCGAGCGGCGCTTCGCCGCCTACGTCGAGGTGCTGACCGGCCTGCGGGCCCTGTTCAGCACCGGCGAGATCCCGCGCGAGGCCTTCAAGCGCTATGCCGATGCGCTGGACCTCAAGCGCAGCTTCCCGGGCTTCCAAGTGCTGAACTTCGCGCCGCGCGTGCCGGGCGATGGGCGCGACGCATTCGAGGCCGCCCTGCGGCGCGAACTGCCGGCCGGCACCTCGCCCTACGCGATCAGCCCGCCGGGCGTGCGCGACGAGTACCAGCCGCTGGCGATGATCGAGCCCTGGGCCGGCAACGAGCGCTACATCGGCAAGGACATCGCGGCCTTTCCCGATGTGCGGGCGGCCCTCGACGGTGCGCGCGACACCGGGCGCCTGAGTGCCTCGGGCAAGATGATCCAGATACGAGGCCAGGAGGGGCAGATCGGGCTGGCGATGCGCATGCCCGTGTACCGCCCCGGCATGCCCCTGGGTAGCGTCGGGGAGCGTCGCGCCGCCTACGTCGGCAGTGTCGGCGCCGGCTTCCTCGTCACCCGCATGTTGACGGACCTGCCCGGCATCGGGCCGGACGTGCGGCTGCGCGTGTTCGACGGCGGGCCCGAAGCCGCGGCCGGCCCCCGGCCGGCCGTGCTACCCGACAAGCTGCTGTTCGATACCGCCGGCACCGTGGCCGCTGGCCGCCTGGCGCCAAAGCCCGAGACGGGGCAGTACCTCGTCCAATCGTTCAAGCTCGGCGGGCGGATCTGGCTGGTCGAGGCCTCGGCGCCCTTCGATGCCGGCGTGGGTCCGTGGGAGCGCATGCTGCCGGTCATCATCCTGGCGGGCGGCTGCGTCATCAGCCTGCTGCTCGCCGGCGTGCTGTTCAGCCTGATGGGGTCCAAGCGCCGTGCGCTCGGCATGGCGCTCGACATGACGCGCAGCCTGCGCATCAGCGAGCAGCGCCTGGCCGAGGCGCAGTCGCTGGCGCGGCTGGGCAGCTGGGTGCTGGACATCGACAGCGGGCTCATCGAATGCGCGGGCGAGGCGCACCGCATCTATGGCCATGCCGGCGGCGGGCCGCTGACGCTCGAGGCGCTGCTCGCGCTGGTGCCCGAGGCGCAGCGCGGTGGCCTGCGCGAGGCGATCGAGCGGGCCCGGCAGTCGCCGCTGCCCGTCGAGATCGAGCATGCCGTGCAACCGCCGGAGGTGGGCGAGGCCGCGGCCCGCTGGGTTCACCTGACCTTGCAGCGCAGCGGAGACGGCGCGGACAACGGCCAGCAGGTGCGGGCCACGGTGCGCGATGAAACCTCGCGCCGCAAGGCCGCGCTGCGGTTGGAGCTGGCGCACGACATTGCAAGGCGGCTGGCCGTCGAGGACAACCCGGAGCGCGCGATCGCCTACGTGATGTCGTCCATCGGCACCCTGCTGCAGTGGCATGCGGCGGCCTGCTGGACGCGCGACGCGGCTGGCCCGGTGCGCTGCCTGCACGCCTGGGCGCAAGGCGCGCTGCCGCAGGCCGCGCAATTCGCCGACGCCATGCACGCCAGCAGTGAACTGCGGACCGACGGCCACCTCGAGCCGGCCTGGACCACCGGCCAGCCGGTGTGGCGCGGCATCCCGTCGGGCGGCGACGCGCAGCCGGGTGTCGACCGGGTCGCCGCCGGCTTCGGCCTGCAGGCGGCGCTCGTCGTGCCGGTGATGGCCGGCGCGCGCCGTGCGGCACTGGAGTTCTTCAACCGCAGCCCGGTCAGCGTGGACCGCGACAGCGAGGGTTTCATGCGCTCGGTGGCCAGCCAGCTGGCGCAGTTCCTGCAGCGCCATCAGGCCGAGAAGGCCCTGCGCTACATGGCCAACCACGACGCCCTGACCGGCCTGGCCAGCCGGCCGTTGCTGCACGAGCGCCTGACCCAGGCCACCCAGCGTGCCGCGGAACAGGGCACGCGCGTGGCTGTTCTGTTCATGGACCTGGATCGTTTCAAGCACGTCAACGACAGCCTCGGCCACAGCGCCGGCGACGAGCTGCTGCGCGTGTGCGCGCGGCGGCTGCGCGAGTGCGTGCGCGAGAGCGACACCGTGGCCCGCTTTGGCGGGGACGAGTTCGTCGTGCTGCTGGAAGGCCTGTCCGGCGCGGCCGACGCGGTGGCGCCGTTGACCAAGATCCTGAACCGCATGAGCGTGCCGGCCGAGATCAACGGCCGCGAGCTGGCGGCCAGCGCGAGCATCGGCGTCAGCATGTTCCCCGACGACGGGCAGGACGTGGAGGCGCTGCTGATGCACGCCGACGAGGCGATGTACCGCGCGAAGGAAAAGGGCGCGGGCAGCTACGAATTCCATTCGGCGCAAGGTCATTCGCATGGCCAGGACCGCCTGGCCCTCGAGAGCAGCCTGCACCGCGCGCTCGAGCGCGAGGAGCTGTTCCTCGTCTACCAGCCCAAGATGGAGTTGAAGACCGGCTGCATCGTCGGCGTCGAGGCGTTGATGCGCTGGCGCCACCCCTCGCTGGGCCTGGTGTCGCCGGCGCAGTTCATTCCAATCGCCGAAGACGCGGGCCTGATCGAGGCGATGGGGCAGTGGGCGCTCGAGGTGGCCTGCCGGGACGCGCGCCGCTGGCAGGACCAGGGCCAGGCGGTCCAGGTCAGCGTGAACCTGTCATGGCGCCAGCTGAACCGGCCGGCGCTGGTCGACGAGATCAAGCGCGTGCTGGCCCAGTCGCGGCTCGATCCAGCCCTGCTCGAGCTCGAGATCACCGAGAGCGGCGTGATGCGCAACCCGGCGCGCGCCGCGGCCCAGCTGCGCGAGTTGCGCGAGCTGGGCATGTCGGTGGCGATCGACGACTTCGGCACCGGCTATTCGTCGCTGTCGTACCTGCAGCGCTTTCCGCTCTCGACGCTGAAGATCGACCGCTCCTTCATCAAGGACCTGCCGGCCGACGACGACGCAGCGGCGCTGACCGCCGGGATCGTCGGCCTGGCCCATCGCCTGCGCATGACGGTGGTGGCCGAAGGCGTGGAGACGATCGAGCAACTGGGCTTCCTGCGCGCCAGCCAGTGCGACCAGATCCAGGGCTACTTCCTCAGCAAACCCATCACCGCGGACGAGATGAGCCAGTTCCTCGTGCGCGACCTCCGACATCTCGTGGGCCCGGCGGTGGCGGCGTGACAGCCGCTCCTGCCGGCCAGCGGGTGTGAGCGCCGGAAGCATCGGGCCGACGGCATTTCTTCTTGCGGACCTCGTGGTCCTTCCCTGGGAGATCGATACCATGCAATTGCTGCACGACAACAACGAAGCCGGGCGCCTGTCGCGGGCCCGCGCCGAGATCGAAGCACTGGACCTGTCGCTCGTGCGCCGAAAGCTCGCGAGCAAGAGCGACGGCCACGGCTGGACGCCCGAGCACACCGATCGCGTCGAACAGGCCTACCGGCGCTTCCTGACGCTGCTGGCCACGCACCCCGGCACGCAGATCGCCCCGACGCGCGACATCGACAAGTTCTGGCACGCGCATATCCTGGACACGCGCCGCTATGCCGCCGACTGCGAGCGCATCTTCGGCGAGTTCCTGCACCACAACCCCTACCTCGGCATGCTCGACGACGAGCCGGCACGTGACCAGGCCGCGACCGCGCTGCACGCGCTGTTCGCCAACGATTTCGGCGACATCGTTCCGGCCAACGCCGCCGGTGGCCAAGGCATGGCCTGGTGCGGCGGCGAGGTGGGTGCCAAACAGGAGGCGGCCTGGTGCGGCGGCGAGGTGGGGGCGAAGAAGGAAGCCGCCTGGTGTGGAGGTGAAGTGGGCGCGAAGAAGGATGCCGCCTGGTGTGGAGGTGAAGTGGGCGCGAAGAAGGATGCCGCCTGGTGCGGTGGCGAGGTGGGACAGCCGGCCCACTGAGCCGGCGCGACATCAAGGCATCAGCGCCTCGATGCCGGCGGCGAACACGCGGCCCAGCTTCAGGTAGCCACCCGGGTTCGGGTGGATCTCGTTGGCCCAGTCGTGGTCGTCGCCGGTGCTGCCTAGGTCCGCCGGCACCAGCGTGGCCTGGGTGTCGATCACGTGGAAGCTGGGGAGCGCCAGGCTGCGCATCAGGCCGGTCAGCCGTGCCAGGAACAAGCGCGTGAGCGGGATCCACAGGGCCTGGGGCACCTCGTAGTCGACCAGCGCTGGAAAGAGCCACGGCCCCTTGCCGGCGCCCGCGCCGGCGTTGCGCGGCGTGATGAAGTCGTAGGTGTGCACGAAGATCGGCACGCCGGCGCTCTGGCTCGACGCCGCATCGCGCATCGCGATGAACTCGTGGTACTGCGGCACCAGGTGCTGCACGAAGGTGTCCCAACCCTGCTCGCTGACGTAGGCGGCCTCGCTGTCCGGCGAGCCGCCGCGCTCTTCGGGCGTCAGCAGCGCACGCAGGAAGGGCGGCACCGGCCGGCCCTGGCCGTCGACCGACGGCACGCGGATGAAATCGATCAGGTCGTTGCCGCCGGGCGAGAGCAGGATCGCATCCCAGCGCCAGGCCTGGTGACCCAGCAACAGGCTCGAAAACAACGGTTCGCGCCGCTTGTCGACCATGTGGTTGAGCACATCGCCCGGGTGCGCGCAGTTGACGACGCAGCTCTCCTTCTCGAAGGCCATGCCGTCCATCATGTTGCCGGTGGCCAGCGGGTTCACCGAGCCGAACGAGAACCACGAGTCGCCCTGCGCCAGGAAGCGGCGCGGGATCTGGGCGAAGCCGTCCGCCACGTGGTGGCCCAGGATCACGTCCAGGGGCGAGAACTGCCGAAGCGGGAAGCTCATGTCGCGATTCCTCCTGCGCGGCGACTCTACGCCGCGCAGCCGGCGAGGTCTGTCCACCAGGCTAGGGACGTAAAGCTACGTTGCCGGCCCGGTTTCAGCTGTCACGCGCCGGCCACCTCGCGCAACGACCAGGCAATGCGCGCTGGGGAGGATGACTCCAACGCGTCACGTCGATGCGTCAAGCAAAGAGCAAAGGAGTTTTCTCATGCGCAAGCAACCTGGGGTCGCCAAGGCCATCGTCTTCACCGCCTTGCTGGCGGGGGCGCTCGGCGCCGCGCAGGCGGAGGGGCTTTACGTGGGCGGCAGCGTTGGCCTGCCCGACTATCACAGCAGCGTCAATGGCGTCGTGGGCGGCGGCAGCGGAACCGGGCTGAAGCTGTACGGCGGCTATCAGATCAACCCGAACTTCGCCGTCGAGGCCGGTGGCTTCGAACTCGGCCACATCGACAACTCGACCGGCCGCGCCAATGCCCGCGGCGCCTTCGTCGACGCGGTGGGCTTCTACCCGTTGAACGACAAGCTCTCGCTGCTGGGTTCGGCGGGCGCGGCCTACGGCCGCTGGGACACCACCAATGGTGACGATTCCAGCCCCGCGTTGAAACTGGGCGCCGGCGTGCAGTACGACCTGAGCAAGTCGGTCGCGCTGCGTGCGCAGTACGAGCGCTACCAGTTCACCAGCGCCTTCGACGCCAAGCCCGGCGTCGGCCAGACCACGGTGGGCCTGAACTACCGGTTCTGACGGGGCCGAGGTGGGGCGGCGGGCGATCGTCAGCACGCTGACCGACGCTACAGTCCGGTCATGGCGAGCACGAAGAACCCGGCGACCCCTCCACCCACGACACCCACGGCGCCCACGGCGCCGCCCGCCGCCGCGATCGATCTCGACGCGCTGCCTGGCAATGCCATTCGCCGGTTGCAGCAGATCGCGGTGGCCATCTTCCTGCAGGAGGCCGAAGCCCAGGGCGTGACGCCCGTGCAGTTCGCGACGCTGCAGGCGCTGGCGAACTCGCCCGGCGTCGACCAGCGCACGCTGGCGCGCTCGATCGGCTTCGACACCTCCACCATCGCCAGCGTGATCGACCGGCTCGAGGCACGTGGCCTCGTGCAGCGCAGCCTGGACCCGGCCGACCGCCGCGTGCGCCTGCTCGCGCTGACCGACGAGGGCCATGCCGTGCTGGCAGCGGTGGTCCCGGCGATGCGCCGCACGCAGGAGCGCATCCTGCAGCCCTTGCCGGCGGCCGAGCGCGCCGAGTTCATGCGCATGCTGCAGGTGCTGGTCAGGGCGAACAACGCACTGAGCCGCGCACCGAGCGAAGGCTGATCCGCGTTCGCGCGGCTGGCGCGGGGGCCGCCACCGGGGTAGGCTGGCATCCGGCGCACCTTTGCGCACCCTTGAAAGGGCCCCCGATGAAACAGCTGCAGGTCGACGTGGCCGTCATCGGCGCCGGCACCGCCGGCATGACCGCCTACCGCTCGGCGCTGGCCCACACGCGCAGCATCGTCGTGATCGAGGGCGGGCCCTTCGGCACGACCTGCGCCCGCGTCGGCTGCATGCCGAGCAAGCTGCTGATCGCCGCGGCCGAGGCCGCCCACACGGCGGAGCATGCCGGCGCCTTTGGCGTGCACGCTGGCCCCGTGCGCATCGACGGCGAGGCGGTGATGCGGCGCGTGCGCAACGAGCGCGACCGTTTCGTCGGCTTCGTCACCGAAGCCGTCGGCCAGTGGCCGGCCGAGCACCGGCTGCACGGCTTCGCGCGCTTCGTCGATGACCACACGCTGCAGGTCGGCGAGCACACACGGGTGATCGCCGATCGCATCGTGATCGCCACCGGCTCGCACCCGAGCGTGCCGGCCAACTGGCGCGAGGCGGCGGGCGACCGCCTGCTGGTCAACGACGATGTCTTCGCCTGGCAGACGCTGCCGCGCTCGGTGGCCGTGCTGGGCGCGGGCGTGATCGCGCTCGAGCTCGCGCAGGCGCTGCACCGCCTGGGCGTGCGGGTGCGCTTGTACGGCCGCAGCGCACGCATCGGCCCGTTGACAGACCCGGCGCTGCAGGCGCTCACGCGCGAGCTCTTCGCGGCCGAGCTGCCGGTCCAGCTCGAGGCGAAGAACCTGGCGCTGCGGCGCGAGGGTGACGAGGTCGTCGTCCACACCGAGGCCGGTGAGCAGCGCTTCGACTGGGTGCTGGCCGCCGCCGGGCGCGCGCCGAACCTGCACCAGCTCGGCCTGGAGCACACCCGGCTGCCGCTGGATGCCCAGGGAGTGCCGCATTTCGACCGCCGCACGGGGCAGATCGGCAACAGCCATGTCTTCATCGCCGGTGATGCGAACAGCGAGGTCGAGCTGTTGCACGAGGCGGCTGACGAAGGGCGCATCGCCGGTGACAACGCCGGCCGCTGGCCCGATGTGCGCGAGCGCCCGCGCCGCGCGCCGCTGGCCGTCGCCTTCACCGACCCGCAGATCATGCTGGCAGGTAGCAGCCACCGCGCGCTGTGCCACGACGGCGCGTCGTTCGAAACCGGCGAAGTCTCCTTCGACGACCAGGGGCGCAGCCGCGTGATGCTGAAGAACCGCGGCGCGTTGCGCATCTACGCCGAGCACGGCAGCGGCCGGCTGCTCGGCGCCGAGATGATCGGCCCGGCGGCCGAACACCTGGGGCATCTGCTGTCGTGGTCCATCCAGCGGGGCGACACGGTGCAGCAGATGCTCGACAGCCCGTTCTACCACCCGGTCATCGAAGAGGGGCTGCGCACCGCGCTGCGCATCGTGCAGCGTGCGCTGCGCATGGGCCCGCCGCCGGTCGAGCGCTGCCTCGATTGCGGGCCGGGTGCCTAGGCTGGTGCATACAGGCCGACAGCGCGCCGCAGCGCTTCGGCGAGCGCGGTGCGCAGTGCCGGCGGCGCCAGCACCTCGCCCTGGTCGCCCAGGCGCAGCAGCTCCCGCGCCGCATGCTCGATCGATTCGATCGGCACCTCGGTCTCAATCCAGGCTTCGCGTTCGCAGGGCCGGGCGTTGTCGAGTGCCGCCTCGGCCACGCGCGTGCCGAGCTGGCGCAGGCGGGTCAGGCCGGCCTCGGTGACGCGCAGCGTGGCGCTGGCGCGGTAGAGGCCGGCTTCGAAGCGCGCGGCGGCTTCGGCCCACCAGGCGGGCAGCGCAAAGCCCGCCGGTGGCGTGAAGCGTTCGTCCAGCGCCACCAGCTCGCGGATCGCGTCGACGCGGTGGATGCGCGGCTCGGCATCGGCGCGCGCGCTGCGGGCCACCAGGTACCAGCGGCCGGACTTCAGCACCAGGCCGAGCGGCTCGACCACGCGCTCGCTGGTCTGGTTCCAGCTCTCGTAGCGCATGCGCACGCGTTGCCGGCTCCACACGGCGGCGGCCACCTCGCGCAGATGCGGCGCGGGCAGTGCAGCGTGGTACCAGTCGCTCGGGTCGAGGTGGAAGCAGCTCGCCACCTGCTCGGCATCGACGCGCCAGCCGTCGGGCAGGGCCGCCAGCAGCTTGAGCTGGGCCGAGGCCATCGCCTCGCCCAGGCCGAGCTCCGAGGCCGGCCCCGGCAGGCCGGCCAGGAAGACGGCGCGCGCCTCGGGCACGGTCAGCCCGGTGAGCTGGGTGCGCCAGCCGGCCTGCAGCTCGAAGCCGCCGAGCCGCCCGTTCTCGGCCCAGATCGGCACGCCCGAGGCGCTCAGGTGATCCACGTCGCGGTAGACGGTGCGCACCGAGACCTGCAGCGCCTCGGCCAGCGCGGGTGCGCTCAGCCGGCCGCGGCTTTGCAGCAGCATCAGGATCGACAGCAGGCGGCTCGCGCGCATGCAGCCAATGTAGTTCGAAAAAGCTGACATGCCTTGTCAGCTTTGGCAGCGCACGATGCCGGCCATGGACACCCCCCACACCGTGATCGAACTGCGCCGCTACCTGATGCAGCCTGGCCGGCGCGACGACCTGATCGAGCTCTTCGAGCGCGAATTCATCACCGGCCAGCAGGCCGTCGGCATCGACGTGCTGGCGGTCTTCCGCGAGCCCGAGGCGCCCGACCGCTTCACCTGGCTGCGCAGCTTTGCCGACATGCCGGCACGGGCCAAGGCCCTGGCGGCCTTCTACGGCGGGCCGCTGTGGCAGGCGCACCGCACGGCGGCGAACGCGACGATGGTCGACTCCGACGACGTGCTGCTGCTGCGGCCCAGCTCCGGGCTGGCCGGGCTGCCTGGGCTGGGGCCGGCGCAGCGAGCCGCGGTGCCCCGGCCGTGGCGCGCCGTCGTGCTGCCGCTGGCCGAGCCGGCCGACGGCGCGCTGCGCGAGCGCGCCGTCGTGCCCTGGCTGCGCTCGTTGCGCGATGCCGGAGCGCAGGAGCTGGCCGTCTTCGAGACCGAGCCGGCGCCGAACAACTTTCCCCGCTTGCCGGTGCGCACCGACGGGCCGGTGCTCGTCGTGCTGTGCGCCTGGCCGTCCGATGGCCCGTTGCCCGGGCTGCCGGCCTTCGAGCCCTGGCTGCGCGCCCGGCCGCTCGTGCTGCGGCTGTCACCCACGGCCGGCTCGCCGCGCGCCTGACCCTGCCGCTTCCCCAACCCACCCCAGGAGACCTGCAATGAACGCTGCTGAACTGATCGCCACCCCGCACGCCGGCACGAGCCACGACTTCGACTTCATCTTCGGCCACTGGCGCGTCCACCATCGCCGCCTGCGCGAGCGGCTGGCCGGCTGCACCGAGTGGGAGGTGTTCGACGGCGTCAGCATCGCCCAGCCGCTGCTCGGCGGCCAGGGCACGCTGGACGACAACATCATCAACCTGCCGCAGGGCAGCTACCGTGCGGCGACGATGCGCGCCTTCGACCCCGCCACGCGCCAGTGGTCGATCTGGTGGCTCGACGGCCGCTACCCGCGCCAGGTGGACGTGCCGATGGTCGGCCGCTTCGAGGGCGGCGAGGGCGTGTTCTACGCCGACGAGACCTTGCGTGGCATGGCGATCAAGGTGCGCTTTCTCTGGCTGCGCACGGCCACGCCGTCCCCGCGCTGGGAGCAGGCCTTCTCGCCGGATGGCGGGAAGACCTGGGAGACCAACTGGGAGATGGATTTCGAGCGGCTCGCGTGACCCGGGACGTCAACCCGCCGCGGTGATCGCCTCGATCTCGGTCTGCACCTCGAGCCAGCGCTCTTCGAGCATGGACACCTCGGCCTGCACGTGGGCCAGCCGCCGGCCCAGCTCGGCGAACTGCTCGCCGGCCAGGCCCGGGCTCGCGAGCTGGGCCTCGACCTCGGCCTGCTCGGCGTGCAGCTTCGCGAGCCGCTGGTCGATCTTCAACACCTCATTGCGCAGCGGGCGGGTGCGGTCGGCGAGCTTCGCGCGCGCCTGGGCCGAGGCCTTGCGGTCGTCGCGGCCGCCGGCCGGTGCCGGGGCGGCGGCCTTGGCGGCCGGGCCGGTCTTCGGCGCGGGTGCGGGGGTGGATGCCGGGCTGGCCTTCACCGCCGGGGCCGGCGCCGCCTTGCCGGACAGCGCGCGCGCCGCCTCGCGGCTGCGCTCCAGCAGCCAGCGCTGGTAGTCGTCCAGGTCGCCGTCGAAGGGCTTCAGCGCGCCGTCGGCGACGAGCCAGAACTCGTCGCAGACCTCGCGCAGCAGCGCGCGGTCGTGGCTGACCAGCATCACCGTGCCTTCGAACTCGTTGAGCGCCATCGACAGCGCCTCGCGGGTCGTCAAGTCGAGGTGGTTGGTCGGCTCGTCGAGCAGCAGCAGGTTGGGGCGTTGCCAGACCAGCGAGCCGAGCACCAGGCGTGCCTTCTCGCCGCCCGACAGCGTGCCGATCGGCTGGTGCACCATGTCGCCGACGAAGCGGAACTGGCCGAGGAAGTCGCGCAGCTCCTGCTCGCGCGCCTCGGGGCCGACGGTGCGCGCCAGGCGCACCATGTGCTGCAGCGGCGTGTCGTCGGCGTGCAGCAGGTCCATCTCCTGCTGCGCGAAATAGCCGATCGCCAGGCCCTTGCCTTCGGTGACCGTGCCGGCCAGGGCCGGCTGTTCGCGGGCGATCGTCTTCACGAAGGTCGACTTGCCCTGGCCGTTGGCGCCGAGCACGCCGATGCGCTGGCCGGCGAGGACGGTGCGGTTGATGTGGTGGACGATGGGCTTGTCGCTCCCGTCTTCGTTGGCGGCCTTGTATCCGCACACCATGTCGCTCAAGGCGAGCATCGGATTCGGCAGGCTTTGCGGCTCGCGGAACTCGAAGTTGAAGTCGCTGGCGGTCAGCACGGGGGCCAGGCGCTCCATACGGTCCAGCGCCTTGACGCGGCTTTGGGCCTGCTTGGCCTTGCTGGCCTTGGCCTTGAAGCGGTCGATGAAGCGCTGCAGGTGGGCGATGCGATCCTGCTGCTTCGCAAACGCCGCGGCCTGCTGGCTCATGCGCTCGGCGCGCATCTCCTCGAAGGTCGTGTAGTTGCCGCCGTAGCGCGTGAGCTTGGCGTCGTCCAGGTGCAGCGTGACCTGGGTGATGGCGTCGAGGAACTCGCGGTCGTGGCTGATGACGACCAACGTGCCGACATAGCGCTGCAGCCAGCCTTCCAGCCAGACCAGGGCGTCCAGATCCAGGTGGTTGGTCGGCTCGTCGAGCAGCAGCAGGTCGGACGGGCACATCAGCGCACGGGCCAGTTGCAGCCGCATGCGCCAGCCGCCC
>NZ_DATFAN010000165.1:0-135822 GCF_035254525.1 Ideonella sp. | reverse complement strand
TGCGCGTGATCACGAACAACCTCAACGTGGCCGCCATCCTGAGCAGCAACCCGCAGTGCGAGGTCATCGTGGCGGGCGGCGTGGTGCGCACGCGCGACCGCGGCATCATCGGCGAGCCGGCGGTGGACTTCATCCGCCAGTTCAAGGTGGACATCGCCCTCATCGGCATCTCGGGCATCGAGGCCGACGGCTCGCTGCGCGACTTCGACTACCGCGAGGTGAAGGTCGCCCAGACGATCATCGAGCACGCGCGCGAGGTGTGGCTAGCCGCGGACCACAGCAAGTTCAACCGCCCCGCCATGGTCGAACTGGCCACGCTGTCGCAGATCGACCGCCTGTTCACCGACAAGCCGCCGCCGGAACCTTTTCCCACGCTCCTGGCCGATGCGGGCGTGCGACTGGACGTCGCGCCGCCGCCCGCCGCGCGCGGCTGAACCTGGCGCGGCCCCGAGTCGCAACGACCCGCACCTAGACGAATCGAACCGCCATGACCTACCTCCTCGCACTCGACCAGGGCACATCCAGTTCGCGCAGCATCGTGTTCGACCCGAGCGGTCGCATCGTCGCGCAGGCCCAACGCGAGCTGCCCCAGATCTACCCGCAGCCCGGCTGGGTCGAGCACGACCCGGAAGAGATCTGGGCCAGCCAGCTCGCCACCGCGCGCGAGGCGCTGGCCAAGGCGGGCCTGACCGCGCGTGACGTCAAGGCCATCGGCATCACCAACCAGCGCGAGACCACGCTGGTCTGGAACCGCCGCACCGGCGTGCCGGTGCACAACGCGATCGTCTGGCAGGACCGCCGGGCCGAGCCGCTGTGCGCGCAGCTGCGCGAGCAGGGCCTGGAGCCGCAGGTGCGCGAGACCACCGGCCTGGTGATCGACGCCTACTTCTCGGGCACCAAGATCCGCTGGATCCTCGACCATGCGCCGGGCGCGCACCTCGCCGCCGCGCAAGGCGAGCTGGCCTTCGGCACGGTCGACAGCTGGCTGCTGTGGAAGCTCACGGGCGGGCGCGTGCACGCCACGGACGTCAGCAATGCCTCGCGCACCATGCTGTTCGACATCCGCCACAACCGCTGGGACCACGCGCTGCTCGGCGCGTTGCACGTGCCCGACAGCCTGCTGCCGCAGGTCTTCCCGAGCAGCCACGTCTACGGCGAAAGCGAGCCGGACCTGCTCGGTGCGCCCATCCCGATCGCCGGTATCGCCGGTGACCAGCAGAGCGCGCTGTTCGGCCAGGCCTGCTTCAAGGCCGGGCTGGCGAAGAACACCTACGGCACCGGTTGCTTCATGCTGATGCACACCGGCGAACGCTTCCAGACCAGCGCCAACGGCCTCATCACGACCAGCGCCGCGCAGCCCACGGCCACGCCGGAGTTCGCGCTCGAAGGCAGCGTCTTCATCGGCGGCGCGGTCGTGCAGTGGCTGCGCGACGGCCTGAAGGCGATCAGCGCCAGCAGCGAGGTGCAGGGCCTGGCCGAGAGCGTGCCCGACGCGGGCGGCGTGGTCTTCGTGCCGGCGTTCACCGGCCTGGGTGCGCCTTACTGGCAGCCCGAGGCGCGCGGCGCGATCGTCGGCCTGACGCGCGGCACCAACGCCGCCCACATCGCCCGCGCGGCGCTGGAGAGCATCGCGTTCCAGAGCGCCGCGCTGCTGCAGGCGATGAGCCGCGACGCCGTGGCTGCGGGTGGAGCGCCGGTGAGCGAGCTGCGCGTCGACGGCGGCGCCTGCGTCAACAACCTGCTGATGCAATTCCAGGCCGATCTGCTCGGCATCCCGGTCGTGCGGCCGCAGGTGATCGAGACCACCGCGCTCGGCGCGGCCTACCTGGCCGGGCTGGCCACCGGCGTCTGGAAGAGCCTCGGCGAGCTCTCGGCGCAATGGCAGGTCGAGCGCCGCTTCGAGCCGACGCTGCCGCGCGAGCGCGCGGCCGAGCTGATGGCGCGCTGGGAGCGCGCAGTGCGGCAGGCCGTGGCGGCCTGATCAGCCGCGGACGGGGCCCCGGCCCGCTCGATCTGCCCGCGCAGGCCAGGGGCGGCTACGGCGCCGGCGTCGTCACCGTGAAGGTGAAGCGATACCGGCACTTGCACACGGCCAGCTCCTGCACCCAGAAGCTGTAGGTGCCCGGGCCGAGCGGCGGGGTGCAGCCCTGCGCGCCGGCGCCGGTGCAGATGGCGGGCAGCAGGTCGGTGCCCTCGTCGGCGGTGCCGTAGTGCGTCCAGCCGAGCAGATCTTCGGGCGTGCCGCCGACCGGCGGCACGGTGACCTGCTTGCCGAGCTGCACGCCGATGAACGACAGGTTGCCGCCGACCTCGGTCTCGGGCTCGAGCACGATCGCCGACAGCTGCTGGCCGTCTGCGATCTTGATCTTGAAGTAGTCGCGATCGGTCACCGTGCCGTCGGGTGTCGACTTGCTGCCGTACTTCCCGGCGATCACGTTGTTGCCGAGCTTGAGCGTGACCGTGGTCGGGGCCAGCCCGTCGTCGGACAGGTCGCCGAGCTTCTTCTCGTTGTAGCCGGCGGCCAGCGCGCTCGTGCTGGCCAGCGCGGCGCCCAGTAGCGTCAAGACGATTCGCATGCTGTCGCTCCTGTTCGGTGATCGAAGAATGACGCCGGCCAGGCCCGGCCGGCGCGGGCGACAAGCTAGCACCCGGGTTGGCGGTGCGATAGGCGCGTTCTAGGGGGCGGCGGCGCTGAACCGGGCGACCGCTGCGGGGCACTTACCGCTTCGGCGCGTTGGCCGAAAGTGCCCGCAGAATGCGGCCCATGCAGCACACCTCGAATACCGACCCTTTCGGCTGGGCCCTTGTCGGCCCCGGCCGCATCGCCCACCGCTTTGCCGAGGCGGTGCACCGCCTGCCCGACACCCGGCTCGTGGTGGTGCAAGGGCGCGACCTCGATCGCGCGCGCGCCTTCGCCGCGGCGTGGACGCGCGACGGCGTGACCCCGGTGGACGCCACCGTCGAGCTGGCCGAGGCGCTGGCGCGGCCGGACGTGCACGGCGTCTACATCGCGACGCCACATGCCTTTCACGGCCACGCGGTGCGCGCCGCGCTCGAGGCGGGCAAGGCCGTGCTGTGCGAGAAGCCGCTGGTGGCGAGCCTGGCCGAGGCGCGGCCGCTGATCGCGCTGGCGCGCTCGCGCGGCGTCTTCCTGATGGAGGCGATGTGGACGCGCTTCCTGCCCATCTACGCCACTGTGCGCCGTTGGCTCGCCGAAGAGCGGATCGGCCGCCTGCGGGGGTTGCAGTCGAGCTTCTGCTTCCGCGCGCCCTACGACCCGGCGGACCGCGCCTACGACCCGGCGCTGGCCGGCGGCGCGCTGCTCGACCTGGGTGTCTACAACCTCGCGATGACGCGCTGGGCGCTGCAGGCGGCGCTGGGCGACTGCCCCGAACCGGCGAGCCTGCAGGCGCACGGGCGCCTCGCGCCGAGCGGGGTCGACCAGCGCGTCTGGGCCACGCTGGCCTTCGACGGCGGCATCGTGTCGCAGTTCACCTGCGCCTTCGATGGCGCGGCCGACAACGGCCTGCGCCTGTTCGGCGAGCACGGCCACATCGTCGTGCCGCGTGAGTTCTGGCAGGCCACCGAGGCGCAGCTGCTGCGCAGCGGCGAGCCGCCCGAGATCGTGCACGCCCCGTTCGCGGTCAACGGCTTCGAGGGCGAGGTCGAGGAGACGATGCGCTGCGCGCGCGAGGGCCTCGTCGAGAGCCCCGCGATGCGCCACGACGACACGCTGGCGGTGCTGGGCTGGATGGGTGCGATCCGCAGCCAGGTCGGCGTGCGCTACCCGTTCGAGTAGCGGCCGAAGGGCCCGCTTTTCGGCCCATCGGCGGCGGCGTCACGGCCCAGACTGGGAACCTGGGCCGCCGATCACTGCACGGGCAGCCCATGGAGGCCCTTGCCGTGCACCCCCTTCCCAAGCTTCTCGCGCTGGCGGCCCTGCTCGCCGCCAGTGCGGCGCGCGCCGACCCCGGCTACTACGTGGTCACCGCCTACGACAACGAGGGCCTGCGCGCCGTCGACCTGCGCTACTGGAGCGTCAAGCGCGAGGGCCGGCCCGAACGGATCTGGCCCGAGGTCGGCTTCAGCTACGGCGTCACGAGCCGCTGGACCACCGGCTTGCTCTACAGCCTGATCGGCCCGTCGAACTGGGATGTCGAGCCCAGCTCGCTGAACTGGCAGAACGATGTGCTGCTGACGCAGGGCGAGTGGCCCTTCGACCTCGCGCTGCACACGAACCTGATCCGCCAGATCGGCGACGTGGGCGGCGGCAGCCGCTACGCGCTCGAATACGGCCCCGTGCTGCAAACCGATGTTGGCCGCACGCAGATCAACACCAACCTGTTCTTCGAGCGCAGCCTCGACGGCGGCGAGGACGCCAAGCCGATCCAGCTGAAGTACCAGTGGCAGGTCCGCTACCGCTGGAAGCCGCTGATGGACTTCGGCCTGCAGGGCTTCGGCGAACTCGGCCGCTGGGACCGCTGGGCCGACGGCGGCCAGCAGTCGCACCGCGCCGGTCCGGCCCTGTTCGGCCACCTCGACCTCGGCAAGGGCAGCGACTCGCGCAACGCGCTGCTTTACCAGGCGGCCTACCTGCTGGGCACCGTCTACGCCAAGCGCGGCAGCATGTTCACGCTGCGGGTGCAGTACACGTTCTGAAGGCCGGGCACTTCGGCTAGTCGCCTCCGCCGCAGCCCCCGCCACCGCAGCCGCCGCCGGCATCGCCACCCCCATCACCGCCGCCCGCATCGCTGCCGCCGTCACCCCAGCCACCGGCATCGCCGAAACCCTCGGTGCTGCCGTCGAAGCTGGCGCTGGAGAAATCGCCGCCGCAGTAGATGACGCCCGTGCCGTCGCCGCCCTCGCGCCGCACGCCCGAGCAGTCCAGCACGTAACGAAAGCCGCCGGCAATGCCGAGCTTGGTGTCGAGCGCAAACAGCAGCGGCAGTCGCGTCGCCTGGCGCGGGTTCAGGTGTTCTTCGAGACAGGCATACCACCAGCACCGGCGCAGGCCCGCATTGGACTGCCGGTCGCGCCCGGCCAGCACGACGGCTGGCGTGTGGTGCAGGAAGCGGCCGAAGGCCTGGCGGCAGAAGGCGTCGTAGTGCCGGGTGTAGAGGATGAACTCGTGCCACAGATCGTCCACCACCTGCGAGGGCATCGAGACATAGCGCCGGCCGCTCTTCAGGTGGGCGAGGAAGAACTGCCGCAGGGCATTGCCGACGAGCTGGCAGTCCTTCAGGCTCAGCTCGGGCCGGCGCTGGCGCAGCTTCTCGTACAACCCGCGCGGCAGCACCGCCTGGCGGATGTAGGCCTCGCGTTTCCACGCGAGCTGTCGCCGCCACAACCAGACGGCGCCGCCGCCGAGGCCGGCGGCGGCAATCGACAACGCGAGGGTGGGCGACACGGCAGCGGCGCGGGCGCTTGGCTGCCGCCTTACTCGCTTTCGGCCGCCAGCAGCGCGGCCAGCGCGCCGGCGACCTCGTCTTCGCTGGCGCCCTCGGCGCGCGCCACCGGCGCGCCGGCCAGCGCGGCCGAGCCGCCGGCCTTCAGCTTCTTGACCCACTCCCCGGCCTCGCGGCCGCCGGCGAAGCCCTCGCTTTGCAGCAGCAACCGGCCGTCGGCGGCGGCGAGCTTGAAGTAGAAACGCCCGTCGGCCTCGCGGTACTGCTTGAATACCGGCAGCGCGGCCTTGGCCCTGGGCGCCGGCGCGGCAGCCGCCTTCAGCGGCTGGAAGCGGCGCAGGCCGACGGCCTCGCGCAGCGTGGCCAGCAGCGGGGCGGCCAGTGCGCGCGCCTTGGCGGCACCTTCTTGCAGCGTGGCCTCGATGCGCTCCGGGTGGGCCATCAGGGCCTCGTAGCTCTCGCGCATCGGGCCGATCTCGGCGTCGATCAGCTCGAACAGGCGCTGCTTGGCCTCGCCCCAGGCCAGCCCCGCGCGCAGGTCGGCGCGGAAGGCCTCGCGTTGCGCGGGCGTGGCGAAAGCGTCGTGGATCGTCACCAGCGCCGTGCCCTCGGGCTCCTTGGGCTCGCCGGGCTCGCGCGAGTCGGTCACGATGCGTGCGATCGCCTCGCGCAGCGCCTTGGCGCCGCCCTCGAACAACGGGATGGCGTTGTCGTAGCTCTTGCTCATCTTGCGGCCGTCCAGGCCGGGCAGGAGCTCCATCTCGGCGTCGACCTGGGCCTCGGGCAGCACGAAGAATTCGCGGCCCTGGCCGAACAGGTGGTTGAAGCGCTGCGCGACGTCGCGCGCCATCTCGATGTGCTGAACCTGGTCCTTGCCGACCGGCACGCGGTGCGCGTTGAACATCAGGATGTCGGCCGCCATCAGGATCGGGTAGCTGTACAGCCCCATCGAGATGTTGGCGTCGGCGTCCTCGCCGGCGGCCAGGTTGGCGTCGACCGAGGCCTTGTAGGCGTGCGCCCGGTTCATCTGGCCCTTGCTGGTGACGCAGGTCAGCAGCCAGGTCAGCTCGGGGATCTCGGGGATGTCGCTCTGGCGGTAGAAGACCACGCGCTGCGTGTCCAGCCCGGCGGCCAGCCAGGTGGCGGCGATCTGCAGGCGCGAGCGCTCGATACGATCCGGTTCGTCGCACTTGATCAGCGCGTGGTAGTCGGCCATGAAGAAGAAACTCTCCACGCCCGGCTCGCGGCTGGCCGCGATGGCCGGGCGGATGGCGCCGACGTAGTTGCCGAGGTGCAGGGTGCCGGTGGTGGTGATGCCGGTGAGGACGCGTTGGGAGGTCATAGGGCTACATTCTGGCGCGCAATGCCCGCAGCAGCGCCCGCACCTTGCGCCCGGTGCAGGTGCGGCCCGAGTCGAAGCGCAGCCACTGGCCGCGCCGGATCACTTGGGCACGAAGGTCGGCAGTGGCGGTGACAGCACCCCGCCGGTGGCTTCCACCTGCACCGTGCCCTTCTTCACCATGCGCCTGATGCTGGTGTTGAGCAGCAGCGGCCGGGAGCTCTGGCCACTGCACACGGGGGTCGGCAGGTTGAAGCGGAAGCTGGTGCCGGTGCCGCCGGAGCGCGCGGCGACATCCGAGCCGATCAACCCGCCGAGGTCGTCGCGGTAGTCGGCAACGATGGGGGCCGGGTGCAGGAAATTGCCGATGCGCAGGCTGACCACGCAGCCGGCGCTGACGCGGATCACCCACTCGCTCTTGCAGCGGTCGTCGGTGCCGCGCTTGATCTGCTGGATGACCTTGCCGCTGACCACGGTGCCACCGCCGTCGAAGGCGAAGGTGCGGCTGAACTGGCGCAGCAGCTCGTCCGACAGTTCGGGCGATTCGCTGGGGTTGGTGCCTTCGGTCGCCACCGTCTGGCCCGGGCCGATCGGGGTGCCGGTCAGCAGTGGCGTGATCACGTCGCCGGTGGCATCGTCGGGCATCTCGCCGAACGCGGGGTTGGGGCAGACCGTTTCGTTGGGGCCCTGCGGCACGTTGGCGGCACGGGCGGCGGGCAGGGCAAGCGCGGCCATCGCCGCCAGGGCGGCAAGGCGGTTGAGGGGGAAGGGGTATCGGCGTGACATGGCGATGGCTCCTCGGGTGAATTCGGTTCCTGCCGCTATGAACGCATTGCCGTGCCGGAACCGGACATGGACGGGGCCGGGCAGGCCAGCCTCGCCTGCGTTTCCCGAAGCGCCCGCTGGTACTGCGGGCCCGCCAGTGGCTGCCGCCGCAGCGCGGCGCGGGCCAGCGCCAGCTCTCGGCAGGCACCGGCGCCGTCCCCCGTGGCGGCCAGGCTGCGGGCCCACGCGGCGCGCAGCTCGGCCAGCACGGGGTGGTCGGGGTTGGCCGGCTCGAGCAGCGCGGCGGCCTGCGCGAATTGGGCTTGCGCATCGGCGTGGCGGCCGAGGCCGGCCCAGGTTCGACCGACCGCGGCGTGCAACTGCACCAGCGTTTCGCGGTACTGGTCGCCGCGCGGGGTGGCGCGGGCGCCGCGCACCAGCGATTCGGCCAGCGGCGCGGCCTGCGCAAATTGGCCCTGCGCGACCCGCAGCGCGATGAGCACCAGCTGGGCCCGGTGCTTGGGCGAACCGAAGACCGCCTCGGTCGCGTCCTGCGTGCGCATCGCGGCATTCAGCTCAGCTTCGGCCTGCGCCAGGTCGCCGCTGGCCAGCCAGGCCTGCGCGAGACGGAAGCGGCGGTCGGCCACGTCGGGGTGGTCCGGCCCGGAGCGGGCAATCGCCTGGTCGCGCAGGCGGACCAGGATCGCGCGGCCCTCGGCGAAGCGGCCGGTGTCGACCAGCCAGCGCGCCTCGGAGACGTCGAGCGTCACGTCCGGGCCGACCTGGCCCTCGAGGCGTTCGCGCAGCGCCAGCGTCTCGTCCAGCGCCGCGCGCGCCTCGGCCAGGCGGCCATCGAGCAGCAACGCGTTGCTCCAGTACATGCGGGCCTGGTAGACCTCGAACGGGTCGACCCGGTCGGCCTGGGTCAGCAGGGCCTGCAGGGCGTGCTGCAGGTGCGGCAGGCCTTCCTGCGAGCTGCCGACGTAGAACTGCAGGCGCCCGAGGTTGGCCTCGATGCGCGCGGCGATCAGGTGCTCGGGGCCGACCGCGCGCACGGTCGTCTGCCAGGCTTCGCGCAGCTCGGCCTCGGCCAGCGCCGGGCGGCGCAGCGCCCACAGCGTGCGGCCGAAGCGGTATCGCGACTGCGCCAGCCGCACCGAGCCCTCGCCCCACATCTCGCGCCGCAGCGCCAGCGCCTGGCGGAACAGCCCCAGCGCCGGTTCGGCCTGGTTGCGCGCGGCGTGCAGGCTGGCCAGCAGCTCGTAGGCCGCGGCCAGGTCTTCGCCACGCGGGGCGCGCGCCTCGAGCAGCGGCAGCACCGGCGTCACGCGGGCCAGCGCCGCGTCCCATTGGCTGGCGATGAAATCGAGCCGGCCGCCATCGACCTCGATGCCCAGGCAATCGGCCGGCGACGAGCGGCTCGCCGGCGGGCACAGCCCGCGCGCGGTGGCCAGGGTCGCGCGCGCGGCGCCGAGCTGGTTGGCCGCGCGCTGGCTGTCGGCCAGCTCGCGCAGCGCGGCCAGGCGCTCGCCGGTGCTGGCGCCGCGCAAGGCGTCCGCCCGCTGTTGGCGCACCCGCACCGCAGCCTCGCCGATGTCCAGGTCGTGCAGCAGGCGGCCGACCACGCGCTGCAGTTCGGTGCGCAGCTCGGGCTGGCCGGCCAGGCTGCTGCCGAGCGCGTCGGCGCTCTTCTCGAGCAGCTGCTGCACGCTTTGCCCACGCTTGCTGCGCCCTTCGGCCTGCTCGATGTCGTTGGCGCGGAACAGGCCGACGAGGAAATCGGTGATCGCCCCCGCCTTGGCCGCCTGGGCGCGCGCTTCGCCGGCCTGCCACAGCGCGGCGCCGAGCGCGCCGCCGAGCGAGAGCACGAAGCCGGCGGCCAGCGCCACGCCGAGCCGGTTGCGGCGCACGAATTTGCGCGCGTGGTACCAGGTGCTGTCGGGCCGCGCCTTCACCGGCCGGTCGGCCAGCCAGTTCGCGAGGTCGTCGGCCAAGGCCTGCACGGTGGCGTAGCGCTCGGCCGGGTCCTTCTTCAGCGCCTTCAGCAGGACGGTGTCGAGATCGCCCTGCAGCGCACGGCGCGCTCGTGCATCGGCCGTGCGCTGGCTGGGCCGCGGCGGCTCGGCGCTGACGATGGTCTCCTCCAGCGCGGCGGCGGAGGCGCGGCGAGGCTTGTAGGGCAGCTCGCCCGTCAGCAGCTCGTACAGAACGACGCCGAGCGAATAGATGTCGGCCGCGGTGCCGATGGGCTGGCCGAGGATCTGCTCGGGCGCGGCGTACTGCGGCGTCAGCGCGCGCTGGGCCGGCGCGGTGAGCTCGAGGGGTGCCCCATCGGCGTTCGCGGCGATCAGCTTGGCGATCCCGAAGTCGAGCAGGCGCACCTGACCCTCGCCGGTGACCAGGATGTTGCCGGGCTTCAGGTCGCGGTGCACGACCAGCCGCGCATGGGCATGCGCGACCGCCGCCGTGACCTGCAGGAACAGCGCGACCCGCTCGCGCACGCCCAGGCGCAGCCGCTTGGCGTAGGCGTCGATGCGCTCGCCCTCGACGTATTCGAGCGCCAGGTAGGGCTGGCCATCGGCGGTGACGCCGGCGTCGTAGATGCGCGCGATGTTCGGGTGGTCGAGCACCGCGAGGATCTCGCGCTCCTGTGCCATGCGCTCGGCCAGCCTCGGGTGGCGCGAGAAGGCGTGGGGCAGCTTCAGCGCGACCGGCCGGCCGTGCAGCATGTCGGTGCGCTCGGCCAGCCAGACGCGGCCCATGCCGCCTTCGCCGAGCAGGCGGGTCGCGCGGTAGGGGCCGGCGTCGGGCGGCAGCGCGGCTTCGTCGGCGCTTGCCTGCTCGCTCGGCGCCAGGCGCGGCAGGGTGCCAAAGCCGCCCCCGGCGTGGCCCGTGGCCGGGGCGTCGATGCCGCCGTCGGCGTGCGCGAGCAGGCTGCGCAGGCGCGGCTTCAGGCGCTCGTGCTCGGCCGGCAGCGCAGCCAGCCAGGCGGCGCGCTCGCCGACCGGCTGGTCGAGCGCGTCGTCGAGCAGCCGGCGCAGCGTGGCCCATTCGCCCGGGGCGAGGTCGAACAACGGCGTCGCGCTCATGGCCGCGTCGGCGCTGCCGCGCTACTTCAATGTTTCGGCGAGGAACAGGCGCGCCTGCTGCCAATCGCGCCGCACGGTGCGGTCGGTGACGCCCAGCACCTGGGCGATCTCGCCCTCGGTCATGCCGCCGAAGTAGCGCAGCTCGACGACCTGCGCCATGCGCGGATCGAGCCTGGCCAGTTCATCGAGCGCATCGTGCACGCGCAGGATCTCGGCCTCGCCGGCATCGGGCGCGAGCTCGGCGCCGATCTGGGTGTTCAGCGTCACATGGGCGGCGTCGCCCCCGCGGCGCTCGGCCTGGCGCTCGCGCACGAGATCGATGATCACCGAACGCATCACGCGGCCGGCGTAGACCATGAAGCGCAGCCGGTCCTCGAAGGCGATGTCGCCGTGCCTGGCCAGGCGCAGGTAGCTCTCGTGCACCAGCGCCGTGGTGTCGAGCACGGTGTTGCGGCCGCCGCCGTGCAGGCGGGCACGCGCGAGCCGGCGCAGCTCGCGGTAGGCGTCGGCATACAGCGCGTCGAGCTGGCCGTGCCCGGGCGGGCCGTCCGGAGGCGCGTCTGGAGGGGCGTCGGTCGGCGACATGCGGCGATTGGAGCCCTGCCGCCGGTGCGACGCAATCCCTTGCTGCCACGACGCTGTCAGCAGTGGTGTCGCAGCATCCCGTCCGTGCCGCGCAAGAACCGAAGCGATCCACCGGCGCGCCTCCCAACCTCTCAAGGAGCAACGACATGAGCGACAGCACCCCCACCCATTCGATCAACTGGTTCGAGATCCCGGTGCGCGACATCGACCGCGCGCAGCGCTTCTACGAAACCCTGCTCAACCGCCCGCTGCGCCGCGAGGCGATGGGGCCGGAGACCACGCTGGCGGTCTTTCCCTACGCCCAGGGCAGCGGCGTCGGCGGCTGCCTGTATGCCGGCGCCAACGCGCCGGCACCGACGACCAGCGGCACAGTGGTCTACCTGAACGCTGAACCTTCGCTGAACGTCGTGCTCGCGCGCCTGCCCGAAGCCGGTGGCAAGCTGCTGCTGCCGCGCGTGGACCTGCCCGAGGGCATGGGCGCTTTCGCCCACATCGAAGACAGCGAGGGCAACCGTGTCGGCTTGCACGCGATGAGATGACCCCCACGCCCCCTTCCGGGGGCTGCCCCCCGAGGGGGCCCCTGCAGCGGCCCGGCGGAGCCGGATCCGCGCAGGAACCTTGGGTCGCGCCTGGCCTTCGGCGGCGCGTACGATTCATTGCCTCCGTGTGGAGGATCCACCATGCACTTTGCCTACACGATCGCCTACGTCCCCGATGTCGAGGCCTCGCTGGGTTTCTTCGAGCGGGCCTTCGGCTTGAAGCGGCGCTTCGTCGCGCCGGGCGGCGGCTACGGTGAGCTCGACACCGGTGCCACCGCGCTGGCCTTCGCCCAGCACGACACGGCGCGCGGCAACCTGGGCCATGACTACGTGGCCGCCGACGCGTCACCGGCGCCGCTGGGGGTCGAGATCGGCCTGGTCGCCACCGACGTGGCCGCGGCCTGCGAGCGCGCGGTGGCTTGCGGCGCCACGCTGCTCGCGGCGCCAAAGATCAAGCCCTGGGGCCAGACGGTGGCCTATGTGCGCTGCCCGGACGGCGTGCTGGTCGAGCTCTGCACGGCGATGGGCTGAACGACCTTGCGCCGCGCCGACCGCCTGTTCGAACTCGTCCAGCTGATCCGTGGCCGTCGGCTGTCGACCGCCGCCTTCCTGGCTGCACGCCTGGAGGTGTCGCTGCGCACCGTCTACCGCGACGTGGCCGACCTGCAGGCGCAGGGCGTGCCGATCGAAGGCGAGGCGGGCGTGGGCTACCGGCTCGGCGCGGGCTACGACCTGCCGCCACTGATGTTCTCGACCGACGAAGCCAAGGCCCTGGTCGCTGCCGTGCGCATGGCGCAGCAGCGGCTGGATGGCGAGCTTGCGGCGGCGGCCGAGAGCGCGCTGTCGAAGATCCTGGCGGTGTTGCCGAGTGCGGCGCGCGCCGCGGCCGAGAGCCTGGCGATCTACGCGCCGACCTACAACGGCCACGACCCGGTGCGCGAGCGGCTCGAGCGCCTGCGCGGCGCGATCGAGCTGCGCCGCAAGCTGCACATCGACTACCGCGACGAGGCCGGCCGCGACTCGAGCCGCACCATCCGCCCGCTGGGCTGCTTCTTCTGGGGCGCGGTCTGGACGCTGGGCGCGTGGTGCGAGCACCGCAACGATTTCCGCAACTTCCGCGTCGACCGCATCGTGGCCCTGACACTGCTCGACGAGCCCTTCCGCGACGAGGTGGGCAAGACGCTGGCGGACCTGCTGCGCGCGGTGGAACGAGATTGATCGGCTATTTCGCCGGCCGCGTCGGCACCGGCGCATTGCACAGCCCGATGTGGCGCGGGCTGTGGACGAACCACGCTTCCTGCCGAACGCGCCGGGCCTGCAGCAGCGCCTGCCAGGTCGCGCTGTCGGTGCGCAGCACCTCGATCGCCGGCCGTTCGGCGGCCGGCATGTCGGCCAGCAGGCGCACCCGCCGGATCGTGGTGCGCTGGGCGGGCTCCGCATAGAACCCCATCTCGGCCGTGCCGCGCGGCAGCGACGACAGGTGCTCCATGCCTTGCAGCACGCGGCCGACCAGCGTGATGTTCAGGTCCAGCCCGCGCGGCGACTGGCCGATCACCGTGTACAGCTCGGTGCCGTTGCTGCTGTCCCGGGCCATGTCGCGGCCGGCGCCGACCATGCCGTAGCAGTGGGCGAGCCAGGCCTGGCCGGCCTTCGGGTCGGCCGCCACCGGCATGCCGTCGACGAAGCCGGTGACCGGCGTCCAGCCGTCCACGTCAGGCAGGCGGGTCAGCGGCAGTCCCTTCAGCGGCACCGAGAACTCGGCCGGCAGGTGGCGCGCGGCGCTGCCCAGTGGCTTGGCCTTGTCGGGCACCTCGCCGTCCGGATCGCCCCACTGGGTCACGTAGTTGTCCTGCACCCGCACGATGGCCAGCCCGTCCCAGTAGCCTTCGTGGGCCAGCGTGCGGATGTTCGCCGCGTGGCGCGGCGCGAAACGCGGTGCCAGCTCGATCACGACGGCGCCCGACGGCAGCTCCATCAAAAAGGTGTTCTGCGGATCGAGTGGCCGCCAGTCGGCTGCCGGCGAGCGCGCCAGCACCTCGCTGACGCCGGGCTTGGCGGCCGGGGCCGCCTGCGTGGGGAGCCACGGCGCGGCGGCGAAGGTGGCAAGGGCGGCGGCGAGCGCGTGGCGCAAACGGGGCATGCCATGACTCCGGGCGGTGCTGCGAAGCGCCGCAGCATAGCGGCCCGGTCGGGGTCGGAACAGCTGGGTTAGCCTTGGGGGCATGACGCCCTTTGCCGAACTCCGCCTCGACACCCCGCGCCTGCTGCTGCGCCCGCTGGTCGACACCGACGCCGACGACCTGTTCGCGATCTTTTCCGACCCGCCGGTGATGCGCTACTGGTCGACCGGGCCGTGGACCGATCGCGCGCAGGCGCGGCGGCTGATCGAGGGCGATCGCGCGGCGCTGGCCGGCCGGCGCGACCTGCGGGTCGGGCTGGAACTGCGCGAGACGGGGCGCGTGGTCGGCACGCTGAGCCTGTACAAGATCGACGCGCCGTGCCGCCGGGCCGACATCGGCTATGCGCTGGCGCGGGTCAGCCAGGGCGCCGGGCTGATGAACGAGGCGCTGGCAGCCATGATCGGCGCGGCCTTCGACCACCGCCCCGGCGCGCCTTTCGACGACCTGAAGCTCAACCGCGTCGAGGCCGACGTGGACCCGCGCAACGCGCCGTCGTGCCGGGCGCTGGAGCGCTTGGGCTTCCAGCTCGAAGGGCGTTTGCGCGAGCGTTGGTGGGTCGAAGGCGAAGTCTCCGACTCGGCGATGTACGGCCTGCTGCGAGCCGACTGGCTGGCCCGCACGGCGCCCCGCAACTGATCCCATCGCTGCGCCGAGCGAAACGGCGCTCCAATGGAGCCGCCGCCCCCAAGTGGCGTGCGCGGATCCGGCTCTGCCGGTCCGCTGCGCGAGCCCCCCTGGGGGGCAGCCCCCGGAGGGGGCGTGGGGGCCACTTTCACGGCCGCACGTCGAACAGCCACGCCAGCGCGCTGAAGCTGAAGAAGGCCAGTGCGGTCGAGGCCAGGATGATGCGGGCGACGCGGCCGTTGTCGGCGCCGTAGCGCTCGGCCAGCAGCGAGACGTTGCTGGCGCTGGGCAGCGCGGCGGTCAGCGTCAGCGCGGTGAGCTCGAAGGGGGTCAGCGGCACGCCGGCCGTCTGGGCCGCGGCGCCGAGCAGCAGCACCAGCAGCGGGTGCAGCAGCAGCTTGATCGCCGCCACCGGCGCCACCTGGCGCAGCGGCGTGGGCGCCGGTGCGGGCAGCGCGGCGTCCGGCACGTCGACGCTGCGGTGCGCCGGGTCGCCCGAGCGCCAGAGCACCGCACCGATCGTGAACAGCGCGACCGGGCTGGCGGCGTCGGCGAGCATCTTGACGATGGCCTGCACCGGGCCGGGCAGGCCGAGGCCGGTGACGCCGGCAGCAGCGCCGAGCACGATGGACCAGGGCAGCGGGTTCGACAGCGCGCCGCGCAGCGCCCGTCCGGCCGCCGCGCGCCCACCGGCCAGGCCTGCGCCGCCCGCGCCACCGGCCTGGGCGAGGCCGAGGCACAGCGAGCTGGTCACCAGCATGTCGGCCAGGATCGTGCAGATCACCGGCCCGGCGGCCGCTTGCCCGAGCACGGCCACCAGCAGCGGCACGCCCATGAAGCCCGAGTTCGGGAACGCGGCGACGAGGGCGCCGAAGGCGGCGTCGCGCAGCCCCAGCCGCGGTGACAGCGTGACGGCGATCGTGAAGAAGACGATGAGGAGGGCTGCGATGAGGTACACGCCGAGCACGGCCGGGTTCAGCAACTGCAGCAGCGGGGTGCTCTGCCCGAAGCGGAACAGCATGCACGGCAGCGCGAAGAACAGCACGAAGGCGTTCAGGCCGGGGATCGCGCTGCCCGGCAGCAGGCGGCGCTGCGCTGCCAGGTAGCCGCACAGCACCAGCGCGAAGAAGGGCAGCGTGACGCCGAGAATCTGCCGCATCGCCGACAGTCAGGCCGCCTGCGCGCCCGGGCGGCCGGCCTCGACGGTGAAGCGGGCGGCGATGTCGACGCGGCTGGCGGCATCCCAGGCGTCGGCCACCACCATCAGGCGCGCGTCGAGTTGCTTGGGCCCGAGGGTGAAGCCGACGTAGCCGCGCTGGTCGGCCCGGGCGTAGCGGATGTGCGGGTTGAAGCCGCGCGCAGCGTCGAGCCGCGCCTGCTCCAAGCCCTGGCTGCTGATCGACGTGCCGCAGAACTCGGTGGCGATCGTCGCGGCGCGCGGGTCGCCGAAGTCGGCCTTGAGGTCGGCCACGTAGTGCGTGTGCACGTCACCGCCCAGCACGACGGCGCCGCCGAGTCTGCGCTCGGCGACCTGGGCGAGCAGCCGCTGGCGTGCCGGGGCGTAGCCGTCCCAGCCGTCGGTCCAGTAGCGGCCGGCGTCGGCGCCCGCCGGGTCGCTCCAGGCAAAGCGGGCCATCAGCGTCTGCTGCGCCAGCAGGTTCCAGGGCTTGTCGGCCGTCCAGGCCTGGGCCAGCCAGCGCTCCTGGGTTTCGCCCAGCAGCGTGCGGCGCGGGTCGGCCAGGGTCGGGCAGTCTTTCAGCGCCACTGTGTTCGAGCCGCCGTTGCCAGGCTTGGGGCAGGCCTGCGGGTCACGGTATTGCCGGTCGTCGAGCGTCAGGATGCGCGCGAGGCGGCCCCAGTCGTGGGCGCCGTAGATCCGCATCTCGGCGCCGGGCACGTCGAGCCGCGGGCGCAGCGCCCGGGGGAACGGCAGATGCTCCCAGTAGGCCTGGTAGGCGGCGGCGCGCTGCGCGGCGAAGTCGGTCTGCAGGCGATTGCCCTGCAGGCCGGCGTAGTCGTTCTCGACCTCGTGGTCGTCCCAGACCAGCAGCCACGGGAACGCGGCGTGTGCGGCCTGCAGCTGCGGGTCGCGCTGGTAGGTGGCATAGCGGGCGCGGTAGTCGGCCAGCGTGCGCGTGTAACCGGCCTCGTGCTGGCGCGGCGCGAGCGGTGACGAGGGGTATTCGTAGATGTAGTCGCCGAGGAACAGCACCAGGTCGAGCGGCTCGCCGGCCAGCTGGCGCCAGGCGGCATAGCGGCCGTGGTCGTAGCGCTGGCAGCTCGCGATCGCGAAGGACAGCGGCACGGCGGCGTCGGCGGCCGGCGCGGTGCGGGTGCGGCCGGTGGCGCTGCGCGTGCCCAGCGCCTCGAAGCGGTAGAAATACCAGCGGCCCGGCTCCAGGCCGGCAGGCTCGGCATGCACGCTGTGGCCCCAGGCGGCCTCGGCCGGCTCGCTGCCCCGCGCGACGATGTCGCGAAAGCCCTCGTCGCGCGCCAGCTCCCAGCGCACTTCGACCCGCTCGGCCAGCCCGTCGCCGGTGAGCTTGGTCCACAGCACCATCCCGTCGGGGCGCGGGAAGCCGCTCGCGACCCCGAGCTCGAAGCGCGGCCGGTCGGCCGCCAAGGCACGGCGCAGGAACGCCGGCGCCGCGCCGGCGGCCAGGGTGGCGGCGAGCAGGCGGCGGCGGTTCAGGTGGGGAGCGGGCAACACGGGCGCGAGCTTACCCCGCACCCCGTGCGCTCGGCCCTGGGTGGCTCAGCGCGCCAGCGCCGCCTCGATCTCGGCAAAACTGCGCGAATGCAGGGCAGTGCCGAGCTCGATGCCCAGCGCCTGCTCGAGCCGGCGTGCCGAGAAGACGCCGCGGATCTCGGTGGCCTTCGCCTGCCGCTCGACCACCAGCAGGTAGCGCAGGCCGTGCCGGCGCATCGTGGCGGCCACGTGGCCGATCCGGCTGTGCTCGACCTGCCAGGCGTCGAGCACCTGCCACTGGGCCAGCGGCGCCATCACCTGGTCCAGCGTCAGCTCCTCGACGCCGATGCGGTCGGACATCGCGCGCAGCATCGGCCGCTCGCCTTGCAGGTCGTCGGCGGTGACCAGGCCGATCAGCTCGCCGCCCACGCCGGTGACGAAGGCCATGCGCACGCCCGCGCGTTGCATCACGTGCAGCGTCGGGGCGATGCCGTCGCGGTGGTCGACCTTGACGCAGGCGCCCAGGCGCAGGTCGGTCATCTGGCTGGCCGCGGGGTCGGTCAGCGCGGCCTTCAGGCCGGCCGGCGGCAGCTGCGGCTGGCCGGCCATCGGTGTCAGGGGCAGGAGTTGGAATTCGGCGAGCGAGGGCATGCAGGGCCTTTCGTCGGCGGGCCTCGCCCGCCACGCGGCTGGCACTTCGGCCCCGGCGCAGCGGGGCGCCCGACGGTGGTGTCAGCCTGCGCGCCGTCGGGTCAGGCTCAGCATCGGCGAAGCCGCATCAGGGCCGCATAAGCGTGCGCCCGGAGCGCCGCGCCTGCAACAAGGCGCTCCGCAGGAGCCGCCGCCCATCAAGTGGCGTGCGCGGATCCGGCTTGGCCGGTCCGCTGCGCGAGCCCCCCCGGGGGGCCGAGCCCGGACATGAACAGTCCAGTGGACTGTTCGTGCCTGGCGAGGGGCCGGGCCACTGGCCCGGCGCGGCCTGCAAGACGCCCCCGGAAGGGGGCGTGGGGGCCTCAAGCCACGCGGCGCAGCTTGGCCCGTGCCGGCGCGCCGCCGAGCACGCCGCCGAACAGGTCCTTCGGGTCGTCCAGCCGGGGCACGAGGTCGATCTGGCGGGCGTTCTCCTGCTGTTCGGTCAGCAGCAGGTGCAGGAAGCGCAGCGCCGAGAAATCCTCCAGCGCGAAGCCGACCGAATCGAAGATCGTGACTTCGTCGGCGCCGGTGCGCGCGCTGCGGCCCGAGGCGACGATGTCGGCGAACTCGGTGACCGGGAAGTCGGCCGGCAGCTGCTGGATCTCGCCTTCGACGCGCGACTGCGGCTCGTACTCGACGATCACCCGCGCATCGGCTCGCAGCAGGATGTCGCGGTGCAGCTCGGTCTTGCCCGGGCAGTCGCCGCCGACGCCGTTGATGTGCATGCCGGGCCGGATCATCGCCGGCTCGAGGATCACTGCATTGCGCTTGTCGGCGGTCACGGTGGTGACGATGTCGGCGCCCATCACGGCCTCGCCGGTCGAGGCGCAGCGGGTGATCATCAGGTCGGCCAGCTCGGGCAGCGCACGCAGGTTGCGCTCGAGCTTGGCGCTGGCGCGCGCGTCGACGTCGTACAGGCGCAGCTCGCGGATGCCCAGCATGCGGTGGAAGGCGATGGCCTGGAAGTCGCTCTGCGCGCCGTTGCCGATCAGCGCCATCACGCGGCTGTCGGGCCGGGCCATCCACTTCGCGGCCAGGGCCGACATGGCGGCGGTGCGCAGTGCGGTGGTGACAGTCAGCTCCGACAGCAGCAGCGGGTAGCCGGTGTCCACGTCGGCCAGCACGCCGAAGGCGGTGACGGTCAGCAGCCCCTCGGCGGTGTTCTTCGGGTGGCCGTTGACATACTTGAACGAGTAGAGCGCGCCGTCGCTGGTCGGCATCAGCTCGATCACGCCGACGTCGGAATGGCTGGCCAGGCGGGCGGACTTCTCGAAGGTGCCCCAGCGGCGGTAATCGGCTTCGATTTCACCGGCCAGGCGCTCGATGAAGGCGCCCGCACCGGTGTGCTGGATCAGGCGTTGGATGTCGGCAATGCCGATGTAGTCGACCATGGGACTCTCGTCTTGCGGTTATGAGCCGGGGTTGTCTCGAATGGGCAGATCACCGGTTGTCAGTGGGTGCCAACAGCCCTGCACGCGGCTCCCGCGCAAGGCCTTGGACAGATTCTCGGCAGGAGCACGGCCAACAAGAAGACAGCAAACCGCACAATCTGCAATGCCGATTGATCAAAACGCTAGAATCGGCTGGCACTTTGCGCAGAATCCATGGACGACGTCGACCAGCACCTGCTCAGCCTGTTGCGCGAGAACGCCCGCGCCTCGGTCGCCTCGCTGGCCAAGACCATGCGCGTGGCCCGCGGTACGGTGCAGAACCGCATCGCCAAGCTCGAAGCCAGCGGCACGATCGTCGGCTACACCGTGCGGCTCAAGCCGCAGACCGAGACCAACCGCATCGCCGCATTGATGACGATCGCCGTCGAGGGCAATGCGGCGGACGCGGTGATCCGCGCGCTGCGCGGCGACCCGGCGGTCCAGACCCTGCACACCACCAACGGCCGCTGGGACATCGTCGCCGAGCTGCGTGCCGACAGCCTCGAGGCCTTCGACCGGGTGCTCAGCCGCATCCGCCTGATCGAGGGCATCGCCCACACCGAAACCAGCCTGCTGCTGTCGACCCACAAGCTTTGAACGCTCCTGCCTCCTTGAACGCGGCCCAGATGGAGGCCGTCCACTACCTGCGTGGGCCTTGCCTGGTGCTGGCCGGCGCCGGCTCGGGCAAGACCCGCGTGATCACCCACAAGATCGCGCGCCTGCTGCAATCCGGGTTGGCGCCCAAGCAGATCGCCGCGATCACTTTCACCAACAAGGCGGCGCTCGAAATGCGCGAGCGGGCCAAGGCGCTCGTCGGCCCGAGGGCGGCGAAAGACCTGGCGATCAGCACCTTCCACTCGCTGGGCGTGCGCATGCTGCGCGAAGACGGCGAGCAGCTCGGCCTGAAGCCCAACTTCTCGATCCTCGATTCGGACGACGTGCTGGGGGTGATCCGCGACGCCGGCGCCTGCACCGACAACGCGATGGCCAAGCGCTGGCAGTGGACGATCAGCCTGTGGAAGAACCAGGGCCTGAACAGCGACGGCGCCGCTGCCGCCGCGGCCAACGACGACGAGCGCGTGGCGGCCCGGGTCATGGCGCTGTACGAGGAGCGCCTGGCCGCCTACCAGGCGGTCGATTTCGACGACCTGATCAGCCTGCCACTGAAGCTGGTCACCACCTGCCCCGAGGCCAAGCAGAAGTGGCTCAACCAGTTCGGCCACGTGCTGGTGGATGAGTACCAGGACACCAACGCCGTGCAGTACGCGCTGCTCAAGGGCCTGGTCGACCACCCGGACGAGTTCAAGCGCGGCATGTTCACGGCGGTGGGCGACGACGACCAGAGCATCTACGGCTGGCGCGGCGCGACGATCGAGAACCTGAAGAAGCTGCCGGAGGAGTTTCCGGCGCTGAAGGTGATCCCGCTGGAGCAGAACTACCGCTCGACCAGCGCGATCCTGCGCGCCGCCAACGAGGTGATCGCCGGCAACCCGAAGATCTTCCCGAAGAAGTTGTGGAGCGAGCACGGCGAGGGTGAGCCGGTGCGCGTGGCCGAATGCGACGGCGAGGAGCACGAGGCGGAGCGGGCGGTGGCGCGCATCCAGGCGCTGCGCGGCAACGACGGGCGCATCAAGTTCGCCGACTTCGCGATCCTCTACCGCGCCAACCACCTCGCGCGCGCCTTCGAGCAGAAGCTGCGCGCGGCGCAGATCCCCTACAAGGTCTCGGGCGGCCAGAGCTTCTTCGACAAGGCCGAGATCAAGGACCTGTGCGCCTGGCTGCGCCTGCTCGTCAACCAGGACGACGACCCGGCCTTCCTGCGCGCCGTGACCACCCCGAAGCGCGGCATCGGCCACACGACGATCGGCAAGCTCGGCGAGTTCTCGGCCAAGTGGAAGACGAGCATGTTCGAAGCGCTGTTCGCCGAGAGCCTGCCGGCGGCGCTGCCGGCCAAGGCCATCGGCTCGCTGCACGAGTTCGGCCGCTACGTGAACGACCTCGAGCACAGGGCCCGCACGACGGTCGGCGCGGAGGACGCCAAGGCGCTGCTGCTCGGCTGGCTGAAGGACATCGGCTACGAGCAGCACCTGTACGACAGCGAAGACAGCGAGAAGCTCGCCGCCTCGCGCTGGAGCAACGTGATGGACTTCGTCGACTGGGTCGCCAAGCGTTGCGGCGGCGAGATCACCCAGGAAGGCGGCACCTTCGAGAGCGAGCGCAAGAGCGTGCTCGACGTGGCGCAGACGATCAGCGTGATCCTGTCGCTGGCCGAGCGCGGCGACGAGCAGGACCAGGTGGTGCTGTCGACGCTGCACGCCAGCAAGGGCCTGGAGTGGCCGCATGTGATCCTGGCCGGCGTCAACGAGGGCCTGCTGCCCTTCAAGGCCGACGACGAGGAGATGACGGCCGAGCGGCTGCAGGAAGAGCGCCGCCTGATGTACGTGGGCATCACGCGGGCGCAGAAGACGCTGGTGGTCAGCACGCTGCGCCGGCGCAAGAAGGGCCGCGACACGGTGGCCGGCATCCCCAGCCGCTTCATCGCCGAGATGAAGCTGAACCAGGCACCGGCCAACGAGGACCCGCGCGAGCGGCTGAGGCGGCTGCGCGCGGAACTGGGCGCGAAGGCCGCGGCGGCGCCGGCCCCCGCCGAGGATCGCTGACTACGGCGCCGACGGCGTTTCGCCGACCACGCCCATCTCCAGCGGCAGCTTGATGTAGAAGAGCTTGAGCGGCTCGCCGGCCAGGTGGGCCAGCAGGCGCTCGCCTTCCGCCTCGGTGAGCGCAAAGCCCACCTCGACCGGCAGGTCGCCGGCGAGTTCGAAGAAGTGGTCCTCGTGCAGCCGGCCATGGCGGCCGAAGCCGGCAATCGCGCGGAAGGCCGAGCCGCCGGGCAGCCCCAGCGCCTTGGCCTGCTCGAGCAGCCACTCGTAGGCCAGGATGCCGTGGTGGCGGCGGTTCTCCTGCACGTAGAACTTCAGGTAGACGCCTTGCATCGCGGATCTCCCGGTCAGACGTGGACGAACATGGCACGGGCCAGCGCGACGCCGAGGCCGGTCAGCAGCAGCGAACCCATCAGGTGCACGCCGGCCGTGCCCAGCGCCCAGCCGTATTCCTGCCGGCCGATCAGCGTGACCACTTCGACCGAGAAGGTCGAGAACGTCGTCAACCCGCCGAGAAAGCCGGTGATCACCAGCAGCCGCCACTCGGGCGCCAGGCCGGCGTGGTGGCCGAAGAAGGCGCTGGCCAGGCCCACCAGCAGGCCGCCCAGCAGATTCGCGGCCAGGGTGCCCAGCGGCACCGTCGGGAACACCGGGTTCAGCCAGCCTCCGAGCCACCACCGCAGCAGGGCGCCGAAGCCGGCCCCGCCGAACACCGCCAGAAGAGGTAAGCCGCTCATGTCCATCCTTCGCTGGCGGAATTATGTCGAGCATGGCCGGTCCCGTCCTGATGCCATCCTGACGCGACAGCGGGTAGCCTCTCGGACATGAGACCGCAGAGCCGCCTCAAGGACGAATTCCCCCTCGGGGGGACGGCGCGAAGCGCCAAGGGGGCGAGATGAACGCCGTCATGCTGGGCCTGAACCGGGGCTTGCACACCGTGATCGCCGCGCCGCGCCGCGCGGGCTGGCGTCGCCGCCTGGCCGGCGGCGCCGGGGCGGCCGCGCTGTGGGCCTTGGCCTGGGCCAGTGCCGTCGCGCTCGATCATCACACCGACCTGGCCAACCAGGCGATGCTGTTCGTGCTGGCCTCGGTGATCGCCAGCATCTGGCTGTCGGCGCCGGCTGCGTTCGCCTTCGCGCTGGCCTGCATGGTGAGCTTCAACTGGGCTTTCGTGCCGCCGCGCGGCAGCCTCTCGGTCGACCTGCAGCGCCATGCGGTCCTGCTGCTCGCGATGCTGCTGGTCAGCTGGTTGATCGCCGGGCTGGTCTGGCGCCTGCGCGCGCAGGCCGCAGCGGCGCGGGACGCGGCGCGCTGGGCAGCGCGCCTGCAGGCGCTGGGCGAGGCGCTGCGCGACAGCGCCGAGCCGGCCGAGCAGGCGGCGCCGGTGGCGCAGGCACTGGCCGAGCTGGGTGGCGCACCGTCCGCGCTGATGCTGCTGCGCGACGAACTGCCGCAGGCCGACGCCGCCGACGCCATCTGGCTGCACGGCGATGTCGATGCCGACGAGCGTGCCGGCCTGTGGCTGTGCCTGCGCCAGTCGCAGGCCTTCGGCCCCGGCACCGGGCGGCATGGCGAGCAGCCGGCCTGGTACCTGCCCATGCGGTCGCGCGGGGCGAGCTACGGCGCGGCGCTGGTGCGACTGGCCGAGCCCGATTCGGCCGCCGACGCGGTGCGCGCCCGGGCCCAGGCGCTGTGCGACCTGCTCGGCGGCGCGCTGCAGCGCGCCGCGCTGGCGCGGCAGACCGATGCCGCGCGCGCGCTGGCGCAGACGCAGGGTGTGCGCAACGCCTTGCTGGCGTCAATCTCGCACGACTACCGCACACCGCTGGCGGTGATCCTCGGCGCCGCATCGTCGCTGCAGGACCAGGGCGAGCGGCTTTCGGCGGCACAGCGTCAGCGCCTGGCGGGGCAGATCGTCGAGGAGGTCGAGCAGCTCAGCCGCATGACCGACAACACGCTGCAGCTCGCGCGCCTGGACACGCCGGGCGTGACGCTGCGGATGGATTGGGAATCGGCCGAGGAGATCGTCGGCACCGCGCTGGCGCACGCGCGCCGGCGCGATCCCGGCCGGCGCCTGCGCGCGCGCCTCGAGCCGGGGCTGCCCCTGCTGCGCTGCGATGCGATGCTGCTGTCGCAGCTGCTGGACAACCTGGTCGACAACGCGCTGAAGTACAGCGATGGGCCGGTCGAGCTGGTGGCACGCCAGCAGGCGCCGCTGCCCGGAGACACGGGCGACACGCACGGCGCGCAGCTGGTGCTCGCGGTGCGCGACCGTGGCGCCGGCATTGCGCCGGCCGAGCGGCGCCGCGTGTTCGAGGTCTTCCAGCGCGGCAACGCCGCCGGTGCCGCCGATGCGGCGCGCGGCGCGGGCGTCGGCCTCGCAGTGTGCCGGGCGATCGCGCGCGCCCACGGCGGCGAGCTGCGCCTGCGCCCCCGCGCGCACGGCGGCTCCAGCTTCGAGCTGTGGCTGCCGGTGGTCCCGGCCCCGCAGGGCGGTCCGGCATGAGCCCCGCCCGGCCGCCCGAAGGGGCTCATTCCCTCTCGGAGGGACGGGGCCGCAGGCCCAAGGGTGCTCCGCTGAGCGCCGTCCGGCCGCCCCGAAGGCACTCGCTCCCCCTCGGGGGGACGGCACGCAGTGCCAAGGGGGCGCCATGATCCGGGTGCTGCTGGTCGAGGACGACCGCGACCTGCGCACGACGCTGCGCGATGCGCTGGCGCTCGAGGGCTACGAGGTCAGCACCGCCGCCAGCCTGAGCGAGGGCCTGGCCCTGTGGACCCATGCCCGTCCGGCACCCGATCTGGTGGTGCTCGACCTCGGCCTGCCGGACGGCGACGGTGAAACGCTGCTGGCCAGCCTGCGCAGGCGTGACGCGGTGCCGGTGGTGGTGATCTCGGCGCGCCAGGCCGACGGGCAGAAGATCCGCCTGCTCGACGCCGGCGCCGACGACTACCTCGTCAAGCCGTTCAGCATCGGTGAGCTGCTGGCGCGCCTGCGCGTCGCGCTGCGCCACCGCGGCACCACGCTGAAGCCGGCCCTGACGCGCTACGAGGCCGACGGGCTGGTCGTCGACCTCGCGGCGCACCTCGTGAGCCTGCGCGGCGAGGCGGTGCACCTGACGCCGACCGAGTTCAAGCTGCTGGCCCGGCTGGTGCGCAGCGCTGGCCAGGTGGTGACGCACCGGCAGCTGCTGGCCGACGTCTGGGGCGAGGAGTTCACCGAGCACACCCATTACCTGCGGCTGTACATGGGCCAGCTGCGCGCCAAGCTCGAGGCCGACCCCGCCGATCCGCAGCGCCTGTTGACCGAACCGGGCGTCGGCTACCGGCTGGCCGAGGCGGGCACCGGCGCCGACTGAGGTCGCTTCACAATTCTTTATGCGATCCTGATGCCCTTGCCGCGACCATGCGGGCGGTTCAAACAGGGAACGTCCATGACCGCATCCACCCCGGCCACCGCGTCGGCGACCAATGCCCCGGCCGCCGCCGCCCCGGCGGGCCATCTGCCCCGCTCGTCGCTCGGCGCGCTGACCCTGGCAGCGATCGGCGTCGTCTACGGCGACATCGGCACCAGCCCGCTGTACACCGTCAAGGAGATCTTCTCGCCGGCCATCGGCTTGGCCCCGACCCCCGACAACCTGATCGGCTCGGTGTCGGTGATCTTCTGGGCGCTGATGCTGGTCGTCACGCTGAAATACGTGACGCTGATCCTGCGCGCCGACAACCGCGGCGAGGGTGGCGCGCTGGCGCTGACGGCGCTGGCGGCGCACGCGGTGGCGCACAAGCCGCGGCTGCGCTTTGCGCTGCTGTCGCTGGGCGTGTTCGGCGCCACGCTGTTCTACGGCGACAGCGTGATCACCCCGGCGATCTCGGTGCTTGGCGCGATGGAGGGCCTGGAGGTGGTCTCGACCGACCTGAAGGCCTGGGTGTTGCCGCTGTCGATCGGCGTGCTGGTCGGGCTGTTCGTCGTGCAGCGCTTCGGCACCGCCGCGGTCGGGCGCGCGTTCGGCCCGGTGATCGTGCTGTGGTTCGTCGTGCTGGCCGTCAGCGGCATCGTCCACATCGCCGAACAGCCGGGGATCCTGGTGGCGCTGAACCCGCTGCGCGCCTGGCACTTCCTGGCGGGGCAGGGCTGGCGGGTCTTCGCGCTGGTCGGCGCCGTCGTGCTGGCGATCACCGGCACCGAGGCGCTGTATGCCGACATGGGCCACTTCGGCCGCCTGCCCATCCAGCTCGCCTGGAGCGGGCTGGTGCTGCCGTCGCTGGCACTGAACTACCTGGGCCAGGGCGCGCTGCTGATGGGCGACCCGGCGGCGATCGACAACCCGTTCTACCGCATGTTCCCGTCCGACTGGGTGCTGCCGTCGGTGGGGCTGGCGACGCTGGCGGCGATCATCGCCTCGCAGGCGGTGATCTCGGGCGCCTACTCGATGACGCGCCAGGCGATCCAGCTCGGCTACCTGCCGCGCATGACCGTGCGGTTCACCTCGGCGCGCGAGATGGGCCAGATCTACATGCCGGCGGTGAACTGGGCCCTGCTGGCCGGCGTGATCGGCGCGGTGGTCGGCTTCGGCAGCTCGTCGGCGCTGGGCGGTGCCTATGGCATCGCGGTGACGCTGACGATGCTGATCACGACCGTGATGACCTTCTTCGTCGTGCGCGACGGCTGGCGCCTGCCGGCGCCGCTGGCCTGGGGCGCAACGCTGTTCTTCCTCACGCTCGACACGCTGCTGGTGGCCAGCTGCGCGGTCAAGCTGCTCGACGGCGGCTGGTTCCCGCTCGCGCTCGGCCTGGGCCTGTTCCTGCTGATGAGCACCTGGGCCCGAGGGCGCGCGCTGGTGATGGACAGCATCCAGCGCGACGGACTGGACCTCGCACCGTTCATCGCGAGCCTGGACCCGTCGGACCTGCAGCGCAGCACGCGCACGGCGGTCTACCCCGTGGCCAACGCCGAGATGGTGCCGCAGGCACTGCTGCACAACCTGAAGCACTACCAGGTGCTGCACGAGCGCAACGTGATCCTGACCGTGCACTACGAGGAGGTGCCCTGGGTGCCCGAGCAGGAACGCGTGACGGTGAAGGCGCTCGGCAACGACTTCTGGCGCGTGACGCTGCACTTCGGCTTCATGGAGACGCCCGACGTGCCGCAGGCCCTCACGTTGGCCGAGGAACAGGGCCTGCGCGTGCCGGCCTTCGAGACCAGCTACTTCCTCAGCCGTGAGACGGTGGTGCCGACGCCCGGTGTCGTCGGCATGGCGGGCTGGCGCGAGCGCATCTTCGCGGCCATGACGCGCAACGCCAAGAGCGCGGCCGAGTACTTCCGGCTGCCCGACAACACGGTCGTCGAGCTCGGCACCCGGGTGCAAATCTAGTCGTAGGTTTCTGCGTTCGGGTCGGTGGCCTCGAGCTCATAGGCCGCTGCCAGCATCGCCAGCCTGCCGATCACGCCGTACATGTAGAAGCGGTTCGGCGCGCTGGCGCCCGGCTTCTCGCCGGGCCGCGGCAGGTGGTGGCTCTCGGCAAAGGCCAGCGGGACGAAGCTGGCGCCGGGGGCGTTCAGGTTCTCGTCGATGCCGCGGTCGGCGTGGATGCGGTAGAAGCCGCCGACGACGTAGCGGTCGATCATGTAGACCACCGGCTCGGCCACCGCGTCGTTGACGCGCTCGTAGGTCGGCACGCCTTCCTGGATGATCACCTCGGTGACCTGGCGGCCATCCTTGGCGACATCCATCTTGTTGCGCGCGCGGCGGTTGACGTCCTCGAGCTCCTTCGCGTCGCGCACGGTCATGATGCCCATGCCGTAGGTGCCGTTGTCGGCCTTGACGACGACGAAGGGCTTCTCATTGATGCCGTATTCCTTGTGCTTGCGGCGGATCTTCGACAGCAGCGCGTCGACGTTGGTCTGCACGCAATCCAGCCCCGTGCCGGCCTGCCAGTCGACCTGGCCGCAGCGGCTGTACATCGGGTTGATCAGCCACGGGTCCATGCCCAGCAGCTTGGCGAACTTCTTCGCCACCTCCTCGTAGGCGTGGAAGTGGTTCGACTTGCGTCGCGTCGACCAGCCGGCGTGCAGCGGCGGCAGCAGGTACTGCTCGTGCAGGTTCTCGAGCACCTTGGGCACGCCGGCCGACAGGTCGTTGTTCAGCAGGATGGTGCAGGGGTCGAAATTCTTCAGCCCCAGCCGGCGCTTGCTGCGCAGCAGCGGCTCGAGCGTCAGGTGGCCGCCGTCGGGCAGGTCCAGCGTGGTCGGCTCGGTGACGGTCTCGTCCAGCGTGCCCAGGCGCACGTTCAGGCCGGCAAGCGAGAAGATCTGCATCAGCCGCTGCAGGTTCATCAGGTAGAACTTGTTGCGGTCGTGCTTCTCGGGCACCAGCAGCAGGTTCTTCGCCTCGGGGCAGATCTTCTCGATCGCCGCCATGGCGGCCTGCACCGCCAGCGGCAGCATGTCGGGCGTCAGGTTGTTGAAGCCGCCGGGGAAGAGGTTGGTGTCGACCGGCGCCAGCTTGAAGCCGGCGTTGCGGATGTCCACCGAGCTGTAGAACGGCGGCGTGTGCTCCATCCATTCGAGCCGGAACCAGCGCTCGATCGCCGGCATCGACTCCAGGATGCGCTGTTCCAGCTCGTTGATGGGGCCGGTGAGCGCGGTGACGAGGTGCGGGACCATGGCGGCGATGGAGCAACAGGGAAGATCGATTCTGGCAGATGGGGTCGGTGCGCCAAATGAAAAGGCCGCCCGGAGGCGGCCTTGGCTCGGTAAACCGAATGGCGTTATTTGTTGTACGCCGTTTCGCCGTGAGACGTGATGTCCAGGCCCTCGCGCTCCTCGTCTTCCGGCACCCGCAGGCCGATGACCAGGTCGACGATCTTGTAGGCGACCAGCGAGACGACACCCGACCAGACGACGGTGATCAGCACCGCCTTGGCCTGCACCCAGACCTGGCTGGCGATCGAATAGGCGTCCGGCGTGATCATCGCGACGGTCGTCCAGTCGGCCACCGCGCTCGGGCCGCCCAGGTTGGGCGAGTTGAACACGCCGGTCAGCAGCGCACCCAGGATGCCGCCCACGCCGTGCACGCCGAACACGTCCAGCGTGTCGTCGGCGCCCAGCAGGCGCTTCAGGCCGTTCACGCCCCACAGGCAGGCGAAGCCGGCGACCAGGCCGATGATCAGCGCACCGCCGACGCCGACGTTGCCGGCGGCCGGGGTGATCGCAACCAGGCCGGCCACCGCGCCGGACGCGGCGCCCAGCATCGAGGCCTTGCCCTTGTGCAGCGCTTCGCCAGCGGACCACGACAGCACCGCGGCGGCGGTGGCGACGAAGGTGTTGATGAAGGCCAGCGCGGCATAGCCGTTGGCTTCCAGCGCCGAGCCCGCGTTGAAGCCGAACCAGCCCACCCACAGCAGGGCGGAGCCCACCATGGTCAGCGTCAGGCTGTGCGGTGCCATCGATTCCTTGCCGTAGCCGATGCGCTTGCCCACCATGTAGGCGCCCACCAGGCCCGCGACGGCGGCGTTGATGTGCACCACGGTGCCGCCCGCGAAGTCCAGCGCGCCCATTTGCCAGATGTAGCCGGCCTTGCCGTTCATCTCGTCGACGACCGCGGCGCTGGAGTAGGCATCGGGGCCCATCCAGAACCAGACCATGTGCGCGATCGGGGCGTAGCTGAAGGTGAACCACAGCGCCATGAACAGCAGCACGGCCGAGAACTTGATGCGCTCGGCGAACGAGCCGACGATCAGCGTGCAGGTGATGCCGGCGAACGTGGCCTGGAACGCGGCGAAGACGATCTCGGGGATGTAGACGCCCTTGCTGAACGTGGCGGCGTTGGCGAAGGTGCCGGCCACGTTGTCCCAGATGCCCTTCATGAACAGCCGGTCGAAGCCGCCGATGAAGGCATTGCCCTCAGTGAAGGCCAGGCTGTAGCCGTAGATGGCCCACAGCACGACGATCATCGAGAAGGTGACCATCACCTGCATCAGCACCGACAGCATGTTCTTGCTGCGCACCAGGCCGCCGTAGAACAGCGCCAGGCCCGGCACGGTCATCATGATGACCAGCAGCGTGGAGACCATCATCCAGGCGGTGTCGCCCTTGTTCGGCACCGGCGCCGGGGCGGCGGCGGCCGAAGCCGCGGCTTCCGCCGGCGCGGCGGCTGCGGGCGCGGAGGCCGATGCGTCGGCCGCCGGCGCGCTCGCCGTGGCGGCCGCCGGTGCCGAGGCGGCGCTGTCCTGCGCCATCGATACCCCGGCGAAACCCAGGGCCGCGAGGCCCAGGGCGAGAGAGGCAATCAGTTTTCTCATGGTGTGTGCTTGTCTCGGGTGTTGTCGTGTCAGAGAGCGTCGTTGCCGGTCTCGCCAGTGCGGATGCGCACGACCTGCTCCAGGGCGGAGACGAAGATCTTCCCGTCGCCGATCTTGCCGGTGCGGGCCGAGGCCTCGATGGCCTCGATCACGCGATCGACGAGCGCATCGTCGATCGCGGCTTCGATCTTCACCTTCGGCAGGAAGTCGACCACGTACTCCGCGCCGCGGTACAGCTCGGTGTGGCCCTTCTGACGGCCGAAGCCCTTCACTTCTGTCACCGTGATGCCCTGCACGCCGATGGCGCTCAGGGCCTCACGCACTTCGTCCAGCTTGAACGGCTTGACGATGGCGGTCACCATCTTCATTTGCTTGCTCCTTGGGTTGGGCTTCAGAAGCTGCGGCTTCAGAAGTTGTACTTGACACCGACGACCATGCTGGACTTGCCCAGGTCCTTGCCGTTCGGTGCCACGTAGTTCGGCGTGCTGGTGCCGACGAAGGCGACGCTGGGCACCAGTCCGTTGAAGTCCTTGCTGAAGGTCAGCGAGTAGTCGTTGTACGACGCGGCCGGGGTGTTCTCGACCCGCTGGTGGCCGGCGTGGGGCGTGATCGAGATCCCGTACGGGCCTTCGAGGGTCGCCGCGATCTCGAGGTACCAGCTGCTCTTGCTGTCGGCGAAGCCGAACAGGTTGGTCAGGCTTTGCGAGTACTTGGCGGTGACGATGTCGTAGGTCAGCGCCCCGTAGACCTCGGTCGTGTTGGCGCTCGGGTGCAGGTCGTTGCCCGGGTACTGGTAGGTCAGCGCGCCGACGTCCAGCGTCAAGCCCTTGTAGACCTCGCCCTTCCAACCGCCGTAGACGTCCAGCTCGACATCGGCGTTGCCGCCGGCATCGTCGATCCACTTGATCTGCGAGCCCCAGGCGCCGAGGTACAAGCCGGCCGGCAGGCCGAGGTCGACGCCCGCCTGGACGGCGGGATGCAGCCGGGTCTGCGAGATGCCGCGATAGCGGTAGTCGCTGACGACGCCGGCGTTGAACGCCAGCGACGTGTCGGCGGCCAGGGCCAGGCTGGGGGCGAAGGCGCCGGCGCACAGGGCGGCGGCGATCAGGGCACGGATCTTGGTCATAGGTTCCACTCCTCAGGGCGATAGCGCTCCGGCTTCGTCTTTGCAGCTTCCGTGCCACACCACGTTCTTGGGGGACGACCAGGCCGCGACACATCCCGGTGCGCACCGCTCTGCCATGAGTGCACCAATAGTGGGCTATCTGGATACGAATCACCAAACTTGTGCGACACCGAGGCCCCCCAAGCGGGGGAAAGCCCTCGCCGGGCTGCCGCTCGCACAATCCCGGGGATCACTGGGGAGGTTCGAACACATGTCGTTGGCCGTCGTCGCCAGCCGCGCCCTCGACGGGCTGGCGGCGCCCGAAGTCCGTGTCGAGGTGCACCTGGCCAATGGCCTGCCGAGCTTCACGCTGGTCGGCCTGGCCGACACCGAGGTCAAGGAGGCGCGTGAGCGGGTTCGCGCCGCGCTGGCCGAGAGCGGCTTTGCGTTTCCGCACAACAAGCGCATCACCGTGAACCTGGCGCCGGCCGATCTGCCGAAGGAGTCCGGCCGCTTCGACCTTCCGATCGCGCTCGGCATCCTGGCCGCGCAAGGGCTGATCGATGCCGCCCGGCTGGCGGGCGTCGAGTTTGCCGGCGAGTTGTCGCTGGCCGGGGAGCTGCGGCCGGTGCGCGGTGCACTGGCGCTGGCCTTGGCCGCGCGCGACGCTTCCCCGCGCCCGACGCTGGTGCTGCCTGCGGCGAGTGCCGCCGAGGCGGCGCGGGTCGACGGGCTGGACATCCGCGCGGCGCGCCACCTGGTCGAGGTGGTGCAGGCGCTGCAGCCGGCGGGCGAGTCCGGTGCGCCGGACGGCCGTGGCCTGGACCTGCCGCGCGCCCGGGCCGAGCCGGCGCCGGGCGTCACCGGCGCAGCCGATCTGCGCGACGTGAAGGGCCAGGCCGCCGCCAAGCGCGCGCTCGAGATCGCGGCGGCCGGCGGCCATTCGGTCCTGCTCGTCGGCCCGCCCGGCACCGGCAAGTCGATGCTGGCGCAGCGCCTGCCCGGCTTGTTGCCGCCGATGGACGACGACGAGGCGCTGGCCACCGCGGCGCTGCAAAGCATCTCGGTCGGCGGCTTCGACGCCGCTCAGTGGCGCACGCGGCCGGTGCGCGCGCCGCACCACAGCGCGAGCGCGGTCGCGTTGGTGGGCGGCGGCTCGCCGCCCCGCCCGGGCGAGATTTCGCTGGCCCACGGTGGCGTGCTGTTCCTCGACGAACTGCCCGAATTCCCGCGGATGGCGCTGGAGGCCCTGCGCGAGCCGCTCGAAACCGGCCAGATCACGATCAGCCGGGCGGCGCGCCAGGCGCAGTACCCGGCGCGCTTCCATCTGGTCGCGGCGATGAACCCCTGCCCCTGCGGCTGGCTCGGCGCATTCGCCGCCACGGGCAAGAGCTGCCGCTGCACGCCCGAGGCGGTGGCGCGCTACCAGGGCAAGCTGTCCGGCCCGTTGCTGGACCGCATCGACATGCAGGTCGAGGTGCCGGCGGTGGCGCCGGCCGAGCTGATGGGAACGGCCGACGGCGAGCCCAGCGCCGCGGTGGCCGGGCGGGTCGCGGCCGCACGGCAGCGCCAGCGGGCACGCCAGCCGGTGCCCAACGGCGCCATCGCCGCCGGGGAGCTGGATGCGCTGTGCCGGCTCGAGCCGGCGGCGGCGCAGTTCCTGCAGGCCGTGGCCGCGCGCCTGGGCTGGTCCGGCCGCAGCCTGCACCGCGTGATGAAGCTGGCGCGCACGATCGCCGACCTGGACGCTGCCGAGACAGTCGGCGTCGCGGCGGTCGCCGAAGCGGTGCAGTACCGGCGCGCATTGCCCGGGGCCTAGGGTTGGCCCGCGGACGAGCGCCTGGTCAGCCGAAGCGGGCGCGGGCCGCGGCAACGCATGCCGCGCGCCCGGCGGGGTCGCCGGCCCAGCGCACGATCGCGTCGACCCAGGCCTCGGGCTCGTTCGGCAGCAGCGCGCCGTCGACGCCGTCGCGCACGAAGCCTTCGTACGGCGGCACACGGCTGTACAGGCCGAGCGCGCCCTGGCGGGTGTAGTCGGCGAACTTGACCGGCCCGCGCGCCGCATTGAACACGCCCGGCAACAGCGGTGCGAGGCCGATGTCCGCCGGATGGGCGGCCGTGTGGGCGAGGTAGCTGTCCCAGCGCATCGGGTGCAGCACGGCGACGCGCGGCAGATCCCGGAAGCGCCGGTTCACCGGCAACTCCCCGAAGAGCTCGACATGGGTGTGCTCGCAGCGGCGCTGCACCTCGGCGACGACCGGATGCAGCCAGTCGATCTCGCGCTGGTGCGAGGCGGTGCCGTGGTAGACCACGCGCACCGCCGGCCGCGGCCGGACCAGCGCGGCGGGCGGCGCGAAGGGCAGCACGGTCGGCGCCTGTGCGCCGTACTTGCGCGCCAGCGGCTCGGTCGCGACCCACCACTGGCTGCCCATCTGCTCGAACCACGGGCGCTGCGACAGCGCCAGCCGGTGGATCTTGTGGGCATAGCTGCCGGCCAGCTCGGCCAGCGCGGCGGGGTCGAGCAGGTCGTCGTCGAGGAACCAGGCCAGGCCGGCCAGCTCGTGCCGCTGGCGCTCGATCGCCTGGCGCCACGGGGCGTGCAGGTAACGCTGCACGACAACGAAGTCGCCCGGTTCGATCTGCCCGGTGTGTGGCGGCTGGCGTGCGTCCAGGCGCCGGACCGGCGGGCCCAGCGTGGCCAGCCAGGGCGCCAGGATGTAGTCGCCGCTGGGCGTGCCGCCCTCTTCGAGCAGCAGCAGCCGGCGCGCGCCAGCGGCGTCGGCCGGCGTGCCGGGCGGCGGCACCACGCGCGCGCGGCTGCCGAACAGGCGGCGCCAGATCATTGCCGGGCGCTCCTGGCCGGCCGGGCAGAGTCTGGCGAACGAAAGAAGATGTTCATCGTGGCGTCGCGCATTGTGGACGGGTTGCGGGCGCCCGGGGCGCCGGCGGCGGGTGAGTACAAGTCCCCCCAATTCGTGCAGCACCGCGCGCCGCGCTGAGGGCAGAATGGCATCGCGAACGACAAAGCACGCGCCGGCACGGCGCCGCCCGCGGAGGGACACCCGCTGATATTTGCTGACAGACTGCTCCGGGGCCCTGCGACGGTGTCGGATAGAGTTCCCGCTTTGCCGGCGCGCTGGATCGGCAACGCCCACACCCGACAATGACACGCAGTTCCTGGCAGATCGAGAAAGCCGTCGTCTTCGCGCTCATCCTGCGCGAGCTGAAGACGCGCTTCGGCAATCGCATGGTCGGCCTGTTCTGGGTGCTGTTCGAGCCCATGGCCAACATTGGGGTGATGCTGGTGCTGCGCATCGTCGTTCGCCAGCGCACGGCCGGGGTGATGATCGACGTGGCGGTCTACCTGGTGATCGCGATGATCCCCTTCTTCATCTTCCGCAACATCTGGTTCCGGATGATGAATGCGATCGATGGCAACGCCGGCCTGTTCGGCTATCGCCAGGTCAAGCCGGCCGATGCGATGGCCGCCCGGGCGATCATGGAGGTGGTGATGTACGCCATGATCTTCGTCGCCTTCATGCTGATCTTCGCGTGGATGGACTATCGCGCGGTGCCGGGGCGGCCGCTGGAGTACCTGGGCGTGGTGTCCGTGTTCATTCTGTGGGGCGTCGGGCTGGGCCTGATGTCGGCGGTCGGCGTGAAGAAGGCGCCGGCGCTGAGCACGTTCCTGCAGCTGACCTCGTTCCCGCTGTACATCACCTCGGGCGTGCTGATCCCCATCAACAGCTTCCCGCCGCTGGCCATCCAGATCCTGATGTGGAACCCCTTGCTTCACCTGGTCGAGCTGTCGCGCTGGGCATTCTTCCCGACCTACCACCCGCTGATGGGCGTCAACATCGAGTACCCGCTGTCCGTCGGGCTGCTGCTGCTGTTCCTCGGCGTGTCGGTGTTCTGGGTCAACCGACAGCGCGTGCTGATGCGGGCATGAGGGGCGGGCGATGATCGAGCTGCGCAACCTGACCAAGTCGTACCCGACGCCGCATGGGCGCAAGTACGTCTTTCGTGACCTCAATTTCACGCTGCCCAGCGGCTCGGGTGTCGGCCTGATCGGACGCAACGGCGCCGGCAAGTCGACCTTGCTGAACCTGCTGGGCGGCCTGGACGTGCCCGACCATGGTGAAGTCATCACGAACGAGAGCATCTCGTGGCCGGTGGGCCTGTCGGGCGGCTTCCAGGGCTCGCTGAGCGCGCGCGACAACACCCGCTTCGTCTGCCGGGTGTTCGGGGCCACCGGGCCGTTGATGCGCGAGAAGGTGGCGTATGTCGAGTCCTTCGCCGAGATCGGCGATTACTTCGACCTGCCCATGCGCTCGTACTCCCCCGGCATGCGTGCGCGGGTGGCCTTCGGCATCAGCATGGCCTTCGACTTCGATTACTACCTGATCGACGAGGTCATGGCGGTAGGCGACCCGCTGTTCCGCAAGAAGGCGGCACAGGTCTTCCGGGAGAAGCTGGCCGGCGCCGGCGTGATCCTGGTCTCGCACAACCACAAGGACATCAAGGACCTGTGCAGCACGGTGGTGTTCATCCACAACGGGCACGCATCGGTCTACGACGATGTCGACGAGGGCCTCGCGGCTTTCCAGGAATTACTCAAGGCACCGCAATCATGAAGGCAAAAGCATTCACGCCCCGGCGACTCAAGATCGCGCTGATCGCGGTGCCGATGCTGCTCGGGATCGTCTACTACACGCTGATCGCATCCGACCGCTACACCAGCGAGTCGATCGTTGCCGTCAAGTCGGCCGTGGTCTCGGCCAGCCCCGGTGGGGCGATCTCGCTCGGCACCGGCACCGGCCTGCTGTCCTGGGAAGACACGCTCTACCTGCTCGACTACGTGCACTCGGGGACGCTGGCGCGCGAACTGAACGACAGGTTGAAGCTGCGCGACCATTACGAGCAGCCTCGCGCCGACATCTTCTACCGCCTGTGGCCGGGCACCAGCATCGAGTGGTTCGTCAAGTACTACCGTTCACGTGTCGAGCTCGAGTTCAGCGACATCAACGGCCTGCTGACGATCCGCACGCAAGGCTTCGACCCGGAGATGGCCGAGAAGCTCAACCGGGCGATCCTGGATTCGTCCGAGCGCTTCGTCAACGACTTCTCGCACCGCGTCGCGGCCGAGCAGATGAAGTTCTCGCAAGGCGAGTTCGAGGCCGCCTCGGTCAAGCTGCAGGCGGCCAAGGCCAAGCTGGTGGCCTTCCAGACGGCCAACAAGATCCTCGATCCGATTGCCCAGACGAGCGCTGCCAGCGCATTGACCGCCGAGTTGCAGGCGACCGTTGCCCGCCTCGAGGCGGATCTGAAGAACAAGCTGGCTTTCATGCAGCCCGATGCCCCGCAAGTGGTGACGCTGCGCGACCAGATTGCCGCCAACAGGGCCCAGCTCGAGGCTGAGAAGGCGCGCACGACCAACGGGCAGGGCGGCGACCGGCTCGGCACCCTGAACGTCGAGTACCAGAACCTGCAGCTCGCCTCGGTCATCGCCGAGGACGCCTACAAGTCTTCCAATGCCGCGCTCGAGGCGGCCCGCATCGAGGCGGCCCGCAAGCTCAAGAGCCTGGTCATCGTCGAGGCGCCGACCAGGGCCGAGACGGCCGAATACCCGCGCCGGATCTACAACCTGCTCACGCTGCTCGCGCTGTGTGCCATCGTCTATTCGGTGGTCCGGCTGATCGTCGCCACCATCCAGGAACATCAGGACTGAACGCCATGAACCGTCTTAATTTGCGCGCCCTGATCGCGGCCCTGAGCCTGAGTGTGCTGGCGAGCCTCGCAGGCGCCCAGACCTCGTCGCAGCCGATCCCCACCCACTCGACGCCGCCGACCGGCACGCAGACCACCACGACCCCCACCACGCCGACGCCGACGCCGAACACCGGCGTGCCGACCGCCGGCACCTCGGCCCAGCCGCAATCACCGGTGCCGGTGGGCGCGCCGGTCGTCGCGCCGCCGCAGCCCGCGACACCGCTGCCTCCGACGCCGACCACCACCACCGGCGCCAAACCCATCGTGTTCGGCTCGCAGATGTTCAGCGGCCGCTTCGGCGCGGTCACGTTCAGCGGTTTCAACCCGGACTACCAGCTGGCGGTTGGCGACAACGTTCTGGTCCGGCTGTGGGGGGCGACGAGCTACGAGGCGGTGCAGCCGATCGACGCCCAGGGCAACATCTTCGTGCCCAACGTCGGCCCGGTGAAGGTCGTCGGCGTGCGCAACGGTGACCTGAACCAGCTCGTCGACACGGCGGTGAAGAAGGTCTTCCGCGCCAATGTGGGCGTCTACGCGACGCTGCAGGCCGCGCAGCCGGTCAAGGTGTACGTGACTGGCTTCGTGCGCGCGCCGGGGCTGTATGGCGGGCTGTCGTCCGACTCGGTCTTGTACTACCTCGATCGCGCCGGCGGCATCGACTCCGATCGCGGCAGCTACCTGGCGGTGGACGTGATGCGCAACGGCAAGCTGCGCGCGCGCGTCGACCTGTACCAGTTCCTGCTCAAGGGCCAGATCGAGGCCCTGCAGCTGCAGGACGGCGACACCATCGTCGTGCCGCCGCGCCATCACGCCGTGGTGGTGTCGGGCGAGGTGCTGAACCCCTACCAGTTCGAGCTGAGCAAGCCGCAGATCACCGGAGCCGAATTGATGGCGCTGGCGCAGCCGAACCCGAACGCGACGCACATCAGCATCGTCCGCTCGATCGGTGCCGAGCGGCGCAGCGAATACCACCCGATCGAGAAGGCGGCCGAGGTCGTGATTCAGGCGGGCGACACGGTCGGCGTGACGGCCGACAAGTACCCCGCGACCATCCTCGTGCGCATCGACGGGGCGCATCTGGGCGAGCGTTCGTTCGTGATGCCCTACGGCTCGCGCCTGAAGGACGTCGTGGCGCGGCTGAAGCCGGCGCCGCAGGCCAACATGGATGCGCTGCAGCTGTATCGCCTGTCCGTGGCGGCCAAGCAGAAGGAAAGCCTGGACCAGACCCTGCGTGGGCTGGAGGTGGCCGCTCTGACGGCACGCTCGTCGACGATGGAAGAAGCCAACCTGCGCAGGACCGAGGCGGATCTGATCCTGCAGTTCGTCGAACGTGCGCGGACCATCGTGCCCAAGGGCCAGGTCGTGCTGGCCAGCAAGGAGCAGGCCGGCGAGACCGTGATGGAAGACGGCGATGTCGTACGCCTGCCCGAACTCAGCAACCTGGTCGCCGTCAGCGGCGAGGTCACTTTCGCCAACACGCTCGTCTACAACGCCAACTACGACGTCGACAACTACATCGACCTGGTCGGCGGCTACACCCAGCGCTCGGACCGCAGCAAGATTCTGCTGCTGCGGCCGGACGGCAGCATTGCGCAAAGCGGCGCCAAACCGGGGCCGGGCGACGAGATCATCGTGTTCCCGAAGGTCGAGACCAAGTGGGTCGAGGTCGCGCGTGGCATCACGTCGATCCTCTACCAGCTCGCGATCTCGGCCAAGGTGCTGACCACCTTCTGATGGCAGGTGCCGGCGCGCGGCCCCGTCGGGCCGGCGCCGGGTGAAGGATCGGATGGAACCGGGGGGCTGAGCTGGTGATTGCGGTACCCAAGCGCGCCTTCGACGCCCAGGTGATGCTGCAATGCATTCGCCTGGTGCGCGCGGTCAACCGCGTGTGGGGCAAGCGTCAGGCGCTGCTGTCCTTCGAGATCGAGCTGACGCGGCACCTGGGCCTGTTCGACCGCGAGCACTACCTGTCGCAGATCGAGCCGAGCGAGCTGCGCGGCATGTCGCCGCTGCGCCACTACGTGACGGTCGGCGATGCGGCCAACCTGTCGCCGACGCCGCTGTTTGACCTGCGCCACTACGATGCCCACTGCGGCCGGCGCCATGGCATCAACCGGTTGCTGCACTACGGGCTGGTCGCGCGCTTCCAGGGCCTGTCGCCAACGCCCTGGTTCGACGCCGAGTACTACCTGCAAAGCAACCCCGACGTCGCCCAATCCGGCCTCGACGCGCTGGAGCATTTCCAGCGCTGGGGTTGGCGCGAGGGGCGCAGCCCGTTGCCCGGGGTCGACATGCGGCGTCTGCTCGGCTCCCAGCCGGGCCTGCGGGTCGCCAAGGGCAACCCGCTGTCGCTGTTCGCTTCCGGCCACCTGGCGCACCACCTGAAGGGGCTGGACCGCGAGCCGCGCCTGCCACCGCCGGCGCCGACGGCGGCCAACGTGGCCGATGCGGACATGCTCGAGCCGGCGCGCTGGGCCGGGCTGCAGCCACGGCCGCGCACGGCCGAGCCGACGGTCGATGTGATCATCCCGGTGTACGGCGGCGCCCAGGAGACGCTGCGCTGCCTGTGGACGGTGCTGACGGCCCCGGTCACGACGCCGCACGAGGTGATCGTCATCAACGACGCCGGCCCGGTGCCCGAGCTGAACGCGATGCTGCGCAGCCTGGCCGGGCGCGACCTGTTCACGCTCGAGCAGCACCGCCTCAACCAGGGCTTCGTCAAGACCGTCAACCAGGGCTTGCGCCTGCACCGCGAGCGCGACGTGGTGATCCTCAACAGCGACACCGAGGTCTACAACGACTGGCTCGATCGCCTGCTCAAGCACGCTGCCGACCATCCGCGCCTGGCCACCATCACGCCGCTGTCGAACAACGCGACGATCTGCAGCTACCCCGAGACGCTGTCCGACAACCGGCTCGGGCTGGAGATCGGGCACGCGGAAATCGACCGCCTGGCCGCCGAGGTCAACCCGGGCAAGCACGTCAACACGCCGACCGGCGTCGGCTTCTGCATGTACATGCGGCGCGAGTCGATCCGCGACGTCGGCCTGCTCGACGAGCGCCACTTCGGCCGCGGCTACGGCGAGGAGAACGACTTCTGCCAGCGCGCGATCCGCCGCGGCTGGAGCAACGCGCTGGCTTGCGACGTCTACGTGCGCCACGTCGGCTCGGTCAGCTTCAAGGGTGAAGCGGCCGAGCGCACGGCCAAGGCGATCAGGACCCTGGCGCGGCTGCACCCGCACTACGAGACCGACGTGGCGCGCCACATCGACGAGGATCCGGCCTGGGTCTTCCGTGCGCGCATCGACCTGGCGCGCCTGAAGCGCCTGAAGGCCAGCCGCAATGTGCTGCTGGTGTGCCACAACCGCGGCGGCGGCACCGAGCGCCATCTGCTCGAGCAGTCGCAGCATCTGCTGGCCCAGGGCGCGGCCGCCTTCGAGCTGCGGCCCTCGCACGAGGCCGGCTGCGTCGCACTGCTTCACCCCGGCCTGTACGGCCTGCAGAACCTGGCCGCGCTGCCACTGCGCATCGACGGCATGCTGGAAGAAGCACTGCGCGAACTGTCGATCAGCGAGATCCACCTGCACCACCTGATCGACTTCCCGAGCGGCACGGCGCAGCACCTGCTCGGCGCCGCCCAGCGCATGGGCCTGGCGATCCGACTGGCCGTGCACGACTATTACGCCGTCTGCCCGCGGGTCAACCTGGTCACGCCGGACGGCCGGCATTGCGGCGAGCCCAGCGCGGCCGACTGCAACCGCTGCCTGGCGCAAGACAAGCTGATCGAGCAGACCGGCCCGATCGAGGCCTGGCGCGCGGAATCCCTGCACCTGCTGATGGCCGCACAGCAGGTGGTCGTGCCGTCCACCGACGTCGCGCGCCGCCTGGCGCAGATGGCGCCGCAATTGCGGGTGAGCGTCGAGCCGCACGAGGACGACCCGCCGCCGCGCGAGTCGCCGCCGTTGATGCTGGTGCCGGATGAATCCTTGCGCGTGCTGGTGATCGGCGCGATCAGCCGCATCAAGGGCTACGACGTGGTGCTGGGCCTGGCCCAGGCGGTGCGCAGGCGCGGGCTGCCGTTGAAAATTTCGCTGCTCGGCTACTCGATGGACGATCCGCGCCTGGCGGACCACGGCGTTACGCTGCTCGGCCGCTATTTCGACAATGAACTGCTCGAGAAGGTCAGCGCCGCCGACCCCCACATCGTGCTGATTCCATCGATCTGGCCCGAGACCTATTGCTACGTGCTGTCCGGCGCGTTGCGCAGCGGCCGCCGCATCGCCGTGTTCGACCTGGGCGCCCAGGCCGAGCGCACCCGCCTGAACGACCCGCAGCACCTGCTGCTGCCGCTGGCGCTGGCCGACCAGCCGGACGCGCTGGCCGACCGCTTGCTTGGCGCCGCCACCCTCGAGTCCGAGGCGCCTCCCTTGAAATCGGCGGCATGATCGCTTCATGAGTTTTCCGTTCTTTCGCACGGCGGCTCCCGCGCAGACCGCTCCCGGCGCCGCCCCGGCCGAGGACGTGGCGGTGGCCGAAAGCGCCCCGCTCGGCCGACTCGTGGTCGAGCGGCTCGAAGGCGTGACGGTGGTCGGCTGGGCGGCCGGGCCGGATGGCCGGCCGGCCGACATCGAGCTGCTCATCGGCGGCCAGCCCGTCCCGGCCCGCGTCGAGGCGATGCATCGCCGGGACGTGCTCGATGCACTGGGGCTGACGGCCGACGTGGCGCTGGGCTTTCGGGTGGTGCTGCCGCCCTCGGTATGGGGCCGCGACGGCGCGCCTGCCGCCATCGTGGCGCTTCGGGGCGCGGATTTGTCGATGCCCGTGCCGCTGCCGGCGGCGCTCGATGCGGTCGCCGAGGCCCTGCGCGGGCAGCCTGGGCTGCAGGCCTGGGAGGAGCGCCTGGCCGAACTGGCCGGCCACGCCCGGGCCGTGGATGCCGAGATCCTGGCCCGCGCACCGGCGGGGGCGTGGCTGCAGGCGCAGGTTCGAGAGCGCGGCGGCTGGGCCGCGCTGGCGACGCTGGCGCAGCACCCCGGCGCCCGGCCGCAGGGGCACGTCGAGCGCGTCGACCTCGGCGTCGTCGAGGGGTGGGCGTGGCTCGCATGCCTGCCCGACGAGGCGATCGGCCTGCGCTGCGGGGGGCAGCCGGTGGATTGCGCAGTCATTCGCATCGAACGGGAAGACGTCCAGCGCGCGCTGAATTCGCCGCGCCGCCACCTCGGTTTCGAAATCGAGATTCCCGCCACTGTGTGGCAGCACGAGGCCGCAGCCGCCGGCGCACTGCAGCTGAGCGTGCACGTCGCCGGCCGCCCGCTCGCGGCGCAGCCGCTGGAGCTCGACCACGGCCGGCTCATGGCCTGGCTCGAGCACCAGCGCCGCGCCGAGGCCGCTGCCGGGCCTGGCGAGACCGACGACGAGCGGCGACATCGCCAGTACACGACGCTGCTGGTGATCGAGCACCTCGCCGCCGCCGGGCTGTGGAAAGCGCTGAACGACGAGCAGCGCCGGTTCGTGCTCGGCCAGGTCGAGCGCTACGGGGTGGCGGATCTGCTCGGCCCGGCGGTGGCCGAGCAGGTCGACGACACGACGGCCCTGGCGGGCCTCGCGGGGGGGCAGGACTACGCCACCATCACCGTCTGGCGCTTGCTGCGCGAGTTCAATGCCGCGCTCGATCGGGAACCGTCGCAGCCGCTGCAGGCGCTGCAGGCGGTGCTGCAAGGCGGCTCGGCCACAGGCACGATCGGCCAGCGCTTCCTCTGGTCGGTGATTCCCTACTTCTGTGGCCGGGGCCTTTATCCGTCGCTGCGGCCTTACTTGGACGTGGCCCGGCTGCGCGCGCTGGCGGCGTGCGAGTCCGCCTGGGAGCTGTCGCTGCTGCTGCCGGAGGCGGTGGCTTCGGCCGACTTCGCGCTCGCTGCGGCGGCGATGAAGAAGATCGCCGCTGGCAGCCCCGGCTGGCTGAACACCGAGTGCGTGGCCTGCGCGGTCCAGGGCACGGTGGCCGCCATCGGGCGAGGGCCGTTGCGCGATGACGCGGCCGCCGCGCTGCTGGAAGGTTTTCTGGATCTGCTCGGCACGCTGAGCGACGACGCCTATTGGTCCCGCTTGCACGACGAGCAGTTGATGGCCGCGCTGGTGTCGATGCTGGGCGACGCGACCGGCATCGCCGAGCCGCTCGCCACCCGGGCGGCTTGGCTGGCGGTCCGCTGTTACGCCCTGGTGCCTGACTTCTGGCGGGCGGCCGAGGCCGTCGCGCCGCCGGTCGGCGGCTGGCCGCCGCCGCTGCGGCAGGCACGCAGCCGATTCGAGTGCGTCGGCCGGGCACTGGCCCGCCGCCACCCGGGCTCAGGCGCCGAGGTGGTCGAACTGGCCCAGGCCATCGCGTGGCTGAGGTCGGCCACCAATGTCGACGCCGACCTGTTCGCGCGCGAGCTGGCGATGGCCGAGACCCTCCGTCCGGCGCCCGGCCGGTCGTCGCCGGCGGCGCCGCTGCTGCTGCACGCCGACAACGACCTGCTGCGCCTGGCCACCCACCCGGCGGCGAGCGAGGCGGTGACCCCTTCCGGGGTGACCCTGATCGACGAGATCCGCCGGCTGGCCGACGTGCCGGCGGTGCCGCGGCGCCCGGTCGTGGCCGAGCTGGTGCGGCGCTGCCTGGGCGCGAAGCCGGGCGAACCGCCGCTAGGCGCCGACGAGCGTTCGGCGCTGCGCAGCCTGAGCCAGCGTGCCAACCACTACCTCGGCGTGCGCCTGGCCTGTGCCGACTGGCTGCGCTGCCGCCCGCACATGGATGCCGGCCAGCGCGCCGAGCGCCTGATCGAGCTGCGCGAGTTGTGGGTGGCTGCCTTCGAAGACTGTCTCGACCTGCCGCAGCCCCCGGCGTCGTTGACCGCCAGCCACAGCCTGCTCGATGCAGCGCAGGCATCGCTGCCCGACGATGGCGTCGGCCGGGTCCTGGCCGAGTGGCGTGACCTGTTGCTGCGCCGCTATGGCGAGCGCGCCGGTCCGGCGTTGGCCAGCGCCTGTGCGGAGCCGGCGGTCGGGGAAGGTGCCTCCGGCCATTCGACGCTGGTGGCCATCTACTCGTGCCGGCGCAACCTGCCCACCCGGGTCCAGGCGATTCGCGACACCTGGGCACACGACCTCACGGCCCTGGGCATCCCGTGGATCGTCGTGGTCGGCGACGGCAACGGGCAGCTCGAGGGCGACGTGCTCGGCCTGGACGTGTCGGACGACTACGAGGCCTTGCCGGCCAAGACGCTGGCGCTGGTCGACTGGGTCCATCGGCACACGCGTTTCGAGCACCTGCTGAAGATCGACGACGATTGCCATTTCTCCGTCGAGGCGTATTTCGCCCAGGCGCCGTACCTGGCCCATCATTACCACGGGCGGCGCCTGCACCGCGGCATCGGCGGCACCGATCGGGTGTGGCACCAGCGCCGGTCGCGCACCGAGCGCGCCGCCCGGTCGACCGACAAGTCGCCCGAGCCGTCGATCTATGCCGACGGTGGCGCGGCCTACTGCCTGAGCCGGCACGCCATGGCCGAGCTTGCGCGGGCGCTGCAGACCACCCGCGGCGCCCGCCTGACGCGCAGCGCCTACCTCGAGGACAAGCTGCTCGGCGACCTGCTCGCCACGCGCGGCATCGGCTTGTCGAGCCACGGGCATTACACGCTGATCCGGCGGCGATTCGGCCCGGACGCCTTGCCGGTCAATGCCTTCGACAACCTGTTCTATCCCTCGCGCCAGAGCCCGACCCTGGTCACCCACCTGGACGGCCACACCGACTTGCCCCAGGTGCAGGCCGGGCTGGCAGGCGACCGGCTGCTGCCGCCGCGGGTGTGGCCGACGGCCGGCCCGGTGCGGCTTGGCGGCTCGGGCACCAACCAGCTCGAGCTGCTCAGCCCGCCCGGCCGGGTGGCGGCGCTGGCCGACGCGCCGGTGCTGCTGGTCGCGGTGGCGCGCAACGAGCGGCTGCTCGCGCCGCACTTCCTGCAGCACTACCGCGCGCTGGGCGTGCAGGCCTTTGCCTTCGTCGACAACCTGTCGGACGACGGCACGCGCGAGTACCTCGCGGCGCAGCCCGATGTGCTGCTGTACTCGGCGGACACCGAGTACAAGCACTCGCACTACGGCGTCAGCTGGCAGCAAGCGGTGCTGGGGGCGCAGGCGCTCGGCCAATGGGTCGTGCTGGCCGATCTCGACGAGTTCCTCGTCTACCCGGGCTGCGAGACCGTGCCGATCGAGCGCTGGATCGGCTCGCTCGAGGCTGCCGGCCACGATGCCGCGCGCGTGCTGATGGTCGACATGTACCCGGCCGGCGACCTCGACGCGGCGGACTTCTCGCAGCAGGCGCCGTTCGAGGCCGCGCCGTGCTTCGACCGCGAACCGCTGTTGCACTGGGCACTGGGCTCCGGCTGCTACTCGAACGGGCCGACCTACCTCAGCGCGCTGCGCCACCGCCTGATTCCCGATTCGGCGCCGAACCTCTACACCTCGCAGAAGATCGCGGTGTTCAAGTACCAGCCCTGGGTGCGACTGTCCGAGGGCCTGCACTATGCGAGCAACCTGCGGGTGGCGCCCGAGCCGGTCTGGTTCGCGCACTTCAAGTACCACGCCGGCTTTCGGCGCAAGGTCCGCACCGAGGTGGCCCGCAAGCAGCATTTCAACGGGGCCGAGGAGTACCGCAAGTACGCCGAGATGCTCGCCGAGGCACGGGCGGGGCTGTCGCAGGCGGGGGTGAGCGAAACCTATACAGGCAGCTCGAGCTGGTTGCCGCCGAGATGAATCGAACGAAGAAGCCAGGTGCAGCGACGGCGGCCGCTGCCGATGCCGACTTGCCGCCGTCGTTGTGGATCTGGCACTCGCTGGGTCGGACAGGGCGCTGGTTGCCGCAAGCACTGATGAGCGAACTCGGCTGCGCCGAACCCTTGATCGAGCCGTTCGGCGACGCCGGGCCGCACCACCTGCTGCGGCGCGAATGGCGGACCGACATGCCGCGGGAATCCGACGAGAAGCGCCTGCGCGCCGCGCTGGCCGACCGCCGGGCCGTGTCGCAGCAGGTCGATGATGTCGACGCGGGTTTCCTGAACGCCCTGGTCGCGGAGGCCGGGCGCGGCCCGAGGTGCCATCTGATCGTGTGCCTGGGTGACTCGACCCACCGGCTGGCCGATCGGCTGGCCGGCCTGACCGAGCGGCCAGCCGTCGCGACCCTGCTGCAGCAAGACCGTGCCGGCATCGAGAACCTGGCCTACGTCGAGGTGGCGTTGAGGCAGGGGGGGCGCGCGGTCCATCGACTCGCGCTCGAGGAGCTCGCGGTCGATGGCGGTGTCGACACACCGGCGTGGCAAGCGCTGCGGGCATTCCTGGGCGTTGCCAACCGGCCCGGGATCGTCGCCGGGGCTGGCGCCTCGTGGCCGACTCGGCTGCAGCGCGAACTGCAAGAGACTGGTGCGGCGCTCGACCCGAAGTGGCGCGACCTGCTGGCGCGCGAGACCCGCTGGATCGCCGGCATGGACCTGCCTCCGGCGACGCTGGCGCCGGTGGTCCGCGCGGCGGCGGGCGACGGCCAGCCGATCCGGCTGGTGAAGATCGACCGCTTGCCGGCGGTGTTGCGTGAAGGCGATGTGATCCGGCTGTCGGGGGCCGTGGTGCCGGTCGGCGCCGCCAGCCCGCAGCGCAAGCTGTTGCTGCGGCACGGCGAGCACCGCCAGCGCCTGGCCTGGGGGCAGGACTCGCCCGGCGTCGCCGCCCGGCTGCCCGGCGAATCCGCCGCCGCCCGGGCCCGTTTCAAGCCGGTGGCGCTGCCCGTGTCGCGGCGGCGGCCGGTGTCGCTGTCCTACTGCGCCGAACCGGGTGCCAAGCCGGTGCCGGTGGCCGAGCTGGCCTTCGAGCCGCACGGCCGGGAGGCGATCGAAGGCATCTACATTGCGCCCTGGTCGATCGGCTACCAGCCGATACCCAAGGCAGCATGCACCTCGATCAAGGAGATGCTCTTCCGGATGACCGTCGGCGAACCGTTCTCGTCGTCGCTGGCCGAGGGCGCGCGCCACGTGCACACTTACTTCACCCAGCGTCGCCGTGATGTCAGCGCCGCGGCGTTCCGTTTCGTGGTCGTGCGCGATCCGATCAAGCGCTTTCTGTCGGCCTACAGCAGCCGGGTGCTGCGCCACAAGGAACTGTCGCGCGCCAAGCTGCTGAACACGCCGCTCGACCCCGCACTGGACCTGGACGACTTTCCCTTCGACCCCGACCTCACCACCTTCGTCGATCGGTTCGACCTCTATCGCCGGATTCCGACCATCGCCCACCATTGCCAACCCATCAGCGAGTTCCTCGCCCCCTTGAGCGCCTTCGACAAGGTCTATCCGTTCGAACACCTGCGCGAGTTGGCAGGCGACCTGCAACGCCTGACCGGCGTGGCGGCCGAGCTGCCGCATTCGCAGCGCGCGCACCGGATCGCCTTGGCCGACGTTCCGCCGCGGATCTTCGACAAGCTGGTGCAGTTGTGCGCGTCGGACTACGAGATGCTGGCGGGCCTGTATTCGCCGGCGCAGCTGCGGTGATTCCATGCCGACACCGGTTTTCCACATCCACAGCCGAACCGAGATCTACGAGTCCCCGCTGAGCCCCAAGGCCTTCGGTACCGACAACTGGGGCAAGGTGAACGAGTTCCACCGCTTGGCGCCCGATGCGCCGATCGGCGAGGGCACGCGCTTCGAACAGGGCATGGTGTACGAGGCCTTCCACGCGGTCTTCGTGGCGCACCAGCCCTGGGAGGCGACGCGCTGGTTCAAGTACAACGTCGGCCTGATCCAGAAGGGCCGCGTGCTGTGGGAATGCCACACCCGCGAGGAGCTGCTCGACCGGCTGAATCTCGAGGTCCGCGCCCTGTACGCCTCGATGGCTCGGCACGGCTTTCTGCAGCAGGACGAGATCGCCCGGCGCGCGGCGCACGAGCCCGAAGTCTTCGCGCGTTTTGCCGGCGACAGCTACCACAGCAGCCTGAGCCCGACGCACGAGATCAAGCTCGGCGTCAACGAGCACGGCAAGCTGCTGTTCCTCGACGGCCGGCACCGGCTGGCGATTGCCAAGATCCTGGGATTGCCCCGGATCCCCGTGCGGGTGGTGTTCGTGCACCCGGCCTTCGTGCGCGGCCGCCGGCCTGCCGCTGCCAGCGACCCGGCGGCGATGACCGCCTTGCTGCACGAGCTGTTCGACGAGGTCGGCGCCCGCCACGCCCAACCCATCGAGTTCCTCAGCCAGGCCGACTACCTGGCGGCGTCGGCGCAAGGCATTGCCGACGGCCCCGCGAAGAACGCCGCGGCCCGCTGGGAGTACTACAAGAGCGCGATCGATTTCGTCCGGCTGTGCAAGCCGGCCGATGCCTCGGAGGTGATCGAATTGGGTGCCCAGGGTGTGCCGGTCGTCAAGGGCAGCGACACGCTCGATCCGACCGGCAAATGGGCCCCCCCCGGGCCGGGGACGGTTCACCATCACGAGCTGCGAAACCTGCCCTGGCCGCTGGCCGACAAGCGCTACACCGTGCTCGTCGCGCTGCGCGTGTTCCACCACCTGTGGCCCAGCCAGCGCGAGTGCTTTCTGGAGGCGCGGCGGGTCGCCCGCAACATCGTGATGGTGGTGCCCGAGCAATATGAGGCGCCGGCCAAGCGCGACACCTCGGCCGGCATTACCGAAGCCCAGTTCACCGAGTGGAACGACGGGGTGCCGCCGACCGTCTCGGTGCGCCTGCCGGGCTGGTTCGGCAGGATCTATTTCTGGAACGAGGAGGCGCTGGGTGCTCACTGATCGCGCCGCCGAACGGCGAATCGCCCGCCATCGGCACCAGCTCAAGCCGCAGACCGTGCGTGCCGGGGCGATCGCCGACGCCTGGAGCCTGCTCGTGTGCTGCGCGCGCAACGAGATGCCGCGCATGCCGGCCTTCCTGGCCCATTACCGGCGGCTCGGCGTCGGGCACTTCCTGGTGCTGGACAACCAGTCCGACGACGGCCTGCAGGACTACCTCGCGCAGCAGCCCGACTGCTCGACTTGGCTCGCCGACGGCAGCTACAAGGCGTCGAACTTCGGCATGGACTGGTGCAATGCGCTGCTCGCGCAGTACGGGGTCGGCAAGTGGTGCCTCACGGTCGACCCCGACGAGTTCCTCGTCTACCCGTACTGCGAGCAGCGCGATCTGCACAGCCTGACCGCCCGGATGGAGGCGATCGGCCAGCCGAGCCTGTTCGCCGTCCTGATCGACGCCTATGGCGAGGGCCCGCTGAGCCGCACCACGCTGACGCCCGATGGCGACCCGTTCGACATCTGCCCGTGGTTCGACCGTTTCAACCTGACCCAGCGCTTCGACCCCGAGACCGAGGGTTTCTGGGTCCAGGGCGGCGTGCGGATGCGGCGTTTCTTCGCTGATCGGCCCGAGCTGGCGCCGGCGCTGAACAAGGTGCCGCTGGTGCGCTGGGCCCCGGGCCTGCGCTACGTGTCTTCGATGCACCACCTGAACGACCGACGCCTGAACTGCACCGTGAACGGACGCAAGGATGCGGTGTCCGCGTCGCTTTTCCACTTCAAGTACGTGAGCCTGCTGCGCGACAAGGCCTCGGAGGAGATGGTGCGCGGCGAGCACTATGCCGGCAGCACCGAGTACAAGGCCTATTTCGACGCGGGCGACGTGGTGCTCCACGACCCGAGCATCTCGCTGCGCTTCGCCGGCAGCGAGCAGTTGCTGCAACTCGGGTTCATGCAGGCCGGCACATGGTTCTGACGAGCGACACCGACGCGGCGCGCGAGTCGAGGGGGCCCGTGGCCCGGCGGGTGCCGAGGCTCGCCGTGCTGCTGCTGTGCCACGAATCGCCCGCCCTGGTGGCTCGGGCGCTGGCCTCACCGTTCTTTACCAGCCCCGACGTCAAGGTCTACCTGCACTATGACGCGCGGCGGTCGGCGGCGGAGCGCGACGCCCTGGCCGGCGCGCTGCCGCCCGGGCTGCAGCACGCCTTCGTCGCCCAGCGGGTCGCCTGCGGCTGGGGCGACTACAGCCTGGTCGAGGCCACCCATCGGCTGCTGCGCGCCGCGACCGAGGATGCCGGCTTCCAGGCCGACCACCTGGTGCTGCTCAGCGCCAGCTGCGTGCCGATCCGGCCACTGGGAAGCCTGCAGGAGTTCCTGCGCCGGCGCGATGGCATCGACTTCATCCAGGCGGTCGATATCGCCCGCCGCAGCTGGGTCAAGGGCGGGCTGGAGAAGGAGCGCTTCGAGCTCCATTTCCCGTTCAACTTCAAGACGCAGCGCTGGCTGTTCGAGCGCGCCACCGCGCTGCAGCGCCGGCTCGGCATCCGGCGCCGGCCGCCCGAGGGCCTGCGGATCCACTTCGGCTCGCAATGGTTCTGCCTGACCCGCTCGACCGCGGCGGCCGTGACGGCCAGGCTGGCCGATCGAAGCCTGCAGGCCTTCTTTGCGGCAAGCTGGATCCCCGACGAGTTCGCGATCCAGTCGCTGGTGATGAGTGTCCAGCGGCCGGAACGCGTGGCGGGGCACAACCTGACCTACTACGAGTTCGACGACCAGGGCCGGCCGCTGGTGCTGGAAAACGGGCACTTCGATCATCTGCTGCGCCAGCCCTTCTTCTTTGCACGCAAGCTGTCGCCGCACGCGGGGCGCCTGGCCGAGCAGATCCATCGGCACGTGGCCACGCCCGAGCTCGACCTGAGCTACTTCGCTCGTGCCGGTTCGCCGACGAGCCATTACGCGCGCTTCCTGGCGCGCGCGCTGAATGTCGACGCGGCCCGGTCCAAGGTGGCCACCGTTCCCGATCGGTGGAGCGGCGTGATGGCCCTGAACGACCGGCCCTATCTGGTGCTCTACGGCAGCTCGCGCAAGCTGGTTGCCGACCTGGCGAAGCGCGCGCGCGCCGCGAACGCCACGCTGCCCGCCTTCGACTTCGTCTTCGACCCGCTGCACCTGACGCCCGCCGCCGAGGCGGTGACCTGGCGCGGCGTCCAGAGCGGCATGCGGGCCCGACGCGACCACGACCCGGCAGGCTTCATGCACGAGCTGGTCCACCTCGACGCGCACCGGTCGACCGCGATGGGCGTCGACCCGGCGGTGGCATCGTGGCTGCGCGACTTTGTCCTCTGGGACTCGCATGCCACGCTGGTGTGCTGCGAGCCGCGCGGGCTCGGCAAGCTCCAGCGCGCCGAAGCGGCGCTGCGCGACATCAGTGCCTACGAGGAGCCGTCGCTGTTCGAGCAGACGCTGCAGGCGGCGGCCGTTCCGGGCTGGCTGCCGCAGGACCACTTCGACCAGGCCCAGCGCGACCACAAGCACAGGTGCCGCTTCGCCCACATCGACGAGGTCTCCGTCGACGACCCGGACGAGACGCTGCGGGCCCTGCGCGCGGCCTGGTCGGCGCTGGACGGCTCGAGCTACTTCGAAGCGAGCGAGGCCGCCGCGCGCTCCCGCCTGTTCGGCGCCACGGGCCCGTAGCATCCCGCCATGCAGCCGCACCGCATCGCCATCCTCTCCGCCCGCCGCAGCGGCGCCGAGGCGCTCTATCGCCTGCTGTCGCCCGCGTTGCCGGGCCGCCTGGCCGGCGGCCAGCCGTTCCACTGGGAGAACATCTGGGGCGAGGTGTCGCGCAGCTTCCACCAGGGCGCTCGCGAGCAGGCCCGCGCGGTGCTCGACGCCCGGCTCGACGGTGGCGAGCTCTTCCACCACCGCTACGACGCCGAATCCTGGGATTTCAACGAGATGCTGCTGGATGCGCTCGGCGCGGCGGGCTACCGCCTGCTGGTGATCGAGCGCGAGCTGACCGTGGACCACCTGTTCTCGATCGTCGTCTGCGAGCACCTGCGCTGCCAGGACGCCGCCGCGGTGGAGCGGCTGCGCGAGCGGCTGCGCGCGGGCCCCGATGTCGCGCCGCCCGACGCGCAAGCCACCCGGGAGCTGGTCGACCGGCAATGGCAGACCCGCCAGTGGTTCCGGCGCGCCTTGAGCCAGTGCCGCGCCGATCGGCTGGTGTGCCACTACGAGGATCTCTTCCTGCGCGGCGTGGCCAGCCTCGCGGCCGTCGACGAGGTCTTCGCCTTCGCCGGCGTGGGCTCGCGCGCGGCGGTGATCGACGACGCGTCGCTGCTGCGCTTCATCTTCTCGGGCCATCACTACACCGCGGGCCTGGCCGCCTATTCGGCCGCGCTGGCCCAGGTGCGCAGCGACATCGACGCCGAACTGTCGCGGCTGCAACAGGAGGGCATCCGGGCGGACACCCGGCCGGACACGTCGCATGGCGGACGCTGACGCCCCCGACCCGCCCACCGATCCGGCGGCGCAGGTCGGCGCCTTCGTCGCGAGCTGCCTGGCCTCGCAATCGGCCACGCTGCGCTTGCCGGGCCACCAGGTCGATTTCCTGGCGGGTGGCCGCACCCTGGTCGTGACCTTCGAGCCGGCGGTGGTCGGCAAGGCCGATCCCCAGCTGGACCGGCCGGTCTGGGGCCAGGCCTTCCTGCAGCGGCGGGGACACGCCGTGCTCGGGGTGAAGCGCGCCGTGACGGACTGGTACCGCAGCCCCGAGCTGCACCGGCTGTTCCGTGCCCTGCAGTCCGGCGGCTGGTTTGCCGGCTTCGAGCAGGTGATGTTCTACGGGCCGTCGATGGGCGGCTATGCGGCGCTCGCCTTTGCGGCCTGTGCGCCAGGTTGCACGGTGCTGGCGATGCACCCCCAGTCGACGCTGGCGCCGGACAAGGTGTGGTTCGACCAGCGTTTTGCCGGCGAGCGGGCGACGCGCTGGCAGGGCGACCTGGTCGACGGCGCCGAGGGCGCCGCGCTGGCCCGGCGGGTCTACGTCTGCTACGACCCCTGGCAGGTCAAGGACCGGCTGCACGTGCAGCGCCTGCCGGCCCACAACCGCATCGACCTGCGCCTGCCCTACGTCGGCCACGCCACGGCCCAGGCCTTGCAGACCCTCGGCCTGCTCAGCAACGTGGTCGATCAGGCGCTGGCCGGCACGCTGGATGCGCGGGGTTTCCGCGAGATGGCTCGCCAGCGCGTGCGGCTGGCCGATTACCACGTCCGGCTGGCGCAGCGCGGCGTTCATGCCCCGCGCCGGTTGCGCGTGCTCGAACAGGCGCTGCAGATCGCGCCGGCCCACCCGGCTGCGCTGTTGCTCAAGGGACAGCTGCTGCCGCAGGCACCCGAGGCGCCCGAGCCGCCCGCAGGCCCGCCGGGCGGGCCCGCCCCGGTCCGGCGCTGGCCGATGGGCATCGTGACCGCACCGCGGGTGCCGCTGGTCTACCTGAACCTGCCCAAGTGCGCCAGCACGACGATCCAGAACCACCTGCTCTACATCGCGAGTGGCGCCTACGCCGCCGATCCCCAGGCGATCCACCAGCACGGCGGCCTGCGACGCAGCCGCGAAGACAGCGGCGACACGCACGCGCTCATCGCGCGCCAGCTGGCCGACGGCGCGCTGGTGTTCACCTTCGTGCGCGACCCCGGCCGGCGCGCCTACGCCTGCTTCAACGAGAAGATCATGCAGACGGGCCGCCACAGTTTCGTGGCGATCCGCCATGCGCTCGAGCGCGGCTGGGGGCTGCGCCCGGCCCGGCCCGACGAGGTGCCATCGCTGGAACTGCAGCGCGAGAACTTCACCGCCTTCCTGCGCTTCGTCGAGGCCAACCTGGCTGGTGACACCGACATTCGCCGGGACCCGCACTGGTGCCCGCAGGGGCCGATGCTGGTGCACTACCGGCAGCACCTGAAGATCGACCTGGTCGGCAAGGTCGAGAGCTTCGCTGCCGACATGGCGCTGGTGTTGCACAAGGCCGGCGTGCGCCGCATTCCGGACGTGCAGTGGCGACCCTGGCGCCATCCCGCCGCACCGTTCTCATTCGACGAGGTGCTGACCCCCGAGCTGCAGGCGCAGCTCGACCGCATCTACGACGCCGACTACAAGCACCTTGGCTACCGCCGTTCCGGGCCGTGAGCGGCACCACCCGAGACGCATGACCATGTACTACCTGATCGGCGGCAGCGGCGCCCCGAACTACGGCGACGAACTGATCCTGCTGCAGTGGCTGCGGTTCCTGCACGCCGAGGTGCTGCCTCTGGCCAGCGCCGCCCGCGTCGTGGTCGACAACAACAGCGTGGCGGGCTCGACCGCCCTGTTCGGCCAGCGGTATCCGGGCGTCGAGTTCGTTTCCCGCTTCAAGCGGATGCAGCCCGACCGCGCCAAGGGCAGCTTCATGAAGAACCTGGTGTACGGCCTGGGCTTCTTCAGCCGCGGCCACTGGCGCGATCACCCGGAGCTGGCCGACGCGATCGCCCAACTGCAGTCGGCTCGCCTGGTGCACCTGTACGGCGGCGGCTACATCAACACCTGGCTGTCGCCGGCATCGGCCTTCCTGATCGGCCTGCTGGCCGATGCGGCAGCGCATTTCCAGCTGCGGGTCGCCGCCACCGGCATCGGCATCACGCCGCTGCAGTTTGCCGAAGGCGAGGACCTCGGCCCGCTGCGACAGGCGATCGAGGCCTTCACCGTCTTCGAGCTGCGCGACACCGTCGGCTACAACCGGCTGCGCCAGATCGTCGGCGACGGCCCGGCGCTGCTGTGCGGGCAGGACGATGCGTTCCTCTACCCGGTCGCGCGCCAGACCGGCTCGCAGGGCAGGCGCCGCCTGCACCTGTCAGGCTACCGTTCAGGCAACCTGTTCGAGCGGCCCGACGTCCACGACTGGCTGCGCCGCCATGCCGGGGGCTTCGACGAAGCCGTCTACTGGGAGTGCGCGCCGCAGCTCGAACGCGAGATCGTCGAGCCGCTGCGTCGGCTGCTGCCCGGGCTGCGTGTGGCTGGCGTGCGCGAACTGCTGTTCGACGGCGTGCCGGCCCATCCGGGTGACCACATGTTGGCGATGCGCTACCACCCGCATCTGGTCGCGGCCCGGCTTGGTGTCAGCGGGCAATATCTGGCGCAATCCGTGTACTACGAGCACAAGCATGGCGCGGTGGTCCAGGCCGGTTCGCGTTTCAAGCGAATCCACGCCGAGTGCGGCGCGCCGGATACGCTGGAGCAACCACTTGCCTGGCGCGATGGCGGGTGGGGCGAGCTCAAGCGGGCGCTGGCACGGCGCTTGTACGCGGTGGCGTGAAGGCTGCTACGGACACCCCATGAACGTGGGCCGCGCACACTCTCGGTGCGAGGACCGCTGCGGTACAGTTCGCGCGCTCTGCGCAGCGCCAGCGGGCGCCATCCCGAAGGAAACAACGTTTGAAGATCTCGATCAAGACGCCGCAGAACAAGAAGCCGGTCTTCGCGCGCCCCGCATTCCTGCTCGTCGGCATGATGCGCAGCGGCTCGAACTTCCTCGAGCGCCAGTTGAACCTGCTGCCGGACGTGCGCTGCCACGGCGAGTTGTTCAACCCCGCGTTCATCGGTTTCTCGCACGAGACCGCGGGCCGCCCGGCCGGCTTCACGCGCGACAACCCGAACGCGCGCAACGCCGACGAGGACGGGTTCATCGACAAGGTCGACCAGGCCTGCGACCGCCGCGTGATCGGCATGCGCCTGTTTCTCGACCACAGCGCGCAGATGACCTCGCGCCTGATGCACGACCCGAACGTGATCAAGGTGGTGCTGTCGCGCAACCTGCTCGAGGCCTACATCTCGCTCGAGACGGCACGCGAGACGGGCGTCTGGCTGACCACGGAGGCGGCCCAGGCGCCGGCCAAGCCCGTCAAGGTCGACATCAACAAGTTGGTGACCTTTGCGCTGCGCCAGAGCCTGTACTACAACGACGTGCAGACGGTGCTGCACCAGACCGGGCAGCGCTACCTGCAGATCGACTACAACGAGATCAAGAGCCTCGGCAAACTCAACGAGATCGCCCGTTTCGTCGGCTCGCAGCATCAATTCCAATCGGTCTCCGAGCCGATCCAGAAGCAGAATCCCGGCTCGCTCGAGGAGCGCATCCTTGATTTCCCGAAGCTGCTGGAAGAGCTCAAGCGCCGCCAATTGGCGCGGTGGTTCCGGTGAGCGCGACCAAGGGCCGTTCCCCGGCGCGCTGCGCGCTTATCATCTGCGCAGCCCTGTGCGCCGCGCAGGGCGCCAGGTGCCGCCCGGTGCCCGTTCCCGGCATGACGTGCCTGCGTAGCCGCAGCCGCGCCTTCGACCTCCAAGCCTCCGATACATGAACAAACCGGCTGCCCTCATTCCCCGCCTCAAGTCGGCCGACGCCACTCCCAAGGCCGACGCCGCCCTCGACGGCACGCCGGCCGTGGCCGGCCCGGCGCACGAGAGCGCACCTTTCTTCGTGCTCGGCTGCGTGCGCTCGGGCACGACGATGTTGCGCGATGCGCTGCGCATGCATCCGCATCTCGCGTCGCCCGAGGAGACGCACTTCTTCCGCTGGGGCGAGCCCTACGGCACCGAAGCGATGAGCCGGGCCCTGTCGAACAACGCCGTGCTGAAGAAACACCGCGAGATCGATGGCATCACCGAGGCCGAGTTTGCCGAACTGCTGAAGCAATGCAGTTCGCGCGCCGAACTGTATGCCCGCTACATGGCGCTGTATGTGAAGCGCAAGAAGCCCGGCGCGACGCGCTGGTTCGACAAGACGCCGCAGAATGTCTACGGCGCGCTGCTGGCGGCCACCAGCATGCCGCGCTCGAAGTTCGTGCACATCGTGCGCGAGCCGACCAACGTCGTCGCCAGCCTGCGCATCGGGCGCATCGTCAAGGTCGAGAACCTGACCGGTGCCTGCAACTACTGGAACGAGGCGGTGCAGATCGTCGGTGGCCTGAAGCGCGCCTACCCGGCGCGGGTCTACGAGCTGCGCTACGAGGATTTCGTCGCCCAGCCGACCACCCAGCTGAAGCTGCTGCTCGATTTCATCGGCGAGCCCTTCGACCCGAAGTGGTTCAGCGCGTTGAACACGCGCCAGGTCGACCACCGGGACGAGGGTGTATTGTCGGCCGACGAGCAGGCGGTGGTGCGGCGGCTGTGCGCCGCGGGCCGGCGGCGCTACGGCTATGAGCTGCCCGAAGTGGCCCAGGCACCGACCCCGGGCGGCATGATTTCAAACAAAGTTCCAGGCGCCCGCAAGGGGGCCCGCGTGTCGCAGACGCCAAGCTAATATCGCCGCCGAACTGAGCCACGCATGCCTTCCACCCGGCTGCGCTGCGACCGGGCCCGACACTTGCAGCTGATTTCCCCATGCCAAATCCTGTAGACACCCGACGCCACGAGCAGGTGCACCGCCTGACCCTGGAGCTTCAAGCGCTGCGCGGGCGCCTGAACGACACGATCGACCAGCTGTGCGAGTTGGTGGCCGGGCATGACATCGGTGGGGAGCCAGTGGGCCTGTCGCCCCTGGCCGGCCAGGAGCAGGGCAATCCCGAGCGCAGCCTGGTGCCGGGCTGGTTGCGCCTGCCCAGCGGGAGCGCTTCGGCCAGCAACCCGCCCTCGGGCCACCGTCTGAGCAACGACAGCGCGCTGTACAGCGACTACCGCAACGGTTTCATCCAGGTCATCCAGGTGAACCAGCCGCGCGGCGCCGACGAGCATTACGCCCTGGTGGTCAACCACGCCGATTTCGACGGCAGCTTCCTGTCGATCGTGCTCGACGCGCGCGCGCTCTTGGCGGACATGCCGGCCGGCCCGGCCCGGCTGTCGCTGGCGGTCGAGGTGCGCGGCACGCCGGCGCCCGCCGTTCACGCCAAGTGCGCGTGGAAGGTCGGCGAGCACTGGAGCGAGCGGGCCCTGCGCCTGTCCCCCGGCCAGCTGGCCGCCGACAGCTTCGCGATCGACATGCTCGATCCGTCGCAGATCAACGCGCTCGACTTTCACGTCTTCTTCAATCCGGTCGGCCGCGGCAGCTTCGAGATCCGCCGCCTGACGGCAGGGCTGGTCGTCACGCCGGCGAGCGAGGCGCCGCTGACGTCCAGCGTGTTCGAGACGGCGCCTTGATCATGCGCCCTACGCTCCGCCATTTGTTGCAGGCCCCACGATGATTCCCAACGACAGCAACGACTCCGCCGCCATCGGCGCCGTGCCGCTCGCCCAGGCCCGCATCGACTGGGGGCATGGCCGCATCATTGGCTTTTCGGTGCCGGCCGACGATGCCCTCGCGTTCGACGTGGTGCAGCTGTGGCTCGACGGCCGCTGTGTCGCCTCGGCCGTGGCCAACCTGTCGGTGTTCGACTTTGCACGCGACCTGGCCGGCTTGAACCTGCCCTCGCGTGAGCACTCGGCGTTCGAGTTGCGCATTCCGCAGGCGGCGCTGCTGCCCGGGCAGATCGGCGAGAGCCCGGTGTCGCTGGCGGTGCGCACGACGCGCGGCCTGCCCGTGCTCGAGACCTCGGTGCAGGGGTTGCACGAACTGCTGCGGCTGACCGACGGGGCACCGGTCGATCTGCTGTACCAGGTGCGCTTCCACGGCCTGTCCGGGGGCGCGCTGCAGGGCTGCGTCATCAACCTGCACGGCGTCAGCCAGCGCCCGGCGCTGATGGCCCGGCTGAACGACCAGGGCGCCGAGCCGCTGGCGTTCTACGAATCGGCCGCCGACGGCAGCGTGCACCATTTCTCGATTCCCGTTCGCGTGGACCGCCTGGTCGATGGCGTGAACCAGATCAGCGTGGTCGGCCCCGACGACCAGCCGCTGGGCAGCTACCCGATCCAGGTCGGCGTCGCCACGCTCGGCGAGAGCGAGCGCAAGCTCGTGGCGCTCGAGGCCGAAGTGGCCTTCCTGAAGCGCCTGGTGCTGACGCAGAACCCCGAGGCGCTGCCGGCCCGGCTGGCGCTGCTCAAGAGCGAGATCGTCAACATCTGCTCCGAGATGCTGACGCTGCAGCGCACGAACTTCGAGCGCGAGTGGCTGGCCCGCCCGGTGGGCCCGGCCACGGCGCCGGCGGCCAAGCAACCCGTGCGCGGTGCGCAGCCTGCCTCGGCCAGCAAGGCCTGAGCCAGCCCGCAGGAGCCGCCCCGCCGTGTTCAGCTATTCCGATTCCGGGCTGCGGTCTGCATCGGCGGCCGTTCGCCGGCGCCTGTACCTGTTCTCTCCCCTGCCGCCCCAGCGCAACGGGCTGGCCGACTACATCGTCGAGTACCTGCCGATGCTGGCGGCCGACTTCGACCTGTGCCTGGTCGCCGAAGGCGGCCGCTCGGCGGCCGCCGCGGCCAGCTTGGCCGGGGCGCCTTTCAGCGTGCTCGACGAGGCGATCTTTCTCGCCCGGCAGCCCGAGCCGGGTGCGCAGATTCTCTACAACGTCGGCAACAACGGCGACTGCGCCTACATGCTCGACCACCTGCATCGATTCCCCGGCGTGGTGATCGTGCACGACGTGTCGCTGTTCTACCTGCACCAGGCCGCGCTGCAGATGGAGCGTGCCAATGGCATGTTCCATCACTGGGTGCGCGACACCGGCTACGAGGTGCCCGCCGATTTCGTCGCCCGCGATGGCTCGCTGGGCCGCACGCCGGGCCTGCTGTACCAGGAATGCCTGATGGTGCGCCGCATCGCCGAGTCGGCGCGCGGCCTGATGCTGCACAGCCGCTATGCCGAGGCGCGTTTCCGTGGGGGCGCCTTCGATGTGGCGCTCGGCGCCGAGGCCGGCCGCCCGCTCGCACGCATCCCGCATTTCGTGTTGCCGCCGGCACCGCCGGCCCACGATGCCGAGCAGGTGCTGCGGCGCTTCGGCGTCGAGCCGAACGACATCCTGCTGCTGGTGCCCGGCTTTCTGACCGGCAACAAGATGCTGTACGAGGTGCTGGTGGCCTACTCGCGCGCACGCCCGAGCCAGCCGCGGCTGAAGCTGCTGTTCGCCGGCGAGGAGCGGGCGAGCGAGTACGCGGTGTCGGACCGCATCCGCCAGCTCTGGCCCGATGGCGATGGGCCAGGGGTCACCGGCTATCTCGACGCCCGCGAGCTCGACATCCTGCTGGGCCGCGCCGACCTGTCTTTCGTGTTGCGCTACCCGACCTACGGTGAGACCTCCGGCATCCTGCCGCGGGCGGTGATGGGCGGCGGCCGTGTCGTCACGGTGGACATCGGGTCCTACCCCGAGTTCGAGTCGCCGCTGATCGAGCACGTGGCCATCGGCTCAGGCCTGGTCGACGGCCTGCATGCCTGCATCCAGCGCGTCTGTGCCACCCTGCCGAGCCCGGCCGACCGCGCGGCGCGGCGTGCGATCGAGGCCCAGCGCGCCGATGCGCTGAGCCCGCGTTCGCTCTACCCGCGCGTGCGCTCCTTGCTCGACGCCGCCTGGGAGGCCGTTCAATGAGCTTGGCCGAAGCTGCCGGCAACCCGAGCGCCGTGGGCAACAACGCGGCCCTGATCATCGACGTCTGGGTCGACCTGTTCGCCACGCACCTGGCCCGCAACGCCGCGTCCGGCAACGGCTTGCCGGTCGTGTTGACCGACAAGCTGCGCGCGCTGCCACTGCTCGAATCGCAAGGCCCGATCGGCTGGATCCACACCTCGCCCTGGCACTACCGGGACTACCTGCAGGTCGCCCAGGGCCAGCCTGCGCCCCGCCTGCGGGTCGATGCGGAGCGCGAGCCGGCCGACGCGGACCGGCTGTTGCGCCGCGCCACGCTGTGCCTGGTGGCCGTGCCGGCCGACCGGGCGCCCGGCGTCACGATGGCCGCGCTCGCCGCCAAGGCGCTGCAGGCGCGGGCGCCGGTGCTGATCTACGGCGCGCCGCAGGCAGGGGGCTGGGCCGCCTTCGAGGGCTTGATCCGCCAGGGCGCGCTGCAACCGGTCGAGGCCGGCGGCGCGCGCGCGCTGGCCAGTGCGGGGCTGGCGGGTGTTCTGGGCGACGCCGGGCTGCACGATGTCGAGCGGGCGCTGAACCTCGCGGCCCAGCTGATGCGCGCGCGCCAGGCCGATCTGCAACTGGAAGCGCTCAGCCACGGCCACCTGAAGCTGCGCCTGCGCATCGACCCCGTGCTGCTGGTCGCGGCCAGTGCCGACACGCTGGCCCACCACATTGCCCACGAGGGCCGGGCGCTGTTCAACAGCCGCGGCCTGGGGGCCATGCTGTTGCCCTGGGGCGCACCGAGCCAGGTCCGGCTGCTGCTGCGCAACGTGCGCGCGCGCATCGACGGCTGCGGGATCGCGCTCGGGCCGCACACGCTGTCGCCGACGGCCGTCGACTACACCGAGCACGGTGCCTTCCTGCGCCTGCTCCTGCCGGCGGTCGGACCGGGGCAGGATGCGCTGCTGCATTTGTCGCTGCCGCGCGATGCCGTGCCGAACGACGGCTTCTGCGACATCGGCGCGGCCGAATTCACCGTCGAGACGGCATGATGGACCTGTCCAATACGCCCACGACACCGCTCGCGCCCAGCGGCCCGGCCGCACCGCGCTGCCTCGTCGTGACCTTCAACCGCCTGATGCCGGCCGACCAGGGAAATTCCCGCCGCATCATGCAGTTGGTGCGGCTGTACAAGGCGCAAGGCTTCGAAGTCGACCTGCTGTACCACAACGAGGAAGGCTTCGACCCGGCGCTGTCGCATGCGCTGGCGGCCGAGTTCGGCCGGGTCAACGTGGTGCGCTCGCGGGCGCCCAAACACATCCAGCCCGGGCACGTCTGCCGCATCGTCGACTGGTACGACCGCGGCCTCGACGCCGCGGCGCGCGACATGCACCGCCTGCGCGGCTACAGCGCCGTGCACGTCAACTACGTCTGGTACTCGCCGCTGCTCGACCAGTTCGGCTCCGATGTGGTCAAGGTGCTGGATACGCACGACATCTTCGGCGAGCGCCGCGCCAAGTACACCGCGGCCGGCATGAAGCCGCAGTGGTTCAGCACCAGCTATGCCGACGAGGACAGCGCGCTGCGGCGGGCCGACGCCGCGCTGGCGATCCAGAAGGAAGAGGCCGCCGAGCTGGCCGGGCGTGGCCACCGCAACATCCTGTACCTGCCCTACGTCGAGCCGGCGCTGCGGCCCTTCAAGCCGCGCGGCGGTGGCCGGCCGCTGACCTTCGGCTACCTCGGCAGCGGCAACGACTGGAACATTCTCAGCATGGCCGAGTTCCTGGCCAAGCTGCAGGCGCGCGGCGTGCCGTTCCCGCATCCGATCGTCGTCGCCGGTGGGGTCTGCCGGCACGTGCGGGAAGGCAGCGGGGTCATCAAGCTCGGTTTCGTGCAGGAACTGCACACCTTTTACGACGCGATCGACATCGCGCTGAACCCGATGGTCGGCGGCACCGGATTGAAGATCAAGACGGTCGAGCCACTGTGCTATGGCAAGCCGGTGTTGACCACGCTGCCGGGCGCCCAGGGCTTGACCCATCTGTGGCAGCTGCCGCTGTTCGACGACAACGCCAGCCTGACCGACTACCTTTTCGAGCAGTTCGGCCACCCTGGTGGCGAGCTGCTGGAGGCCTTGACGACCCAGGCGGCGAGCACCCGGCAGGCGCTGGATGCGGAGTACGATGGTCAGGTCGATCGCCTCGCGCGCTGGCTCGCATCGCGGGTCTGACCCGTGTCCAACGCGGGGGAGCGCCGCAGCATCTTAGGGAGGGTTGCAGGTTCCGCCAGCCAACAATTTTCATTGGCTGAACTCGGCCCGCATCCATTGACGGTAGGCACCTGACATGAGCGACGAAGACAAGGCAGTTCGTTTGAAGACGCTCGCACGCGAGATTCGCGACGACCTGGGTGAGCACAACGTGCTGGATGCGCTGGCGCGTGAACTCGCCGCCGAGCGCCTGGCGCTGGCCGATCTGCTGCAGGACATGGCGGCGCTCAAGCGCGAGCTCGACGCGATCAAGCTGGTCCAGAAGAGCCGCGACATCCTGCTGCCGCAGGCGCGCACCCAATACGCTGGCCGCCGCAAGGCCGTCGTCGAAGCCGGCATGCCGATGCCGGCCGAGCACGGCTTCTATGCGCTCGAGCGCGATGGCGTCGGCAACCCGTTCCGCTGGACGGGCCCGAGCACGGAATTCCACTTCAACCTCCACCTCGACCGCTCGGTGCCTCTGCGCTTCGTGCTGCAGATGCCGCTGTGGGGCGCGGAGCATGCCGGAGGCCTGCGCGCCACCTGCGATGAAATGACCTTGCCGCTGCTGCGCCGGCCGGGCAACCGGGTGCTGGATTTCGAAGGGATGCTGTTGCCGCGCGAGTCGCTGGGCGTGACCCGGCTGACCTTCATTGCCAACCAGGTCCGCACCGTTCCCGCGGAATCCGACGAAGGCGCACCTCGCCAGCTCGGCGTGCCCTTCCTGCGGCTGACGATCGGCGAAGCCAGCGAAGCCGAGTTCGCCGAGTGGCTGAAGGCCGTCGAGCCCGATGCGACCAAGGCGCCGGTCCCGAACAAGCCCCGCCCGGCTGCCGCGGCGCCGGCAAGCAACCCCGCCGACGGCGCCACATGAGCCGGCGCGCCGAGGCCACCTCCGCCCGCCCCCCGGGCGCGGGTGGGGTGCGGGTTGGGCCGGCCGGGGGGGCCGGCTCCGCGCCGGACGATCCCCGGCAGACCGAACTGCGGGCCCGGCTGAACGAGCCCGAGGTGCATCTTCTCGGGGCCGACATCCTGGTGCTGTCACCCACGCCGACCGCACCGACCGACCAGGGCAACCGCAAGCGCATCCATGCCGTTTGCCGCGAGTTGCAGCGGCGCGGCGCGCGCATCCACTTCGTCTTCTATCCGCAGGAGTGGTGGTTCGACTACCTGCCCGACGATCTGGTGCGCGAGATGGGCAAGCAGTGGGACAGCTTCCACCTGCTGCCGGCGACGCGGCACACCTACACCAAGCCCGAGGGCGCCGAGTACCAGATCGACGAGTGGTGGGACGACTCGATCCGCGACTACCTGCAGTGGCTGTTCAAACGCAACCGTTTCGACGCCTTCATCGTCAACTACGCCTACATGAGCAAGGCGTTCGAGTACGCGCCGGCGAACACGCTGAAGATCCTCGACACCCACGACAAGTTCACCGGCCGCCGCCAGTTGCTGGTCGACAACGGCATCGCACCCGAGTTCTTCTACACCACCGAGGACCAGGAGGCGATCGCGATGAACCGCGCGCAGCTCGTCTGGGCCATCAAGGACGAGGAGCGCGACTTCTACCGCAGCATCAGCAGCACGCCCTGCATCACGATGCCGCACATCGAGCCCGAGGCCCGCGTGGCACGGGTGCGCCGGCCCCAGGACGGCGGCCGCCTCGTGATCGGCATGCTCGGATCGGGCAATGCGATCAACGTCAACAACGCGCGCGCCTTCGTCAAGGTGGCGCTGCCGATCATCGCGCGGCGCGCGGCGCCGGTCGTCATCCGCTTCGTCGGCGCGATGTGCAGCCGCCTGAACGACCTCGATGACCTGCCGGGTGTCGAGCTGATGGGGCCGGTCGATTCGACCGACGAGTTCTACCGCGATGTCGACCTCGTCGTCGTGCCGCTGGCCTTCTCCACGGGGCTGAAGATCAAGGCGGTCGAGGCCTTTGCCACCGGCATGCCGCTGGTGGCGATGGGCCATGCGCTCGAGGGCATCCCGACCCGTCACCCCTGGCACCAGTGCGCAACGATGGAAGAGGTGGCCGAGGTCTGCTGCGACATCGCCTTCGACCGGCCGTTGCTCGAGGGCCTGACCGAGGCGACCACCCGCACCTACACGCTGGTGCGCGCCCAGGCCAAGATCGCGTTCGACGACACGCTGCACCGGCTGACCCACTACCCGACCGTGGTGATGACGGTCGACCGGAGCTTCTTCGAGCTCGATTCGCCGTACCGCGAGCACATCTTCCAGACCGCCAACCTGATGCGCCACCTCCAGGTGGTGCTGTACTTCGACCAGCCGCTGCCGGCCAACCAGAACGCGCTGTTCGAGGCCTTCCACGGCATGTCCACGTACTGCAAGCTGGCGATCGCGCCGGGGGTGGAGCCGAACGGCGGCCGTTCGCTCGGGCTGCCCAGCGTCGTGGCCAGCCTGCAGGAGGTGCTGGCTGCCTACGGCCGCGCGACGTTCTGGGTGACCCGCATCTGCCCCGAGATGTTGACGCTGGGGCCGCAGCCGGCCCGGCTGCCGATGTTCGTGCGGCTCGATGTCATCCGCATGCTCCAGCCGGCGCTGCTGGGCAGCGCGATGGCGCACCTGACTGCCCAATTCCCCGAAGCGACGCTGATCGACAGCCACCCGCTCGCGCCGCCTGTGCCCGCGGCTGAACACGCACGCGCCGTCACGGTGCCGTTCTGGCGCTGGCGCCCCTGGCTGCTGAACGACGAAGCCGGCCCGCAGCGCGTGCTGCTGCTGGCGCGCGCCGATCAAATCGAATTGGCCGAGGTGCTGGCCGAGGCGCTCGACCAGTTCCATCCCGAATGGGCACCGGCGCAGGTGGTGGTGGGCGAGGCGGCGCTGTCGGCACCCTCGGGCGGCGAAGCACCACGGCGCCGGCACCTGCACGCCGGAACGATGCTCGAGCGCTTCCGCCTGCTGCGGCCGCTGCCGCTGGCGGTGCTGGACCTGTCCGACGATGCGCCCGAATTCGAGGTCTTCCGCGAGACATTTCGCCGGGGTGAAGTGCCGGTGATCCAGCCGGGACGCAGCGAAGGTGGGTCCGAGCCGGTCAGCCTGTGGCAACTGGCCGACCTGGTCATGACATTGGGCCGGAATCTTGCTCGCCTGGCGAGCCAGGCGCAGCGTGACGAAAAGATTCGTTACGGCGGCGATGCCGGCTGGAATCACATCTGGAAATCGATCTCGGTGAAGAATGTGCTCTGGTAGCCCGCTTAAACTCGAAACCTGCCCGCGCTGCGCAGCGCGACCCTTGTCCTGCGACATCACCTGGAGCGAGTGCGCATGAAGCAGCAAGAACGTCCGGCTCAAGATCCCACCCGGGACGATGACCTGGGCCGCATCGTCTTCTTCATCGGGGGAGTGCGCTCGGGCACGACGGTGTTTCGCCGCATGCTGGCCTCGCACCAGCGCGTGCGCGACCGCGGCGAGATCTTCAACTCGAACAACCCGCAGGGTTTCTTCAAGTTCCACCGCGAGCAGATCGCGCGAGATCCGGACCTGATCTTCCCCGAGCACCATGGCAAGGTCTTCAACGCGTATATCGCCTCGCTCGTTCCGAAGGACAAGGACGGCATCGCGGTGCTGGACATCAAGTACGAGCACCTGAACCTGATCCACGACGCCTGGCAGCTGCCGTTCACCAATCCGCCGATCCTGCGCCTGATCAAGCGCAGCCGTTTCAAGGTGGTGCACTTGCGGCGGCAGCACTTCTACTCGGTGCTGTCCAATCTCATCGCCGTGCAGACCGGCCGCTACCACAAGCCGGCGGATGATTCGACCAAGCTGCCGGACAAGCGCGCGGTGGCGGTCGAGCGTGCGCTGGTGCTGTCGTCGATGAAGAAGCGCAAGCGCGCCGCCGACGTCGTCGACAGCGCATTCGACGACCACCAGCGCCTGTCGATCGACTACGAGGGCGTGTTCGACGAGGCGGGTGATTTCCAGCCTGCGATCTGCGAGCGCCTGGCCGGCTTCCTCGGCGTTGACAATCAGTTCGAGCGCCAGCCGGCGTTGAAGAAGATGATCGACGAGCCGCTGTCGGCAGTGATCACCAACTACGACGAGATCCGCGACCTCGAGACCGCGGCGCTCTGACCCGATCCGGCACGTCGGCGCCTCGGCGTCGGCTGCACGGCCCAACCCGTTCCTGCACCTTCACTGCGGCGCCCGCTGCGCGCCCTTGCTGCCCGATGAAACAACCGCTGATCGTCGTCTGCACCCACCACAAGACCGGCTCCGTGTGGATGGCCAACATCTTTCGCGCCATCAAGCGCCACGACAAGCTGCGCATGCACGTCAAGGCCCAGGCCGACTTGCCGCCCGACACGGACATCTTCCTGCAGGACCACAGCAAGGTCGACCTGAAAGCGCTGCAGTCGCGTTTTGCCAAGCGCGGCGTGCGCGCGGTGCACGTGATCCGCGATCCGCGCGACGTGGTGATCTCGGGCTGCTTCTACCACGTGAAGACAGTCGAGAAGTGGGCCAACAACCCGAAGAAGGAATACGGCGGCAAGTCCTACCGCCAGGCGATCAGCGCGCTGCCGACCGACCACGACAAGCTCATCTTCGAGATGGACCACACCGGCGGCAAGACCATCCGCGAGATGCTGGCCTGGGACTACGGGCAGAAGGACCTGTGCTTCGAGGCCCGCTACGAGGACCTGATCGTCGATCGCGAGCTGAAGATCTTCGGGCCGATGATGGCGTTCCTCGGCTTCGAAGGCGAGCAGCTCGAGACGGCGCTGAAGTTCGTGCGCGAGCTGTCGCTGTTCGGCGGGGCGGCGGGCACCGACCCGGCCGATCACATCCGCTCCGGCGAAGGCCGGCAGTGGGTCAATGTCTTCACGCCCGAGCTGAAGGACGCGTTCAAGCAGCGCTTCCCCGATGCGTTGCATCGCCTGGGCTACGAGGCTGGCGCCGACTGGTAGATCCCGCCGAAGCAGATTCCCCAGAAGGCGTTCCGAAGGAACCGCCGCCAATCAAGCGGCGTGCGCGGATCCGGCTTGGCCGGTCCGCTGCGCGAGCCCCAGGGGTCCGAAGGGCCCCTTCGTGGCCCAGGGGGCAGCCCCCGGCAAGGGCGTGGGGGCCTAAGCCCCGTAGCCGAACAGCTCGAAGTCGCGCGCGAAGCGCTCGTGCACGGTCGCCAGCGCCAGCGGCGTCAGTTCGAGTGCCGACTTCTTCTCGGTGCTCGAGTTGCGAACCTCCAGCGGCACGCTGACCTCGAGCTTCTCGCACACCTGGGCGAAATCCTGTTCGATCGTTTCGACCTTGCCGACGTAGTCGACGATCAGCTTGCCGCCCGTATCGCACACGCTCTGCCACTGCGGCTGCGCGCCCGCATCGGACCAGGTCAGCGGGTGCAGCGCGAAGTCGCTGAACGAACTCGATTCGAGCGCCGCCGCCACCGCCTTGTAGCGAAACGGTGGCCGGTCGGGCCAATGGCCGTGGGCATTGAATATGCGTTGCTCGTCGTCGCTCAGCTCGGCGTCGTGCGCGAGCTTCAGCGCATACGAATACAGCGAATGCAGGCGGTCGATCGGGTGGCGCACAAAGGCAAATTTGTAGAACTTCGCATACATCGCGTCGCCCAGGAAGCCGCGCGCTTCCAGGGCCGTGCTGTGCTTGTTCAGGCCGATCGCGCGCTTGAAGAACTCCTGGTACTTCTCGCCGCTCTTGGTCGAGCCGAGCACGATGTCGTTGTGCCGCAGCGACTTGGCCAAGGCCACCTCGATGCTGGTGCCGGCGCACTTGTGGATGTGAACGAACACGTAGCGCCTGTTCAGGGAAATGATCATCGATGTTTCTTTCGCACGCCAGCACGCACCGGGCTGTCGTTATTATCCGTGACTGCACATTGGAGCCGACTCCCGTGATCGTCAACCATACCCACAAATTCATCTTCGTTCACGTTCCCAAATCTGCGGGTACATCGGTTACCGAACTGTTCAGCCAGTACAGCAGCTACCGCGACCTCGAGGTCGGCGGCACCGCACTCGGAGAGGCCCTGCAGAACGAGTTCAAGAAGCGCTTCGGCCTGACCAAGCACGCGACCGCGGGCGAAATCCGTGCCATCGTCGGGCCCGAGTTGTGGGACTCCTACTTCTCCTTCGGCATCGTGCGCAACCCCTATGCCCGCGCGCAGAGCACGTTCCATTTCATGAAGCGTTGGCGCGGCAACAAGGAGATGGATCGGCTCAAGTTCATCGAGAACATGCCCGACTTTCGTACTTTCGCGCTGTCGCCCAAGCTCAAGCGCAAGCAGTACCACCGCCTGCTGTGGTCGCAGACCCAGTGGCTGTGCGACGAGGCCGGCAAGCTGCTGGTCGACCAGGTCGGCCACCTCGAGTCGCTGGACGAAGACCTGCAGCAGATTCAGGCCGACATTCCGGGCCTGCCGCGGCGCCCCAAGAAGGCGCTGGCCGCACCAAAGCGCAACAAGAGCGATGCCGACGACGAGGCGTTGCATCAGCTGCTGCGCGACGAACCCGAGGTCGAGCAGGCGCTTTATGAAGCCTATCGCGACGACTTCGAAACCTTCGGATACCCCCGCCTCCGGGGCTAGCGTGAAACTCGGCGTGGCCTCCCGTATCCAAGGGAGCGCCGGCCGCGGCTGAAGGGCTGATGCGCGGCGGGTGGACTTCTAGAATTCACGGCAACCCATGCGCAGCTTGCTCAACCGCCTGAAAGGCAACTCCCAAGCCGATGCGGGCCCGATGCTCGACCTGGCCGAGCTGCGGCGCTGGTGCGAGCGGAGCCGCCCGATCTTCATCGTCGGCCTGGCGCGCTCGGGCACGTCGATGCTGCAGGTCGCGTTCGCGCAGCATCCGTCGATGTTCGATATCGCGAACTGCCGCGAGACCTTCATCTTTCTGCGACCGCGCCAGCCCTACGTCGACCCGATTCATTTTCCGACGCGCGCCTACCTCAAGGGCCGGCCCAACCTGATGGCGCTGCGCGAGTGGATCGAGCCCTACGAGGAGGAGTTCGGCGAACTGTCGGAGGCCGATTCGATCCGCGCCTTCTTCTACTTCGCCGGCAATCGCATCTACCCCGGCCGGCACCCGCTCGAGAAGACCCCCGGCCACCTGCGCAAGCTCGACCTGATCTTCGAGATCTTTCCGCAGGCGCGGATCCTGGTCTGCAGCCGCGACCCGGTCGACGTGGTGGCGTCCTATCGCAAGCGCCTGGCCAAGGCCCAGGCCGACGGCGAGCCGCCCGAGAAGTCCAGCTGGCTCGACAAGGGCGTCGACGAGATGATCGGCGTCTTCGATCGTTTCTCGCGCCTGGTCAACGAGGCCATCCCCAAGTACGGCCCGGCGATGTTCATGGCCCCGTACGACTGGCTCATCGACTCGCCGGAAGAGTCGATCCGCGCGATCTGCGCATTCGCCGGCATGGAGTTCGTGCCGACGATGGTCGCCTCGGAAGCGACCGGCAGCAAGGCCGAGGGCAAGTCGGAGAAGGCGCACGCGATCCAGAAGCGGGCGTCGGATGCACACATGGTGCTGGCACCCGAAGAGATCGACAAGATCCAGGCGGCATGCGCGCCCTGGCTCGCCCAATGGAATACGCCGGGCGTGCTCGGCTAGCCAGCCCCAACCGGAGGTCCCCGTGGCCGTCTACTCAGAGCAGCACCAGTACATCTTCTTCGCCAACCCGCAGACGGCGAGCAAGGCCATCGCACTCACGCTGAAGCAGAAGCTCGGCGGCGTGCCCTTGCCCGACCGCGAGATCACCCACAACGGGAAGGTCGTCGCGCGCTTGCACCACACGACCTACAGCCAGGTGCTGGCCGCCGGCCTGTTGAGCGAAGTGCAGCTGGCCAAGTTGTTCAAGTTCACTTGTGTGCGCAATCCGTTCGACCAACTGGTCAGCAAGTACATCAAGCACTGCAGCCGCCTGGCCGACGACCCGGCCAAGTACCCGTGGCTCGAAGGCGTGGAGGCGGCGTCGCCCGACAACAGCTTCCCGCAGTGGGTGGCCTACCTCGGCAAGCACTACGAAGAGGTCGACAAGCTGGCCAAGGGGCCGCTCGAGTTCCTGGCGCACGCCGACCTGGTGATCCGGTTCGAGGCGCTGCAGGAGGGCTTCGACGAGTTCCTGCGCCACATCGGCGTGACAGAGCCCTTGTCGGTCACCGAATACAACATCACCAAGGGGCGTGCCGAGGGCGGCGTCGCGGCGCCCGATGCCGGCAAGGTCAAGAAGAAAAAGAAGAGCTACACCGAGTACTACGACGCCGAGTGCGTCGGCATCGTCGAGAAGCTCTACGAGCCGATCCTGAAGCGCTTCAACTACCGCTTCGGCGACTGATCACTCTTCGCTGTCGATCACGTCGTCGTCGGCCGGCCGGTTCTTGACCCGCCTGACCTTGTCGGGCTTGGCCGATTTGGCCGCTTTGCCTGCCCGGGCCTTGGCAGGCTTGACAGCGGCTTCGGCACCGGCCGGCGCGCCGTTGTTCTTTGCGCTGTTCCCGCCCCGTGCCGCCGCCTTTGCCGCCTGGCGCTCGGTGCGTGCCAGGCGTTTCTGTTCCTTCTCGGCCTTGCTGAGCTTGGGCCCGGCGGCCTTGTCCTTCTTCGCCTTCCTGGGCTTGTCGGCCTCGCCCTCGGCCCGATTGGCCTTCTTCGCGGCGCGCGCGCCCGTGCGGGCCTCGGCACTCGGCGGGCCGTAGCCGAACAGCTGGTTCAGGAAGGCCTCGCGCTTGGCCACCAGGCGCAGGCTGGCCGCATCGTAGAAACGGATGTTGGCGGCCTCGGCTGCGCCGGCGCGGTCCTTCAGCCCTTCCACCGCCGCGCGTTGGTCGTCGCTCAGGGGCACTTGCAGGGCATCGAGGACGCGTTTCAGATCGGCACCGATCGACTCGGCGCGGATGAAATGGGTGGTGATCTTCTGGCCTTCGTGCAAGGACGCCAGCGCTTCCATGCTGTCGACCGATTTCTCCATGTTCTCGGCGCCGCGCACGAACATGTTGAAGAACTGGTAGCTCATCAGCCCCGCCATTCGGCTCATCGGCGAGCTGCCATAGGCGTGGTCGACCAGCTTGCGCAAGCCCCGCTCGGAGACCACGGCGCGCAACCACTCGCGAAAGGCCTCCGGGTTCTCGGCATCGGCGTACCAGAAATCCCTCGCGTGCTCGGGACCCCAGCCCTCCGGGATCTGCTTGCGATCGGGCTTGCTGCCTTCCTTCCCCTCGCGGTTCTTCAAGCGGGTGTTGAGCTGGGCCCAGCGGACATCGCTGGTCAGGCGCTTGTGGATGTCCCCCTTGCCGGCGCAGCCCAGCTGCCATTGTTCGAGGTACCAGCTCAGCGGGTTGCACAGGTAGCCGACCACCGGCTTGCCGAGCGCTGCCAGTTCGTCGGCGTAGCTCTGGCGCCGGCCGCCGCTTTTCTCGCCGCCCAGCACATCGCCGAGCACCTTCTGCAGCCGCGCCGCACCTGTCTTGTGGAGCTCAACGAGAATCAGCTTGTCGGAGGTCAGCATGGTTGGCCGGGTCCTGCGTAGAAAGGCGGGCCTAGTATAGGGTGGGCTTTTGCGGCCATCTTCGGCCGCGCCGTCGTCGTTCTTGGGGGGTGTCATGGCCGTCTACTCGACCCGCTACCGCTATATCTTCTTCGCCAATCCGCAGGCTGCGAGCAAGGCGATCGCGAAGACGCTCGAAGAGTCGCTCGAGGGCCAGCCGATGCCGGCGCGCGAGATTCGGGTCAACGGCGAGCTGGTGGTCAAGAAGCACCACGCCACCTGGCAGCAACTGCAGGACTTCGACCTGATGACCCGTGCGCAACTCGACGCGCTGTTCAAGTTCACCAGCGTGCGCAACCCCTATGACCTGCTGGTCAGTCGCTACTTCAAGCGCAAGGGCCGCTTCGTCGACGCGCCGGACAAGTACCGCTGGGCGCAGGACAACCCGCGCATCAAGGCCAGCATGCAGGCGGCCCAGGAGCTGCCGTTCCCCGAGTGGCTGGCCGGCCAACTGCAGCGGCACCGTGAAAAGGACAAGACCGTCAAGGGGCCGCTCGAGTACCTGGACCACGCCGACTACGTGATCCGCTTCGAGGCCCTGCAGGCCGGCTTCGACGAGGTTCTGAAGCGCCTGGGGATCGCCGAGGCGATCCCGATCGTTTCCGAGAACGTCACCGTTGAGCGTGCGCAGGGCAGCGCCAAGCGGCACTACACGGAGTTCTACGATGACGCGAGCCGGGCGCTGGTGAGCAGGGTGTACGCCCCGATCATCGAGCGCTTCGGCTACAGCTTCGGCTGAGCGCGCACGAAAAAGGGGTGCCCGAGGCACCCCTTCGATCCGTCCGGCCGCGTGCGGCTCAATCGTCTTCCGCGGTCTCCGCGTGCTTCTTGGCCTTCTTCGGCGTGCGCTTGAGTGGCGCCTCGAAGAATTCGACGGCGCGCTTCCACAGCGGCACCGACAGCTCCACGGGCTCGGGGCCGTGGCCGGCTTCGGCCGAGTTGTACAGCAGGGTCATCACATGGCCGTCGGGGGACACGCCGCCCTCGGGATCGACGTCCCAGCGGCGCCACAGGCCCGGGAAGTGGCGGTTGATGGTCGTCACGTCCTTCAGGTTCTGGCCGACCACCAGGCGGATGTCCTGGCCGTTGCTGTGCGCGTCCTTCAGCGCCGTCAGCGCGTTGAAGCGCCACGGCGTCTCGCCCATCATCTTCTCGTAGTCGTCCATCGTCTTGCCGATGGCGCGCATGCCCGCGGCGACCACGCCCTCGCGGTACTTGTCCGGGCGCAGGAAGGGGCACACGGCGACGATGCCGGTCTTGGTCTTGCGCTGGCTGCCGACCAGGATGGCCGAGGTGCCCCCGGCCGACGAGCCGTACATCATCACGTTGTCGACAGGCACGCCGAGCTTGGCGCAGAACACGTCGATCAGTGCATTCAGCTCAGGCACCAGATCGTTGTCCAGCGTGCCCATGTAGAAACCGCAGCGCGGAACGTTGGAGTTCCAGTCGATCTCGGTCAACGGGTCGCTGATCGCGAGGATCGGGGCCTCGAACAGCGCTTCCCAATTGCGGCGCGCGAACATCGGGCGCATCGCATTGGTCGTTTCCTTGCCGCCGGCGCGTGCGCCCTGGAAGGTCACGACCAGCTTCTGCGCGGGGCGCAGCGTGTTGATCGACACGTTGACGGTGAAGTGGCCCGTCTTCACGCGCATCACGGTGATGGCCTTGGCGGGGATGGTCCAGTCGCCGTTCAGATCCACCGTGGTAGCGGCTTCACGCGTGATTTCGGCGTTGCTGTCCGGCAGGTAGGGGATGTCGGACCCTTCATCGGGCACAAGATTAAACATTGATCGATGTGTGCAAGGTTGACGGGATGGAGGACCGGGCCCTGCGCACCGCGCTTCGAGGCTGCGCGGATGGCCGGGAAAGGGCCAAAGGATGCTAGCACAGCGGGTCTCACGCAAGAACGATGCCCCAGGCTCCGCACGTGCGCTGCATCACGCCGCGAGAGCGGCCTGACGGCCCCGATGTGCGACTATCATCGCAGCGACCCGCCACTCTCTGGACGATCCGCTGCCGGGGCGTGAGGATTGTTGTTGATTTCCCGGAGCCGGACCCCCGCATGCTGATCGCCGACAAGCTGGTATTCATCGAGTTCAGGAACACGGGCGCCTCGCACGTCGAAAAGCTGCTGATGAAGATCGTCGGTGGCGAGCTCGACAACGCCGTGCGGGTGCCGACCGAGGAGATGCTTGCCAGCGGCCGCAAGATGTTCGGCTCGATCCGCGACCCCTGGGGCTGGTACCTGTCGTTGTGGACGTTCGGCTGCGCGCAGCAGGGGGAGCTGTACCAGCGCATGGTCAACGAGAAGTCCTGGCAGAAGGTGCTGGAGAAGATCGAGGCCACGGCCAAGGCGCGCACCAAGGAGGCACCGGCCGACGAGGTCAGGCGCGTCGCGCTGCCGGAGCAGCTCGGGGCCGACCGCGCGAAGAACTTCTGGTACGCCGACGACGACAACGTCGAAGCGTTTCGCGAATGGCTGCGGGTCGTGTGCTCGCTGCAGACGCGGCGCGTGCTCGAGACCGGCTTTGCCCAATCGCCGATCGGCAAGGTTGGCGGGCTGATGACCTATCGCTACTTTCACCTGTACGTGCGTGGCGCCGCGCACATGCCGGTCACGATCGGCACGCAGGAGGGGCTGCGCGCATTCGAGACGCAGCACCTCGTGCTCGACCACATCATCCGCCAGGACAGCCTGACCGAAGACCTGGTGCAAGCGCTCGAACACAGCGGCGTCGCGCTCAGCGACGCGCAGCGCAAGCTGATCTACGATGCAAAGCCAAGCGGCAAGGCGGCCCGCTCGGCCGGCATCGAGCGCTTCTACGATGCGGCCAGCGCAGACCTCGTCGCGCGGCGCGAGAAGTTCATCATCGAACGCTTCGGCTACCAGCGCCCCCACGTTTGAACCGGGAGCGCCGGGTCGACCTGGCCGGGCGTTCGTAGAATCGTTGTCAAGGGGCGTCACGCGGGTGGCGGCCTCGGGAATGGCCCGTCGGGGCAGGGAGCCAGAACCGCATGACGCCAGCTCACACCACGCCGCAGCGCCGGCCCTCACGGCTGCCGCCTCGGCCGGCACGGGCCGCACTCTTCGCGCTGGCGGTGGCGGCCACGCTGGCGGCGTGCGGCGAGCGCAAGACCGATGCGACCCAGGTCGCCGCGCGCGTCAACAGCGGCGACATCACCGTTCACCAGATCAACTTCGTGTTGCAGCAGGACCGCGGTGTTCGGCCGGACCAGGCCGACTCGGCCGGCCGGCGGGTGCTCGAAACGCTGATCGACCAGGAACTCGCGGTGCAGAAGGCGGTCGAGCTGAAGCTCGACCGTGAACCGCAGGTTGTGCAGGCGCTCGAGGCGGCGCGGCGGGAAGTGCTTGCCCGCGCCTACCGCGAGCGCGTCACGCAGGGCACTCCGCGCCCGACTGCCGAGGAGGCACGCCGCTTCTACGATGCGACACCGGCGCTGTTCAGCCAGCGGCGCGTCTACTCGCTGCAAGAACTGCTGATCGACGTGCCGCCGGACAAGCAGGCCTGGGTCAAGACGCGCCTGGCGCGCGCCACCTCCGTCGACGATTTCGCCGATGCCCTGAAGGCCGAGGGCCTGCGCTACAGCGGCAGCCACGCCGTCAAGCCGGCCGAGCAGATGCCGATGGGGCTGGTCGAGCGCTTCGCCAAGATGAAGGACGGCGACTCGGCGGTGTTGTCCGATGCGCCGTCGATGCGTGTGGTGTTCATCGCCGCGTCGCGCGTCGAACCGGTGTCCTTCGAGCGCGCGAGCCCGGCGATCGAGCAGTATCTGGCCACGCTGGCCAGGCGCCGGACGATCGATGACAACCTGAAGGCCCTGCGCACGGCCGCCAAGATCACCTACCAGGGCCGGTTTGCCGGCGGGCCGGCGGCCAGCGGCCCGGCACCCGGTTTGCCTGCCTTGGCGCCGGCGCAGGTGCCGTTGAGCGAGGATTCGCCCAATCCGGTCACGCTCAGCGTGCCCGACGCGGCGCCGCCACCGAGCGCCGCCGGCAGCGGCATGGACCCCGACATGGCCAAGAAAGGAATGGGCCTGCAATGAACGATCGCATGCTTGGATGGGTGATGGGCAGTCGGCTGGCACTGGCCGCCGGCGCGTGGGTGCTGGCCGCCGGGCTGGCTGCGGCGCCGGTGCCGGCCTCGGCCCAGGCCGCACAGGCCGCGGCCACCAACCCGGATCTTTACCGCATCGGGGCGGGCGACACGGTGCGCATCACCGTCTACCAGAGCCCCGACCTGACCCTCGAGGCCAAGGTGACCGAGGCGGGCGTGATCAGCTACCCGCTGATCGGCGCCATCCGGCTCGGCGGGCTGACCGTCAGCGGGGCCGAGGCCGCGCTGGCCGCGGCCTTGAAGAAGGGTGACTTCATCAAGAACCCGCAGGTCACGGTGATGGTGACCCAGGTGCGCGCCAACCAGGTCAACGTGCTGGGCCAGGTCGGCCGGCCGGGCCGTGTGCCGTTGGATGTGGCCGGCATGCGGCTGACCGACGTCATCGCGCTGGCCGGCGGCATCGCCGCCAGTGCCGGCTCCGACACGGTGGTGGTGACCGGCACGCGCAACGGCCAGGCGTTTCGGCTCGAGGTCGACCTGCCGCGCGTGTTCGCCCCGGGCGGCCGCGACAACGACATCGTGATCCAGCCGGGCGACGCGATCTGGGTCGACCGCTACCCGGTGGTGTACCTGTACGGCGAGGTCCAGCGGCCCGGCCAGCTGCGGCTGGAGCGCGGCATGACCGTGATGCAGGCGCTGGCGAGCGCCGGCGGGCTGACCCAGCGCGGCACCCAGCGCGGCCTGCGTGTCAGCCGCCGCGCGGCCAACGGCCAGGTGCAGTCGCTTGAACTGTCGATGGACGACGCGCTCCAACCGGGCGATGTCGTGTTCGTCCGCGAGAGCCTGTTCTGAACCGGACACCTGAGCCATGAACCTGGGCAACGTGATCGCCGTGCTGCGCGCCCGCTGGCTGCCGGCGGTGCTGGCCTTCGCGCTGGTGCTGGGCGCCGCCGTGGCCTACACGGTGCTGGCGCCGAAGATGTACACGGCCACCGCCACGCTGGTGATCGACATCAAGCCCGACCCGGTCAGCTCGATGCTGTACGGCGGCGCCGCGTCGCCGGCGATGATGAACACCCAGGTCGAGGTGATCCGCAGCGACCGCGTCGCGCTGCGCGTGGTGCGCAACCTCAAGCTCACCGAGGTGCCCGAGATCCGCAAGCTGTGGGAGAAGATCAGCAAGGGCGACGGCACGATCGAGGACTGGCTGGTCGAGTTCATGCTGAGGAACGTCGACGTGCAGGTCGCGCGGGCCGGCAGCAACGTGGTCAACGTCGCTTACCGGGGCACCGAGCCGCAGTTCGTGGCCACGATCGCCAATGCCTTCGTGCAGGCCTACCTCGAAACGGCGGTCGAGTTGCGCGTCGATCCGGCGCGCGAGTACAGCGGCTTCTTCGGCAAGCAGGTCGACGAGGCGCGGGCGGCGCTCGAGGCGGCGCAGTTGCGGCTGTCGAAGTTCCAGCAGGCCCAGGGCATCATCGCCACCGACGAGCGCTACGACGTCGAGATGGCCCGGCTGAACATGCTGAGCCAGCAACTGGTGTCGCTGCAGGCGCTGTCGAGCGAATCGTCGAGCCGCCAGGCGCAGGTGGCGACCAACGCGGCCAACCTTTCCGAGGTGCTGAACAACCCGCTGGTGGCGGCGCTGAAGACCGACGTCAACCGGGCCGAGGCGCGGGTGCAGGAGCTCAGCGCGCGCTATGGCGACAAGCACCCGCAGGTCGTCGAGGCTCGCGCGACGCTCAGCGAGCAGAGGGCGCGGCTCGCGGCCGAGACACGCAACGTGACCGGTGGCGTCTCGGTCAGCGCGCGCATCGACCGTGCGCGTGAAGGTCAGGTGCGCGCCAGCCTGGAAGAGCAGCGTGCCAAGGTGCTGCGCATGAAAGAGGTGCGCGACCAGAGTACGGTGCTGGCACGCGACGTCGAGAATGCCCAGCGCTCGTACGACCTGCTGCTCAACCGCTACAACCAGAGCAACCTGGAAAGCCAGAACCGGCAGAGCAATGCCTCGATGCTGGCCCGGGCGACACCACCGGGCGCGCCGTCGTCGCCGAAGGTCGCGGCCAACCTGATGATCGGCATCTTCTTCGGCATCGCTGTCGGCCTCGGTGTGGCGTTCTCGCTCGAGCAGTTCGACAAGCGCATCCGCGTGCCGGGTGACGCCATCACCGCGCTGGGCTTGCCTGTGATCGGCATCATGCCGACGCCGACGATCGGGCGCCGCATGCGGGTGCAACTGGCCCAGGCCCAGGACCGCATGATCTCGGGCCGCCGCCTGCCCGCGCCGGGCAAGGGAAGCTAGTGCGCCATGGCACGTAATCGCGGGACAGGACACTAGATGAGCGATACCGGGGACCCCACCCAGCACGACTTCTCCGATTCGATCCATGCGCCGCTCGCCGAGACTGACAGCAAGGTTCGTGCGATCGGCGAGTTGATCCGCGATGCGCGCAACCTGAGCGCCGAGGACGTCGAGCGCATCAGCAAGTACCAGCGCGAGCACAAGATGCGCTTCGGCGAAGCGGCGATCGCGCTCGGCCTGGCGAATGCCGAGGACGTGCTGTACGCGTTGTCGCAGCAGTTCCAGTACGCCTACGGCGACGAGGACCGGCGCAAGGCCAACCCGGAGCTGGTCGCGCTGACCCAGCCCTTCGGCCACCAAGCCGAGGCGTTTCGCGCGATCCGCAGCCAGATCCTGCTGCGCACCCATTCCGACGACGGGGCGCAGCGCCACGCGCTGGCGGTCGTCAGCACCGACAGTGGTGACGGCAAGACCTATTTCTGCGCCAACCTGGCGGTCGCACTGGCGCAGCTGGGCGGCAAGGTGCTGGTCGTCGATGGCGACATGCGCGGCGCCCGCCTGCACCAGATCTTCGGCGTCGACAATTCGCGCGGCCTGTCCAACCTGCTGGCCGGCCGCGGCGGCAAGAACGTCGTCAAGGCGGTGCCGGACGTGCCCAACCTCTGGGTCATGCCGGTCGGCACCCAGCCGCCCAACCCGCTCGAGCTGGTCGAGGGCCCGGCCTTCGGCCTGCTGCTGCGCGAGTTGACCTCGAAGTTCGACCATGTGCTGATCGACTCGCCGGCGGCCGTCTTCGGCACCGATGGCGTGGTGATCGCCGCCCGCTGCGGCGCGGCGCTGGTCGTGGCGCGCCGCAACACCAGCAAGGTGGCCCGGCTGCAGGACCTGGTCGCCTCGTTGCAGGCCGCCCAGACGCGCCTGGCCGGCGTGGTGATGAACGAGTACTGAGGCGGAGCCCCTGTTGCAGCCCATGGCCGCCAGCCCGAGCGCTGCGCCGCGAAGCTCGGCGCCCTGGTTGCCGTGGGCGTTGGCCCTGGCTGGTCTAGCCGTGCTGTACGGGCCGACGCTGCGCGACCTTGTGCAGACCATCTGGTCGACCGACGAACAGGGCCATGGACCGGTCGTGCTGCTGTTGTGTGCCTGGCTGTTCTGGCGCCAGCGCCAGGCGCTGGCCGGCGCGGCCGGCGAGCCGGATGCCACGCGGCCGGGTTGGGCCTGGGCCTGGCTCGCGGTGGCGCTGCTGTTGCACGTCTTCGGTCGCTCGCAGCGCATCCTGAGCGCGCAGGCGTTGTCGGCCATCCCGGCGCTGATGGCGGTGCTGCTCATGCTGCGCGGGCCGCAGGCCGTCAAGGCCGTCTGGTTTCCGCTGTTCTTCATGCTCTTCCTGGTGCCACTGCCCGCGGCACTGGTCGAGGCGGTGACCCAGCCGATGAAGCTGGCGGTATCGACGGTGGCGGCCAACCTGCTGTACAGCGTGGGCTATCCGGTCGCGCGCAGCGGCGTGATCCTTCAGGTCGGGCCCTACCAGCTGCTCGTGGCCGATGCCTGCGCCGGCCTGTACACGCTGTTCACGCTCGAGGCGATGGGGCTGCTGTACCTGAACGTCGTGCGCTCGTCATCGCTGTTGCGCAACGTGCTGCTGGCCCTGGCCATCGTGCCGATTTCCTTCGTGGCCAACGTGATCCGCGTGATCGCGCTGTCGCTGATCACCTACCACCTCGGCGACGCGGCGGGCCAGGGCTTCCTGCATGGCCTGGCCGGCATCGTGCTGTTCCTGTCGGCATTGATGCTGATCGTCGCCTGCGATTCGCTGCTGCGCTGGCTGCGGCCGTCGGCATGACGACAGGCGCCCCGCCGCTGGCCCGCCGCGCGGCGCTGATGGCCGCGTTGATGGGCGCCGCCTCGCTGCTCGGCGCGGCGCTGATCCCGACCCGCCACATGGCCGACCGCCGGGGCGCGTTCTCGCTCGCCGAGGCCGTGCCGACCCGCTTCAACGGCTGGGAGCTGGATCCGGTCGGGCGCGGCATCGTCGTCAACCCGCAGACCGAGGCCTTGCTGCGCCGGCTCTACACCGAGACGCTGGAGCGGATCTACGTTCGCGGTGCCGGCGAGCGCATCATGCTGTCGATCGCCTATGGCGCCGACCAGTCGGACGTCAGCCTGCAGATGCACTACCCCGAAGTCTGCTACCCGGCACAAGGCTTTCAACTCGAGCGCAAGCGAGAGGACCAGCTCGATCTGCCCTTCGGGCGCTTGCCGGTGCGCCGCCTCGAGACCGTGTTCTCGACCATCCGGCACGAACCGGTGACCTACTGGACGGTGATCGGCGACGAGCTGACGATGAATGCGCTGGACAAGCGGCTGGCCGAGATCCGCCACGGCCTGCGCGGCGAGATCGTCGACGGCATGCTGGTGCGTGTGTCGTCGATCAGCACCGACACCGACGGCGCCTTCGCCCTGCAGGACCAGTTCATCCGGGACCTGCTGTCCAGCGTGACGCCGGCGGCGCGCCGGCGCCTGGCGGCATTGCCCTGATACCGCCCGTTACGACGGCGCCCGACTGCAGCATTCACTTACCAATTGCGCGGCCCCTGTGACGCCTGCCGCGGCGCCTCGCATGCATCATCCGCCGCTGGCGCGCAGCCCCCTAGGTCAGGGGAGCGTCGCACAACGAACGATACGAGGGCATGCACTTGGCGGAGGGCTTGGCGGAGGACATCCACGGTCGACGTGGTCGCCTGCGGCAGATGGCCGCCGGCGTGCTGGGCGCCGCGCTCATGTCGTCGGCGCTGGCCGCTGCGGCGCCGCGTGCCGGCGTCGGGCTCAACCTCGCGAGCTGGGAGTACTTCAGCCCCGACTTTCCGCTGATCGACCAGTTCAAGCGCAGCTCCGGGTGGCTCACGCAATGTGAGCCCTCCCGCGACGCGCGCTGCCGCGACTTCGCCGGCCAGGCCAGCGCCTGGGACACGCTGGAGGAAGCTCGGCTCGACCTGGATCCGCAGGGCTGGCCGCGCCGGCTGCCGGCGGCCGACGACCCGGCGACACGATACCGGGCCGTCGCGGTGCTGCTGTTCAACGGCAACGGCCATGCGCACCCGGCCGGAAAGTATGTGGTCACCTACGACGGCAAGGGCGTGCTGGCGCACGACCTGATCGGCCGCAAGATCGACCGCGAATCGCGCCCTGGGCGCGACGTGGTGGAGGTGTCGAACCAGATCGACGGCGGCTGGCGGATCACGATCCGCGCGACCGACCCGAAGGATCACCTGCGAAACATTCGCGTCTATCCGCCCGGCGGCGGCTGCCAGCGCAACCTGGACCGCTACGCGGCCAGCACCGCCGACTGCGATCCCAAGGCAGACGGCGCCTTCGTCCCGTTCGAGAAATACCCCGCCGACCGCTACTGGCACCCCCGCTTCCTGCAGGACCTGCGCGGCTTCCGGGTGCTGCGTTTCATGGACTGGGGCAAGACGAACAGCAGCCCACTGGCACAGTGGCGCGACCGGCCGCAGCTCGACGCAGCCAGCTGGTCGGGCGACGGCGGCGTGCCGCTGGAGGCGATGCTCGCGCTGAGCCGGGCGGCCGGCGCCGACCCATGGCTGAACCTGCCGATGCGCGCCAGCGACGACTATGTGAAAGGTTTCGCCCGCCTGTTGAAGGAGCAGCTGGCGCCCGGGCAGGTGGCGATCGTCGAATACGCCAACGAGCCCTGGAACGAGGCGTTTCCGGTCGCGCGCTGGATGCAGCAGCAGGCCGCGGCCCAGTGGCCCGGCGCGGCGGCCAAGGCGGGCGGGCCCGCCGCGCTGGCGGCCAGCTGGTATGCCCGCCGCTCGGCCCAGATCTGTCAGGCAGTCAAGGCCGAATGGGGCGGCCCGGGTGCGCCGGTGCGCTGCGTGCTGAACGGCCAGGCGGCCAACCCCGACCTGCTTCGCCAGCTGCTCGCTTGCCCGCAGGCCGCGGCCGAGCTCGGCGCGCCCTGCGCCAAGCGGGTCGATGCGCTGGCCATCGCGCCGTATTTCGGTGCCTACCTGGCCGAGCCCCGCCTGCGTGCGGCGCTCGCCGACTGGCCGCGCGACCCGGACGGCGGCCTGGGCCGGCTGTTCCAGGAATTGCTCGGCGAGGATGCGCGGGGCGCCCCGGTGCGCCCGCCGCTGCAAGGCCGGCCCGAGGCCGCCGATGGCGGCGCACTGGCCCAGGCCCGCGGGTGGATGCGGGCGGCCAAGGCGCAGGCCGATGCCTTTGGCCTGCCGCTGTGGGCCTACGAAGGGGGCCAGCACCTGACGCTGCCGCCGGACCTCGATGACCCGGCCTGGCTGGCGCTGATCGTCGCGGCCAACCGCGACCCGCGCATGGGCCGGGCCTACGAGCGCCACCTGGCCGACTGGCGCGCGGCCGGCGGCCAACTTTTCGTGTGGTTCAACCACATGGCGGTGCCTTCGAAGTGGGGCGCCTGGGGGCTGAAGGAGACGCAGTTCTCCGATGCCGGCGTGAAGTGGCAAACCGTCCGCACACAGAGGGACAGCCTGACCTGCTGGTGGTCGGGCTGCGAGCGCTGATGCGGCGCAGCCAGATGGACCGCGGCCGGATCCGGCCCGCCCGCGAGCTTGCCTTACCCCGGGCCCTGAGCCCGTGATTCGCGAAATAGAGCATGCAAGACCGGCCAGTTGCCACTGGTTGCAGACGCTTGGCTTTGCTTGCTTTCGACCCAGGGTGTGGGGCCGATCAACTGTGCATCGCTGATGCAGATGTCTCGGTGAAGCGATACGGCCCCTCCGCCCCTATGCCTGCATGGCCCTGTTGAAGAAGGTTCATCCGATGAAACTCAAGCTTTTCTCCCGTCCCGCCTGGCTGGCCTCGGCTGCGGCGGTCGCTCTGACGGCCACCATCTCGCTGCCGGCGCATGCGGTCGGGGTTCCGTCGAACCACGGTGCGGGCGTCAACCTGGGCTCGTTCGAGTACTGGTCGCCCGACTTCCCGACGATCAACCAGTTCAAGCGCGGCGGCGGCTGGCTGACCCAGTGCAGCTACCCGAAGGATGCGGGCTGCACCAACTTCACCAACGGGGCGAGCAGCTGGGACACGCTCGAGCAGTCGAAGATGAACGTCGACGAGTTCGGCTACCCCACCAGCCTGCCGGCGGCGGGCGACACCAGCGCCAAGTACCGCAAGGTGTCGGCGCTGATGTTCCAGGACGACGGCCGCGTGCACCCGGCCGGCAAGTACACCGTGCTGTATGACGGCGCGGGCACCATCGAATACGGCCTGGCCGGCACCAAGGTGGGGGCAGAGTCCAAGCCGGGCCGCGACATCGTCAGCGTGACGAACAGCGACAGTTCCGGCCTGCTGCTGTCGATCACCGCGACCGACCCGAGCAACCACATCCGCAACGTCCGCGTGCTGCCCCCGGGCGGCGTGTGCAGCCTGGACAAGAACCAGTTCGCGCTGACCTCGGCCGACTGCTCGGCCAAGAACCTGGGCAGCCTGATCACCTTCGAGAACCTGACGGGCCGCATCTGGCACCCGCAGTTCGTGGCCGACCTGAAGGGCTTCCGCACGCTGCGCTTCCTCGACTGGAACAAGGTCAACTCGTCGCAGCTGGCCAACTGGGCCGACCGCCCGAGGCGCGATGACGCCCTGTGGACCGGGCCGGACGGCGTGCCGATGAACATGCTGATCTCGCTGGCCAACGAAGTCGGCGCCGATCCCTGGATCAACCTGCCGATGAAGGCGACCGACGACTACGCGAAGTACTTTGCCCGCCAGGCCAAGGCCACGCTGGCGCCGAAGCTGAACCTGATCCTCGAGTACAGCAACGAGCCCTGGAACTACGCCTTCCCCGCGTCCCACTGGATGCGTGAACAGGCCCGCAACACCTGGCCCGACCAGATTGCCAAGGGCATCAGCGACTACGAGCTGCAACCCAGCTGGTATGCGATGCGCTCGGCCCAGCTGTGCCAGATCGTCAAGAAGGAGTTCGGTGCCGACGCGGCCCGCGTGAAGTGCGTGTTCAACGGCCAGGCCTCCAACTCGTGGATCAGCGCGCAGCAGCTCGACTGCCCGTACGCGGTGTCCAAGCTCGGCCAGGCTTGCTACAAGATGGTGGATGGGCTGGCGATCGCCCCGTACTTCGGTGCCTACATCGGTGACGCGTCGGTGCGCAGCACGGTCAAGACCTGGTACGCGGACTCCGACGGTGGCCTGGGCAAGCTGTTCCAGGAGATCCTGGGCCAGGACGCCAATGGCAACAAGGTCACCCCGCCGCTGTACGGCAAGACCGGTGAGTCCTACATCGACGGCGCCGTGGCGCAGGTCAAGACCTGGATGGTGGCGAACAAGAACATCGCCTCGGCCCGCGGCCTGCCGCTGCTCTCCTACGAAGGTGGCCAGCACCTGATCATGTACGGCGGCGACACCGACCAACAGTGGCTGAACCTGATCACCGCAGCGAACCGCGATCCGCGCATGGGCACCGCCTACACCCGTACGCTGAACGATTGGCAAGCCGCCGGCGGCCAGATCTACGCCCTGTACAACCACGTGTACAAGCCCAGCAAGTACGGTATGTGGGGCCTGAAGGAGAACGAGTACCAAGAGGGCAACGTCAAGTGGCAGGCGGTGCTGCCGTACCGCGACACCAAGCAATGCTGGTGGACCGGTTGCACCCGCTGACCTGAAACGCTGAAAACTTCAAGGCCGCCGGCGCTCAAGCGCCGGCGGCCTTTTTCTTGCATGCGGCATCGGCCAGAATGGTCGCGCCAGGGCCCACCCCGTGCCGCTGTCCTCCCCCCCATGAAGTTGCTCGTCGTCATCCTCAACTACAAGACCGCCGATCTCACCTTGCGCACGCTCGATGCGGTCGTCGCGCAACTGGACCAGGTGGGGGGCGCAAGCCAGGCCTGGGTCGTCGACAACTGCTCGCCTGACGACTCCGTGGCGGTGCTGCGCGCCGGGCTGGCGGCGCGCAGCTATGGTGAGCGAGTGCGCCTGCTCGAATCGCCGCGCAACGGCGGCTACGGCGCCGGCAACAACCTGGCGTTCCGGGAAGCATCGAAGCTGGCCGACCCACCCACCTACTACCACGTCCTCAATCCCGATGCGACGCCCGACCCAGGCACCTTGCGTTGCCTGGTCGAGTTCATGGACGCGAACCCGCGCGTGGGCATTGCCGGGGGCCTGCTGCGCTACCCGGACGGCCGGCTGCAGTGCTCGACCTTCCGCTTTCCGTCGCTGCTGAGCGAGGTCGACAGCTACCTGCGGCTGGGCTTCGTCACCCGGCTTCTGCGCGAGCACACGCTGTACATGGATCCGCCGCCGCCCACGTCACGGCCGGTCGACTGGGTCAGCGGGGCCAGCTTCGTCGTCCGGCGCGAGGCCCTTGACCGTGCCGGGATGTTCGACGAGACCTTCTTCCTCTACTTCGAAGAGATCGACCTGTGCCGTCGCGTGCGCGCGGCGGGATATTCGATCCATTTCGTCGTCGACGCGACGGTGTGTCACGTGAACGCCGTCTCCACCGGCATGACGCTGCCGCAGCAGCGCATGCCCGAATACTGGTTCGCGTCACGCCGGCACTACCTGCGCAAATTCCATGGCGCAGTGGGCCTGGCCGCATTCAACGTCGTCGCGCTGATGTGCCTGGCCCTGCAGCGCACGCGGCAGGCCATCGGCGGGACCGCCGTCGACACCCCCTTCTTCCTGCGCGATTTCGTGCGGTTCAATTTCTTCGGCCGTCGCGCCGGCATCGATCATTGAGCGGCTCCGCCCGTTGATGGCATCGGGGCCGGGGAGGGACCCATGGAACAGAAGAACATCCTGCTTCTCACCGCCACGATCACGCCGATGCCCGGCCTGCCCTCGCTGGCCCGGGTGGACCCGAAGGCCCGGCTGGACGACTACCTGACGGCCCTTCGGTTCTACGCGCCGTTGCTGGGCCGCTGCTTTGACGCCATCGTCTTCGCCGAGAACTCCAACTCCGACGTCCAGGCCCTGAAGGACCACGTCCGGCAGGCCGGGGTGGCGGATCGGGTCGAATTCGTTTCCTTCGACGGGCTCGATTTCCCCGCCTCGCATGGCCGCGGCTATGGCGAGTTCAAGCTGGTCGATCATGCGATGGCGCATTCCGCCATCCTGCGCGAGCGCAGCGACGCGGTGGTCTGGAAATGCACAGGCCGCTATGTCGTGGAAAACATCGAGCAGCTCGTGCGGGGCCGCCCACCCGTCGACCTGTACTGCCACAAGCGCGACTACCCGTACCGCTTGTGCGAGCTGTTCATGCTGTCGTACACCGCCAAGGGCTACGACAGGCTGATCCGCGGCGTCTACCGACAGCTCTGCAACGATGTCGTGCCGGGCGTCCATTCCACCGAGGAGGTCCTGTTCCGCACCATCATCGATGCGGCGACTCGGGACGCGACGGTCTGCCCCCGCTTTCGATCGACTCCCCTCATCAGGGCCATCCGGGGCTGGAACAACGCCAGCTACCGCAGCCGCACGGACCCGCGGATCATCCTGCGCCAGGTCGCCAACGTGATCGCGCCGTGGCTGTGGATCTGAGCCCGCCTGCCCCGCTACCATGACCGACACGCCCACGCCCACGCCCACGCCGACGCCCACGATGCCGTTGCTCGTCATCCTGATCGCCCCCAACGTATCCGAGCAGATGGGCGGCGAGGCGATGAAGGCCCTGCAGATCCTGCGTGAGATGCGGCGTCCGCTGCCCGAGACCTTGCAGGTCACCCACGAGCGCAACGCGACCGAAGTGCGGCGCCTGCGGCTCGACGGGGTGCATCTCGTCGAGGACACCTGGCTTGCGCTGGCGATCTGGCACTCGGTGGTGCTGCGTTTCCTGCTCGGGCCCTGGTTCTCGTGGAAGGCGGTGCGCCTGGCCGAGCGCCTGGCCGACGCCCATGCGCGCCAGGGCACGAAGGTCCTGATCCACCAGGTCGAGCCGAACTCGCCGGTGATGCCGCGCTGGCTGTCGCGGCGGTTCCCGAACGTCCTCGGGCCGGTCAACGGCAACATCTACTACCCAGCGCCGTTTCGACGCCACGAGACGCTGAGCGCCTCGCTGCGGCGGCAATGGCACATGCCGATCCAGTGGTTGCGCCGCTGGCAGCCGTTCCGGCGCCGCGGCGCGGAGCTCATCCTGGTGGCCGGCGGCGATCGAACCCGCCGCTCGCTGCTGGCCGCCGGTGACGACCCAGCCAGTATGGTCGACACCGTGGATTGCGGCGTCCCCGAGGCGCTGCTCGACCGCCCGCGCATCGAGCACCACGGCGTCAACCCGCGCTTCGTGCATTTCGGCCGGCTGGTGTTCCACAAGGGCACCGCGTTGATCGTGCGGAGCCTGGCGCACACCCGGCTGAAGATCGAGCTGGACATCGTCGGCCGCGGCCCCGAGCTCGATCGCTGCCGGGCCCTGGCGCAGGAGCTGCAGCTCGGCGAGCGGGTGCGCTTCATCGACTGGTACGAGCGCCACGAGGACCTCATCGCCTCGTTCCAGGCCTACCGCGGCATGGTCCTGCCGAGCCTCGAAGACGCCAACGGCATCGTGGTGCAGGAAGCCCTGGCCCTGGGCCTGCCGCCGATCTGCCTGGATTGGGGCGGCCCGCAGCTGCTCATCCAGCATGGCGTCAACGGCTTCCTCGTCGATCCCTCTACCGAAGACGCCATCGTGCGCGGCATCGCCGGCCATCTGGACGCGCTTGCTGCCGACCCCGGCCTTGCCGAGCGCATGTCGCAGGCCGGGCGCGTTGCCGCCGAAGCCTGGCGCTGGCCCAAGGTGATCGCCGAGTGGATCGCCCTGTACAGGAAGCTGGCGACGCAGGCTAGCTGACGAGCCAGCCGGCGCCCCAGCCGACCGGGACGATGGCCAGCACGCCCAACTCGAAACGCCAGTCGATCAGCCCGCGGGCATGCTGGACCTTGAGCAGGAACGGCACCGCCCCGAACTGCGCCAGCAGCACGCCGATCAGCGCGCCACGCATGCCGCCGAGCGAGAAGCCGACCGGCACGGCCGTGTACAGCATGAGGTTCTGCAGCAGGGCGCGCTTGAAGAGCTGATTCGTCTCGCCGGTGGCGATGAGGTATTGGTCGGTGACCGTGTAGCGGTGGGCGATCAGGCCCAGGCCAAGGATCGACAGCGCCTGGCTGGCGCCGCTGTAGCGGCCGTCGTAGACGAGGCCGATGATCCGCCCGGCAGCCGCGTAGAGGAAGCCGGCGCCGAACAGGCAGACGGCGTCGATCGGCCAGCGACACCGCAGGTAGGCCTCGCGCAGGCGCGCCGGCTGCTCGCGGGCCACCTCGGCCAGCGCCGGCATGCCGACGAAGCCGGCCAGGCGGTAGACCACGTCGCGTGTCGCGTTGACCAGCAGCACCCCGATCGCATAGATGCCGAGCTCCGCGGGGCTGAGCATGCCGCCGAGCAGGATGCGGTCGCCTTCTCTGAACAGGTAGTGCAGCGCCGACGCGAGCAGGATCCACTTGGAGAAATGCCAGGCGGCGGTGGCGGCCGAGGCCTCCCAGCCGAGCCGGTTGCGCGGGCCGGGCAGCGTGACGTGGCTCAGCGCCGTGGTCGCGCCCGCCATGAGGACCCAGCCCAGCGGCAGCACCCAGTACGACGGCCAGTGCAGCGACAGCACGATCATCAGCGTCGTGACGCCGAGCTGGACGATCACCTCGTTGCGCACCACCTGGCCCATCGCCAGCGCCCGCTGTGCGCGGGCCAGGTTGGTCGATTCGAACCCCGTCGCGACCGGAACCAGCGACAGGATCGCGATGACGGCCGGCAGGTGCGGATCGGCGTAACTGCCGCGTAGCAGGCCAGGCCACCAGCCGGGGGCCACGAGCAGCCCGAACGCGATCAGGTTCATCAGCAGGCAAATCGCGAAGCCGCGCATCAGCTGCATCGACCAGATGGTGTTGAGGAAGGCCGGGTCGTCGCCGCGCGGGTTGTGGATGACGCTCTGCGAGAAGCCGAAATCGGACATCAGCACGACCGCGGCGATGATGACGGTGCCGATCGCGACCAGACCGTACATCTCGGGCGCCAGCAGGCGGGTCAGCACGATGCTGCTGCCCAGCCGGATCGCTTGGGTCAGCGCGAACCCGAGGCCGATCCACAGAGCCGCCGAGCCCGCCCGCTGGCGTAGCGTGCTCGAAAGCGGCGGGGTGGCGGCGGGGGGCGGCGGCATGGAGGGCATCGCGAAGCGGCCTATTGTGTCGCCATTCGCGGCCTCGATCGGCCCACCGCACGGGCCGCTGCGACGAAGCGGTCGCGTGGGTAAGGTACGCTTGCGCGGCCGCCTCTCCGCGCCCCCTCTTCCCGCATGTCTTCCCACCTCAAGGCGTTGCCGATCATCCTCGCGGCGGCGCTGCTGCTGTTCTGGATCGCCGGCCTGGCCTGGCCCGGGCTGGCGCGCGAGGGCGAAATCCGCCGGTTGCGCTGGGCCTTCATCCTGGTCACGGTGATCGCGTTCGTCTCGCCCAGCATCTGGGTCTATGCGCTCGCCATGCCGGTCGTCGTGCTCGCCTTCCTTCTTCCCGGCGGCGAGCGGGCCGAGCGCGCGGCCACGCTGTGGGCACTGCTGCTGCTCGCGGTGCCCAACGTGGGCAGCTACATCCCCGGCTTCGGCAGCATCGGCAACTTCTTCGAGATGACGCATTCGCGGGCGCTGAGCTTCGCCCTGCTGCTGCCCACCGTCGTGCTGATGCCCCGGGGCCCGCGGCGGCCAGGGCCCCTCGGCATGGTGACCGACTGGTTCGTGCTGGCCTATTTCGCGGTGCAGCTGGCGGTGCTGCTGCCCTACGCGTCGCGCACCGACCTGATCCGCCAGGCCTTCGTGCTGGCCATCGACACGCTGCTGCCGTACTGGGTGTTCAGCCGCGCCTTCGGCAGCATCGACGGGCTGCGCGGCGCGCTGCGCGCCTACGTGCTGACCGCGATGCTGCTGTCGGTGCTGGCGATGTTCGAATCGGTGCGCCGCTGGCCGCTGTACGACGCGGTGCCAGTGGGGTGGAACCTGTATTGGGACTTGACGGTGTTTCTCGAACGCGCCGGCTTCCTGCGCGCCAAGGCCTCGGCCGGCCACTCGCTGATGTTCGGCTTCGTGCTGGTGCTGGCATTGGGCTTCTGGGGCATCGTTCGCACCGACGTGCGCCACCGCGGCCTGGCCTGGCTCGGCACGCTGGCGCTGCTGGGCGGCCTGGCGGCCTCGCTGGCGCGCGGCTCGTGGCTGGGCGCCGTGCTGCTGTTCGTGCTGCTGATCGTGCTGGGCGAAGGCGGGCTGAAGCGGCTGCTGCTGTTCGGCATCGGCGCGGTGGGCTTCGTCGCGGTGGCATCGCAGGTCTCGGCGCTGCACTTCGTCGTCGACATGCTGCCCTTCATCGGCCAGGTGGATGCCGAGAACGTCGAGTACCGCAAGCGCCTGCTCGAGATCTCGATGAGCCTGATCGCGGGCAGCCCGTGGCTCGGGGTGCCGGGCTACCTGAACTACATGGAAGAACTTCGCCAGGGGCAGGGCATCATCGACATCGTCAACTCCTATGTCGCCATCGCGCTGGCTACCGGCGTGATCGGGCTGGCCTGCTTCGTCGGCATCTTCGGCTCGATGATGGGCTCGCTCTGGCGCCTGCGGCGCGACCCCGAGGTGTCGGCCGACAGCCGCCAGCTGGCGAACTACCTGATCGCGACGACGCTGGCGGTGATGTTCGTGCTGGTCACGACGAGCAGCATCGTCGTCGTGCCGCAGCTTTGCTACATGCTGGCCGGGCTGGGCGTGTCGAGCGCGCGGCTGCTGCGGCCCGAGCGGCGCTCGGCGGCGGAGCTGGGCGCCTTGGTCGGGGTGCATCGATGACGGCAGCCGCGCGCGCGCCTGCCGCCGGCGTCGTCGTCATCGGTCGCAACGAGGGCGCGCGACTGGTCGCCTGCCTGCAGGCGCTGCGTGCGCAGCCGCGGCCGGTGGTCTATGTCGATTCGGGCTCGTCCGACGGCAGCCTGGAGCGGGCGCGGCCGCTGTGCGACGCGGTGCTGCCACTGGATCCGGCGCGGCCGTTTTCCGCCGCGCGCGCGCGCAACGAGGGGGCGGCGTTGCTGCGCGCGCGCCACCCGGCGCTGCGCCACGTGCAGTTCCTCGATGGTGACTGCCTGATGCTGCCGGGCTGGCTGGATGCGGCCGAGGCCGCGCTCGATGCCGAGCCGCGCTGCGCGGTGGTACTCGGCCATCTGCAGGAGCGGCACCCCGACGCGACGGTCTACAACCGGCTGTGCGCGCTGGAGTGGCGCGCGCCGGCCGGCGTGATCACCAACTACGGCGCCCTGGGCGGCATCATGATGGTGCGGGTCGATGTCTTCGAGGCGCTCGGCGGCTTCAATGCCGAGGTCATCGCGGGCGAGGATTCCGAGTTCGGCGTGCGGGTCGGCGCAGCCGGCCACCAAGTGCGCAAGCTCGACGCGGCGATGGCGCAGCACGATGCCGACATCCGCCGCTTCGGCCAGTGGTGGACGCGTGCGGTGCGCGCCGGCCACGCGATCGGCCAGCGCGCCCACCTGCACGGCCAGGGCCCCGTGCGCGACTGTGCGCGCGAACGCCGCAGCACCTGGTTCTGGGGCCTTGGCGTGCCGCTGCTCGTGCTGGCCACCGCCATCCCGACGCGCGGCGCGAGCCTGCTGCTGCTGGGCGGCTACGGGCTGCTCGCGTGGCGCATCTTCCGCTTTCGCCGCGGCCGGGGCGACAGCGCAGCCGACAGCTGGCTCTATGCGCGCTTCAACCTGCTGGCCAAATGGGCCAACGCCTGGGGGCTGTTGAAGTTCCAATGGAACCTGGCGCGCGGGCGCTACCGGATCATCGAATACAAGTAACAAGCAAGAACACGACCGAACCATGACCCCACCCCGATTCCGCGTCGGCCTGCTCGGCGCCGGCTACATCCTGCAGGCCCACGCGGCAGCGCTGCGGGCGCTGCCCGGCGTCGAGCTGGCGGCCGTGTGCGACGTCTCGCGCGCCCGCGCCGAAGCGGCTGCGGCGAGCCACGGCATCGCGAGGAGCTTCACCTCGCTCGACGAGATGCTGGCTGCGGGCGTCGACGCGGTGCACGTGCTGGTGCCGCCGCAGCTGCACGTGGACCTGACGCGGCGCATCCTCGAAGCCGGCGTGCACGCCTTCGTCGAGAAGCCGATGGGGCTGGACGCGGCGGCCTGCGAGGCGCTGGCCGAGCTGGCCGCGGCGCGCGGCGTGAAGCTCGGCGTGAACCACAATTTCCTCTTCCTGCCGAGCTACGAGCGGCTGCGTGCGCAGGCGAAGGACGGCACGCTGGGTCGGCTCGACCACCTGTCGCTGCGCTGGCTGTACCCGCTCGGGCTGATCCAGTTCGGCCCCTACAACAACTGGATGCTGCGTGCCGAGGCCAACCTGCTGTTCGAGCTCGGGCCGCACCTGGTGGCCTTCCTGCTCGACCTCGTCGGCCCGCTCGATGCGCTCGAAGCGCGCGCTTCGCTGCCGATCGAGCTGCCCGGCGCGCAGCGCGTGTGGCGCCACTGGAGCCTGATCGGCCGGCGCGGCGACACGGGTGTCAGCCTGGAGCTGTCGGTCCAGCCCGGCCAGCCCGACCGCAGCCTGCGCCTGCGTGGCTACGCGGCGAGTGCGGCGCTGGATTTCGAGCACGACCTGCTCTTTGGCGAAGAAGCGCGCAGCAACAGTGCGCTGTTCGACGGCCTGCGCAGCGGCCGCGAAGGCGCCGCGGCGTGGCGGGCCCAGGCCTGGGCCAATTTCCGCCGCCAGTTCGTCTCGACGCTGAGGAAGGGGCCGCATGGCAACCCCTTTCTGGACAGCATCGCGCGCAGCGTCGCGGTCTTCTACCAGGGCGTGGCGGCCGGCTCGATCGATCCGCGGCTCGACGGGCGCTTCGGCGCCGAAGTGATCCGCACCTGCGAGCGCATCGCGGCCAGCGCCGGCGTGCTGGCCACGCCGCGGCCGGTGCCGGCGCCGCCGGCGCCCGAACGGCCGTCGACGGTGCTCGTCGTCGGCGGCACCGGCTTCATCGGCAAGCGCCTGGTGCGTGCGCTGCTCGCGGCGGGCCACGGCGTGCGTGTGCTGTCGCGCAGCGCCGCCTCGGCGCGCTACGAGCTCGAGGGCCTGGCCGTCGAGGTGGCCGAAGGGGCGCTCGACGACCCGGCGGCCGTGGGCCGAGCGCTGCAGGGCATCGAGGTGGTCTACGACCTGGCCAAGGCGGTCGGCCAGCGCTGGCAGGACTATGTCGACAACGACCTGCGGCCGACCCGCGTGCTGGCCGAGGCCGCGCTCGCTGCCGGCGTGAAGCGCTTCATCTACACCGGCACCATCGACTCCTACGACGCCGAGAAAGCCTCGACGGTGATCAGTGGCGAGACGCCGCTCGACCCGGCGATCGCGTCGCGCAACCTGTATGCGCGATCCAAGGCCGCCTGCGAGGCGCTGCTGCGCGAGCTGCATGTCACCCGCGGCCTGCCGCTGGTGATCTTCCGCCCGGCGGTGGTGATCGGCGAAGGCTGCCCCCCGGCCCACTGGGGTGTCGGCATGTTCCACAGCGACACGCGGGTGCAGTACTGGGGCAGCGGCCAGCACAAGCTGCCGCTGGTGCTGGTCGACGACGTGGCCGATGCGCTGGTGCTCGGGCTGGACAAGCCCGGCCTCGAGGGGCAGGCCTTCCTGCTGACCGACGCACCGCTGCTGACTGCACGCGAGTACGTCGACGAGGTCTCCCGCCTGACGGGCACGCGGCTGCGCGCGACGCCGACGCCGGTATGGAAGTTCTTCCTGCTCGACGTGGCGAAAGAGGCCGTCAAGAACGCCATCCGTCACCCGAACCGCAAGCGGCCGAGCTACCACGACTGGGCTTGCCGCCAGCTCGCCGCGCGTTTCGACAACCGCCGCAGCTGCGAGCTGCTGGGCTGGCGCCCGGCCGGCACGCGCGAGGCGCTCGTCGAGCGCGGCATCGCCGCCTCGGTGCGCCACTACCTGCGCTGAAGATGCGCGTCGCGTACCTCGTCAACCAGTACCCGAAGGTCAGCCACACCTTCATCCGGCGCGAGATCGCGGCGCTCGAGCGCCAGGGCGCGACGGTGCTGCGCTTCGCGCTGCGCGGTTGGGACGCCGAGGTGGTCGACGCCGAAGACCGGGCCGAGATCGGGCGCACGCACTACCTGCTGCGCGACGGGCTGCTGTCGCTGCTGGGGGCCGCGTTCACGCAGGCGCTGGCTTCGCCGCAGCGGTTCGGCGCCGCGCTGGCGCTGGCGTTGCGCATGTCACGACGCGCTGACCGGCCCTGGCCCTATCACCTGGTCTACCTGGCCGAAGCCTGTGCGCTGGTGCGTGCGCTGCGCGGGTCCGGTGGTGCCGGCCAGCTGCACGCGCACTTCGGCACCAATGCCGCCGAGGTGGCGATGCTGGCGCACGCGCTCGGTGGGCCCCCGTTCAGCTTCACGGTGCACGGGCCGGAGGAGTTCGACAAGCCGCAGTTCCTGGGCCTGGCCGAGAAGATGCGCCGGGCCAACGTGGTGGTCGCGATCAGCGCCTATGGGCGCAGCCAGCTCTGGCGCTGGGCGGCGCTCGCCGACTGGCCCAAGGTGCGCGTCGTGCACTGCGGCCTCGAGGCGGGGTTCTTCGGCGACGAGGCGGTGGCTCCGAGCAGCGCGGCGCGCCTGGTCTGTGTCGGCCGGCTGTGCGAACAGAAGGGCCAGCTGCTGCTGGTCGAGGCGGCGGGCATGCTTGCCGCCGAGGGGCTCGATTTCGAGCTGGTGCTGGCGGGCGACGGCGAGATGCGGCCCGACATCGAGGCCGCGGTGCGGCGCCTCGGGCTGGAGGCCAAGGTGCGCATCACCGGCTGGATCTCGAGCGCGCAAGTGCGCGGGGAGCTGGTGGCGGCGCGTGCGATGGTGCTGCCGAGTTTTGCCGAAGGGCTGCCAGTGGTCATCATGGAAGCGCTGGCCGTCGGCCGGCCGGTCCTCAGCACCTATGTCGCCGGCATTCCGGAGCTGGTGCGCGATGGCGTCGAGGGCTGGCTGTTCGAGGCCGGCTCGCCGGCCGCCGCCGCGCGCGCGATGCGGGCCTGCCTGGCCGCGCCGCCCGAGGCGTTGGCGGCCATGGGGCAGGCCGGCCGGGCACGCGTGCTGGCGCGCCACCAGATCGACACCGAGGCGGCCCGGCTGCTGGCGGCGTGGTCCGAGGCGCAGGCCGTGGCGGGGAGCGTGACGTGATCGCGGTGCTGGCGGGCCTTGCTTCGCTGCTGCTGACCCTGGCTGCGCTGGTGCTGGCGGTGCCGGTCGTGGTGTTCGTGTTGGAGATCGCGGCCGCTTTCCTGCCCGCGCGACGCGGGCTCGGCGCGGTGCCGCGGCCGCCACTGGCGGTGCTGGTGCCTGCGCACGACGAGGCGGCCGGCCTTGCGGCACCCTTGGGAGCGATGCGAGCCCAGCTGCGCGCCGGCGACCGGCTGCTGGTGGTGGCTGACAACTGCAGCGACGACACGGCCGCCGTGGCGCGTGCCGAAGGCGCCGAGGTGGTCGAGCGCAGCCACGACACCGAACGCGGCAAGGGCTACGCGCTGGCCTTCGGCGTCGCGCACCTGCGCGCCGCGCCGCCGCCGGTGCTGGTGATCGTCGATGCCGATTGCCTGCTGCAGCCCGGTGCGCTGGATGCACTTGCGGCGGCCTGCGTGCGCTGGGATGCGCCGGTGCAGGCGAGGTACCTGATGACCCATGCGGGGCCGACCGGCGTCAATGGCCGGGTCGCGGAGTTTGCCTGGCGGGTGAAGAACTGGGTTCGCCCACGTGGCGCGACCCGGCTCGGCTGGCCCTGCCAGCTGACGGGCAGCGGCATGGCCTTTCCATGGGCGCAGGTCGAGCACGCGCCGCTGGCCAGCGGCAGCATCGTCGAGGACATGCAGCTCGGCCTCGCGCTGGCGCGCGCCGGCCATGCGCCGCGGTTCTGCGAGGCGGCTGGCGTCCAGAGCCACTTCCCTTCCTCCGCGGCGGCCGCGGCGACGCAGCGCACGCGTTGGGAGCACGGCCATCTGGGCATGCTGAGCCAGCACGCCGTGCCGATGCTGCGCGACGCGCTGGGCCGGCGCGATCGGCGGCTGTTCGGCCTGGCGCTGGACCTCGCGGTGCCGCCGCTGGCGTTGTTGATGCTGCTGGCTTTCGCCCTGTGGGGGCTGGCCGGCGCGGCGGCCTGGGCTGGCGTCGGCGCGGTCGCCTGGGTGGCCGCGAGCGGCCTGCTCGCCCTGCTGGGAGCGGCGGTGCTGGCCGCGTGGCTGCGCTGGGGCCGCAGCGTGCTGGGCCCGTGGGACCTGCTGCGTGCGCCCTGGTATGCGCTGTCCAAGCTGGGGGTCTACCTGCGCTTCTGGTCACGGCGCCAGAAGGATTGGGTGCGCACCGAGCGCAAATGAGCTGGCGCTCGCCGCATGTCAGAATTTTCCGGCCCACCCCTTGCTGACCCAATGAGCCACGTACCGCCTCGGATCTCGCAGACTGCACCTGTCACGGCTCCCCGCGTTTTTGCGATCGCCGGGCGGCCGTGGCGCCGCGTGCCGCTGCTGAACGTATGGGCCGACGACCTGACGATGCCGCAGCTGCTCGACCGGCTGGACGCCGACGGCGGAATGGTCTTCACCATCAACCCCGACCACCTCTACCACCTGCAGACGAGCGCGCCCTTTGCCGCGGCCTACCGCACGGCCGACTTCATCACTGTCGACAGCCACTACGTCTGGTGGGCGCTGCGCTGGCAGGGCCACGGCGTGGCCGAGAAGATCACCGGCTCGGATCTTTTCCCCGCGTACTGCCGGCGCCACGCGGCCGACCCGGCGGTGCGCATCTTCCTGTTGGGTGCCAGGCCCGGCGTTGCCCAACGGGCGCGGGAGCGGATCAACGCGATGGCCGGGCGCGAACTGGTCGTCGGCGCCCACGGGCCATCGATGGACTTCGTCGACGACCCCGACGAGATCGCGTCGGTGCTGGGCATGGTGCGCGCCAGCGGCGCGACCGCCCTGATGGTCGGCCTGGGCGCACCCAAGCAGGAGGTCTGGCTGGCCCGCCACCGCGCCGCGCTGCCCGGCGTGCGGGTGCTGATGGGCATCGGGGCGACAATCGACTACGAGGCCGGCGAGGTCAAGCGTGCGCCGGTCTGGATGCGCCGGCTCGGCCTCGAATGGGCCTACCGCGTGCTCAGCGAGCCGCGCCGCTACGGCTTGCGCTACCTGCGCAACGCGCGCTTCCTGTGGTGGATGGCGCAGGCGCGTGCCGGCCAGTACCGTGACCCATTCCCCCAGGCCGGCCCCGCGCCGCGCCCCATCATTGGAGATTCCCCGTGACTCATGCCATGACGCCCGCCCGCAAAGGCATCATCCTCGCCGGCGGCGCCGGCACCCGTTTGCACCCGGTGACGCTCTCGATCAGCAAGCAGCTGATCCCGGTCTACGACAAGCCGATGGTGTACTACCCGCTGTCGGCGCTGCTGCTGGCCGGCATCCGCGACATCCTGCTTATCAGCACGCCGCAGGACACCCCCCGCTTCGAGCAGTTGCTGGGCGACGGCGAGCGCTGGGGCATCAAGCTGCGCTACGCGGTGCAGCCCAAGCCGGAGGGTCTGGCCCAGGCCTTCCTGATCGGCGAGGAGTTCCTCGCCGGCGCCCCCAGCGCACTGGTGCTCGGCGACAACATCTTCTATGGCCACGACCTGGGCCGGCGGCTGCAGGCCGCGGCGGCGCGCCCGTCCGGCGCCACGGTGTTCGCCTACCCGGTGACCGACCCCGAGCGCTATGGTGTCGTCGAGTTCGATGCCGGCGGCCGTGCGGTCAGTCTCGAGGAAAAACCAGCGCAACCCAAGAGCCGCTATGCGGTGACCGGCCTGTACTTCTACGACCACCAGGTCGTGGGCCACGCGAAGGCACTTGCACCGAGCGCCCGCGGCGAGCTCGAGATCACCGACCTGAACCGGCGCTATCTCGAGGCCGGCGAACTCGACGTGCAGATCTTCGGCCGCGGCGACGCCTGGCTCGACACCGGTACGCACGACAGCCTGCTCGAAGCCGGTGCCTTCGTGCAGACGCTGGAGAAGCGGCAAGGCCTGAAGGTCTGCTGCCCGGAAGAGATCTGCTGGCGCCAGGGCTGGATCGGCGACGAGCAACTCGCCGGCCTGGCGGCGCCGCTGGCCAAGAGCGGCTATGGCCAGTACCTGCAGCAGGTGCTGCGCGACCGGGTGTTCTGAGAGACGTGTCGATGACCGCCACGCCAGACGCCGAAGCTGCCAGCGCCTGCCCCTTGTGCCGAGGCGAGATGCACCGGTTGTTCGAGGCGCGCGACTACCGCCGGCCGCAGCTGGCGCAGACCTTCCGTGTGGTCTGGTGTTCGCGGTGCGGCTACGGCAGGGTCGCGGCGCGCCTTTCGCCACAGGATGTCGCGGCGTTCTACCGGGTCGACTACTACACGCACGCCGAAGCGGGCGACGCCGCGGCGCCGGCGGCACGCCGCCTGCTCGACCGGTTGCGCACCCACCTTGCGTGGCGCTTTGACCGCGGGGCGGATTTCGCACCGCAGGAGCTTGGCGCGCCGGGCCGAATCATCGACATCGGCTGCGGCGCCGGCCCCAACATGGCCAAGCTGCAGGCGGCAGGGTTCGAGGTGGTCGGCATCGAGCCGGACCCGGCGGCACGCCAGGTCGCGAGGCAATTCGGCCCGGTGCACGAGGGCACCGCCGAGGACCCGCCGGCCGAGGCCGGCACGGGCTTCGACTATGCGTTGATGTCGCACGTGCTGGAGCACACGATCAACCCGGCCATGGCGCTCCAACGCGTCCATGGCCTGCTGCGCCCCGGTGGCACTGCGGTCGTCGAGGTGCCGAACTGCGCCGCGCCGGGCTTCGGCCGGTTCGGCCCGAGCTGGCCCTGGACCGATCTGCCGCGCCACCTGCACTACTTCACGCGTGGCTCGCTGACGGCGATGCTGACGTCGACGGGCTTCAAGCCGGTCGGCTTGCACTACACCGGCTTCACCCGCCAGTTCGACCCGGCGTGGATCCGCGCACTCGACGCGATCCATGACGAACTGCAGTGTCCCGACGACCGCAGCACGGCACTCGGCCGGCAAAGCTGGGGTCTGCTGTTGCGCAGCGCCTGGGCACCGGCAGATCGCAAGTACGACTCGATCCGGGTGCACGCCACCCGGGTTTGATCAGCTTTGCAGGCCGGGCGATTTCAGCGCGGTCACCAGCGGAGGCAGCAGCGCGACCTGCTTGACCAGCTCGACCATGCTGTGGCAGTGCGTCTTCTCTTTCAGGTTGTGCACATGGCTGCGCACGGTGGCCACCGCGACGCCCATCCGCTCGGCGATCTGGGTCGGGCGCAGGCCCTCGCACAGGGCCGTCAGCACCTCTTCCTCGCGCTGCGAGAGCCCGCGCGCGCGGGCGAACGCGCCGACCGAGAGCTTTTCGACGAGCTGGGCGCGCTGCAGGGTCAGCAGCACGGCATTGCCGCTCGTGTGGTTCGACAGCGCCAGCGGCAGCGGCACGATCGACAGGCCGACGCGCGCCTCGGCGCCGCCCAGGTTCAGCAGGCAGCGTGCGCCGCGGCGGCGAGCCGCTTCGAGTGCATCGGCCAGCGCCGGCTGCTCTTGCGGGTCGCGTGCGCGCAGGCGCCGGCTGCGCAGCTCGAGCGGGTGGTGCGAGCCCATTTCACGCAGCGCGGCGTGGTTGGCATGCACGACCAGCCCATCGGCAGAGATCAGCATCAGGCCGTAGTCGACCTCGTCCAGCACGCAGGCCATCAGCCGTACCAGGCCGGCGTTCTCGGCGCCGCGACGCTCCGGCCCGCGGTAGGCGAGTTCGGATTCGAGGGCGATCAACGCGGTGTTCATGATCGGTTCGGGCGCAGACATTCGGATTCCTGGGCACTTGATCATCGGCGACGGAAGCCGCCGGAACAGGGTGGGCGGCGCTGCGCCGTTGCCCAAAGCGTGAACAATTGGTTACCAGGACGGGGCTTGTGGGCCCCATGGGACAATCCCGCCGCATGAAGATCGAGAAGACCGCCATCGAGGGCGTGCTGGTGCTGGAGCCGAAAGCCTTCGGCGACGCGCGCGGCTTTTTCATGGAGAGCTACAACCAGCGCCAGTTCGAGGCGGCGGTCGGCTCGCCGGTGGCGTTCGTGCAGGACAACCATTCGCGCTCCGCCCGCGGCGTGCTGCGCGGCCTGCACTTCCAGCGCGCGCCGCACGCCCAAGGCAAGCTGGTGCGCGTGGTCAGCGGCGCGGTGTTCGACGTGGCCGTCGACATCCGCCCGGGCAGTGCCACTTTCGGCCGCTGGGTCGGGGCCGAGCTGAGCGCCGACAACCACCGCCAGCTGTGGATCCCGCCCGGCCTGGCGCATGGTTTTCTGGTCCTCAGCGACTCGGCCGACTTCCTCTACAAGACCACCGACTATTACGCCCCCGAGGCCGAGGGCGCGCTGCGCTGGGATGACCCGGAAATCGGCATCGCGTGGCCCGATGCCGGAGTGGCGCCGATCCTGTCGCCCAAGGACGCGGTGGCCCCTGCCTTGCGCGAACTCGCCAACTGAAAGCTAAGAACAATCCATGAAAGTCACCGTCATCGGCACCGGCTATGTCGGCCTGGTCACCGGCGCCTGCCTCTCCGAGATGGGCAACCACGTCGTCTGTCTCGACGTGGACGCCCGCAAGATCGAGATCCTCAATACGGGCGGCATCCCGATCCATGAGCCGGGCCTGCAGGAACTGGTGCAGCGCAACGCGTCGGCCGGCCGTCTCGAGTTCACCACCGACATCGCGCGCGCGGTGGCCCACGGCACGCTGCAGTTCATCGCGGTGGGTACGCCGCCCGACGAGGACGGCTCGGCCGACCTGCAATACGTGACGGCGGCGGCGCGCAACATCGGCCGACTGATGACCGACCACAAGGTCATCGTCGACAAGAGCACGGTGCCGGTGGGCACGGCCGATCGCGTGCGCGCGGCGGTGGCCGAAGAACTCGCCAAGCGTGGCGTCGAGCTGGCCTTCTCGGTCGCCTCGAACCCCGAGTTCCTGAAAGAGGGCGCCGCGGTCGAGGACTTCCTCAAGCCCGACCGCATCATCATCGGCACCGAAGACGAACGGGCGACGCTGCTGCTGCGCGCGCTGTACTCGCCCTTCGTGCGCAACCACGACCGGCTGCTGGTGATGGACATCCGCAGCGCCGAATTCAGCAAGTACGCCGCCAACGCGATGCTGGCCACCCGCATCAGCTTCATGAACGAGCTGTCGCGCCTGGCCGAAGCCGTGGGTGCCGACATCGAGCAGGTTCGCGTGGGCATCGGCTCCGACCCGCGCATCGGGACCCACTTCCTCTATCCCGGCGCCGGCTACGGCGGCAGTTGCTTCCCGAAGGACGTCAAGGCACTGGCCCGCAGCTCGGCCGAGGCCGGCCTGCCGAGCAAGATGATGGCCGCGGTCGAGGCGGTCAACGAAGAACAGAAGCTCGTGCTGGTCAAGAAGATCGTCGCGCAGTACGGCGAGGACCTGCACGGCAAGACCTTCGCCGTCTGGGGCCTGGCCTTCAAGCCGAACACCGACGACATGCGCGAGGCGCCCAGCCGCGTGGTCATTGCCGAGCTGGTCAGGCGCGGCGCGCGTGTGCAGGCCTACGACCCGGTCGCCGCGGCCGAGGCCAAGCGCGTGCTGGCGCTCGACCTCGGCCCCGACGCGCTCTCGGCCGTGCACTTCGCGCCGTCGGCGCCGGCCGCGTTGGCCGGTGCCGACGCGCTGGTGATCGTCACCGAGTGGAAGGAGTTCCGCACGCCCGATTTCGACGTGCTGGCCGCCACCTTGGCCGACAAGCGGGTCTTCGACGGCCGCAATCTCTACGACCCCGCGCTGGTGCGCGGCTTCGGCCTCGCCTACCACTCGATCGGCCGGCGCTGACGCGGGCCGCCGGATCGAGGCGGCTCGGCGCTCGGCTGCGGGCCGTTACGATCAGCCGGCGCTGGCGTGATGGAATGCCCATCTAACACGGCCCGAACCTTGCGTCCTAGGGAGTCCTAGGGGGCCGGGCCGCTGGGGCTTGTTTGCCACAATAGCCCGCACTTGCACCGCTGCCTTGCCGTCGCGGGCGGTGCGCATTCCATCTGCCATCGAGGTTGTCCATGTCCCGATCCATTTCCGTGTTGCCGGTGATCATGGCCGGCGGCAGCGGCACGCGGCTGTGGCCGCTGTCGCGCGCGGGCTATCCCAAGCAGTTCCTGGTGCTGACGGGTGACGCCAGCCTGTTCCAGCAAGCCGCGGAGCGCGTGGCCAACCTGGCTGACGGCGACATCGTCGTCGACCCGCCGGTGGTGGTGGGTAACGCCGAGCATCGGTTCATGGTGCTCGAGCAGCTGCGCGAGCTGGGCATGGACAGCACCGCGGTGGTGCTCGAGCCTTCGGGCCGCAACACCGCGCCCGCGCTGACGCTGGCCGCGCTGCAGGCCCAGGAGGACGGGGCTGACCCGGTGCTGGTGGTGACCCCCGCCGACCAGACGGTGGCCGACGCGGCGGCCTTCACTGCCGCGCTGCAGGAAGCCGTGCGCGGTGCCGCCGAAGGCTCGATCGTGATCCTCGGCATCACGCCCGACCGGCCCGAGACCGGGTACGGCTATATCCGCGTCGCTCCCGGCGCCAGGGCCGGCGAACTCGCGGCCGTCGCGCAGTTCGTCGAGAAGCCGAACCTCGCCACGGCCGAGCGCTACCTGGCCGAAGGCGGCTACTACTGGAACAGCGGCATGTTCGTGCTCAAGGCCTCGGTTTGGCTGAAGGCGCTGCAGTCCTTCCGCCCCGACATCCTCGAAGCCACCCGGGCTTCTTGGGAGGCCCGGCGCTCGGATGCCAAGTTCGTGCGCCCTGGCAAGAAGGAGTTCGAGCAGGTGCCGGCCGACTCGGTCGACTACGCAGTGATGGAGCGCTGCCCCGGCAGCGCCTTCGACATCCGCATGGTGCCGCTGGCCGCGGGCTGGAGCGATCTCGGCGCCTGGGACGCTGTCTGGCAGATCGCCGGCAAGGACGGCTTCGGCAACGCCTCGGTCGGCGACGTGATGATGGAGGACACCCGCAACACGCTGGTGCATGCGACCGGGCGGCTCGTCAGCACCGTGGGTGTCGACAACCTGGTCGTCGTCGAGACGGCCGACGCGGTGCTGGTGGCCGATGCGGCGCGCAGCCAGGACGTGAAGAAGATCGTCAGCAAGCTGGCCGCCAACGGCCGCGGTGAAGGCCTGCTGCATCGCAAGGTGCACCGTCCCTGGGGCTGGTACGACAGCATCGACGCCGGCCCGCGCTTCCAGGTCAAGCGCATCATGGTGCGCCCCGGCGCCTCGCTGAGCCTGCAGATGCATCACCACCGCGCCGAACACTGGATCGTCGTCACCGGCACCGCCGAGGTGACCTGTGGCGAGAAGAAGATCCTGCTGACCGAGAATCAAAGCACCTACATCCCGCTCGGCGAGGTGCACCGCCTGGCCAATCCGGGCAAAGTCGATCTCGAGATCATCGAAGTGCAGTCCGGCAGCTACCTCGGCGAGGACGACATCGTCCGCTACGAAGACACCTACGGCCGCACGGCCTGACGCCGGCGGCCCCGACCGTCGATGTTTGAAGAACGCAGCGCCCGCAAGCAGTTCCTGAGCGCACCGCCCAGCGTGCCGTCGGCGATCGCGGCGGTGCTCGAGCCGGTGCTGGCGGCGGTGATGCTGGCGGTGTTCCACGCCATCTTCGACGAGCCTTTCGGCGGCCCGGCGATGGCGATGGCGATCCTGTTGCTGGTGCTGATCTTCCCGGGGCTGAACCGTTTCGGCAAGACGGGCATCGGCGTCGGCATCGACATCTTCCTGTCGTGGATCGGCGTGCTGTTCGTGCTGGTGCTGGTGGGCTACGCCACCGGCGGGCTGCAGGCCTTCAACCCCGAGCTGCTGCTGGGCTGGGCCATCGCGACGCCGCTGGTGCACTGGCTGTGCGTCGTGTTCGGCACGGCCTACATGCGCCATCGCGCCGCGCTGCCCGAGTTCCGGCGCCCGGCCGTGATCGTCGGCGCCCACCGCATGGGGCAGCGGGTGGCCGAGATGCTGCAGGCGCGCCGGGGCTACGGCCACGACCTGCTCGGCTACTTCGACGACCGCTCGGCGGCCCGGCTCGAGCTGCCGGTGGACGTGCCGCTGCTGGGCGGCCTCAACGAGCTGCCGCAGTTCATCGAGCAGCACGGCGTGAAGGACGTGTTCATCACCTTGCCGCTGACCTCGCAGCCGCGCATCCTGCAGCTGATGGAGACCCTGCAGAACACGACCGCCTCGGTGCATTTCGTGCCCGACGTGTTCGGCGTGAGCATCATCCAGGGCCGGCTGGAGGACATGGGCGGCGTGCCGGTCGTCGGCCTGCTGGTCACGCCGTTCACCGGCATCAACGGCCTGCTCAAGCGCGCCAGCGACATCGTGCTGGCCACGCTGATCCTGCTGCTGATCACCCCGGTGCTGATCGCGGTGGCGATCGGCGTGAAGCTCAGCTCGCCCGGGCCGGTGATCTTCCGCCAGCGCCGCACCGGGCTCGACGGCGAGGTCATCGAGGTCTACAAGTTCCGTTCGATGACCGTGCAGGACGATGGCGCCGTGGTCGCGCAGGCCACGCGCAACGACCCGCGCGTGACCCGCTTCGGCGCCTTCATCCGCAAGACCTCGCTCGACGAGCTGCCGCAGTTCTTCAACGTGCTCAAGGGGCAGATGAGCATCGTCGGCCCGCGCCCGCATGCGGTGGCGCACAACGAGCAGTACCGCAAGATCGTCAAGGCCTACATGGCGCGCCACAAGGTCAAGCCCGGCATCACCGGCTGGGCGCAGGTCAATGGCCTGCGTGGCGAGACCGACACGGTCGACAAGATGGCGCGCCGGGTCGAGTACGATCTGGAGTACCTGCGCAACTGGTCGCTCGGGCTCGATCTGCTGATCATCGCCCGCACCGCCAAGCTGATGTTCTTCGATCGCAAGGCGTACTGACATGACTACCCCCATGCTCCCTCCGGTCGCTGCCCCCCGAGGGGGCTTTTGCAGCGGACCGGCCAAGCCGGATCCGCGCAAATCCCTTGGTTGGGTCGGCGTCGTGCGTCGCGGTTCTTGTCCGGCCGGGGCGCTGATCGCTGTCGCGGCCGCCTGGGTCCTGGCCGGTGCGGCCCACGCCCAGGCCCAGGTCGACACCCCGCCGCCGCCGCCCGTATCGCCACCGCCGCCGATCACGCAGCCGCAGCCCGGCCCGGCCCAGCCGTTCAGCATCGGCCTGTCGGAAACCCTGACGCACGATTCCAACTTCTTCCGCACCAGCACGAACGAAGAAGCCGAGTGGACCTCGGTCACGGCGCTCAACTTCGGCCTTGACCAGATGTTCGGCCGCCAGCGCCTGCACGGCAACGCGGCCCTGCAGATGAACCGCTACAAGGAGCACGACGAGCTGAACAACACCGGCCACGACGTGGCGCTGCAGCTCGACTGGGAAACGGCCGGCGACCTGTCCGGCGTGCTCGGCGCGCAGTCGATCCGTCGCCAGTACCGCTTCGGGCTGGACAGCGCCACGCCGCTGGACGACGCCCGCAACATCGAAAGCACCCAATCCGGCTACTTCCAGGGGCGCCTGGGCGGCATGGGTGAATGGGCGCTCCTGGTCGGCGCGAACGCGTTGGACCGTGGGTACTCGAACGCCACCTTCGCGGCCGACAACGACCTGTCGCAATGGAGCGGCGAAGGCGGCATCGGCTACAAGCCCAGCCCCGATCTCGGGGGCCAGTTGCTGGCGCGCTACACCCGCATCTCGCGGCCGGACACCAGCTTCTACGACGATTCCAGCCGCAAGGATCTCGAGCTCGGCGTTTTCTGGCAGGCCTCGGGCGCGAGCCGGTTCGACGTGCGGCTGACCCGATCGGAGGAGAAGCACGCGGTGCTCGCCGACCGCAGCTTCTGGACCGGCGGCATCGGCTGGGACTGGGCGCCCAGCGGCAAGCTGCGCCTGCGGACCCAGGTCCTGCGCGACATCGAAGGCGGCAGCGGCAACGTCGCGACGCCCGAGGCGACGATGCCCGCGGTGCCCGCAGGCGACCAGCTGCGCGACGCCTTCATCTGGTCGGCGCAGTGGGCGGCCACCGCGAAGATCAACGTGATCGGCGGCGTGCAGTGGTCGCGCCGCAAGCTCAGCCAGCTGCTCGAAGTCGGCGGCGGCCACCTCAGCGATCGCACGACCGCGGTGACACTGGGCGTGCAGTACAGCCCCGCGCGGGCGCTGGACCTGGGCTGCAACATCGCCAGCGAGCGCCGCGACAGCAACGCCGTCAGCATCGCCGACCTGGCGCTGACGCGTGACTACGATGCGCTCGCCGCCGGCTGCACGTTCCAGTTCTGGTTCCGCTAGGTTCCCCACCGCGATGATCCACCCCACCGCGGTCATCAGCGGCGACGTCGAGATCGACCCGACTGCCGAGATTGGCCCGTGGTGCGTGCTGGAGGGTGAGATCCGCATTGGCCCGCGCACGCGGCTGATGAACGGCGTCTCGCTGCAGGGGCGCGTGACGATCGGTGCCGACAACCTGTTCGGTGCCCATGCGGTGATCGGCGGTGCGCCGCAAGACCAGAACTACCACGGCGAACCCACCGAGGTCGTGATCGGCGACCGCAACCAGGTCTTCGAGTTCGTCACCATCCACCGCGGCACGCCGCGCCAGCACGGCTGCACGGTGCTGGGCGACGACAACTTCGTGATGGCCTACGTGCACCTGGCGCACGACGTGGAGCTCGGCAACCACTGCCGCATCACCAGCTACTCGGGCATCGCCGGCCTGTGCACGATCGACGACCACGCGGTGATTGCCGGCATGGTCGGCATGCAGCAGTACGTGCGGGTCGGTGCGTACTCGTTCATCTCGGGCATGTCGGCCGTCGCGCAGGATGTGCTGCCGTACTCGATCGCCTACGGCACCGAGGGGCAGACGCACCTGCGCGGCGCCAACCTGATCGGCCTGAAGCGGCACGGCTTCTCGCGCGAGGACATCGACATCGCGCGCCGGCTGCTCGCCTGCTTCCAGGGCAGCGAGAAGCCGCTGGCCCAGGTGATGGCCGAGGCCGAGGCCGAGTTCGACACCACGCACCCGATCGTGGCGCGCGTGCTCGACTTCGCCCGCGCACCATCGGTCCACGGCATCACGCGGTGAGGTGGTGCCCCCACGCTCCCTCCGGTCGCTGCCCCCCGAGGGGGCTCTTGCAGCGGACCGGCGAAGCCGGATCCGCGCAAGCACCTTGGCGGGCCCGCGCCATGCACGCCTAGATCCAAATGGCAGCCGAGTTTGAGCTCCAACCCTACCGCGCGAGCAACGAGGCCGCGTGGAACGCGCTCGTCGCGGCGAGCCCGAACGGCACCTTTCTGTTCGACCGAGGTTTCATGGGCTACCACGCCGATCGATTCGACGACGCTTCGCTGCTCGTCGAGCGGCGCGGCAAGCTGATTGCCGTGCTGCCGGCGAATCGGCAGGGCGCTCGCGTCGTGAGCCATGCGGGCCTGAGCTACGGTGGCCTGGTGCTGGCCGACACCCTCGGGGCGCAGGCCACCTGGGCGCTGCTGCAGGCGCTGCAGGCGCACTGGCGTGCGCAGGGCGTGGCCGAGCTGCTGTACAAGACCGTGCCGCCGATCTACCACCGCCTGCCCTGCGAAGACGACCGCTGGGCGCTGTGGCGCTGCGGCGCGCAGCCGGTGCGGCGCGACGCCCTGTCGGTGATCGGCCCGACGCCGGCGCACTGGCCACCGAAGCGGCGGCGCGCCATCACCCAGGCCACGCGGCGCCGCACCGAACTGAGCCTGGTGTCCCACCCCGGCGCGGCCGCTGAATCAGCCGACGACTGGGCCGCGTTCTGGGCCGTCCTCGACCGAGAGCTCCAGGCGCGCCACGGCAACCGGCCGGTCCACACGCTGGCCGAGATGCGCCTGCTGGCCGCGCGCTTTCCGGCCGAGATCAGCTTGCGCGTGGCGCGCTGGAACGGCGACCTGGTGGCCGGCCTGGTGCTGTTCGACACGCCGACCGTCCGCCACCTGCAGTACATGGCCGCCGATGCACAGGGCCGGCGCTGCGCGGCGCTCGATCTGCTGCTCGAGCAGTCGATCGCCGAGGCCCAGGCGAGCGCCAGGTGGTTCGATTTCGGCCACTCGAACGAGGACGAGGGCCGGGTGGTGAACACGGGGCTGGCCTTCTACAAAGAGAGCTTCGGCGCCAGCACCGTGGTGCATGATCACTACCTATTGCCTTGCTAGCGAGGAGAGCGCCGTGGCCCATGTCGACGATTGCCGCCTGGTCGAGTTGCGCACGGTGTACGACCACCGCGGCTCCATTTCCTTCGTCGAATCCGGCGTCGACTTCGAGTTCCCGATCAAGCGGGCCTACTGGACCTACGACGTGCCTTCGCGTGCCTCGCGCGCCGGCCACGCGCACCTGAAGCTGCGCCAGCTCTACGTGGCGATGTCGGGCTCGTTCCAGGTGCATCTGGACGACGGCGTGCACCAGCGCGTGGTCCCGCTGGGCCACCCGAACGAGGGCCTGCTGATGGTGCCGGGCATCTGGCGCGAGCTGCACGGCTTCTCGTCGAACGCCTGCCTGCTGGTGCTCGCTTCGGAGCTGTTCGACGAGGCCGACTACATCCGCGAGCACGCCGATTTCATGCGCTGGGTCCAGGCGACAGGCCTTTAGCCGTCGATCAGCTCGGCGAAGCGCGGCAGGTCGACGTTGCCGCCCGACAGCACCACGCCGACTCGCTTGCCGCGCACGTCGAGTGCGCCGTTCATCACCGCCGCGGCGCCGAGACAGCCGGTGGGCTCGACGACCAGCTTCATCCGCCCGGCGAAGAACTTCATCGCCCCGACGAGCTGCGCGTCGCTGGCGGTGACGACGCGGACGCCGAGCTGCTGCAGCACCGGGAAGGTGTGCCGCCCGAGCGACCGGCTCTGCGCCGCATCGGCGATCGTCCTCGGCGTGTCGATGCGCACGATCTCGCCCTTGGCCAGGCTTTGCTGGCCGTCGTTGCCGGCCTCCGGCTCGACGCCGACGATCTCGCACGCCGGCGCGAGGTGCCGCGCCGCGACGGCGGTGCCCGACAGCAGCCCGCCGCCGCCCAAGGGCGTGACGATCATGTCCAGTGCGCCGACCTCCTCGAACAGCTCCTTGGCCGCTGTGCCCTGGCCAGCCATCACCTGCGGGTGGTCGAAGGGCGGGATGAAGGTCATGCCGCGCTCGCCGGCGAGCCGCTCGATGATCACCGCCGGATCCTCGGCATAACGGTCGTAGCGCACGACCTCGGCCCCATAGCCGGCGGTGGCCGCGACCTTCATGGCCGGCGCGTCCTGCGGCATCACGACCAGCGCCGGCACGCCCAGCCGTTGCGCCGCCCGGGCAATCGCCTGGCCGTGGTTGCCTGACGAGAAGGTGATCACGCCGCCGGCGCGCTGGGCGGGCGTGAACTGCGCCACCGCGTTGTAGGCGCCCCGGATCTTGAAGGCCCCGGTGCGCTGCAGGTTCTCGCACTTGAAGTGGAGCGTCGCGCCGGTCAGCGCGTCGGCCGTGGCCGAGCGCATCACCGGGGTGCGTTCGGCGATGCCGGCCAGGCGCTCGTGGGCGCGAGCCACGTCGTCGTAGGAAATCGAAAGCGTCGTCGTCATGATCGGCACGCTAGCAGCGCTGCCCCGGCCTGAAACTGTGTGGCTGCATGGGCTGACACAGTGTGTGGCGCTGCGCGCCGCGCTGTGGCTTCACGCCCACCGCGGGCGCCGCGAGACTGGCAGTCCGCTTCACCTGACGTGCCTGCCATGACCGACCTGCTGCCGCTGCTGACCTACTCGTTCGTGATGTCCAGCACCCCGGGCCCGAACAACCTGATGCTGACCGCCTCGGGCGCCAACTTCGGCTACCGGCGTTCGCTGCCGCACATCCTGGGCATCGCCGCCGGCCACGGGCCGCAGATCTTCCTCGCCTGCCTGGGCCTGGGTGCGCTGTTCCAGGCCTTTCCGATGCTGCACCAGGCGCTGCGCATTGCCGGTGCCGCTTACCTCGCCGTGCTGGCCTGGCGCCTGGCCGGCTCGGCGATCGGGCAGCGCGACCTGCCGCAGCCGCTAGGCTTCTGGCAGGCGATGGGCTTTCAGGCGGTCAACCCCAAGGCCTGGGTCAAGGCGATCACGGTGGCCACGGTCTTCATGCCGAGCGGCCTGGCGCTGCTGCCGGCGGCGGCGCTGGTGACTGCGATTTCGATCGCGATCAACCTGCCGTGCGTGTCCGCGTGGGCGCTGTTCGGCGTCGCGATCCGCCGCCTGCTGACCGACCCACGCCGGCGCCGTGTCTTCAATGCCATCATGGCGGCCACGCTGCTGGCGCTGGCCATCGGCCTGTTCCTCTGACCCCCTGTGATTTCACCGCTCGACCGTTCATCCGCTGCCCCGCTGGCCGACCAGATCGAGTCGCGCCTGGCGCTGCTGATCGGCTCGGGCCAATTGCCGGTCGGCGCCAGGCTCACCTCGATCCGGGCGCTCGCGGCCCAGCTGGCGGTCAGCCCGAACACGGTGGTCACCGCCTACGATCGCCTGGTGGCCCAGGGCCTGGTCGACACGCGCGGCACGGCCGGTTTCTTCGTCGCCGAGGCGAACACGCCGCCCGCCTTGCCGAGCCGGCTCGAGGCCGGCGAAGCGCATGACGCCGTCTGGCTGGTGCAGCAGGCGCATGACCAGCGTGCCAGCCTGCTGCCGGCCAGCAGCGGCGCGCTGCCGGTCAGCTGGCTCGAGGATGCGATACCAGCGGCAGTCGTGCAGCGCGGCCTGGCGCGCAGCGCCGGCGGCATGGCCGCGCGCTGCCCGCCGCAGGGCCTGCCCGCGCTGCGCGAGCGCATCGCGATGCTGATGCGCAGCCAGGGTATCGCGGTCGATGCGAGCCGGGTGCTCACCTGCTTCGGGGGCACCCACGCGATCGACCTGATCTGCCGCAGCTTCCTGCAGCCCGGCGACGCCGTGCTGGTCGAGACGCCGGGCTACCACCTGCTGTTCGATCGGCTGCGCGAGGCGGGCGTCAAGATGATCGGCATCGCCCGACGCCACGACGGGCCGGATGTCGACCAGCTCGACGCCGCCTGCCGCGAGCACCGGCCGAAGCTGTTCTTCATCCAGAGCGTGCTGCACAACCCGACTGGCTGGGGCAGCAGCGCGGCCCGGCTGCACCAAGCGCTGAGCCTGGCCGAGCGGCACGACCTGCTGCTGGCCGAGGACGACGTGCACGGCCACTTCCTGCCCGGGCCGGCGACGCGGCTGGCGCAGCTGTCGGAGCTGCGGCGTGTCATCTACTACTCGAGCTTCTGCAAGGCGCTGAGCCCGGCGCTGCGCGTGGGCTACCTGGCCGCCGAGCCGGCGCTGCTGAAGGCGCTGCTGGCGGCCAAGATCCGCTCGGTGCTGACGACCGCGACGCTGAACGAGAACGTGCTGCTCGAGCTGCTCGCCAGCGGCCGTTTCCGCAAGCACCTGGACCGGCTGCAGGCCAAGCTCGCCGCTGCGCGACAGGCCTCGATGCGCGCGCTGCACGGCGCCGGCATCCTGCTGGACCGGCCGGCCGAAGGCGGCCTGTTCCTCTGGGGCACGCTGCCGGCCGGCATCGACGCCGACGAGCTCGTGAAGGAGGCCTACCGCCAGCAGATCCTGCTCGCCGGCGCCGCTTTCGACGCCGCCCAGACCGACCAGCGTCACCTGCGCTTCAACGTCGTGTACGCCCAGCATCCGAAGCTGGCCGAGTTCCTGTCTCAGCGGCTGCAGGCTTCGACGGCGGCGCAGCAGGCGATCCGGCGCGCGGCGGCGGGGGCGCGCTGAAGGGGCGCGGGGTCAGGCTGCACTCAGGCCCCCGGCCGGCGCGCCAGCAGCGCGATCTCGGCGGCTTGCATCGGGAAGTGCTGGCCCAGCTCGATCAGGCCCTGCACGCCGCGCTCGCCGAGGCTGGGCAGCAGCAGGGCCATCTGGGCATGCGTGAAAGGCTTGAAGAGGTAGCCGTCGAGGGCGACTTCGGCCAGGCCGAGGGGGGCGACGAGTTCGCGCAGGTCTTCGGGGCGGTAGACGCGTGGCTGGCCGAGCAGGCGGTTGCGGTCGCTCAGCGCTTCGGGCGAACCGATCAGGCCCATCTGCACCGCCAGCAGGCGGTGAAAGGACAATGCGTTCGGCACGCTGACCAGCAGGTGGCCGCCGGGTTTGAGCCAGCGCAGCGCCGCGCGCAGCAAGGCCTCGGGCTCGGCGGTTTCGTGGATCACGCCGGAGACGATCACCAGGTCGGCGCCCGGGCCGGCGGGCCACAGCGCGGCGAGCGCATCGCCGGCGTGCTCGATGTAGTCGTGCACGACCGTCAAGCGCGGCTCGGCCGCTGCCGCTGCGCGCGCCGCCTCGGCCCAGCGCGCGGCGGGCTCGACGGCGACCCAACGCGTGAGGCCGTTCGGCTGGCCGAAGGCCCGCAGCGCGAGCAGCTCGGGGCCGCAGCCGACCTCCAGCACGGTGGCCGGCTGCAGCGCCTGCACCTGTGCCAGGTTGTGCTGCTGGCGGGCGGCGAGGCAGACGGTCTCGAAGTCGAGCGCGGCGTCGTGGCGGGCGGCGTAGTCGTCGGCGGCCAGCGGCTTGCCGCTCGGGGGCAGGCTGCTCATGATGTGCTCTCGCGCTGCTGGCAGAACGCGGCCACGGCGTCAGCCACGCGGTCGATCTCGGCCGGCGCCAGGTGCGGGCCGATCGGCAGGCTCAGGGCTTCGTCGCAGATCGTGTCGCTCACCGTGCGCCCGGCGGGAGCCATCTCGGCGAACGGCGCGAAGCGGTAGACCGGCTTCGGGTAGTGGATCAGCGTCTCGATGCCCTGCGCCTGCAGCGCCGCCTGCAGGGCATCGCGCCGGGCATGGCGCACGACGAACAGGTGCCAGACCGGCTCGTCGCCCGCCGGCACCGCGGGCAGCACGAGGCCGGGCGCACCGGCCAGGCGCTCGGCGTAACGCGCCGCCTGCGCCCGGCGCTGCGTGTTGTGCGCATCCAGCTGCGCCAGCCGCACCCGCAGGAACGCCGCCTGCAGCTCGTCGAGCCGGCTGTTCACGCCTTCGCTGTCGTGCTGGTAGCGCCGCGCGCTGCCGTAGTTGCGGCGTGCCCGCAGTGCCGCGGCCAGCGTGTCGTCGTCGGTGACCACGGCGCCCGCATCGCCGAAGGCGCCGAGGTTCTTGCCGGGGTAGAAGCTGTAGGCGGCCAGCCGCCCGAAGCCGCCGACGGCTTCGCCCTGGTGGCGCGCGCCGTGGGCCTGGGCCGCGTCTTCGATCAGCAGCAGGTGGCGCTCGGCACAGAGCCGGCGCAGCGCCGCCGGGCCGGCGGGGGCGCCGTACAGGTGCACCGGCATCACCGCCCGCGTGCGCGGCGTGATCGCGGCGGCCACACCGGCCGCGTCGATGTTGAACGAGCCCGGGGCGGGCTCGACCGGCCGCGGCCTCGCGCCGGCCAGCGTCACCGCCAGCCAGCTCGCGATGAAGGTGTGGGCGGGCACCAGCACCTCGTCGCCGGAGCCGATGCCGGCCACCTGCAGCGCCAGCGCCAGCGCATCCAGCCCGTTGCCGACACCGATCGCGTGCCGCCGGCCGCCGTGCGCGGCGAACTCGGCCTCGAAGGCCTCGAGCTCGGGCCCGAGGATCCAGCGGCCGCTGTCCATCACGCGGCGGTAGGCTGCGTCGTAGGCCGCCTGGTCCTGGCGGTAGATGGCCTGCAGGTCCAGGAACCTGATCATGCCCCGCGCACCCACTCGAGCTCGCGGCGCGCGAGCTTCAGGTCGACCGAGAACGGCGAGGTGACGACCGACACGCTGTCGAAGCCGGCCACGCTTTTCGCCTGCAGCCAGCGGTGGTGCTGGCCGCGCAGGAACGACAGGTCGAAGAAGGTCGGGCCATTGATGTCCTGCTTGAAGATCGTCAGCACGCGCGTGCCGGCCGGCGCCCACATCAGGTTGGTGAAGGCCGCGCCGGGCGGGCCGGCGATGCCGCGCGCGCCGGCGAACAGGCGCACCTGATCCAGCAGGCTCAGCGTCTCGGCAGCGACGATCTCGAAGCCGAGCTCCTCGGCGATCGCGATGACCTGCTCGGCCTCGGCCATCGGACGGCGCGTTTCGCCGCGGCGGGCGAGGTAGATCAGCCGATCGCCGGCGGGCGGGGCGTCCGGGTCGAGCCCGGCGGCGCGCATCAGCGTCGCGCGCAGCTCGGCCACCAGCGTGCCGCTGGCGAATTCGGTCGGCGAGGCGATCACCGCGTCGGTCAGGCGAAGGTCGTCCTGCGCCGAATACCAGCGGATGCGCGATTCGTCCAGGCCGATGTCCTTCAGCGAACCCTGCATCCAGCCGGTCAGCTCGCGCGGCAGCAGCAGCTTGCGAGTCTTCAGGATGCCGCGCGACAGCAGGGCCTGGATGCGCGTCAGCGTCAGCACCATCCAGTGGTAGTAGTTGCGGTGGAACGGCGCGTCCATGTTGGCCAGCACGGCCAGCGGTTCGTCGTGCCGCTTCCACAGCCCGGCGCGGCGCAGCACGGTGCCGTGCGCGCCGCGCGCCAGCACGTTGGGATGCGGGTAGGGGAACTCGCCCATCTGCAGGTGCCAGGGGTGGGGTTTGAGCACGCCGCCCTTCTGGCCGATCAGCAGGTGCACGTTGCGCACGCGCAGGTCGGTGACCCGGGCGAGGCTGAGCGCGGTCGCCACCGCGCTGTGGTGCTCGGTGCGCAGGCGCCCGTTCACGTCGACCACCTCGAACTCGCCGCTGCAGGCAGCGTCCTGCACCAGTGCATGGGCCGCCACGCCTTCGGCGCGCAGCCAGTCGTCCCATTCGCGCATCGGCCATGGCTCCGGGCTGCGCGGAGCCTGGGGCTGGGCGCCGGGCACGGCGGCCAGCTCGGCCCGCAAGGTGTTGATTTCGCCGGCACCAAGCAGGGCGCGCTCGCGCAGTGCCGGCAGCGCGCCGGCGCCGAGCGGGCCGAGGCGCTGCTGGGCTTCGTCCAGATCCGCCAGCGCCTCGCGCGCCTGCTTCAGCGTGAGCTGCGCGTCGAGCTGCTGGCGCATCAGCTCGAGCAGCAGCGCGATGCTGGCGTCACCCGGCGCGCCGCGCAGCGGCCGGTCGCGGCGCTGCATGTGGCGGCCGAGCGCGATGAGATGCTTCAGCACGCCCTGGGATTGCGCGCGACAGCGGTAGCCATCGAGCGTGCCGAAGGCCGGGCCCACCTCGAAGGGGAACACGCCTTCCCAGTTCGCCAGGTCCAGCGCGCCGCTGTTGGCCAGCTCCCACAGGTGGCTGGCTGCCGCGCTCGCCTCGGCCAGCGTCAGGCCCTCCAGCGCGGGCAGCGCGCGCTCGAACGCGGCCAGCGCCCGGGCGCAGCGCAGCTCCATGTCGGCGACGCTGACGGGGCTGTCGTGCCGCGGTGGCAGCGCCAGCACGGCGTCCAGCGCGGCCAGGGGCTCGGCCAGCGGGCCGAGTTGCTCGGGGTCCAGTCGCTGCGGGCCGGCTTCGGGCAGCTCGGGCGACGGCGCCGGGGCGCCCGTGCCCGTGCCCGTGCCATGCAGGCTGAGGTGCGCCTGGCGCAGCTGCGACTGCTCGTCGAGCGCACCGAGCTCGGCCAGGCGCTGGTAGCACTCCTGCGCCAGCGCGAGCTCGCCGTCCTGGAAGGCGTATTCCGCCAGCAGCTGCCAGGCGGCCGGCGTGGCGGGGTGGCTGGCCTCCAGCGCGCGCAGCGCCGGGGCGAGCTCGTGCACGGTGGCGCCGGCGGCGCGGGCCATCCGGGCCTGCTCGATCTGGATGGTCGGCTGCTTGGGCCAGGCCTTGGCGGCGCGCTCGACCAGTGGCCGCGCGGCGCCATCGGGCGACAGCACGGCCAACGCCTCGATCGCACTGGCCAGCGTGGCGCCGACGCCGGGGTCGGGCTCCGCCTCGCCCAGCATTGCCTCGGCCAGCGTGCGCAGCGCTGGCAACGCGGCGCAGCGCACCGCGGCGGCGGTCAGGGGCGCGCGCCACGCTTGAGCCTCCGGCCGGCCGGCGTGCGGCGCCAGCCGGTCGAGCCAGGCCGCCACGCGCTGCAGGGGCTCGATCGTCTCGGCGGCGCGCGCGATCATCGCCAGCGTGCCGGCGATCTCGTTCGTCCAGGGGGCGTCGGGCGCCCAGCGCCGGCCCAGCCCGTCGATGAGCACGAAGCTGGGCGCCAGGCTGGCTTCGCCCTTGAGCTTGCGCAGCTGGCGCAGCAGCGCCAGCGCCACCGCCTCGTGCTCGGGTTCGGCCAGCGCCGCCTGCCATTGCAGCGCGGCGCGGGCCAGCGGCTCGATGCGGCCGAGTGCGCCCTGCGCCCGCACCCAGGCCGGCACGAGCCCGGCGCTCAGCGGGGTGCTGCCCTCGGGCAGCAGTTGCCACCAGGCCTCGATCGCCTCGACCAGCGCCTGCAGCTGCCAGGCGGGCACCTCGTTGTGGCCCTTGACCCACTCGTTGTGGATCGCCTGGGCCAGCTTGCCGCGGGCGCCCATCGGCGGGTCCGATTGCGCCAGCTTCTGGTGCAGCGCCTCACCGCCCGGCAGCGGCACGCCTTCCTTTGCGCAGCGCTCGGTCAGCTCGTGCAGCCACAGACGGCCCAGCGCCGGCACGATGGCCTGGGAACCGCTCGCCATCGCCATCACGCCGCCTCCATCCCCGCCCGCGCCACCCAGGCCAGCTCGCGTTCGGCCAGCGCCGGATCGACGCTGAACGGCGCATTGACACTGGACATCAGCGCGAAGCCGGGCAGGTTGCGTCCGAGCAGCCAGCGGTGCGACTGGCCGCGAATGATCGACAGATCGATGAAGGTCGGCAAGTTGGCTTCCTCTTTGAAGATCGACAGCACGCGCGCGCCGGGGCCGGCCCAGATCAGGTTGGTATAGGCCGCTCCGGGCGGGCCGGCGATGCCGCGCGCGGTGGCGAACAGGCGCACCTGCTCGGCCAGCGTCAGCGTCTCCGGCGCGACGACCTCGAAGCCCATCGCCTCGGCAGCGCGCTGGATGCGCGCCTCCTCGACCAACGGGCGCCGGCCTTCGCCACGGCGTGAAATGTAGAGCAGTCGCGTGGCCGCAGGCGGCGCCGCCGGGTCCAGCCCGGCATGGCGCCACATGGCCTGGCGCAGCCCCTCGATCAGCGAGGGGCTGGCGAAATCGATCGGCGAGGCGAGCAAGGCGTCGGTCAGTTGCAGGTCGTCGTCCGCGCCGTAAAGCAGCATCTGTTCCTCGCCGAGGCCCAGGTCGGCGAGCGACGAGCGCATCCAGCCCGAGAGCTCGCGCGGCAGCAGCAGCCGGCGGCCGCCGCGCAGCAGGCCGCGCGCGCGAACTGCCTCGATGCGTGCCAGCAGCAGCACCACCCAGTGGTAGTAGTTGCGGTGGTAGGTCGCGTCCATGTTGGCCAGCACGACCACCGGCGTCGCGAGGCGCTGCCACCGGGGCGCGCGCAGCACGGCACCACCGGCGTGCAGGCCGCCGCCGCGCAATCGCACGTGACGGTGCTCGTACGGGTAGTCGCCCATGCTCAGGTGCCAGGGCCCGGGCCGCAGGATGCCGGCCTGCGGGCCGATCAGCAGATGCGAGTTGCGCACCCGCAGGTCGGCGTGGTGCAGCACCTCGAAGCGGGTCGAGGCGAGCCGGTGGGCGTGCCGCTGAATTCGGCCGTCAGGCTGCACCGATTCGAAGTGGCAGGCCGGCGGCGGGTCGTCAGCCACCAGGGTCTGTGGCTCGGCGAGCTCAGCGGCCAGCCACACGGGCCAGTCGGCGAGCGGCAGCACCGCGTCGCTCCCCGGCGTCAGCAGCGCCGGCACCTCGCCGAGGCGACCGAGCGTCAGCAGGCTGCGCGCGCGCAGCTCGCGCAGCGGCAGCTCGCCCATCGGGCCCAGGCGCTGCTGCAGCGCGGCCAGCTCCTGCTGCGCCGGCCCCGGCTCGTCCAGTGCCCAGCGGGCCTCGGCGCGCAGCTCGGCCAGGTCGAGCGCCTGGCGCAGGCTGGCCTGGCCGGACGCGCCCTGCAGCGCCTGGGGGCGGTCGAGCGCGAAGTCGCACAGCGCGACCAGATGCTGCTGCAGCGCGCGGCCGAGTGCCTCGCAGCGCTGCGGGTCGATGCGGCCGTAGGCGGCCACCAGCGGGAACGGAAAGGCCTCGATCCACTGCCGGTGGCTGGCGAACGCGCCGGCCTCGAGCTGGGCCAGGTGGCGGGCCAGCTGCAGGCAGGCCTGCATCGTCAGGCCGGTCACGCCGGGCAACGCGGCACGCCATTGGGCACAGGCCGCGTCGCCGGCCGCGGCCAGGGCCTGGGCGGTGTGCGGGCTGTCGTGCAGCGGCGCGATCTCGAGCAGGGCCACGAGGGGCCCCAGCGCCGGCATGAACGGGCCCACCGCCTCGGCCGGCCAGGCCGACGGCGCGTCGGTCGGCACCATGGTCGTGTCGGTGGGCGTCGCGTCGTCGTCGCGTGCGCGCAGGTGGCCCAGGCGCAGGCGATCGGGCGCGGCCAGCGCCTGGTGCGCCGCGAGCTGCTCGTACAGCGCCAGCGCGCCGGCGTCGTCACCGCCGTGAAAGCGCGTGCCGGCCAGCCAACTCAGCGCCGCTGCGCCGCCGGGCTGGTTGGCGTCGATGCCGTCGAGCAGCTCGGAGAGGCCGGCCAGCTCGGCGCCTTCCGCGTGGGCGATGCGTGCGCGCGCGAGCTGGATCGCCGCATGCCGCGGGGCCTGTGCCGCGGCCTCGGCGAGCAGGGCACGCGTCGAGGCGTCGGGCGCGAAGCTGCCGAGCAGGCCGAGCAGCTGCACCAGCAGCGGTTGCGTCTCGGGATGGGTCATGCCCTGGCCGCGCAGCAGTGCACCGGCGACCCGCTGCATCGCGCCGACCTGCAGCGTGCGCTGCGCCAGCTTGCCGAGTTCGCGCCAGTTCGCTTCGTCGGCATGTCCGTCGGCTTGCGCCGCGTCGACCAGCTCGGGCAGCCAGGCGGCCGCGCTGCGCAACGCAGCGAAGTCGCCGGCCTCGCGCGCCAGCGCCAGCACGCCGGCCAGCAGCGGCGCACTCCAGGCGCGGCCCGGCCGCCAGGCCGGGCGCAAGGCATCGAGCAGCGCGTGCAGTGCGCCGAACAGGCGGCGTTGCCGCAGCTGGCGCAGCAGCGCGGCGAGCGGGTGCTCGGCCTCGTCGATGTCGGCGCAAGCCGCCAGGCGCGGCGCGAGGCCGGCCAGTGCATCGTCGCGGCCGGTGGCGGCCAGTGCGCGGATCAGCGCAGGGTACAGGCCGCTGTGCAGCCGTTCAGGCTCGCCCAGCCCGCTCCACGCGAGCGCGACGCAGTCGATGAACAGCGCCTGCGGCTCGGGGCCATCCGGCTCGCGCCCCTTGAGCCAGTCGGCATGCAACGCATGGGCCAGGCGCAACCAGGCGGCGCCTGGCGCAGCGCCTTTGGCCAGCTTGGCCAGCAAGGCGTCGCCGCCGGGCGACGGCCTTCCTTGCGATGCGCAAAACGCCTGCAGGCGCTCGAGCAGCGCCTCAGGCGACGGTGAGGTTTCTTCGAGCGCGAGGGTGGGCACGCTCGAAGTACACCACAGGGCTACGCCAGCATGAACCCCAGGTTGCGCTGGCTCAGGTTCCAGCCGGACAGGCCGGGCAGCACCGCGAGCAGCTCGCTGTCGGTCAGGCCGAACCACTTGCCCAGCGTGCTGGCATAGGCCTCGACACTGGTCGTGGGCAGCAGCGCGCCGGCGTCGAGCTGGTCGTCGCTGGTGAAGCCGCCCTTGCCGTCGCTGGTGCCGTAGATGGGCAGCTTGCCGTAGATGTCGCCGCCGCGCACGGCGCCGCCCATCACGATGTGGTGGCCGCCCCAGCCATGGTCGCAACCGTCGCCATTGGAGGCGAACGTGCGGCCGAAATCACTCGCGGTGAAGGTCGTGACGAAATCGTCGACGCCCATCTTGGTGGTCACGCTGTCGAAGTAGGCCAGCGCATGGTTGAGCTGGGCCATCAGGCGGGTGTGGCGCTGCTGTTGCGAGTCGTGGGTGTCGAAGCCGGGGATGCCGACGAAGAACACCTGGCGCGACATGCCCAGCGTGGTGCGGGCCGCGATCGTGCGGGCCACCGCCTGCAGCTGCTGGGCCGCCGGGTTCAGCGTCATCAGGCCGGTCTCCGGGTCCTTGTATTGCAGCAGCGGGTCGATCTGCCCTGCCGGCAGGCCGGCGGTCCCCCAGGGGCCCGCGCCCGCGCCCGGCAACGCGGCGGACAGCAGCGATTCGGCGTCGATCGAGCGGCCGACGACCGCGGCGTGCTCGCGCTCGGCCACGCTGTTGTTGCGCGTGCTGCGCATCAGCGCCAGCATCTTCTGCTGCACGGTGGTCGAGCCGAAGGTCTTGCCGTCCACGCCACCGATGTGGATCGCGCCGGTCGCGCCGAGCTGGTACTGCCGGGCGGTCTGGCCCGACAGCCACACCGCGCTGCCGGTCAGCGAGATCGAGGTGAACATCGAACGGGTGTTGCCGGCCAGCACGCGGTCGGCCATCTGGCCGCCCCAGCCGCGCGTGGCGCCCTCGGTCGAGAAGGCCTGCCACACCGACTGCTGGTCGTTGTGCGAGAACAGCTTGGGCGGCCGCGGCGCGGTGCCGTCGAGGAAGCCCGCCTTGGTCGTCGGGCCGGACAGCGGGCCGACGTTGCTGACGAAGGCCACGCGCTGGGCGGCGAACAGGTCGCGCACGCCGCTGAGAACCGGGTGCACGGCCAGCGTGCGGCCCTGGGCGTTGAGCGGGCTGATCGGCAGCACGCCGCCGAGCTTGGCATGCAGGTACGTTCCGTTGAGGTTGGGCGGCGTGCCGGGTGCGGCCAGCGCAATGCCTTCGTAGCTCGTGGCGCGCGCCGCGTTGTAGGCGGTCCACGAGGCGCTGTCGGTGGCCAGCAAGGTGTTGTAGGCGTCGTTGCCGCCGGTCAGGAACAGGCACACGAGGGCCTTGTAGCCGCTGGTGTTGGCCGCGGCGGCCGGGCCCATGGCCGCGAGGCTCAGGCCGAGGCCGCCCAGGCCGCTCATCACCGGTTGCGACAGACCGAGCAGGGCGCCGCGGCGCAGCAACTCACGGCGGGTGGGGTTCGAAAGAGGACGGTTCATGGCTGGTTCGATTCGTCGAGTGACCGTCACTTTTGGACGATGAATTCGGGGCTGACCAGGGCCAGCGAAGTCGCGGCCCACACGCGGCTGGCCTTGGCCTTGTCGATCTGGGCCTGGTTGCTGCCGTCGGGCTTCAGCACGGGAACCGTGATCGAGTCGACCGCCGCCACCATTTCGCTGCGCAGCGTGGCGTTGACCGCGCTGTCGCCGAACAGCCGGGTGTTCACCTTGTCGACCAGGACGCCCGAGTCGGCGGCCACGGCCCGCAGGGCGCTGTAGTCGGGCTGCAGGTCGGGCCGAGCGGCCTGGCCGTCGACGCCCTTCTGGCCGACGCCGCGCCACACGGCCGCCAGCATGAAGTTCGCGTAGCCGGCGACGCTGGTCTCGTTGGTGATCTGCATCTCGGGCAGCGTCATGCCGGCCGCGGCAGCCTCCCCGCCGGCCGGCACGTAGCCGGGCCGGAAGAAGTTGAAGACGCTGGGCGAGCGCAGCGGGGTCTGAGCCAGCGTCTGGCCGGGGTCGTCGGTGTAGATCATCAGCACCTTGCCGCTGTCGCTCTTGGCACCGTAGGCGCGCAGGAACGCGGTCAGGCGCAGCACCGGCTCGCGCAGCTTGCCGTACTGGGGGCCGGACGCGATGGTGGCCGAGCGGGCCTCGTCGTCGAGCAGGATGGCCCGCACGACGGCCTTCATGTCGCCGCGCACGCCCGAGCCGTTGTTGTTGAACACGGCGGCCACCCGGCCGACGTAAGCCGGGCTGGGCGAGCTGGTGACCAGACGCTGGATGAGCTGGCGGCTGATGAACGGACCGACGTTGGGATGCGCGAACAGCGTGTCGATCGCTGCCTGCAGGCTCGCCGAAGGGTTGGCCGGCGACTGCGCGGCCACGGTGGTGCCGAGGAAGCTCTTGGCCAGCGTCGAGTGGTACTGCGGGTAGCCCTGCATCGGCATGACCAGGCGGTTCGGGTCCGCCAGGGTGCCCGAGAAGCGGCTGTTCAGGGTGTCGGGGCCGTACCAGGAGAAGCCGGTGAACACCGAGGACAGGCCCTCGATGTCGGCCACGCCATAGGTGTCGATGGTCGCGCCGTTGGCGTCGCGCTTGGGCGTGCCGTCGCTGTTCAGCTGCATCAGGCCGATCGAGAACAGCTGCATGATCTCGCGGGCGAAGTTCTGGTCCGGCACGCGGCCGGTCAGCGCGTCTTCCTTGCGGTTCCTCATGTGCGACAGGTACAGGCCCATCGCCGGGTGCATCGCCACGTCCTGCAGCAGCGTGCGGAAGTTGCCGAAGGCGTTGCGCGTGAGCATGTCCTGGTACGAGGCCACGGCGCGCGTCCGTTCACCCAGGATCTCGTTGGTCGAGACGACGAAGATTTCCGACAGCGCGAAGGCCGTGCGCTGGCGCAGCTGGTCGTCGGCCTGCAGCGCTTGCTGGTAGAACGACGAGATCATGCTCGGTACGCCGGCGGTGGCCTTGGGGTCCTTGGCCTTGGCGGCAGCGTCGTCGGCGTCCCAGCGCGCCAGGTGCGCGAGCTTGAGCGGCTTGGCGAGCTGCTCGTCGACCCAGCCGGCGGCGCCCAGCGTCATCGTGCGGGTGACTTCGGCCTCGGTGGCGCCGAAGCTGGCTTGGGTCAGCAGGCGGTAGGCATCGGCCCGCGTCGCGGTGGCGCGGTAGGCGTTGGCCTGGGCCTGCGCCGTGTCGGTGCCGGCCTGGCCGGATTGATCGGTCTGACCGGATTGGCTGGTCTGGCCCGTCTGGCCACTCTGGCCGGTCTGGGTGTTGTCGACTGGCGTGCCGACGCTGACGCCGACCTCGGCCGGGGCTCCGCCACCGCCGCCGCCGCAGGCAGCCAGGAACATCGAGGCCAGCAGGGCGGCGACCTGGGTCGTCCGGTGGCGCGCCGAAACAAGGGAACTGGGCATGCGAAATCTCGATTCAGAAGTGTTTGGTGTCCGAAGACACCTTCCGTATCGAGATATCGGCGGGCCGCCGGGCTCTTTGAGCCGGCGGCCTTGTAAACACCCGTGACGAGTCAGCCCTTCGTCACGGATTGGGCTCTTGTCAGATCAAGCCCAGTTCCTTGATCTTCGAGATCACCGCGTCGGCGGCTTGCTCGGAGTTGAGCAAAGTGGTGTCGATGCGCAACTCGGGCGCCTCGGGCGCCTCGTACGGGCTCGAGATGCCGGTGAAGTTGGCGATCTCGCCGCGCCGGGCCTTCTTGTACAGGCCCTTGACGTCGCGGTCCTCGGCCACGTTCAGCGGCGTGTCGACGTGGATCTCGATGAACTCGCCCGGGCCCAGCAGGCCACGCGCCATCGCCCGCTCCGAGCGGAACGGCGAGATGAAGGCCGTCATCACGATCAGGCCGGCGTCGACCATCAGCCGGGCGACTTCCGACACGCGGCGGATGTTCTCGACCCGGTCGGCCTCGGTGAAGCCCAGATCCTTGTTCAGGCCGTGGCGGATGTTGTCACCGTCGAGCAGATAGGTGTGGCGGCCCATCGCGTGCAGCTTCTTCTCGACCAGGTTGGCGATGGTCGACTTGCCCGCGCCCGACAGGCCGGTGAACCACAGCACGCCCGGACGCTGGCCCTTGGCATGGGCGCGCGCGGCCTTGTCGACGTCCACGTGCTGCATGTGGATGTTGTGCGAGCGGCGCAGCGCGAAATTCAGCATCCCGGCGCCGACGGTGTTGTTGGTCAGCCGGTTGATCAGGATGAAGCCGCCGGTGTCGCGGTTGTCGGTATAGGCATCGAAGGCGATCGGCCGGTCCAGCGCCAGGTTGACGACGCCGATCTCGTTGAGCCCCAGCTGCTTGGCGGCCAGGCGCTCCATCGTGTTGACGTTCACCTTGTACTTCGGCTCGGTGATCGAGGCGGTGACGGTCTGGGTGCCGACCTTCATCAGGAAGGAGCGGCCCGGCATCATCGGCTCGTCGTGCATCCACACCAGCGAGGCCTCGAACTGGTCGGCCACCTCGGCCGGCGATTCGGCGGCCGAGATCACGTCGCCGCGCGAGATGTCGATCTCGTCCTCGAGCGTGATGCAGACCGACATGCCCGCCACGGCCAGCGGCAGGTCCCCGTTGGCGGTGACGATGCGTGCGACCTTGCTTTCGCGACCCGAGGGCTGGGCACGGATGCGGTCGCCCGGCTTGATCATGCCGCCGGCGACCACGCCGCAGAAGCCGCGGAAGTCGAGGTTGGGCCGGTTGACCCACTGCACCGGCAGGCGGAAGGGCTCGTTCTGCAGCCGGGTCTCGTCGATCTCGCAGGTTTCCAGGAAGCCCATCAGCGTGGTGCCGTGGTACCAGGGCGTCTTCTCGCTGGCCACGAGCATGTTGTCGCCCTTGAGGCCCGACAACGGGATGGAGGTGATGTCGCTCAGGCCGATCTGCTTGGCGAACTCGCGGTATTCCTCGTCGATCTGGTTGAAGACCTTCTCGGAGTAGTCGACCAGGTCCATCTTGTTGATCGCGAGCACGACCTTGCGGATGCCGATCAGGCTGACCAGGAAGCTGTGGCGGCGGGTCTGCGTCAGCACGCCCTTGCGCGCGTCGATCAGGATCACGGCCACGTCGGCGGTCGAGGCGCCGGTGATCATGTTGCGCGTGTACTGCTCGTGGCCCGGGGTGTCGGCGACGATGAACTTGCGCTTGTCGGTCGAGAAGAAGCGGTAGGCCACGTCGATCGTGATGCCCTGCTCGCGCTCGGCGGCCAGGCCGTCGACCAGCAGCGCGAAGTCGATGTCACCGCCCTGGGTGCCCCACTTCTTCGAGTCGTTCTCGATCGCGGCGAGCTGATCCTCGAAGAGCATCTTCGATTCATAGAGCAGCCGGCCGATGACGGTGGACTTGCCGTCGTCCACCGAGCCGCAGGTGATGAAGCGAAGCAGGCTCTTCCTCTCGTGCTGCTTCAGGTACTTTTCGATGTCGACGGCGATCAGGTCCGATTGGTGGGCCATGTCGATTCCTTTGGATGTTCGGTGTGCTTGGAGAAGGGAGACGGCTTAGAAGTAGCCTTCCTGTTTCTTCTTCTCCATGGAGGCTGCCTGGTCGTGGTCGATCATGCGGCCCTGGCGCTCGCTGGTCTTGGTCAGCAGCATCTCCTGGATGATCGACGGCAGTGTGTCGGCTTCCGATTCGACGGCGCCCGACAGCGGGTAGCAGCCCAGCGTGCGGAAGCGCACCTTCTTCATCATCGGCACCTCGCCGTCGCGCAGCGGCATGCGGTCGTCGTCGACCATGATCAGCGTGCCGTCGCGGTCCACCACCGGGCGCTCGGCCGCGAAGTACAGCGGCACGATGGGCACGTTCTCGAGGTAGATGTACTGCCAGATGTCGAGCTCGGTCCAGTTCGAGATCGGGAACACGCGGATCGACTCGCCCTTCTGTTTGCGGCCGTTGTACAGGCGCCAGAGCTCGGGGCGCTGGTTCTTCGGGTCCCAGCGGTGCTGTGCCGAGCGGAAGCTGAAGATGCGCTCCTTGGCGCGGCTCTTTTCCTCGTCGCGCCGGGCGCCGCCGAAGGCAGCGTCGAAGCCGTACTTGTCCAGCGCCTGCTTCAGGCCCTGCGTCTTCCACATGTCGGTGTGGATCTGCGAGCCGTGGGTGAACGGGTTGATGCCCAGCTCCACCGCCTCGGGGTTGTGGTGGACGAGCAGCTCCATGCCCAATTCCTTGGCCATGCGGTCGCGCATCTCGTACATCGCGCGGAATTTCCAGGTCGTGTCCACGTGCAGCAAAGGGAAGGGCGGCGGCGACGGGAAGAAGGCTTTCCTGGCCAGGTGCAGCATCACCGCCGAGTCCTTGCCGATGGAATACAGCATCACCGGGTTTTCGGCCTCGGCGACGACCTCGCGCATGATGTGGATGCTCTCGGCCTCCAGCCGCTGCAAATGGGTCAGGTTCATGGGGGTTGCGTCCGTGTGGTCAGGCAGGGAAGAAAGGGTCGGCGGCGCCGGATCGGGCCGGGCGGCGTGCGGCGCCGCGATGATCGCAGGCGATGCAGGCGTGCCGGCGGCGGCAGGCGTCGAAAGCGTGATGGATGTCGGCTCGCTCGCCGAGGGCGGCGGCGCCGGCAAGGGCAGCGGCTCCGCCGGCGATGCGGGCTCGGCAGCCCGGCGGACGCGCGCCGGCAGCGGGCCGGGCAGCAGCGTCAAGCGCGGGTGCCGGTCCAGCCATTGCCGGACCGCTGGCACGCGACGGAAATCCGGCCCGTGCAGGAAGAGCTGCCAGGGCCCAGCGCCGCTGCGCAGCACACGGGCCAGGAAATCGAGGTAGGCGTCGGCCGAGGCCAGCGGGCCGGTGACTGGCAACCAGGCCAGGCTGCCGCGCGGGCGCGAGGCGACCAGCAAGCCCCCGGGCGCCGGCCGGTCGGGGTGTGCCAGGCTGCCGGCCCAGGCGAGCTGGCTGCCCTGGGCGCGGGCCGACTCGACGGCGGCCGGCCAGGTCGAGGCCAGCCACTCGGCTTCGGCCGCCGCGCGCGCGGCCTGCGGCGCGCGCAGCGACACCAGCGCCAGCCCCCAGCGCTCGAGCAGGCGCGACACGGCGCGCGGCTCCAGCGCCACATTGAAGTGCCGCAGGGCCAGCGTGCGCAGCGCGGCGCCGGTCCACAAGGCGGGCGGCAGGCCATGGCGCTCGGGTGGGTCGCTCAGCGCGGCCAGGCGCAAGGACTGCTCCTGCGCCGCACTCAGCACCCGGCCATCGCCCTTGGGGCGCCCGCGCCGCCCGACCGCGATCGCTGCCCAGCCGCCGGCCTCGAAGGCCTTGCAGGCCTGGATGATGGTCGGCACGCTGAGCCCGGTCGCCCCGCGGATCTCGCTCAGGCTGCGACCGTCGACACGCAACTCCACCGCACGCCGACGGCGCGCGTTCAGCGCAGCGATGTCTGGGGTGGGCTGGGTCACAAAGCACGGTCAGAAAATGTTTTAGGGGGTTTGATTGTGGCACGACCCGGGCACAATCGCTTATCCCTCATTTGCTTATTCGTGCCATATGACCACCCTCACGCCGACCGATGCCGCCGCACTGCTGGAGCGCCTCACGCCCCTGATCCGGGACGCCGGCCGGGTGATCATGGACATTTACGCGACCGACTTCGACGTGACGAAGAAGGGCGACGACTCGCCGGTCACCCAAGCCGACCAGAAGGCGGAGACCGTGATCCTCGCCGGCCTGAAGGCCATCGCCCCGGATGTTCCGGTCGTGGCCGAAGAGGCCGTCGCGGCAGGTGATATTCCGGATGTGAGCGACCGCTTCTTTCTTGTCGACCCGTTGGACGGCACCAAGGAGTTCATCAGCCGCAACGGCGAATTCACCGTCAACATCGCACTGGTCGAGCATGGCCGCCCGGTGCTGGGGCTGGTCTATGCACCGGCGATCGGGCGCCTGTTCTGCGGCGCCGCCGGGCTGGGCGCCTGGCTCGAGGAGGATGGCCAGCCCAAGCGGGCGATCCGCTGCCGCGCGGTGCCGGCCGAGGGGCTGACGGTCGTCGCCAGTCGCTCCCACGGCGACGAAACCGCGCTGGACGCTTTCCTCGATGGCCGCAAGGTGGCCTCGCGCACCAACGCCGGTTCGTCGCTGAAGCTGTGCCTGGTGGCCGCCGGCGAGGCCGATCTGTACCCGCGCCTGGGCCGCACGATGGAGTGGGACATCGCCGCGGGCGACGCCGTGCTGCGTGCGGCCGGCGGCCGCGTGACGGTCGTTGCCGGCGGCGCCGATCTGCGCTACGGCAAGCCCGGTTTCGACAACCCGCACTTCGCCGCGAGCGGCCTCGCCTAAGCAAGACGTTGGCCCGGCTGTCTTCCCTGCGGCCCCGGGCAGTCCGAAAATCGCGGCCGGAACCGTACTTCCGGGGGGCTGCGATGAAGACAACAAGATGGATCACCTGGGCCGTGGCGGGCTGGGTATCGTGGGCAAGCCTGTCGGCGCCGGCCGTGGCGGCCACGCTGACCCACGGGCCCATGATCGGCGCGCTGGGCGTCGACTCGACCGTCGTCTGGGCCCGCTGGGACGTGCCCGGCACGGCCCGCATCCGCTACCGGTCGACCGGCGCGACCAGCTTCGTCGACGGCCCCTCGGACGCCATCGTGGCCGAGCGCGACCTGACCGGCCGGTTCACGCTCGGTGGCCTGAAGGCCAACACCAGCTACCTTTACACGCTCGAGTTCACCGCCGACACCGGCGAGGTCGTCAGCACCCCCAGCGCCTGGTTCCGCACGCCGGCCAAGCTGCCGACCAGCCTGAGCTTCTCGGTGCTGGCCGATTTCATGACCAAGGAAAAGGCCGCGCCGGCCCTGCGCGCGGCCACCAGCCCGCGGCCGGCCTTCGCGCTGATCATCGGCGATCTCGACCACTCCGACCCGGCCCGCCAGCCCGGTACGCAGGACTACCTGCCGGTCGAGGATGCCGCCACCGCGCTGGCCAACATGCGCCAGATGCGACGCGCGACACGCGACCCATCGCGTCCGGTGGGCGCCGATTTCGTCAAGGCCTTCGTCACCTCGAAGACCGCGCAGCAGGTGCAGATCCCGCTGTACTACGTCTGGGACGACCACGACTTCTGCAAGAACGGCGCCGACGCGGCCTGCCCGTTCGTCGACCAGGCGCGCCAGGTCTATTCGGAATACTTCCTCCCTGCCGCCGACAACGGCCTGGCGGGCGGCCTGGGCTGCGAGGGGCGCGGCGTGTGGCAGCGGTTCGCCTACGGCGGGCTGGCCGAGTTCTTCCTGCTCGACGCGCGCAGCAACCGCGGCGCCTTGGGCAGCAGCCTGCTCGGCACCTGCCAGAAGCAGTGGCTGCTGGATGGCCTCGCGCGCTCGACCGCGAACTGGAAGTTCATCGTGTCGCCGGTGACCTTCAATCCCGGCACCAAGCCCTGGGATGCCTGGGGTGCGTTCGCCGACGAGCGGGCCGAGCTGCTCGGCTTCATCCGCGAGCGCGGCATCGCGAACGTCGTCGTGCTCAGCGGCGACATCCATTCCGGCGGCGCGATCGACGATGGCAGCCACGCTGGCCTGCCCGAAGTCTCGGTGCCGCACGCCAACATGCCGGCCACCTGGGTCGACACCTACTGTCGCCTCGACCCGCAGGACAACGGCCTGCTGGTCAGCGCACCCGGCACCTGGACGCTCGGCGGCCTGGTCGACGCGAACCTGCAGAACCGGGCGTGCCTCGGCAACGACTATTCGAAGAAGCGCCTCGCCCCGCCGGCGGTGCCGCCGTACCCGCTGGCGGGCGCGAGCAACCCCGGCTTCCTCCGGGTCGACCTGACGGCGAGCCTGCTCACGATCCGCGTGATGGACGCCGTTGGCCAGCTCAAGGCCGGCTATGCTGCGGACGGAAGCCCCGCGGACATGAAACTTGAGCTCTCTCGCTAGGCCGCCGCTCGATGAGGCCCATGCAGCACACGTTGCCGCACCCGACCCGGGGCGCGGTGACCCGCTGGCGCGCTGGCACCGCGCGATCGTCCACGGCAAGGGCTTGCTGGCGCGCCAGCGCACGCTGCCCGCGCTGCTGCCCGAGCTGGCGCTGCTGACCCGGCTGCAGGCCGCGGGCCAGCGGCCCGACGGCGTGCTGGCCTGGGGCCGCAAGCCGAGCGCACGCCGGGCCGAGGCCTGGGCCGCTGCGCAGGGGGTGCCGCTGGTGCGGCTCGAGGACGGCTTCCTTCGCTCGGTGGGCCTGGGTGCCGACGAGCCGCCGCTGTCTATCGTCGTCGACGAGCTCGGCATCTACTACGACGCCGGCAGCCCGTCGCGGCTGGAACGGCTGATTGCCGCGCCCCTGGCCCCGGCGCAACAGGCCCGCGCGCTCGCACTGGCCGCGGCCTGGCGCACGGCGCGCGTCTCCAAATACAACCAGGCCCGCGAAGCGCCGGGGCTGGTGCACGAGGGCGACGTGCTCGTCGTCGACCAGACCTTCGGCGATGCCTCCATCGCCTTCGGCGCCGCGACGCCGGCCAGCTTCACCCGCATGCTCGAAGCGGCGCTCGACGAGCACCCGGCCGCGCGGATCTGGCTGAAGGTGCATCCGGATGTGCTGGCGGGCCGCAAGCGCGGCCATTTCCCGGCATTGCCGGCGGGCGCCGCGGCGCGCGTCACGCTGCTGGCCAGCCCGGCCCATCCGTGCGGGCTGCTCGAGCGCGCTGCGGCGGTCTACACCGTGACCTCGCAGATGGGATTCGAGGCCCTCCTGTGGGGCCGGTCGGTGCGCTGCTTCGGCCTGCCGTTCTACGCCGGCTGGGGCCTGACGCGCGACGAGCTCCCGGCGCCCGACCGGCGAGGCCGGGCCAGCGCCGCGGCGCTGTGGCACGCCGCGCTGATCGACTACCCGCGCTACCTCGACCCGGAGACGCGACAGCGTTGCGAACCCGAGCGCCTGATCGAGTGGATGGGCCTGCAGCGGCGCATGCGCGAGCGCTTCCCGGCACGGATGGTGGCCGTGGGCTTCTCGCGCTGGAAGAAGCCGATCGCCCGTGCCTTCTTCGCCGGCAGCGACCTGCGCTTTCAAGGCGTGGATCGGCCCGTGCCCGAGGGCGCGGGGCTCGCGCTGTGGGGGCGACGCCCGGTGCCCGCGGCGGCGAGTGGCACGCCCCGCGTCGTGCGCCTCGAGGACGGCTTTCTGCGCTCGGTCGGCCTGGGGGCGGACCTCGTTCGCCCCTTGTCGTGGGTGATGGACGACGAGGGCATGTATTACGACGCCACCGCCCCGTCCGCGCTGGAGCGCCTGCTGGCGGACACGACCTTCGATGACGCCCTGTGTGCGCGCGCCGCCGCGCTGCGCGAGCGAATCCTCGCGCTGGGCCTGACCAAGTACAACGTCGGCCAGGCGCGCTGGCAGCGGCCGGCCACCCCGAAGCCGGTGGTGCTGGTGGTGGGCCAGGTCGAGGCCGATGCATCGATCCGCCTCGGGGCGCCGGGCCTGCGCAGCAACATCGCGCTGCTCAAGGCCGTGCGTGCCGAGCGCCCCGGCGCGCACCTGGTCTACAAGCCACACCCTGACGTGGTCGCCCAGCTGCGCGAGGCGGGGCGCGGCGAGGGGGGCGCCTCCGCCTGGTGCGACGAGATCGTCGTCGACGCACCGATGGACCAGGTGCTGCGCCAGGTCGACGAGGTTCATGTCCTCACTTCGCTCGCGGGTTTCGAGGCCTTGCTGCGCGGCAAGCCGGTGGTCTGCTGGGGCTGCCCCTTCTACGCCGGCTGGGGCCTGACCGACGACCGCGAGCCGATGCCGCGCCGCCAGCGCCGCCTGAGCGTGGACGCACTCGTGGCCGGCGTGCTGCTGCTGTACCCGACCTACGTCAGCCGCGACACTGGCCACTTCACGACGCCCGAGCGGGCGCTGACCGAACTGCAGGCCTGGCGCGACGAGCGTCCGGCGGTCGGGCCGCAGGTGTCGGTGGGTCGGCGCGCCTGGCGCTGGACGCTTCGCCATGCGGTGGCGCTGCGTCGCCTGTGGAGCGGCGAAGCCGCCTGACGGGCCGACTGCTGGCGCCCCGGGACCGGCTGAGCGTGGCTCGAATGAAACGCGGCCGGCGGCAGAAATTGCCGCAGTTTCGTTGGCCTGCGGTCGATTCGTGCGGTATTGCACAGTGCGCGCTCCTTTTGCGTTGGTGAGCCGACATCGGTATCGGTCGTTACCGTCAACAAACATCAAATCCGGCACGAGTGCCACCGATTCGTGGGATCGTCACGTTCCCCGCGAATGCCTAGAGTGCCACAGTGGATCGTCACAGCGAGCTGTGTTGTACCCGTGGGAACGCGGGTTGCTTGATCTGGAACCTAGTTGCCGGCCTGGCGTCGTGATGGTGCATCACGACGCCGGCGGGCCGAACCGACCTGTCGACGTTCATCGATGATCCCGACCTCGCTCGATCGATTGCTCTGCCAGCGGCGCACGCTGCTGCTGCAGGGGCCGATGGGGCCGTTCTTCGAGCGGCTGGCGGTGACGCTGCGCGCGCACGGCCAGCAGGTCTGGAAGGTCAACTTCAATGCTGGCGACGACTGGTTCTTCCGCGGTGACGAGCAGGTGATCCGGTTCCGCGAGCCGATGGAGCAGTGGCCCGCCCGGCTGCGCCGGCTGGTCGCCGATCTTCGGCTCGATGCGATCGTGCTGTTCGGCCAATCGCGCCGCATGCACCAGGCCGCGATCACCGAGGCCCAGGCGATGGGCGTGACCGTCTTCGTGTTCGAGGAAGGGTACGTGCGGCCCGATTACGTCACGTTGGAGCTGGGCGGCGTCAACGCCGAGTCGCCGCTGCCCCGCGACCCGGCCTTCTACCGCGCGCTGAACGCCGAGCCGCTGCCCGCGCCGCTGCCCACCGGCCAGAGTTTCGGCGCCCTGGCCACGGCGGCCATGGCCTACTCGCTGGCCCGTTCGCTCGGGCACGGGCGCTATCCGCACTACCGCCACCACCGCTCGATCGCGCCGATCCGCCAGGGCGTGAAATGGGCCCACGGTGCCTGGCGCAAGTGGTGGTACCGGTTCGCCGAGCGCGGCATGCAGGACTTCCTCGCCGCACCGGAACAGCACAAGCGCTTCTTCCTGGTGCCGCTGCAGGTCTACAACGACAGCCAGATCCGCCGGCATTCGAAGTACAAGGATGTGCCGGCCTTCATCCGCGAAGTGCTGACCTCGTTCGCCGGCCACGCGCCGGCCGATCAGCTGCTGGTGTTCAAGCACCATCCGCTGGACCGGCCCTACAACGACTACACGCGGCTGATCGAGCGTGAATCCAGGGCGCTGGGCATCGCCGAGCGCGTGCACTACATCCACGACCAGCACCTGCCGACGCTGCTCAAGCACGCCTGCGGCGTCGTCACCGTCAACAGCACGACCGGCTTGCAGGCGCTGTACCACGGCACTCCGGTGATCCCGCTGGGGGAGTGCATGTACGCGATCGAGGGCCTGGTCCACCCCGGGCCGCTCGACAGTTTCTGGGCCGAGCCGGGCCCGGTCGATGCCGAGCTGTTCCAGCGCTTCCGGACCTACCTGGTGCGCGAGACGCAGCTCAACGCGAGCTTCTACGCCGAGGCGCCCGGGTTGCCGTCGATCACCGACAGCAACCGCCGCCGCGCGCTGGCCTCCGACAAGCCCAGTGCCGTGGCCCAGGCCGCGAGCTGGTCCTCGCCAACCCGACCGACATTGAAATAGGTCGCCTGCGGGTGGGCGAGGTAGAACCCGCTCACGCTCGCCGCCGGCGTCATCGCCAGGCTTTCGGTCAGCCCCATGCCGATCTCCTCGGCGCCCAGCACGCGGAACATGTCGGCCTTCACGCCGTGGTCCGGGCAGGCCGGGTAGCCGGGCGCCGGGCGGACGCCGCTGTACTTCTCGCCGATCAGCTCTGAATTCGACAGGTGCTCGTCGGGCGCATAGCCCCAGAGCTCGGTGCGCACGCGCTGGTGCAGGCGCTCGGCAAAGGCCTCGGCCAGGCGGTCGGCCAGGGTCTTCAGCATGATCGCGTTGTAGTCGTCGTGCGCGGCCTCGAACTCGGCCGCCTTGGCCTCGGCGCCGATGCCGGCGGTCACCGCGAACAGCCCGATGTGGTCGGGCTGCGTGCCCTTCGGGGCGATGAAATCGGCCAGCGACCTGTTGGGCCGCCTGACGCCGTCGATCACCGGCCGCTCGCTTTGCATGCGCAGCGGCGCCCAGCGCAACAGCACCTGCTTGCGCGACTCGTCGGCATAGACCTCGATCACGTCGTCGTCGACCGTGTTGGCCGGGTACAGCCCGATGACACCATGGGCCTGCAGCCAGCGGCCGTCGATGATCTTCTTCAGCAGCGCCTGGCCGTCGGCGAAAACCTTGCTGGCCGCGTCGCCGACCACCTCATCCTTCAGGATCGCGGGGTAGGGCCCGGCCAGATCCCAGGTCTGGAAGAACGGGCCCCAGTCGATGTACTGGGCGAGCTCCGCCAGGTCGTACTGGCGGAACAGCCGCCGGCCGATGAAGCGCGGTGCGGGTGGGACCGTCGCCCAGTCGATCGGCGTCCTGTTCGCGCGCGCCTGGGCCAGCGGGACCAGCGGCGTGGCCTTCTTGCCGGCGTGCAGCGTGCGCACGCGCTCGTAGTCGGCCTTGAGCTCGTCGATGTAGGCGGCGGCGCGCTCGTCCGACAGCAGCTCCGAGCAGACGCCGACCGCGCGCGAGGCGTCGGGCACGTAGACCACCGGCCCTTCGTAGTGCGGCGAGATCTTCACCGCGGTGTGCACGCGGCTGGTCGTGGCGCCGCCGATCAGCAGCGGCAGCTTCTTTTCGCGGAACCAGGTGTCGCGCTGCATCTCGGCCGCCACGTGCTGCATCTCTTCGAGGCTGGGCGTGATCAGGCCCGACAGGCCGATCAGGTCGGCGCCCTCGGCGCGTGCCTTCTCGAGGATGTCCTGGCAGGCGACCATGACTCCCATGTTGACGACCTCGAAGTTGTTGCACTGGAGCACGACGGTGACGATGTTCTTGCCGATGTCGTGCACGTCGCCTTTCACGGTCGCGATGACGATCTTGCCTTTCGGCTTGGCCTCGCCGCCGGCGTCGACCAGTGCCTTCTTCTCGGCCTCGATGTAGGGCAGCAGGTGGGCCACCGCCTGCTTCATCACGCGCGCGCTCTTCACCACCTGCGGCAGGAACATCTTGCCCTGGCCGAACAGGTCGCCGACGACGTTCATGCCGGCCATCAGCGGGCCCTCGATCACATGCAGCGGGCGGCCGCCTTCGGCCTTGATGCGCTGGTAGACCTCTTCGGTGTCTTCGACGATGAACTCGTTGATGCCATGCACCAGCGCATGCGCCAGGCGTTCGTCCACGGGCTTGGCGCGCCAGGCGAGCTTGGCGCTGTCGTCCTTGGCCGCACCCTTGGCGGTCTCGGCGATCTCGACCAGGCGCTCGCCGGCATCGGGCCGGCGGTTCAGCACCACGTCTTCGACGCGCTCGCGCAGCACCGGATCGAGATCGTCATAGACGCCGACCATGCCGGCGTTGACGATGCCCATGTCCATGCCGGCCTGGATCGCGTGGTACAGGAACACGGTGTGGATGGCTTCGCGCACCGGGTCGTTGCCGCGGAAGCTGAAGCTCACGTTCGA